>JBBSQC010000004.1:0-138992 GCA_038258215.1 Actinomycetales bacterium | reverse complement strand
CGTGCTCGACGAGCGGCTCGGTGAGGCCCTCATGGGGTTGAAGCGGATCTGCGCCGACGTGCGGTTCCTCGGGTCCTACCCGCGCGCGGACCGGACCCCCGCCAGCATCGGGGCCCGGGCCACGGACGCGGACTTCGCCCGTGCGCGGTCCTGGCTCACCGGCCTCCGGTCAACCCGCCCCTGAACCGCTCTCCGCGCCGCCCACGAACCTCTGCTAGCAGCGGTTCGTGGGCGGGCCACCGGGTCCTGGCTGTGGGTCTAGACCCAACCTGTGCTGAGTGGTGCGGCCGGGGAGCTCAGCAGAGGTTCGTGCGCGGACCACAGGTTCCTGCCTGTGGTTCCAGAGCCAACGTGTGCTGAGTGGTGCGGCCGGGGGGCTCAGCAGAGGTTCGTGCGCGGACCACAGGTTCCTGCCTGTGGTTCCAGACCCAACCTGTGCTGAGAGGGGAGCCCGCGTCAGATCGAGGGCCCGGTGCTGGTCAGTGCGAGGGAGAGCCGGTAGTCCTCACCCTCGCCCCAGTACAGCGACAGGGTCGGCCCGGCCAGCTCCATCCGCGGGCTGTTGGTCACCATGTCGAGCACCCACGCCTCCTGCTCACCGAGGGGTGGGACGCAGGCCTTGCGGGTGGTGGCCAGCTCCTCGACGACCAGCCGGCTGTCTTCGACCGACGCGCCACCGCGGCCGGTGTTGCACCCGGTCTCCACGAGGACGAACCCGTCCGCGAAGGTGAGGCTCATCGTGCCGGCCACCGGAGCCGGAGCCCCGGTGTCGTCGACCGGTACCCAGCGGCCGGTAATGTCCGCGAGGTTGCTGACCGGCGTCGCCCCACCCGCGGCGCCGCCACCGGCCGTTCCGGCCACGAGGCCCACCACGGCGAGGGACGCGACGGTGATGGCGACGACGGCGACGGTCATCGGTCGGCTCATCATTCGGGGCTCCCGCGGTGCGGGTGGGTCGCCGCCGGAGCGCGGGTCTTGTTGTCCTCGACCCAGGCGTCGACCTCGCTCCAGTGCTCGTCGAGCCAGGTGTCGAAGGCAGTGGGCTCCAGGGGGACGGTGTCGGCGGCATACGTCCAGGTCTTGACGCGGAAGCGCCGGTCGTGGAACGGCAGGGCGTCCCAGATCAGTCGCGGCGTGGACAGGTGCCCGAACCCGGCGTGGGCCATCACCATGACGTCGGCACCGGGCCGTGCCGAGCGGGCCGCCCAGGCCCCTCGGGTCTTGGGCGGGAGCACGTTGCGCAGCTCCTCGGCCCGGCGCGCCCGGTCGGCCTCGCCGCGGTGTCGGAGGCGGTCGATGATCTGGGCCCGCCGCGAGGGCGTCCAGTTCTGGCCCTCGGGGAAGATGAGGAACACGTCGCCCACGCTCATCGAGGAGGCCATCGCGGTCACGCCGGCGAGTCGGTCCTCCCCAGCACCGGAGGACGACGGCACGAAGAAGGAGTCGAGGCGGGTGAGGATCGTGTCGATGCTGGGGTCCCAACGCAGTGCCTCGGCCAGCACGATGCGGGGGAGGCGCCCGGCGGTGCGCGAGAGCAGCCACGCGATCGCCAGCGAGTCGGCGGGCCCGGCGTGGCGCGCCAGGGCGATGAGCGGCTCGGTGTCGGAGCCGAAGTGCATCCGGTCCGTGAGCTCGACCTCGAGACCGACCCAGCGCCTTGAGTAGTACATCAGCGAGTCCAGGGCCTGGGAGAGCAGGCGCTCGTGGTCCTGGCGCCAGGTCGGCGACGAACCATCCGGGCTCTTGGCCCACAGCGCCCAGCACGTCATCAGCATCCGGATGTCGACCCACATGAGGATGATCGCCAGCGAGGCCACCCGGAAGAGCCGGGCCCGGCGGTCGACGACGACGAGGAAGGCCCCCAGAGCCACGAGCGGCGCGAGCGCCAAGGTCACGGCGACCCCGACCACCGGCCACACGACGTGCAGCACCCGCCGCACCGGAGCCGGGGGCGGCGGTATGGATCTCGCTCCCATGGGGTCAGCCTAGGGCTGGGGCGCCTGCGGTGGGTCGAGTCCGTTGAGGTATGCCGTGGCCGCCACCCTGGCCTGCTCCATCCGCTCCTGCATGCGCGCCGTGCGAGCCTGGCCGATGGACACGTTGGGGCTCTCGCTCGCACCGCTCGGGAGCACGTGCATCTCGACGTCATCGGGCACCGACTCCATCTCGTGCACGAAGCGGTGCCGCCGGGCGATCTCGAAGGCCACGGTGGCGACCTCCCACGGCTTGGTCGGAGGGGTCAGAGGCTGCTCGACGCGGCCCACCTGGAGCACGAAGATCCGGGTGGCGCCCAGGGCCAGGGCCCGGCCGACCGGGATGGAGTGCACCAGCCCGCCGTCGAGGTAGTGGTGCTCCCCGATCCGCACCGGGGGAAAGAGGCCGGGAACCGAGCAGGAGGCGACGACCGGGTCGGTGAGGTCGCCCTCGGTGAACCAGTGACCCCCCGCGTCCTCGATGCAGGCGGCGACGCACTGGAACTCGACCTCGAGCTCCTCGAACCGGCTGACCGGGAGGTAGCGCTCGATGATGTGGCGCAGCGGCGCGTTGGACAGCAGGTGGGTGCGGTACTTCGCGATCCGCGCGGCCTGCCGCACCGGGTTGTCGAGGAAGACGCCTTCGCGCAGCACCGCTTCCCACACCGAGGCCAGCCGCTCGGCACCCTCCGGCCCGGGGTCGGCAGCGATGAACGCCCCGTTGATGGCGCCGATGCTCGTGCCGAGCACGAGGTCCGGGCGGATGCCGCTCTCGGCCAGCGCCCGCACCATCCCGACCTCGCTGGAGCCGAGCACGCCACCACCGCCCAGGACGTACGCGGTGAGCGGAGCGCGCGGCATACCCCCAATGTATGCCGCGGCCGAGGCGGTCGCGATCGGCCAACCGGTAGCCTCGGGCCCATGTCAGGTGCGGCCATCTTCGACCTCGACCGCACGCTGCTGCAGGGCGGCACCGGTCCGCTGCTCTCCCGTGCGATGTACGACCTGGGGGTGGTCACCCGCAAGCTTCCGGGCGAGCGGTTCCTCTACGGCATGTTCGACCTCATCGGGGAGACGTTGCCCTCGATCTTCCTGGCCCGCCAGGCCACCCTCGTGGCGAAGGGGCGCGAGTCGGCCACCTTCGAGGCCGCGGCCGAGGCGGCGGCCGAGGCCATCACGGCCGTCGTGCACCCGTTCGCGCTGAGCCTCATCGAGCAGCACAAGAGGGCCGGCCGCCCCGTCGTGCTGGCCACGACGACTCCCTTCCACCTCATCAAGCCGCTGGCCGACCGGCTCGGCTTCGACCACGTCATCGCCACTCGCTACTCCCTCACCGACGAGGGCACCTTCGACGGCTCGATCGACGGCCCGTTCGTGTGGTCGCGGGGCAAGCTCACGGCCGTGCGCCAGTGGGCGCAGGAGGAGGGTGTCGACCTCGCCGAGAGCTTCGCCTACTCCGACTCCATCTACGACCTGCCCCTGCTGTCGGCCGTGGGCAACCCGTCCGCGGTGAACCCCGACCCGCGGCTCAGCGTCTATGCGCTCGCGCGGGGCTGGCCGATCGTGCACTTCGACGTCTCACCGGGGGTGCTGAAGATCCCCGTCATCGGGGTCGAGCTCCAGAGGCTGTTCTTCCTCGCCAGCCCTCCCTACGCCTGGCCCTACGCGCGCTTCGACGTCTCGGGCACCCAGAACATCCCGCGCACCGGCCCGGCGATCCTCGTCGGCAACCACCGTTCGTACTTCGACGTCCCCGCGATGATCCAGATGATGCGCCCCACCGGCCGCACCGGGCGGGTCCTGGCCAAGAAGGAGCTCTTCGACGTGCCGGTGGTGGGCGCCCTCGCGGCGGCCATGGGCGGCATCCCCGTCGACCGGGTCGGGGGTGGGACGGACTCCTTCGAGACGGCCGCGCTCGCCCTCGAGGGCGGCGAGCTGGTCTGCCTGCTCCCGCAGGGCACGATCCCGTGGGGCGAGAGGTTCTACGACCCGGTGCTCAAGGGGAAGTCGGGTGCGGCCCGGCTGGCGGCGATGACCGGCGCACCGGTCATCCCCTTCGGCATCTGGGGCACCGAGCGCGTCTGGCCGCGGTCCTCCCCGGTACCCCGGATGTGGGGCGTGACCAGCCCGCCCAAGGTCACCGTGAGGGTGGGCGAGCCGGTGGAGCTGAAGTACCGCTCGGCCGTCGCCGACACCAAGCGGATCATGGCCGCGATCAGCGACTGCCTTCCGCCCGAGGGGCGAGAGGCGCGGGTGCCCACCGCGGAGGAGATCCGGCTCGCCACCCCCGGCGGCTGAGATCGTGCCCCGACCGGTGTTCCGTCGTCGGCCGTCACGCAGAAGATCGGAGCGCACGCACCAATATCTGCGTGCGCTCCGGTCTTCTGCGTGACCGAACCCTGCCGGCGCGCAAGACTGGGTGGCATGCCCCACGTGACCGGGATCCACCACCTCGCCCTGACCGTCAGCGACCTCGACGCGAGCACGGCCTTCTACGAGCTCGTGCTCGGGTTCCCGCCCGCGGGCGAGCTGGAGGGCGAAGGACTGTGCCGTCGACTCTTCACCCTTCCGGGCGGCACCAACCTGGGCCTCACCGAGCACGACCCCACGACGAGCGAGTCGTTCACGCCGTTCCGCCCCGGCATGGACCACCTCGGCCTGGCGGTCGACACGACGGGGGAGCTCCGGGCGTGGGCCGACCACCTCAACGCCGTGGGCATCGAGCACAGCGGGCTCGTCGAGGCGCCCTACGGCACCGCCCTGAGCTTCAAGGACCCTGACGGCACGGCGCTGGAGCTCTTCGTCGGCGCCTGAGCGACGGGAGCACCCGCCGCCACCTGAACCCCGGAAGTGGGGCGGATCACGCGGTGTGTCCAAGCCGGCAGTTGACGCAGGGCGCCTGTTAGGGTTCCCTAAGTCATGTAAGCCTTACCTCAGTGACCGCGAGTGGAAAGCCGAGCCCATGTTCGTCAGCAACGCCCTCATCGGGCTCCGCGAGGGGCTCGAGGCAGCGCTCGTCGTCGTCATCCTGCTCGCCTTTCTCGTCAAGACCGGCCGCCGCTGGGCGATCCCCTACGTGTGGGCCGGTGTCGGCACCGCGGTCGTCCTGTCGGTCGTGCTCGGCGCCGTGCTCACCTTCGGCACCCGTCAGCTCTCCTTCGAGGCTCAGGAGCTCATCGGGGGCACCGCGAGCATCATCGCCGTCGCGTTCGTCACCGTCATGGTCTTCTGGATGAAGTCCGCCGCCCGCACGATCTCGGGCGAGCTGAAGGGCAAGCTCGACAAGGCGCTCGACCTCGGCCCGCTGGCCGTCGCGCTCGTCGGGTTCCTCGGCGTGGGCCGCGAGGGCCTGGAGACGGCCATCTTCTTCTACGCGACGGCCCAGGCGGCCGGCGCCGGCAACAACCTCCCGCTCCTCGGCTGGGTCGTCGGGCTCGGCGGCGCGATCGTGCTCGGCTGGCTGATCTACCGCGGCGCCCTGAAGATCAACCTCTCGCGCTTCTTCCGCTGGACCGGGGTCGCCCTGGTGCTCGTCGCGGCGGGCATCCTCTCCTACGGCATCCACGACCTGCAGGAGGCGGCGTTCCTGCCGGGCCTGAACAACCTGGCGTTCGACGTCTCCGGCAGCGTCGACCCCACGAGCTGGTATGCCGTCCTGCTGAAGGGGACGCTGAACTTCACTCCGCAGACGACCTGGCTGCAGGCCATCGCCTGGGTGCTCTACGTCGGGATCGTCATGCCCCTCTTCCTACGCCCGGCACGCCCCGGCCGCCCGGCCGCCGTCGGTGCCGGCAGCGCCACGTCGTCCCCGAACACGCAGTCGGCCTCGGCCTGACCGTCCCGGTCGCCGCCGCCGCACCGCCCCGCACCGACCGAACGCCCCAACCTCACAGGAGCACCTCGATGCGCACCCGCGCCCTCGCCCTCACCCTGGCCCTCCCGGCTGCTCTCGCCCTCACGGCCTGCTCGTCCACCGGCGACTCGTCCTCGGACGGCTCGAGTGGCTCGTCCTCCGCCGGCCCGGTCACCGTCGCGGCGACCGACACGACGTGCGAGGTCTCCCGGACCGAGGCCGAGGCCGGGACCATCGAGTTCGAGATCACCAACTCGGGCAGCAAGGTCAACGAGTTCTACGTCTATGGCGAGGGCGACCGGATCCTGGGCGAGGTCGAGAACGTCAGCCCGGGACTCACCAGGAGCTTCCTCGTCGAGGTCGCCGAGCCGGGCACCTATCAGACCGCCTGCAAGCCGGGCATGGTGGGCGACGGCATCCGCGCGGACTTCACCGTGAGCGGTGAGTCGACCGCCCCGAAGACCGAGGACCAGAACCTCCAGGCGGCGACCGCGGACTACCAGCGCTACGTCGGGTCGCAGTCCGACGCCTTCCTCGACCGGACGACCGAGTTCGTGGCCCTCGTCAAGGCCGGCAAGGTCGATGAGGCCAAGGCGCTCTATCCCGTCGCGCGGTCCTACTGGGAGCGCATCGAGCCGGTGGCCGAGTCCTTCGGTGACCTCGACCCGAAGATCGACGGCCGCGAGGAGGTCACCGAGGAGGGCATGGAGTTCACCGGCTACCACCGCCTCGAGAAGGACCTGTGGGAGACCGGTCTTCAGGACGACTCCTCGGCCATCGCGGACCAGCTACTGACCGACGTGACCGAGCTCGTCGGCAAGGCCAAGGCGGTCGAGCTCAACCCCCTCCAGCTCGCCAACGGCTCCAAGGCCCTCCTCGACGAGATCGCCACCGGCAAGATCACCGGCGAGGAGGAGCGCTACAGCCACACCGACCTCTACGACTTCGAGGCCAACTTCGAGGGCTCAAAGTCGGCCATCGCGGCCCTGCGCCCCTTCCTCGTCGAGAAGGACCCCGAGCTCGTCAAGACCATCGAGACCCGCGGCGACGCTCTCGCCGCCCTGCTCGAGTCCTACCGCGACGGCGACGGTTTCGTGCTCTACACCGACCTCACCCCGGCTGACGTCAAGGGCCTCAGCGAGGCGCTCGACGCCTACGCCGAGCCCGTTGCGACGGTTGCCGGCGTGGTCAGCCAGGGCTGATGGAGCCCTCGACCCGTCGCGCGGTCCTCGCCAGCGGTGCGGGGGCCGCCATCGCGGGCGCCGCCGCCGGTCTGACGTATGCCGCGCGGCCGGCATCCGCGGTCTCTGCACCCGGCGAACCCGCTTCTCCCGAGGGGCTGGTGCCGTTCCGCGGCGAGCGGCAAGCGGGCATCGTCACTGCTGCCCAGGACCGCCTGCACTTCGTCGCCCTGGACGTCATCACCGACGATCCCGGTGCCCTGCGAGACCTGCTGACCGCCTGGACCCGGGCCGCGGAGCGGATGACCTACGGCGCCGAGGCGGCCCCCGGCGGTGTGGTCGGCGGTGGCCCGTGGGGCGTCCCGCAGGACACCGGTGAGGCCCTCGACCTGGAGGCCTCCCACCTCACGGTGACCATCGGCTACGGCCCCTCGCTCTTCGACGGACGGTTCGGTCTCGCCGACCGCCGGCCCGACGCACTCCTGGACCTCCCGGCATTCGCCGGTGACGACCTCGACCCGGCCACGACCGGCGGCGACCTCTGCATCCAGGCCTGCGCCGACGACCCGCAGGTCGCGGTGCACGCCGTGCGCAACCTCGTGCGGATGGGTTTCGGGGTGGTCGCCGTGCGGTGGAGCCAGCTCGGGTTCGGGCGCACCTCGTCGACGACCCGCTCGCAGGTGACCCCGCGCAACATGTTCGGCTTCAAGGACGGCACGGCCAACGTCCACGCGGAGGATGTCGCGGCGCTGGACGAGCACGTGTGGGTCGGCCCGGATGACGTCGCCGGCGGCACGTCGTGGATGACCGGCGGCTCCTACCTCGTGGCGCGACGGATCCGGATGCACATCGAGGTCTGGGACCGCTCCCCCCTGATGGACCAGGAGCAGACCATCGGGCGGGACAAGAAGGTCGGGGCGCCGCTGGGCCAGCGCGAGGAGTTCGACGAGCCCGACTTCGCCGCTCGCAGCGCGGACGGGGGGCCGCGCATCCCCGAGACGGCCCACGTGCGGCTGGCGCACCACAGCAACCTCGGCGGCATCCGGATCCTGCGACGGGGCTACAACTTCACCGACGGCACCGACGGCTATGGGCACCTCGACGCGGGGCTGTTCTTCATCGCGTTCGTGCGCGACGCCCACGCCCAGTTCGTGCCGATGCAGCAGGCCCTGGCCCGCACCGACGCGCTCAACGAGTACATCGAGCACACCGGGTCCGCGCTCTTCGCCTGCCCTCCGGGGCTGACCGCCGACGGTGACTGGGGCACCCAGCTCTTCGCCTGACCGCACTGACTCCGGCCGCCAGCCGCCATCTGGACAGGACACCATTCGGTTTCCTATAGTAGGAGCAGCACGCGACCGGGCGTGGATCGAGGACGACGAGGCGGACCGCCATGACCACCCAGCACACCACAGCGACCTCCATCAGCGGCGTCCGAACCGTCGCCATCCCCGTCTCCGACCACGACGCGGCGCTCGACTTCTTCGTCGGCACCCTCGGGTTCGAGGTCCGCGTCGACGGATGGGCCGGCCCGAGCATGCGCTGGGTCGAGGTGGCCCCGCCCGACGCGCCCGTGACGGTGGCCCTGGTCGGGCGGGATGCCGATGGGCGGGATGCCGGTGGGCGGGGAGTCGACACCGGCATCCGGTTCACCGTGCCGGACGCCGGCCAGGAGCACACGGCGCTGCGCGGCAAGGGCGTCACGGTCGGAGATGTCCTGCGCTGGGACGGCGTGCCCCCGATGTTCACCTTCGAGGACCCGGACGGCAACCGCTTCGTCGTCGTCGAGGATTCGCGATGAGCGGAGCGCTGGACCGCACCTTCACCGCGCAGCTGGAGACCAGCGCGGCTCCGGGGGGCTGGACCTACGTGGTGACCGACTGGACCGCCGAGTTCTTCGGCACCCGGGGGTTGGTGAAGGTCGCCGGGACCGTGGACGGGTTGCCGTTCCAGGGCTCGTTCATGGCTCTGGGGGATGGCACGCACAAGCTCGCGATCCGGGCGGCGCTGCGCCGGCAGCTCGGCAAGGCCACCGGCGACGACGTGACCATCCACCTCACCGAACGCCGCAGCTGAGCAGAACGTCGAGCGTCGAGCGTCGAGTGTCCTGAGTGTCCTGAGTGCCCCCAGCCTTCGAGAGGACCACCGTGGACCCCGTGTTCCGGGCCCTGGCCGACCCCACGCGGCGCGCCCTCCTCGATGCCCTCCTCGCCGAGGACGGCCAGACCCTCGCCGCGCTCACCAGGGGCCGTGACATGACCAGGGTCGCGGTGGCCAAGCACCTCGGGATCCTCCAGCAGGCCGGCCTCGTGGTGGCCAGGCGGTCGGGCCGCGAGAAGCACCACCACCTCAACGTCGTGCCGATCCGGCTCCTGCACGACCGGTGGATCACCCAGTACACCGAGGGCTGGGCCGCTGGTCTGTCCGACCTCAAGACGACGTTGGAGTCCACCATGGAGAAGGTTTTCGAGATCTACATCCGCACCACGCCCGAGCAGCTCTGGCACGCGATCACCGATCCGAGCGCCCGGGCCAAGTACCAGTTCGGGGCCTCGGTCCGGTCCGACTGGTCTCCGGGATCGACGTTCACGACGACCCACCCGCGCGCCGAGCGCGAGCTGAGCCATGGCGAGAACCTCGTCGTCGACCCGCCACGGCGGCTGGTGCAGTCGATGCTCACCACCTGGGGGGACGAAGAGGAGGCCCAGGGAACCACCCGGGTCACGTGGGAGATCGAGCCCGTCGGGGACTCCTGCCGGCTCGTCGTCACCCACGACCAGCTTCAAGACGACGCGCCACCCACCCTCTACGGAGGCTGGCCGATGATCCTCTCGGGCCTGAAGACCTGGCTCGAGACCGGCGAGGTGCTCACCACCCCCGGGTCGCAGATGTACGCCGACGGGTGACCGCCGCCCCGTGGCGACCAGCTCTCCCCGCTTCCTCCGTCCAGCTGTCGTGACACGCCGTGCTCGCCGCGTGTCGGCAGCAATCTGACCGACGAAGCCGGGGAGGTCGGTCGAGGGTTGGTCAGGGTCGGATGCCGTGGGGGTGGCGGTGGAGGCCCCGGGGCGACAGGCTGGGGCCATGACCGCGCCCACCACAGTCGTCCTGTTCGGAGCCACCGGAGACCTTGCCAAGCGCAAGCTCATCCCCGGCCTGCTCCACCTCTTCCAGTCCGGGCTGGTGGACGACCTGCGGGTGGTGGGCACCTCGCTCGACAAGATGAGCGCCGACGACTTCCGCGACCAGGCCCTGGTCGCCATCCGCGAGCACAGCACCCGCGAGCTGGACGACGCCGACTGGAAGGAGTTCGCCCAACGCCTTGACTTCGTGCCGCTCTCCGCCGGCCCACGCAAGCTGAAGGAGGCCGTCAAGCGCGCCGAGGACCAGCTGCCCGGCGACGTCAACCAGCGCCTGCACTACCTCTCCATCCCGCCCAAGGCCGCACTCTCGGCGGTGAACACCATCGCTGAGGCCGACCTCGTGGCGCGCAGCCGGGTGGTGATGGAGAAGCCCTTCGGCACCGACTATCCCTCCGCCGTCGCCCTCAACGCCCAGCTCCACGAGGTGTTCGACGAGGAGCAGATCTTCCGGATCGACCACTTCCTCGGCAAGGAGCCGGCGCAGAACATCCTCGCCTTCCGGTTCGCCAACGGACTGTTCGAGCCGATCTGGCACCGGAACAACATCTCCCACATCGAGATCGACGTGCCCGAGACCCTCGGTCTGACCTCGCGGGCCGACTTCTACGAGACGACCGGGGCCTACCGCGACATGGTCGTGACCCACCTGTTCCAGATCCTCGCCTTCACCGCGATGGAGCCGCCGACCGCCCTGGAGCCGATGGCAATCAGCCGGGAGAAGAACAAGGTCTTCCGCTCCATGCAGCCGATCAACCCCAAGGACGTCGTGCGAGGCCAGTACATCGGCTACCACGAGGAGCCCGGTGTCGCCCACGACTCCGAGACCGAGACGTTCGTCGCCCTGAAGTGCTACATCGACAACTGGCGCTGGGCCGGTGTCCCGTTCTACCTGCGCACCGGCAAGCGGATGGCCGAGGGCGCGCGCATCATCTCGATCGCCTTCAAGGAGCCCCCGCAGTCGATGTTCCCGGCGGGCTCAGGCATCGGGGACCAGGGGCCTGACCACCTGACCTTCGACCTCGCCGACCGCTCGAAGATGTCACTGTCGTTCTACGGCAAGCGACCCGGGCCGGGCTTCCGACTCGACAAGCTGTCGATGCAGTTCGCCATGCAGGAGACGAGCTGGGCCGGTGCGGTCCTCGAGGCCTACGAGCGGCTCATCTACGACGCGGCCCGTGGCGACCGCACCCTCTTCACCTCGGCGAGCGGCATCGAGCGGCTCTGGGAGATCAGCCAGCCGCTGCTCGACAACCCGCCCATCGTGCGGCCCTACACCCAGGGCACCTGGGGCCCCAACCAGATCCACCAGCTCATCGCGCCGTTCACCTGGCGGCTGCCCTTCGAGCGTCAGTGGCGCGAGAAGAAGGCCTAGCGGCGAGGGTCAGGCTCGGGACTGGGTGACCCGCACGATGAGAGCCTTGGGCTGCACCTCGACCTCGATGTGGCTGGCCTCGCCGACGATGTCGCCATCGAGCTCGATCTGTTGCGGGTGGTCGACCTCCACGCGCGCCGACTGGCAGCGGTAGCGGTCCAGCGTGGAGGTGGAGCGGTCGCTCTTGGTCAGCACCCGCGCCGCCACCCCGACCCAGGCGAGCATGCCCCGCGGCGCGATGACGACGACGTCGAGGGTGCCGTCGTCGGGCTCGGCGTCGGGCATGAGGTTGATGCCGCCGGTGAGCCTGCCGCAGTTGCCGATGAGGATCGTGCGCGCCCGGTAGTCGATGTCCTCGCCACCGTCGATGCCGACCCGGGCCCGGAACCGCCTCACGAGAAGGTTCTTCAGCCCGGCAGGGATGTAGGCCGTCCAGCCGATCCGCGACTTCAGCCGCTCCGAGGTGGCCTCCATGATCGCGGCGTCCAGCCCGAGCCCCGCCATGACGAGGAAGGCGTGCCGTCGCCGGCCGAGGGAGGCCCCCTCGCCCACGTGCTCCTCGAGGTGGGCCTCGCTGGGGTCGAGGGTCAGCCAGCCGACGTCGATGTGCCGGTTGCGGCCGGACACGGCGATCTCGACGGCTCGCGCGAGGTCGTCGGTGACCATCTCGAGGTTGCGGGCGAGCAGGTTGCCGGTGCCGCCGGGGAGCAGCCCCATGGGCACCCCCGAGCCCACCATCTCCTGGGCGACCGCGCGCACCGTGCCGTCGCCACCGAACGCGCAGACCACGTCGACCTTCTCCCGCAGGGCCGTGCGCGCCTGGCCGAAGCCGGTGTCGTGCTCCTCGGTCTCGAGGAAAAGCGGCTCGTCCCACCCGTTGTCCGCACAGACCCGCCGCACGGTCGCGTGCAGGGTGTCACCGACGACCTTGGTCGGGTTGAGCACGACGGCGAGCCGCTGGCGGGGGGCCGGATCGGAGCCATCGCCGCGGAACGTGTCCCGAGCCGGTCGCCTCGCCGCCGGCGCGTGCCGCCCCGTCGTCCGTGAGGAGAGCACCAGGGCGAGTCCCACGCCGGCGAAGAGGACGGCGACGGCGATCCCCAGCCACGTCAACCACTGCTCCCACACAGTGTGGAAGGTACATGACGTCAGGACCCCCGGCGCGATCGCCGTATTCTTCGGACATGGATCAGGCGAGCGAGGTGGTGACCAAGAAAGGCCGGCAGATCGTGCCCGACGAGAAGGACTGGACGTGGACCCTCGACCAGACCTGCCCCGAGTGCGGCCTCGCCGCGGGCGTGATCCCCGCGGCCGAGATCGCCGCGCGCATCACGGCATACACGGGTCCCTGGGCAGCGGTGCTGGGCCGCCCCGACGTGCGGCAGCGACCCGACCCGGTCACCTGGTCGCCGCTGGAGTACGGCTGTCACGTCAGGGACGTGTGCACGATCTTCACCGAGCGGGTGCGGGCGATGCTGGCGGGCGGCCACCCCTCCTTCGCGAACTGGGACCAGGACCGGGCAGCGACCGAGGATCGCTACGAGGAGCAGGACACGTCCGAGGTGGCCGATGTCATCGCCGCGTCCGCTGCTGAGCTGTCCGCTGCGTTTGTCGGGGTCTCGGGTGAGCAGTGGGGTCTCACCGGCGCGCGGTCCGGCGGCTCGGAGTTCACGGTGCTCTCCCTCGGTCGCTACTGCCTCCACGACCTGGCCCACCACCTCGTCGACGTCGGGCTCGAGGTGCCGTGAGGCCCGAGCTGGTCTACCTCCTGCTCGGTGCTGCTCTCCTGCTGGCCTCCGTGCTGCCGAGCGCGCTCCACCGCTATGCGCTGTCCGCGCCGATCGTGCTGGTGGGCACCGGGATGGCGTTCGGGTTCCTGCCCGGCACGCAGGCCCTGATGCTCGACCCGGTGGCCTCGCGCACCGTCATCGAGCACCTGGCCGAGGCGACGGTGCTCGTGGCCCTGATGGGTGTCGGGCTGGCCATCGACCGGCCGCTGCGCTGGCGGGTCGGCGCCTCCTGGTCGACGTGGTCCCCGACGTGGCGACTCCTCGGCATCGCCATGCCCCTGACCATCGGTGGGATCGCGCTGCTCGCCTGGGGGCCGCTCGGTGTGGCGTTGCCCGCCGCCGTGCTGCTCGGCGCGGTGCTCGCCCCGACCGACCCGGTCCTCGCCTCGGACGTGCAGGTCGGGGGGCCGACACTCGAGGACGAGGACACCCTGGACGAGATCGACGAGACCGACGAGGTGCGCTTCGCGCTGACCAGCGAGGCCGGGCTCAACGACGGGCTCGCCTTTCCGTTCGTGTACGCCGCGATCTTCCTCGCCAGCGTGGGGCCCGTCTCGGACTGGGGGCTGCGGTGGATGGCGTGGGAGCTCTTCGGGAAGGTGGTCGTCGGGGTCGCGGTGGGCGCGGCCTGCGGGTGGGGCATGTCGCAGCTCGCCTTCCGCGGCCCCCGGCGGTCCCTGCGGCTCGCCGAGGTGGGAGAACCGCTGGTGGCGATCGCCGCGCTGCTGTTCTCCTACGGTGCCGCCGAGCTGGCTGGGGGCTACGGGTTCCTCGCGGTGTTCGTGGGCGCCCTCGTGATCCGCTCGGCCGAGCGCAACCACGCCTACCAGGTGCACATGCACGACGTCATCGAGCGCCTCGAGCTCCTGCTCACCCTCGTGCTGCTCCTCGGTCTCGGGTTCGCGATCACCAACGGGCTCCTGGCCAACCTCGACTGGCGAGGGGTGAGCGTCGGGGTGGCCCTGGTGTTCGTCGTGCGACCGGTCGCGGGCTACCTCGCCTTCCTCGGGCACCGCACCGAGGTGGGGGACGCCGGTCTGAACCACCGCGAGCGGCTGGTCGTCGCCTTCTTCGGGGTCCGGGGGGTCGGCTCGATCTACTACCTCGCGTACGCCGCCGGCGTCACCCCGTTCACCGAGGAGCGGTGGCTGTGGTCGACCGTGGGGTTCACCATCGCCCTCTCCGTCGTCGTGCACGGGGTGCTCGCCACCCCCGTCATGCAGCGCCTGGACGCGAGACGGGATGCCGCCAGCGACAGCTCCGGTGCGGCGGGCGCCACTCCGGCGACACACTGATCGGTATGCCGTCGACGTCACTCCTCCTCGCGTTCGCCGCCGCGTCCGCAGTCATCATCGCGATCCCGGGACCGAGCCTGCTGTTCACCATCGGTCGCGCGCTGTCCTCGGGGCGCCGGGAGGCCCTGCTCACCGTGGTCGGAAACGCGCTCGGCATCCTCACCCAGATCTGCGCCCTGGCCGTCGGACTGGGCCCCCTCATCGCCGCGAGCGCCACGGCATACACGCTGCTCAAGCTCGTCGGTGCGGGCTACCTGGTCTGGCTCGGGGTGCAGGCGATCCGCAACCGGCGGGCTCTCGCGGAGGCCTTCGACGGCGGGATGCTGGTGGTCGTGCCGCGGCTGCACGCCGTGCGGGCGGGGTACGTCGTCGGTGTGACGAACCCCAAGACGGTGGTGTTCTTCGCGGCCCTGCTGCCGCAGTTCGTCGTGTCGACCTCGCCGGTGCTCCTCCAGCTCCTCGCGCTCGGGTCGATCTTCGCGGTGCTGGCCCTGCTCATGGACGGCACGGTGGCGCTGGTCGCGAGCCGGGCGAGGGACTGGTTCGCGTCCTCGCCGCAGCGGATGGAGCGGGTCGGCGGAGTCGGGGGGCTGATGATGGTGGGTCTGGGGACCGGCCTGCTCCTCACCGGACGTTCGGACTGAGCACGGGGGTGGCCGGCCGTCGTAGTGCGGCGGTGAGCCGGGTGACCAGGATCAGGGCGAGCCCGGCGGCGACGGTGGTCACCAGGTCGCCGATGACACCCGTCCAGGATGCGGTCCGGATGGACTGGATCACCTCCGGCCCCTCCAGGACGGCGATCGAGCGCTGTTGGAACCGCTCGACCGTGTCGATCGCGAGCATGAACAGGTAGGCGGCCCACCACGCCGGGAGCAGTGGGCGGTCCGGGCCCGGGCGTCCGCCGTCGCTCGTCTCGCGCACCGCGTTCCACAGGTCGCAGACCACGCGGAACGGTCGGAAGAAGTTGAGGATCGGGACGAACCAGGCCCCGACCGCCCAGCCGTCGCTGTGGGTGAGGCGGGCGGGGTCGACGCGGTTGCACCGGTATGCCGTGACGAGCCAGATCAGGAAGAGCACGCCGGTCGCGAGGTAGAGCAGCCCGCCGACTCCGCCCGCGAGAGCCTCGATGATGTCGTGCAGGTCTGCCTCGGCCTGGTCGACGCTCGTCGGGTCACCGCTCACCCGGCTGACGAAACTGACGGTCCAGAGGTGGATGCCGCCGGAGGTCGCCGCGACCAGGCCCGTCGCCACGAAGAGCACCTGCAGCACGCGAGCCCACACGAAGAACGCCGGCCGCAGCGGCGGACGAGTGCTGGCGGCGCTGGCTCCGGCACCGCCGCGGAACGGTGCGTCCGGCAGCGCAGCGCGTCCAGAGGGGTTGGCCATGGTCGAGTCGGTCCACGCCGCGCCGTCCCACCGTCGGAACTGGGTGGAGTCGGTGGGGTCGGTGTACCACCCCGCGGTGGTCTGGACGGGTGCTTGGGCGTCGGCGGTTTCGTTCATGCGCGGATCCTGCACGGTCGTGGAGGGGACTGCATCTCGACACCGACCCACCTGTGGACAGACGTCGAGACCGGCCCACCTGTGGACAACCGGGCCCGCGCGCGCCGATAAACTTCCTGCGTGATCGACATCAGGCTGCTCCGGGAGGACCCCGACCTCGTCCGCGCGAGCCAGCGCGCCCGCGGTGAGGACGAAGGGGTCGTCGACGCGATCCTCGGAGCCGACGAGGTGCGCCGGAGCTCGCTCACGGCATACGAGCGGCTCCGTGCCGAGCAGAAGTCGATGGGCAAGGACGTGGCCCTGGCCCAGGGGCAGGAGAAGCAGGCGCTGATCGTGCACAGCAAGGAGGTCGCGGCGCAGGTCAAGGAGCTCCAGGGCTCGGCCGAGGCGGCGGACGCCGAGCTGGGCCGGCTGTTGCGCTCGGTCGGGAACGTGGTCGAGCCCGAGGTGCCTGCTGGCGGTGAGGACGACTACGTGGTCGTCGAGACGGTGGGTGAGCCGCGTGACTTCGCCGCCGACGGGTTCGAGCCCCGTGACCACCTCGCCCTGGGTGAGGGGCTCGACGCCATCGACATGGAGCGGGGCGCCAAGGTCGGTGGCTCGCGCTTCTACTTCCTCAAAGGGGTCGGGGCCAGGCTCGAGATGGGCCTGCTGGCGATGGCGATGCAGCGCGCGATCGCGGCCGGCTTCGTTCCGATGATCACCCCGACACTGGTCAAGAGCGACGTCATGGCGGGGGCGGGGTTCCTGGACCACCACGCCGACGAGGTCTACCGGCTCGAGGCCGACGACCTCTATCTCACCGGCACCTCGGAGGTGGCGCTCGCCGGTTACCACGCCGACGAGGTGGTCGACCTCTCGGGCGGACCGATCCGGTATGCCGGTCAGTCCACGTGCTACCGCCGCGAAGCCGGGTCCTACGGCAAGGACACCCGGGGGATCATCCGGGTGCACCAGTTCAACAAGATCGAGATGTTCGTGTACTGCCGTCCCCAGGACGCCGCGGCCGAGCACGAGCGGCTGCTCGCCTTCGAGAAGGAGATGCTCGCGGCCATCGAGGTGCCCTACCGGATCATCGACACGGCCGCGGGTGACCTCGGCGGTCCGGCGGCGCGCAAGTACGACTGCGAGGCATGGGTGCCCACGCAGGGCCGCTACCGCGAGCTCACCTCCACCTCGAACTGCACGACCTTCCAGGCCCGCCGGCTGAACACCCGCTTCAGGGGCGAGCACGGCAACGAGGTGGCGGCGACGCTGAACGGCACCCTCGCCACCACCCGCTGGCTCGTCGCGATCCTCGAGAACCACCAGCAGGCCGACGGCTCGGTGCTCGTGCCCGAGGCGCTGCGCGCCCACGTCGGGCTGGACGTGCTGACCCCCGTGCGCTGACGCGGGCGCCGGGCGGACGGGGTTGACGGGCGTCGCTCCTTCGTGGTTAAGGTAAGGCTAACCTAACCAAGGTTCCTCGCCGCGCTTCCCCCGGAGGTCCAATGCGCTCCCGTCGCCACCTGCTCGCCCTCGCACCCGCCCTCGCGATGGCTCTCACAGCCTGCTCCACCGGCCCGGTCGACGGCGGAGGCACGGCCGACCCGGCTGCCACGACCGCCGACGCCGCGGCCTACCCCGTGACCATCGAGCACGCCCACGGCGCCACGACGATCGAGGCCGCCCCAACCCGGGTCGCCACGGTCGGGTGGTCCGATGCGGATGCCGTGCTCGCCCTCGGGGTGGTCCCCGTCGGTGCCCCCAAGATCACCTGGGGCGGCAACGACGCCGGCTCCACCGACTGGTTCGACGCCAAGGCCGACGAGCTGGGGGTGAAGGGCGGCGCCATCGCTCGCTACGACGACACGGCCGGCATCCCCTACGACGCCATTGCCGCCGCGGCCCCCGACCTGATCCTCGGCGTCAACTCCGGGCTCAGCAAGGAGGAGTACGACAAGCTCACCAAGATCGCGCCCACCGTGGCCTACCCGGGAGAGGCCTGGGGCACGTCGTGGGAGACCTCCCTGGAGACCATCGGAACCGCCCTCGGCCGCGAGAGCACGGCGAGTGAGCTCCGAGCCTCTACCGACGCCGTCATCGACGATGCCCTCGCCGATCACCCGGAGATCGCCGGCAAGTCCGCGGCTTGGGGATGGTTCACTCCCACCGACCTCTCGACCATCGGGCTCTACACCTCCTCAGACCTGCGCCCGCAGATGCTGCGCCGGTTCGGTCTCGTGGACTCCCCGACCGTCACCGAGCTGAGCGCGTCCACGGGAGAGTTCAGTGCCAACCTCTCGGCCGAGAAGTCCTCCACCCTGGACGCCGACCTCCTCGTCTTCTACGCCGAGGGCGCCGAGGCCGTCACGAGTGACCCGCTCCTCAGCCGCATCCCGGCCATCGCGTCCGGCCAGTACGTCGCCAGCGCCGACAACTCCGTCGCGCTGTCGATGTCCTCCCCGAGCCCGCTGTCGATCCCGGTCGCCGTCGACGTCTTCCTCCCCAAGGTGGTCCAGGCCCTGAGCGGGACACCGGCGTCGTGACCACCGCGCGGCTGCCACTCCCCGGCGTGCTCGGGGTCGGCGGGCTGCTCGTCGTCGTGGTGGCCGTGCTCTCGGTGCTCGTCGGGGTGCAGACCACCGACCCGGGCGCCGTGCTCGACGCGCTGCGTGGGGTGGGTGTCGACCCCGACACCTCCGGCATCGTCGCCTCCCGGGTCGACCGCACGCTCATCGCCATCGTGGTCGGGCTCTGCGTCGCGGTGAGCGGCGCCGTGCTTCAGGGGCTGACCCGCAACCCGGTCGCCGACCCCGGCATCCTCGGCCTCAACGCGGGCGCGGCCCTCGCCGTCGTGATCGGCATCCGCTTCCTCGGCCTGAGCACCGTGCAGGGGTATGCCGTGGCCGCCATCGTGGGCACCGTCGCCGTCGCCGTCCTGGTGCAGGGAGTCGCGATGACCGCCCCGCGCCGGAGCGCACCCCTGGCGATGGTGCTGTCCGGTGCGGCGGTCATGGCGCTGGCCACCAGCCTCATCGGGGGGCTCCTCGTCACCAGTCGCGGCTCGCTGGACGTGTTCCGCTTCTGGCAGGTGGGCTCGGTCGCCGGGCGGGACGCGGGCCAGATCGTCGGTGTCCTGCCCTTCATCGCGGTCGGCCTGCTCCTGGCCCTCACCTCCGGGTCGACGCTCAACGCCCTCGCCCTGGGCGACGACCTCGCGCGGGGCCTGGGCCAGCGGGTGCTGCTCCACCGCGCCCTGGCCGCGTCGGGCGCGATCCTGCTCGCAGCCAGTGCCACCGCCATCGCCGGACCGATCGGGTTCGTCGGGCTCGTCGTGCCGCACGCCGCCCGGGCCCTGGTCGGTCCCGACCTGCGCAAGGTGCTGCTCGTCTGCGTCGTCGGAGGCCCCGTCCTCGTCGTGCTCGCCGACATCGCTGGACGGCTCGTCGCCCGGCCCGCCGAGGTGCAGGCGGGCATCGTCTGCGCGGTCATCGGGGCTCCGGTCCTGGTCGCCGTGGTGCGCCGGGTGCGGGCGCTGTGACCACCTCGGAGGTAATGACCGCGGTACGCCGTCGGCGTCGGTGCCGACGCAACCTCGTGGTCGGCGCCCTCGGGGTGTCGCTGATCGTGCTGGTGGTCGTCCGGGCGCTGCTCGGCGACTATCGCGTCTCCTTTCCCGACGCGATCCGGATCCTCTCGGGAGAACAGATCCCCGGCGCCTCGTTCGTCCTCATGGAGTCGACCCTGCCCAGAGCGGTGATGGCCGTGCTCGCGGGCGCCGCCCTCGGCGCCGCGGGCTCCTCCCTCCAGACCATGCTGCGCAATCCGCTGGCCAGCCCCGACGTGCTGGGCGTCACCCTCGGCGCGAGCGCGGGCGCCGTGCTCACCGTCGTCGTCCTCGACCTCACCGGGGCGGCGGTCACGGTGGCCGCCCTCACCGGGTCGCTCCTCGTGGCCGGTGCGCTGCTCACCCAGGCGGGGCGCGGGGGAGGCACGACGGGCCGGATGATCCTCGTCGGTGTGGCCCTGGCCGCGATGCTGGGGGCGCTCGTGCACTGGGTGCTCCTCTACGCGGACATCTACAACGCCCAGGAGGCGCTGATCTGGCTGACGGGGAGCCTCAACACCGTCACCTGGACCGACATCACCCGGATGGCGCTCGCCGACGTCCTGCTGCTGCCCGTGCTGGTGCTGCTGGGCCGGAGCCTCGCGGTGCTCTCGCTCGGCGACGACGTGGCGGGTGGGCTCGGGCTCGGGGTCGTCGGCACCCGCCTCGGCGTGACCCTCGCCGTCGTGGCCCTCGTCGCCGGAGCGACCTCGCTGGTCGGCCCGATCGCCTTCGTCGGGCTGTTGAGCGGGCCGATCGCCCGGGCCCTGCTGCCGGGACGACCCGCACCGGGCACGGCGGCCCTCGTGGGGGCCGCGACCGTGCTCGCCTCCGACTACCTCGCGGCCACCATCGTCGACGGCACCCCCCTGCCCGTCGGTGTGGTGACCGGCATCCTCGGTGCGCCCGTCCTGCTCTGGCTGCTGCACCGCCGTACGAGCACCCAGGAGATCGGATGACCATGACCGCACCGACCACCACGACGTCTCGGCTGCGGGCCGAGAGGCTCCGGTTGGGGTATGACGACCGCGTGGTCGTCGACGGGATCGACCTCACCATCCCCTCGGGCGCGACCACGGCCGTCGTCGGGCCCAACGGCTGCGGGAAGTCGACGCTGCTCCGCGGTCTCGGCCGGCTGCTGCCGGCGCGCGGCGGCCGGGTGCTCCTCGACGGGCAGGAGATCTCCAGCCTGCCCACCAAGGCGGTGGCGCGGGTCGTGGGGTTGCTCCCCCAGGCACCCCTCGCGCCCGAGGGAGTCAGCGTGCTCGAGCTCGTCGAGCGGGGGCGGCATCCCCACCACGGACTGCTCCGGTCGTGGAACGCCGCGGACGAGGCCGCCGTGGCGTCGGCGCTGGAGCGCACCGACCTCGTCCACCTCGCCGACGTGCCGGTCGACAGCCTCTCGGGCGGCCAGCGCCAGCGGGCGTGGATCGCGATGGTGCTCGCGCAGCAGACCCCGGTGCTGCTGCTCGACGAGCCGACCTCGTTCCTCGACGTCGCCCACCAGCTCGACGTGCACGACCTGGTGCGGGGACTGTGTGATCAGGAGGGCGTCACCGTCGTGATGGTGCTGCACGACCTCGCCATGGCCGCCCGTTACGCCGACCACCTCGTCGCCATGCGCGACGGGAGGATCGTCGCCGAAGGGACTCCCGCCGAGGTCGTGACCCCGGCCGTCATCGAGGACGTCTTCGGCGTCACCGCCAGCGTGTTGCACGACCCGGAGACCGGGTCCCCGGTCGTCATCCCCCGAAGGAGGACCCCATGACCGTCGCCCAGAAGGCCCTGGCCACCGCCGCCCGGCTGCACTCCCGCGTCAGCCCGGCCGCGCCGATCATCCGCAGCGACACCCCACAGTTCGCCGCGACGGTCACCGCGGTGACCGACCTCGGCGGGGGGATGAAGAGGGTCACCGCGCGAGCGCCGGAGCTGCGATCGTTCGTGCCCAGCGGGCCCGACGAGTACGTCGGGCTCTACATGCCTCCGGCCGGGGCTCCGCTTCTCATGCCGGACCCCGCGGCCCTGAACCCGCGGGCGGCCGTCGCCGAGCTCCCTGCGGACGAGCGACCGGCGTTGCGCTGGTACACGATCCGCGAGCAGGACCCGCTGGCCGGCACCGTCGACATCGACATCGTCACACACGGGGACAGCGGACCGGGTTCGGCCTGGACCTGCCGGGTCCGGCCGGGTGACCCGGTCGGCATCCGGGCGAGCGGAGCCCTCTACCGCGGGCTGGAGGTCCAGGGCCGGCAGGTCCTCGTCGCCGACGAGACGGCGGTGCCCTCGGTGGCGGCGATCCTCGATGCGTGGGGCGGGGCGCAGGACGCGAGCGACCACGGGCTCGAGGTGCACGTGGAGGTCGCCGATCCCGACGTCCTCGACGCCTACGACCTCGGGGACGCCACGGTCCACGTGCGCACCGGCTCGCCCGGCAGCGTCCTGGTGCCGGCCCTCGACCGCCACTTGGCCACGGGCGGCAGCCCGGTCCAGTACGCCTGGGCGTGTGGGGAGTCCGACTTCGCCGCGGGGGCCCGCCGGGCGCTCGTGCGCCACGGGGTGGATCGTCGCCGGATCTACTTCTGCGGCTACTGGAAGCTGGGCCAGGCGCGTCCCTGACGCACCGCACGTCCACCGACCCCGGGTAGCGTGGGGACCGATGACAACTCCACACCTCGTCGCGCTCGACATCGACGGCACGACGGTCAACCACGAGGGCGAGCTCTCCCCGGCCGTCCACGACGCGGTCCGCGAGGTGGTGGACGCCGGGCACCACGTGACCATCGCCACCGGCCGGGCCATCATCGGCACGCTCCCCGTCCTCGAACGCCTCGGCCTGACCACCGGGTATGTCGTGTGCGCCAACGGCGCCGTCGTCCTGCGCCTCGACGAGGGGCTCGCTGACGGCTACGAGGTGATCGAGGCGGTCACCTTCGACCCGGCTCCGGCGCTGCGGATGCTCCGTGAGCACTTCCCGACCGCCCTGGTCGCGGTGGAGGAGCTCGGCGTCGGCTTCAAGGTGACCGCGCCCTTCCCGGACGGCGAGCTCGACGGCATCCCGCGCATCGTCTCCTGGGAGGAGCTGATGTCCGCGCCGGTGACCCGCCTCACCCTGCGCGACCCGAGCAGCACCAGCGAGGAGTTCATCGCGACCACCGAGCGCATCGGGATGCACGGGGTGGGCTACGCCGTCGGCTGGAGCGCCTGGCTCGACATCACCCCGGAGGGGGTCTCCAAGGGGGCCGCCCTGGAGGGCGTGCGCCGCCGGCTGGGTGTCGAGCCCCAGCACACCCTGGCCGTCGGCGACCAGCGCAACGACCTCGAGATGCTCCGCTGGGCGGCGCACGGGGTCGCGATGGGCAACGCACCGGACGAGGTCAAGGCCGTCGCGAACGCGGTGACCGACGACGTCGACGAAGACGGGCTCGTGCCGGTCCTGCGCGCCCTCCTCTGACCCGCGAGGTCGTCCGGTCGGCGGCGCCATCGGGCCGGCCCACGGCTGTCGGGGGTCGTGGGATGCTGTCTCCACCATGGCAGAGCTGGTCGTCACCTCACCCGCGAACCCGCGCCTGAAGGAGGTGTTGGGCCTGCGGCGCCGACGGGCGCGCGAGGAGCAGGGCCGCACCGTGGTCGAGGGCTTCGAGGAGCTGGGTCTGGCCCTCGACGCCGGCGTCGTGCCCGTCACGGTGCTGCACTGCCCGGAGCTCATGCTCGAGCCGTCGTCGCAGCAAGCCCTGGTGGCCCGGGCGCGCGACCTGGGGGCCTCGACCCTGCGGCTGAGCCGATCGGCCTTCGAGAAGGTCGCCTACCGCGAGGGGCCCGACGGGTTCCTCGCCGTGGTCCCCGTCGCGGGCGTGGCCCTGGAGGACCTCTGGCTGCCGTCGGACCCCCTCGTGCTGGTCTGCGAGGGACTCGAGAAGCCCGGGAACCTCGGAGCCGTCCTGCGCACCGCGGACGCCGCCGGCGTCGCGGCCGTCGTCCTGGCGTCCCCGGTGACCGACTGGGGCAACCCCAACGTCGTGCGGGCGAGCAAGGGCACCGTGTTCTCCGTCCCGGTGGCCACCGCCCCCACGGGTGAGGTGGTGCGGTGGCTGCGACGCAACGGCATCCGGCTGGTCGCGACGACCCCCGACACCGAGACCGCGCACACCGCCGTCGACTACCGCGGGGGCGTCGCGGTCGCCGTGGGCACCGAGAAGCACGGGCTGACCGACCTCGCTCTCAGGTCGGCCGATGCCCGCGTCCGCATCCCGATGGTCGGGCGGGTCAACTCGCTCAACGCGGCCACGGCGGCGGCGGTCGTGGTCTACGAGGCGGTTCGGCAGCGGGCGCTCTGAGGCGGGTGGGGCCCCCGGTGACGTGCAGTTTCGCTCGTTCGGGGGGTGTGTCAGGAGCACCCCCTCGCGTGTGCGACCATGAACGGCATGCGAGTTGACCACGTCGTCTATGCCGCGGAGCGCGACGGCCTGCGGGCCACCGCTCAGCGCCTCGCGAAGCGGATCGGGGTCGAGCCGGTCGACGGTGGAGTCCACCCCCGCTTCGGGACGCGCAACATCATCCTGCCGCTCGCCCACGAGCGCTATGTCGAGGTCGTCGAGGTCCTCGACCACCCCGCCAGTGACAAGGCACCCTTCGGTCAGGTGGTCCGGGCCCGCAGCGCGTGCGGTGGGGGCTGGCTCGGCTGGGTGGTGCGCGTCGACGACATCGCCGAGCAGGAGAAGCGGCTCGGTCGTGAGGCCGCCCAGGGCAACCGGCACCGTCCCGACGGGGTGGAGCTGCGCTGGAAGCAGCTCGGCATCAAGGGCCTTCAGGCCGACCCCCAGCTGCCGTTCTTCGTGCAGTGGGAGCCCGGCGTGCCGCACCCCTCCGACGATGCCGTCACCGACGTCACCATCGACTCGCTCCAGATCGCGGGCGACCCCGAGCGGGTCCGCGAATGGCTCGGCCTCCCCGCCGACGACACCTCGTCGGTCATCGCCTTCGAGTTCGTCTCGCCGCACGGCACGCCCGGCCTGATGTCGGTGACGTTCGAGACGCCTCACGGCGAGATCGTCGTCTGACCCCTCTGCTCTCCCTTCCTCCCTCCCCCCTCCCTTCCCGACTTATTGCGCTGCACCCACGCGTTTCGGCGCCCTGCGGCGCGATCCGCGTGGGTGCAGGGCAATAAGTCGGCATCCAGGGGTGGTGGAGCTCAGGGAGTCCAGCTGCGCAGCCGCAGGCTGTTCGTCACGACGAGCACGCTCGAGAGCGCCATCGCACCGCCGGCCACCATCGGGTTGAGCACGCCGGCCATCGCGAGCGGGATGGCGGCCACGTTGTAGCCGAAGGCCCACGCCAGGTTGACCTTGATGGTGCGCAGGGTCGCCCGGGACAGCTTGATCGCGTCGAGCACGGCCGGCAGCTCCGAGCGCAGCAGCACGATGTCGGCGGACTCGGCGGCCACGTCGGTGCCGGTGCCCATGGCGATGCCGAGGTCGGCCTGGGCCAGGGCGGCGGCGTCGTTGACCCCGTCGCCCACCATCGCCACGACCTTGCCGCGGGCCTGGAGGCCCGCGACCATCGCGTGCTTGTCCTCCGGTCGCACATCGGCCACCACCCGGCCCGCGGGGATGCCCACCTCGCGTGCGACGTCGAGGGCGGCCCGGTCGTGGTCACCGGTGAGGAGGTATGCCGTGAGCCCGGCCGCGCCGAGGGCGGCGATGCCGTCCGCCGAGCTGGAGCGAACGGTGTCGGCCACCGTGAGCGAGGCCCTCGCCACGCCGCCCCAGCCCACCCAGACCGTGGTGCCGTCGACGGTCGGGCGACCGATCTCGCGCGGCACCTCGTCGAACAGGTCCGAGCGACCCACGGTGACCTCGTTGCCCTTGATGCTCGCCCGGGCGCCGGCGCCCGGGAGGGACAGGAAGTCGCCCGCCCGCGGCACCTCGATGCCCCGAGCGAGGGCGGCGGCCACGATGGCCCGTGCCACCGGGTGCTCGCTCCCGGCCTCGACGGCGGCCGCGGCCCGCAGCGCCTGGTCCTTGGGGAGGCGACCGGACGGCGACACGTCGACGAGGGTCATCTCGCCGGTCGTCACGGTGCCGGTCTTGTCGAGCACCACCGTGTCGACGCGGCGGGTGTCCTCGAGCACGTCGGCGCCCTTGATGAGGATGCCCATCCGCGCGCCCCGTCCGGTGCCGACCAGGAGGGCGGTCGGGGTGGCCAGGCCGAGCGCGCAGGGGCAGGCGATGACGAGCACGGCCACGGCGACCTCGATCGCGCGGGACGGGTCGCCGGTGCCGATCCACCAGCCGACGAAGGTCAGCAGCGCGAGGCCCAGGACGATGGGAACGAAGACCGACGACACCCGGTCCGCGAGCCGCTGGACCGGCGCCTTGGTGGTCTGGGCGCGCTCGACCAGGCGGGTGATGCCGGCCAGGGTCGTCTCAGACCCCACCCGCGTCGCCTCGACGATGAGGCGCCCGCTCTGGTTGACCGTGCCGCCGGTGACCTCGTCGCCGGGCCGGACATCGATTGCGAGGGACTCGCCGGTGACCAGGGACGCGTCGATCGAGCTCTCCCCGTCGCGCACCGTGCCGTCCGTGGCGACCTTCTCTCCCGGTCGCACCACGAAGCGCTCGCCGACGGCGAGGCGGTCGACGGGGATGCGCACCTCGGTGGTCGCGCGGGTGGTGGGGTCGACGCGCTCGACCGCGACGTCCTTGGCCCCGAGGCTGAGGAGGCCTCGGATCGAGTCGCGGGTGCGGTCGGTGGCTCGCGCCTCCATCCAGCGACCGATGAGCAGGAACGTCGTGACCACGGTGGCGGTCTCGAACCAGATGTGCGCGGTCTGCCCGCCGGGTGCGGCATCCATGTCGCCTGCTCGGCCGGTGAGCACGACGAAGGCTGACCACAGGTAGGCGGTGAGGACGCCGATCGAGACGAGGGTGTCCATCGTCGAGGCACCGTGACGGGCGTTCTTCGCCGCCGAGCGGTGGAAGGGCCAGCCCGCCCAGAACACCACCGGCGTGGCCAGGACGAGCTGGACCCACGGGCTGTTCGGCACGTTGACGCCGGGCACCATCGCGAGCACCACGACGGGCACGGTGAGCACCAGAGCGACGAGCGCCCGGCGCTTGAGGTCGGTCTCGGGAGCCACCTGGTGGTTCATGTGGTCCGCGTGGTCGGTCCGCTCGGCGTGGTCGGTGCGCCCGTTCCCGCCGTGCGAAGAATCGACCAATAGGTCACTTCTTTCCGGGGCGCCGTGCGAAGAACCGCCCAACAGGTCACTTCTTTGCGCTGAACCGGCACGCCCGACGACCTCCGCGCCGTAGCCGGTGGAACGCACCGTCGCGAGCAGGTCCTCGACGCTGACCTCCCCGGCATACCTCACCGTCGCCTTCTCGGTGGCGAGGTTGACGACGGCGTCGACTCCCTCGAGCTTGCCCAGCTTCTTCTCGATGCGCGCCGAGCATGAGGCGCAGGTCATGCCGGTGATGGCGAGGTCGACCTCGTGCACCTCGTCGGACCGGAGATCGGTGGTCTGGGTCATGTCAGCTCCTCACCAGTCGGGCGATCGCGGCGGACGCCTCGGCGACCTTGGCCTCGGCGGCCTCATCGGACTCACGGGCGGCGTCCACGACGCAGTGGGCGATGTGCTCCTCCAAGAGCCCGAGACTGACCGCCTGGAGGGCGCGGGTCGCGGCGCTCACCTGGGTCAGGACATCGATGCAGTAGGTGTCGGACTCGACCATGCGCCCGATGCCGCGCACCTGGCCCTCGATGCGCCGCAGTCGCTTGAGGTGCGCGTCCTTGGTCTCGGAGTATCCAGGGGGTGTCGTCGCGGGGGTCACAGTGGTCACGGCCATGCCAACAGAGTACCCCCTAGGGGTATTCCGCTCGCGGGAGGGACACGGGAGCCGGGCTGGGGACGGGCCTCAGCCGAGGTGCTCCTTGACGAGCCGCTTGGGCGCCCGCGTCGCCCAGGCGTCCGTGACGACCTCGGCGAGCTCCACGACGTCGAGCAGGTGCAGGTCGCGCTCGCGCACGAGCACGTGGTTGGAGCCGTCGAAGTGCGGTGTGGTGAACCACGGCGGCCCGGCCTGGAGGAGGGCCCCCTTGTCCTCCGCCGAGGGCACGACGATCGCGATGACGTCGTCCATGGGCTCACCGGTCTCGGGGTCCAGGGCGTCCTTGCGCGGACCGCGCCACAGGAGGATGGCCTTGCCGCGCACCAGGAACGAGGGGCGGTCTCCCCAGCTCGTGCCCGCGGTGACCTCCGGGAGGGCGAGCGCCATCTCCTCGAGGTCCTGTCTGGTCGCCGGTGGTGGGTTCTTGGGTGCCACCGGTCCACCGTGCCACACCCCGGTGCGCCGCGCTCACACCGATACACCCCGGGTTCAGCGCAGGTGGTCGACCAGCTCGGGAGCGAGACCCACGTAGGTCGCCGGCGTCAGCGCGACGAGGCGCTCCTCGACCTCGGGGGGCAGCCCGAGACCGCGCACGAACTCCACGAGCTCGACCTGGCCGATCCGTCGGCCCCTGGTCAGCTCCTTGAGCCGCTCGTAGGGCTCCTGCATGCCCGGAACGCCCTGGGCGCCGAGGGCCCGCATCGCCGACTGGATCGGCTCCCCGAGCACCTCCCAGTTGACGTCGAGGTCGGCGGCCATCGCGCCCGGCACGGCATCCAGCCCGGCGAGGCCGCGAGAGGCGTTGTCGATGGCGAGCAGGCCGTGTCCGAAGGCGGAGCCGATGTTGCGCTGCATCGAGGAGTCGGTGAGGTCGCGCTGGAGTCGGCTCTGCACGAGGGTCGAGGCGAGCACGTCGAGCAGCGCGTTGCTCACCTCGAGGTTGGCCTCGGCGTTCTCGAAACGGATCGGGTTGACCTTGTGCGGCATCGTGGAGGAGCCGACCGTGCCCTGTCCGCGCACCTGCGCGAAGTAGCCCATCGAGATGTAGGTCCACACATCCGTGCACAGGTTGTGCAGCACCCGGTTGAAGCGGGCGATGTCGGCGTAGAGCTCGGCCTGCCAGTCGTGACTCTCGATCTGCGTGGTCAGCGGGTTCCAGGTCAGCCCGAGGTGCTCGACGAACTCCCGGCTCAGCTCCTGCCAGTCGGCTCCGGGCACCGCCGCGAGGTGTGCGCCGTAGGTGCCGGTGGCGCCGTTGAGCTTGCCGAGGAACTCCGCATCCTCGATCCGCGCCAGCTGCCGCTGCAGTCGCCACGCCAGCACCGCGAGCTCCTTGCCCATGGTCGTGGGCGTCGCCGGCTGGCCGTGGGTGTGCGCGAGCAGCGGCACGTCACGCAGGTCCGAGGCCATCGTCGCGACCTGCTCGACGAGCGCGGTCGCGCTCGGGAGCCAGACCTGGTGCACGGCACCCTTGACCAGCACGGCATACGACAGGTTGTTGATGTCCTCACTGGTGCAGCAGAAGTGGATCAGCTCGGCGATGCCGCGGTCGCCCGGCTCGGGAGCGATGCGCGCGAGCCGCTCCTTGAGGAAGTACTCCACGGCCTTGACGTCGTGCGCGGTGACCCGCTCGGTGGCAGCCATCTCCTCGATCTCGGCCGGGCCGAAGGTGCGCACCACGTCGCGCAACGACTCCTGCTCGGATGCCGTGAGCCGCCGCACGCCGGGCAGGACCTCGCGCTCGGTGAGGTGGATGAGCCACTCCACCTCGACGTGCACCCGGGCCCGGTTGAGCGCAGGCTCGGAGAGGTGGTCCACGAGCGGGGCGACCACGCCGCGGTATCTCCCGTCGAGCGCTCCCAGGGCGATGGGTGGCTCGGTGTCGGCGAGGCTGGTCGCATCGGCAAGGCTCGTCATGACGCCATCCTCCCAGAGAGGCGGTGGGCGGGATGCCGCGCGCCGGCCCGCCGGCCGGGGGTCAGGCGCTGTCGAGCTGGGTGCGGACGTGGTCGACGATGCCGGGCACCGCGGCGCTCACCTCGGTGTAGGTCTGGTCGTATGCCGGGTCCGTGCCGTACCAGGGGTCGTCCATCCCCAGGTCACCCGAGGCGACGGCACCTTCGTCGAAGGACCGGAACAGCCGGATCTTGTCGTGGTCCTGCGCGTCGCGCGCCAGCCGCTCGAGCCGGTCGACGTGCACGTGGTCGACCGGCAGCACGAGGTCGACGTCGTCGAACCAGGACTGCTCGAAACGCCTGGCCCGGTGCTGCGACCAGCCCGTGTCGGGGTGCCCGTTGCGGCGCAGCACGGCGGCGCTGCGCGGGTGCATGCCGTTGCCCTGCTCCTCGGCCGAGGTGCCGGCGGAGTCGACGACCACCCGGTCGCCGAGACCGGCGTCCTCGAAGGCCTCGCGCAGCAGGAACTCGCCCATGGGCGACCGGCAGATGTTGCCCCAGCAGACGACGGTGACGCGGTAGGGGCCGTCGTGGTGATCCGTGGTGTGCTCACTCATGGGCCCCATCATCCCGGCCTCGAGTGTGGAAGTGGTCGCCGGGGCAGCCACTTCCGCACTCGAGGCCGCTCAGGACTGGTCGAACCAGTGGGGCACCCCGGCCAGGAACGCCTCGCGCCCCATCGCACCCGCTCCGATCGGGATCCGGCCCCACAACGGCGCCCCGGTGACACGCGGCAGGTCGACGAGGTTGCTCTCCTCCGCCAGACCGGGCTCCGCCGGCCACGACCCGATGACGACACCGAGCAGTGGCACCGAGCGTGCGGCCAGCGCCTCCGCCGTCAGTGCGGCGATGGACAGGGTGCCCAGGCCGGCGCTGGCCACCAGCACCACGCCACAGCCGATTCCCTTGTAGCGCAGTCCAGCCCCGAGGTCGGCGAGTGTGCCTCCGCGCTGGTCGAGCCGCACGAGCAGCCCTCCAGCACCCTCCACGAACACCACTTCTGAAGCGGCCGCGATCTCAGCGATTCGCTTGGCGTGCAGAGCGACTGGCGGGAGTGTGACGCCCGCGTGGCGCGCGGCTGCCTCCGGTGAGAGCGGGTCGCGCAGCCGCACCAGCTCGTGCGTCACCACATCGTCGCCGACGAGCCGCCGCACCTCGTCGACGTCGCCGGGCTCACCCGGCTCGAGACCCGTCTGGGCGGGCTTGACGACGGCGACGCTGCTGCCCCGCGCCCGCACGACCGCGGCCAGGGCGGCCGTGGCGACGGTCTTGCCGACACTCGTGCCGGTGCCGGTGACGAGGACGACCGAGGTGAGTGACCTGGGGTCAGCCACGGGTGGCGGTGAGCGCGCCAAGCACGGTGCAGGCGCGGTCGAGGTCGTGCTCGGGGTGGTCGGCGTGCGCGGTGAGGCGCAACCGCGACGAGCCGTCGGGAGTCGACGGCGGTCGGAAACAGCCGATCCGGATGCCGTGCACGCGCGCCTTCTCCACCGCTGCCAGCGCCTCGTGGGGGCCGGGCATCTCGACCGACATCACCGCAGCCGCCGGCATCGGCAGGCGGCACGCCCCGGCCAGCCGGGCGGCATTCGCCCGCAGGCGATCGATGAGCTCCGGGTGATCGCGCAGCACCTCGAGGGCGGCCAGGGCCGCGCCGGCCGAGGCGGGCGCGAGGCCGGTGTCGTAGATGAACGGCCGGGCGGTGTTGACGAGGTGGTCGCGCACGACGGGCGAGGCGAGCACCACACCGCCCTGGGAGGCGAGGGACTTCGAGAGGGTGCCGGTGACGATGACGTGCTCGGCCTCCACCGCACCGGCCTGAGCGACGAGCCCAGCACCGCCGGGGCCGGTCACCCCCAGGGCGTGCGCCTCATCGACCACGAGCAGGGCGCCGGCCTCCTCGGTCATCTCGATGAAGTCCTCGAGCGGCGCGGCGTCCCCCAGCACGGAGTAGATCGACTCGACCACCACGACGGCACGGGGCACGTCGCGCCGGGACAGAAGGTCGGCGACGTGGTCGACGTCGTTGTGGCGAGCGACGGACACGGAGGCCCGCGAGAGGCGGCAGCCGTCGATCAGGCTGGCGTGCGCGTGCTCGTCGCTGACGATGAGGGTGCCGGCATCGGCGAGCGTCGTGAGCACCGAGAGGTTCGCGGCATACCCGGTGGAGAGCACCAGGGCGGATGGCGCACCGGTGAGGCGGATGATGGCGTTCTCGAGCTCCTCGTGCACGTCGAGGGTGCCGGTGACCAGCCGCGACGCCCCGGCACCGGTGCCGAAGGTCTCGGTCGCGGCGACGGCCCCGGCGATGACGGCCGGGTGGGTGCGCAACCCGAGGTAGTCGTTGCCCGCGAGGTCGAGCCCGTCGCCGCTCTTGGTGACCACGAGGCGCCTCGTGAGCCCCGCAGCATCGCGCGTCTGCGCGGCCGCACGGATCCAGTCGAGGGAGCTCGTCACGTCACCGATCCTTTCACGTCGGCCCCGGAACCGCCCCCGGGATGGAGGGTTTCCGCCTGTTCACTCGTCCGAGCCGGATGTCGAGCCGGATGTCGAGCCGGTGGGGTGCCGGTGGGGTGCGGGGTGGGAGCGGGGCGCACCAGGTGAGACGTCGGTGCGGGCGACGGTGGGGGATGGAGGATGGAGGATCACCACGGTTGCCCACCCGAAGGAGACACCTCATGCCCAAGGCACCCCTGCCCGCCGAGGTCGCCGGGCTGTTCGCCCAGCCCAACCCCGCCGTCGTCGCCGTGCTCATGCCGAGCGGGGCGCCGATGTCGGTCGCGACCTGGTATCTCCTGGAGGACGACGGCACCGTGCTGCTCAACATGGATGCCGGACGCGCCCGCCTCGACTGGATGCGGGAGAGGCCGGAGATCGCGCTCACCGCGCTCAAGGACGGCGAGTGGTACACCCACGTCAGCGTGCGGGGGCCGGTCGTGCGGTGGGACGACGACCCCGAGACCGCCCTCGCCGACATCGACCGGTTGTCCCAGCACTACCGGGGCCGCCCCTACCCGAGCCGGGACCGGCCGAGGGTCAGCTGCTGGATGCGGGTGGACCACTGGCACGGCTGGGGCCAGGCCAAGACCGACTGACTGACTGACTGACTGACTGACAGGATGGGGTCATGGACCACGACGACGACCAGACCGTGGCGCGACGCGGACGGGTGAGGCGCTTCGCACGTGCCGCGAGCAAGGTGGCCCTCGGGGCTGTGCTCGTGGGTGCCGGCACCGCGCACCTGACCTCGATGCGCAAGGAGTTCCAGGCGCAGGTGCCGGAGTGGATGCCGTTCGACCCCGACGACGTCGTGGTGTGGTCCGGCTACGCAGAGATCGCGCTCGGCGCGGCGACGCTCCTCACCTGGACGCAGCCGGCCAGAGCGCGGATGGGCACCGTCGGCGCGGTGTTCTTCCTCGCCGTTCTTCCGGGAAACATCGCGCAGTGGCTCGAGCGCAAGGACGGTTTCGGGCTCGACACCGACCAGAAGCGCGCCGCGCGGTTGCTCGCCCAGCCGGTGCTCATGGCTTGGGCGCTGCACGCTGGAGACACCCGCCGCCAGAAGCTCCTCGCTCGCGCCTGACCGAGGCCGGCCGGGAGCTCTCCGGGCTACCGGGTTTCCGGTGCGCCGGGCCCGGAGCGCTCAGCCGGTGAAGACCCGCAACCCGTTCGGTGTCCCCACCCCGCTCGGGGCGTCGTAGCCGACGACGCCCTTGCACAGGTAGTCACCGCCGCAGAAGCCGTTGCTCCCTCCGACCACGTCGTTGACCCACTGGGTGCGGCCGTAGGCCTTCCCCGTGCGGTAGGTCTTCCCGGCGCCGGCCGCGCCGATCATGCCCGCGACGAGCGGAGCCGACGCGCTCGTGCCGCCGAGGATGATCCAGCCGGGTTCCTGTCCGAAGGGGTTCTCCCAGCTGTCGTAGACCGCCACCCCGGTCTGGGGGTCCGCCACCGCCGAGATGTCCGACACGGTGCGCATCTGGCAGTGCCGGTCCTTCTGGAAGGACGGCTTCGCGAACCAGGCCGAACAGCCGCTCCCGGCGCCGCTCCAGACCTTCTCCGTCCAGCCGCGTGTGGTGCCGGCCTTCGTGCGGAGCGTCGTTCCGCCCACGGCGACGACGGCGGGGGCGACCGCCGGGAAGCTGGCGGTCGTGAATCCCCAGTCGCCGGAAGAGGCCACGTTGACCATGCCGCTCGCGCGGTAGGCACGGGCGAAGGGCTTGACGTAGGCCGACTCGTCGGCGCCGTAGCTGTGCGACGCGACGCTGGCCCCCAGCCGGCGGGCGGTGTCCGTGGCAGCGCCGAGGGCCTCGAGCGAGGGGTCGTCACCCTCGACAAGCAGGATGTGACAGGTCGGGCAGGCCGCGGAGACCAGCTGCAGGTCCATCGAGCCCTCCAGGGCCCATGCGGGGTCGGCATACGGCAGGGGCCGAGCCTTCCCCTGCTGGTTCACCTTGCGGAAGCACGCGTTCGCGGTGGTGCACGGGGGGAGACCGAAGGTCGAGCGGTAGACGGCGAGGTCCTTCTCGGCGGTGGGCACGTCCCCCGCGATGACGACGGCGACCGTGGCGGTGCTTCCGGTCGTGGGGATCGCGTAGGCGGACCGGAGCTTCGTCGCCCCCAGCCCCGGCGGCACCTTGGCGGCCGCCAGCGAGCGCGCGTCACCTGACGCGGTGGCCTGACGCATCGCGACGTTGGCCACGTGGGTCGCGGCGCGCGCGGTGGAGTCCACCCGGCCCTGGGTGAGGCAGCGTGCCTGTCCTGGTCGGGCCGCGGCGCAGGCGTTCTCGACGATCGCGGGCGCCGAGACGGTGGGGTCCTCGCCACCGCCACCGCCACCGCCACCGCCACCAACACCTCCGGCGGCGAGCGAGGGCGCGGCGCCGAGACCCGTTCCGGTCAGGGCGACCAGCGCTGCGGCGACACCCGCGATGCGGGCCAGGCGCCTCGAGGTCTGGCGTCGGGCGCCGACGATCGGGGGAAGGGTAGCGTTGGGCATCACATCGGTCTCCTCGGTGTTCGGGCTCACGGCGCGACGCTCCAGGCGCCGTCGATGGTCTGGGTCACGGCGCTGCCGGCGGAGTCGCTCGCCCGCAGACGGAGGGTGGCGCTGCCGCCACGGGTGGACACCGGCATCCGCAGCTTCCACACGTTCGGGCCGGTAGGCGCGGTGCTCACCGACAGCCAGGGCCCGGAGCCGTAGCGCACGTCGACCGCGAGGCTGGTGACCGTGCTCGCGGAGAGGTAGGGCGTCAGGAACAGCCGACCGGATGCCGTGCCGGCCTTCATGGTGCCGGCATCGCTGATGGGAAGGTCGTACCGGGGTTCGAGGAGGCCGGCGGCCCGGCACGGACCGACGCCGTCGTAGCAGGACCACCCCGTGAGGGATGCGCCCAGGGCCGTGCGCGGCATCGTCCACGTCGTGCTGGTCGTGGAGTCGGCGAAGCCTGCCCGACGCATGTGCTCGCGGTGGTCGATGACGACAGGAGCCGTGCCCCGCGGGAGGTCGAACACGTCGAAGAGCGGGCCGTCCCCGGAGCCGATCGACCGGCCGGCCGAGGAGAGCGACCAAGCCACCCGCGTCGGGTCGTCTACCAGGCCGTAGTGGCGGGGGTCGTTGTCGGAGAACGAGGGGATGGCGAGCGCGAGCGTGCCGTCCTGTACACACGCGCTGCACCACCACGGGTCGGACGCTGTCGGAGTGACGAACGAGGGCCGCGAGGGGCGTTGGTTCCACTCTTCCGATCGGCTGGAGCCGGGCGTGACCTGCTCACCGGAACTCGTGAGGTACTCACTCCCGGTGTCGGTCTCCCAGTCGTAGGTGGCCGTGTAGGCGTTCTGGAGGATCGCGCCCGCCGAGCCGCCGGCCCAGACGGTCATGCGGGTGGGGACGCTGCGCAGGAAGCCCACGCCGATTCCCCCGCTGTCGAGGAGGACCGAGGTCTCGACCATGCCCTTCTGGCCACTGACCCTGGTGCTGCCGTGGTAGCGCATCGAGACCCGCTCGAGGTCGCTCGCGCGGGGGGCGGCCCGCATGACGCGAGGTACCAGACCGGGATATTCGTAGGCGAGCGCGTAGGTGTAGGCGGGGTTGGGGGAGTCCTCACTGGCGATGCTGGTCAGCGAGGAGGAGATGGTGCCGTGGCGGACGGCATCAACCGGGCTCAGGCTTGAGGGTTCCCCACCGAACGAGAAGATCCCGACGCCGACCGACCCGTTGCCCTTGGCGTCGACCCGGGTGACGTCCACGGAGGTGAACATCTCGCCGGTGGGCTGCGGGATGCGCACGACCGGGGTGGTCGTGGCTGTGCGGGCGTCGAGGGTCACGGTGCGTGGGCCGTTGACCACCACCTCAGGAAGGATGGGCAGGCTCACCCCGTCGTCGTCGAAGACGAAGCCCGCCACCTGGTAGTTCCCGGTGGGAATGCTGACGCGTCCCGCCCCGTGCCACGTGTCGGAGGCGGTCACCGCGCGCCGCATGTCGTCCACGTTGGCGACGATGACGAAGCCGTCACCCGGGCGGCCGTCCTTGCCGATGACCTTGAGCTTCACGGTGTGCATGGCGAAGGTCGGGCGCACCGTCGGGGATGCCGCGGTGACCGACGAGACGCCCGCGAAGAGTTCTGCGGCCGAACGGGTCTGAAGGGCCTTGGCGAGGGCGGCCGAGGACGCGGCCGTCACCAGACCGGTGCCGGCGCGTCCCGAGCGCGAGGTGACCTCGACGCCGGGGACGGCCCTCGGTGACGCTGTTGTCGCATAGGTGATGGAGACGCGGGTGGGCCTGGTGCGTGTGGCCAGCTCCCCGGCATCGAAGAGCGAGAGGTCGAGGCGGTCGAGCGCGGTGCGGGCGGCCGAAGGGACGACGTAGACGTGGGCGCCGCTGCGCGCGATCGCGAAGGAGGACGTGCTCCCTGGTGCGGGCACCACCGTGGTGGTCGGGTGGCTGGCACTCGGGAGGACCACCAGGTCGCCGGTGATGAGCCGCACCCGGGTGGGCGCTACGAGTGCCGCCGCTGAGGGGGGACCGGCCGCCCTGGCGTCAGCGCTCACCGCGACGGTGGAGGGCTGTGCCCCCACTGCCGCGGGTGAACCCACGGTGGCGACGGCGAGACCGCCGAGGGCCGCGAGCACCGTCATGACCCTGAGCCGTGTGGACGCGCGTCGTCGCATCGAATCCCCGTTCCCCGCTGCTGACACCCCGATGTGGTGAGCAAGTTCTACCGGGTGCGAGCTGGGCCGCGCAAGAGGAAGGTGCACCGCCGTCCTGCCGGGTGCTTCGCCGCGGTCAGCCGTGCACCGATTCCACGGCGCCCACCAGGGCGCTCGTGATGGTGGCGAGGTCCTCGTCCGAGGTGACGTAGGGCGGCATCGTGTAGACGAGATCCCGGAACGGGCGCACCCACACGCCGCGCTCGAGGGCCGCAGCGGTGACCTCGGCGACCCGCACCGGCTCCCGCAGCTGGATGACACCGACCGCTCCCAGCACCCGCACGTCCGAGACGCAGTCGGATGCCGCGGCCTCCTCGAGCCCGGCGCGGAGCCCGCGCTCGATGCGCTCCACCTCCAGCGGTGTGTCGCGAGCGGCCAGGAGGTCGAGGTTCGCCGACGCGATCGCGCAGGCCAGGGGGTTGCCCATGAAGGTCGGGCCGTGCATCAGCCCCCCGGCCTCGCCGGCACTCACCCCCTCGGCGACCTCGCGGGTGCAGAGCACGGCGGCGAGGGAGAGGTAGCCACCGGTGAGGGCCTTGCCGACACACAGGATGTCCGGGGTCGACCTCGGAACCAACCGCCCGGATGGTTCACGTGGTGTGCCGACGCGGTCACCGGCCCACAGCGGGCCCGTCCGGTGGAACCCGGTCGCGATCTCGTCGTGGATGACCAGTGAGCCGTGCTCGCGCGCCAGGTCATGCAGCACCTCGAGCACGTGCGGGGCGTAGATGTGCATCCCCCCAGCCCCCTGGAGCACGGGCTCGACGATGACGGCGGCGACCGAGTCGGCGTGGGCGGCATACAGGGCTCGGGTCTCGGCTTCCCAGCGCACCAGGTCGGCGTCGTCGGGTGCACGATCCAGACCGCTGGGAGGCCGCGGCGCGAAGACGTGCTCGGGCAGCACGCCGCGGAAGAGCGCGTGCATGCCCCCGACCGGGTCGGTCACCGACATCGGCGAGAAGGTGTCCCCGTGGTAGCCGCCGCGCACCGTGAAGAAGCGGGTCCTGGCCCGGCCCGCCGCGAGGTGCCACTGCAGCGCCATCTTCATGGCGACCTCGACCGAGACCGACCCCGAGTCGGCGAGGAAGACGTGCTCGAGACCGGCCGGCGCCATGTCGACGAGCCGCTGCGCCAACCCGATGGCGGGCTCGTGGGTCAACCCGCCGAACATGACGTGCGACATCGCGCCCAGCTGAGCGGTGGCGGCGGCGTCGAGCTCGGGCACGGCATACCCGTGGATTGCACACCACCACGAGCTCATCGCGTCGATGACCTCGAGATGCTCACCAGCCCTGTCCCGCAACCGAAGTCGGATGCCGTGGGCCGACTCGACGAGGTAGGGATCTTGGGGCGCGAGCGCGGAGGAGTAGGGGTGCCACACGTGCTCGCGGTCGAAGGCGAGCAGCGCCTCGAGGGCGGCACCGGGGAGCGGCGAGTCACTCATCGCGCCATTGTGTCTCGCCCCTCGCGTCGAGTGCGGAAGTGGTCGCCAGGGCAACCACTTCCGCACTCGAGGCAGGGGGAGGGGAGGGGTCAGGCAGCGGCGCGGGCGGACTCGACCTCGCGGGCCAGGCGGCCGACGAGGTCGCGCAGCGCCACGTCGAGCTCGTCGTCGGCGAGGCGGCCGTCGACGAAGGCCTGGAACGAGGAGCCGACCCCGACGGTGTCCTCGATGACGTCGGCCCCGGCGACCGTGAGCACCTTGACGCCGTCCTCACGGGCCCACTGGGCACCCTTGGGGGAACCGCTCGCGGCGATGACGGCCGCGGGCTTCCCGGCGATGGCCGCGGTGCCGCGGGGGCGCGACACCCAGTCGACGGCGTTCTTGACCGCGCTCGGCAGCGAGCCGTTGTACTCGGGGGTGACGAGCAGCACGGCGTCGCTGTCCGCGACCGCCTCGCGGAGGTCACGGGCCACCTCGTGGAGGGCGTCGTCGTGGTCGAGGTCCTCGGAGTAGTGCGGGAGGTCGGCGAGGCGCTCGAACACGGTGCCGGTGACGCCCTGGGGGAGGTGCGCGATGGCGGCGTCGGCGAGCATGCGGTTGGTGGAGCCGGCGCGCAGGCTGCCGACCAGGACGAGGACGTTGAAGGTCATGAGTGGTTGAACAGGCAACTATCTCGGAAACATTCCCGAGTCGTGGGCTCAGCGCCAGGTGGACTGCTCCACGCTGCCGTGCCGGCTGCACGTCGCGGCCCACGCGCCGGGCGTCACCTGCACGACCATCCGGCGGCGGCAGTGCACGCACCACCGCGGCGGCTCCAGGGCTGCACGACGCGCACACCCCGTGTGGTCGATCGCGGGGTCGGACTCCTCCGAGCCCAGCCCCTCACCGCACTGGCCGCACCACTGCCCGGCCGCTCCGACCCGCGCGACCGGCTCCACGGCATACCCCTCGTCCGTCACGGAGCCGCCATCGTGGCTCAGAACGTCTCGCCGAGGGCCTTGATCGGCATCTCGAGCTCCTCGAGCAGCGCGAGGTCCTCGCCCGGGTCGCGGCCCAGGGTGGTGAGGTAGTTGCCGACGATGACCGCGTTGATGCCTCCGAGCAGGCCGTCGCGGGTGCCGAGGTCACCCAGGGTCAGCTCCCGGCCACCGGCGTAGCGCAGGATCGTGCGCGGAAGGGCGAGTCGGAAGGCCGCGATGGTGCGCAGCGCGTCGTTGGTGCCCATCGGCTCGAGGTCACCGAAGGGCGTGCCCGGGCGCGGGTTGAGGAAGTTCAGCGGCACCTCGTGCGGCTCCAGCTCGCCGAGCTGCGCGGCGAGCTCGGCGCGCTGCTCGAGGCTCTCGCCCATGCCGACCAGACCGCCGCAGCACAGCTCCATGCCGGACTCCTTGACCATGAGGCAGGTCGCCCAGCGCTCCTCGAAGGAGTGCGTCGTGACGACCTTCGGGAAGTAGGAGCTGCCCGACTCCAGGTTGTGGTTGTAGCGGTGCACCCCCATGTCGACGAGGTCGTCGACCTGCGCCTGGGTGAGCATCCCGAGGGACGCGGCGACCTGGATGTCGACGGCGGCACGGATGGCGGCGACGCCCTCGCGCATCTGCGCCATGAGCTTGTCGTCCGGGCCGCGCACCGCGGCGACGATGCAGAACTCACTCGCCCCGGTGGCCGCCGTCTGCTTCGCGGCGCGCACCAGCTCGGGGATGTTGAGCCACACCGAGCGCACCGGGCTGGTGAACTGCCCACTCTGGGAGCAGAAGTGGCAGTCCTCGGGGCAACCACCGGTCTTGAGCGACACGATGCCCTCGACCTCGATCGCCGGGCCCTGGAAGGTCATCCGCACCTCGTGCGCGAGCGCAAGGAGGTCCTGAAGCTGTGCGTCGTCGGTGCGCAGCACCTCGAGCACCTGCTCCTGGGTCAGTGCCACCCCGCGCTCGAGCACCTGCTCGCGTGCGACGTCGAGGATGCCGGTCCCTGTCACCTGTGCCGTCATGGGCTCGATTGTGTCGTATGCCGGGTAGACGCCGCCGCGCGGGACCGCGTCGCGGACGCCCGCCGTCGGCCCAGCGGAGCTCCTACTGGAGGAACTGGCCGAGCATCCCGCCCGGACTCTGGGACCCCGAGCTCTGGTGCCCACCGTCCTGCACCGACTCGCTCGGCTGCACCAGCACGTAGCCCTGGCCGCCGAAGGCCATCTGCAGCAGCTCGCCGCTGCCCCCTCGGATCATCGACCCGAGACCGCCGGTGTCGACCCGAATCTTCATCGAGACCCCCGCCGTCCACAGCACGACGGCGTCGGCGTCCGCGAAGGTGGGTGCCGACGCGACGTCGAGGGCGATGGGGTCCCCCTTGGTCGTCACCGCGACGTAGCCGGTGCCCCGGAGCGAGACGTTGTACCGACCGCCCGTCATCGCCGCCCCGCTCGTCGAGATGCGGTGGATGTCCCACTCGATGGAGTTGGAGAAGGCGAGCACGTTGCGGCCGTTGACCGACAGTGAGTCGTTCTCGAGGTACATCACCTGGATCTCGGAGGCGTTGTCGGCGACGAAGAGCTCTCCGTTGCCGGAGCACTGCATCATCTTCACGCCCTCACCGGTGGCGGCCGACTTCAGCACCCTGCCCAGCCCGCCGGAGCCCTTGTTGGCGAAGCGGACGTCACCTTGGTAGGCCACCATCGAGCCGGTCTTGGCCCACACCTCGCCGTAGCGCATGTCGACGCGGAGCAGCTTCTTGTTCTGCAGCGCGAAAGGGTCCTGGGTCTCCTTCTCGCGAAACTCCTGGAACAGCGATCCGTGGATCGTCACGGCCCCTCCTGAACGGTTCACGGGTGGGCCCCTCGCGGGCCCGACGCCACCAGGTCGACAGGCTAGGCGCCCTGCCCCCTCGGGATCTAGGATTTCGAGACGACCGGTCACGATCAGATGGAGTCAGAGATGAGCTTTCTGGAGCGCGCCAAGGCCGCGGCCAACGACCTCGCGGCGAAGGCCGACGTGGCGATGAGCAACGCGGGACTCAACCCCCCGGCTGGCGGCACGGGCGGGGGTGGCGGCGGAGGCGACCGAGCCCTGCGGGACTTCGGGGTGATCGCCTGGCTCGACGCGACCGGTCGCCCGGTGGCCGACTCCGACCGGGAGCGGGTGATGGCCGCCCTCCGGCAGCTCGAGGGCGCCGGACAGCTGGGCCGGCTCACGGTCACCCCGCCACCGCCACCGCCCCCCGCGGGGCCACCCCCGCCCCCGGGTGCCGCTGCCGCCGCCGGCTCGCCGCCTCCACCGCCGGGATCCGCCGGTCCTCCGACACCTCCTCCGGATGCCGGTGGCCCCGTCGGTGCCACCGGAGAGCCCCTCCTGCGCCCGCCAGCCCCACCCGCCGAGCCGCACACGGCCCCTCCCGGGTCGACGCCGCCCCCGCCCCCGCCCAGCTGGGCATCACCCCCGAGCGAGTAGGTCGGCGGGCGCACGGCCGGCAGCGACGACCGGGCGCGGTCAAGGAGGGCCGACGGCCTCACCCAGCACCTCGCGGAGCAGGTCCGCCCCGGCGCGCAGGGGCTCCGAGGCATCTTCTCGCCCGAGGCCGTCCAGCTCGGCCGCAGCCTCGTCCCTCTCGCTGATCTCCTCCCTGACGATGGCGATGACGTCCGCCTCACTGAGGACTCGCCTCGGGGCGTCGGCCGCGCCCACGCCGGTCAGCGCCGTCTCGATGGCTCCCGCCCCGGGCGCGTCCTCGACCGGCACCGCCTCCGCGTTGCCGATCGCCGCGATCGCCGAACGGAGGGCGGAGACCGCCACCCGGTCGCGACCCCGCATCGCAAGCCGCAGGGCGGTGCCCAGGCGCTCGCGCACGGGGTCCACCTCTGGGGAGCTCACGACCTCACCTCCCTCATGTCAGGACCACGACGTCACCTCCAGGCCGCGGCGGCGACGAGCATCGGCGTCAGGCAGGCCAGGGCGGCATACGTGTAGACCAGCACGGACAACCCCACCGGCGCCGGGCCGGCGGCCAGGAGACGGAGCCGGGTGGGCGCCGTCGTGCCGGAGGCGACAGCGGCTTCGGGCGCGCGGCTCTCGGCCAGGGTGAGCAGGGCCCGGGCGGTCGACACCTCCCCGACCCGGCGCACCGCGACCCGGTCGGCAAGTGCCTCCACGAGAAGGTGCACCTCCCGGAGCGAGGCCTCCGAGCGCAGGAGCCCGGGCACCGCGGTGTGCACGACCGTGAAGAACTCGACGAGCAGGTCGTGCCGGGCCCGCAGGTGGGCGTCCTCGTGGGCGATGACGGCGTCGAGCTGGTCGGGCGGCAGGGCGTCGAGCACCCCTTGCGAGAGCACCACGCGCGAGTGGCGCCCCGGGATGCAGTAGGCGGTCGGTGTCGGGTGGGCGAGGACCCGCAGCCGGTCCCGGGCGGGCCGGGCGATGATGTCGACGAGCTCGCGGTGCTCGGCGCGCACCGACCGCAACCGTCGTCCGACCCGGTGCCCCGACCAGAGCAGGCGCACCGCCATCCCGCCGGTGGCCGCGACCGCCACGGCGAGCAGCACGAGGTGACGCGCGGGGCTGGTGTCACGCGCCAGCAGGGCGAAGGCCACCGGTGCCGCCGCCAGGGACGCGATGATCGCGCCGACGGCCACGGCCTGCCAGGCCACGAGCGCTGCCCTCGGGGCCCGACGGAACCGCGGTTGCCGCGCCATGAGGCGCGGTGCCACACCGGCGAGCACGACCGCCAGGGCCACCAGCGCGAGCGGGGTCACACCGACCATCGTGGCAGGAACCGCACGTGCGTGAGTCAGGATGCCGGGTCAGTGGCGACGTCGATCGCCGCGACCCCGACCCTTGTCCGACGCCGACGCCTGGGCTGCCCGGCCCTCGACCTCGGCCAACGCCGCCTTGAGATCCTCGATCTCCCCGCTGCTGGCGCCGTCGAGGAAGTGCAGCAGCGCCGCCCGCCGGTCGGAGACGCCCATGTCGACGAGCGTGCGCCGCATCGTGCTGGCCGTCATCGCCTCGCGGGTGGCGGCCGGCAGGTAGCGCCAGGCGCGACCGTCACGCTCGCGGGTCACGAGGTCCTTCTTCGCGAGCCGGTCCAGCACCGTCATGACGGTGGTGTAGGCGATGTCGCGCTCACTCTCGACCTTCTCCAGGACGTCGCGGACCGTGGCGCCGGGGTATGCCGCGCCGCCGCCCGCCGCGGCATCCCACAGGTGGTTCATCACCACTCGCTCGAGGTCGCCGAGGCGCGGTGCGGAGGTCGAGTGCGGCATGGCTACTCCTTCGCTCGTTCGGAGCCGGCGTGCGGACGTCACGGACCGGATGCTCACCCTGAGCCCTCCCCCCCGAACCTCTGCTAGCAGAGGTTGCGTCGCCACCAACAGGTTCCACCATGTGGGTGGAGACCGAACCTCTGCTAGCAGAGGTTGGTGGAGGCTCGAGGGTGGTAAGGACGACCGGACGTACCACAAACTACACGACGTCGTAGCAACCGGCACGGGGTGCGGTGGCGGGTCCGGGTCGGGGTCGGGGTGACCCCGAAAGCCCCGGCAGGGTCAGGCGCCGGGGTAGCCCTTCGGGTTCCGGCTCTGCCAGCGCCAGGTGTCGACGCACATGTCGTCGACGGTGCGCGTGGCCCGCCAGCCCAGCTCGGCCTCGGCCCGCGAGGGGTCGGCGTAGGAGGCGGCGATGTCACCCGTCCGCCGCTCGACGACCTCATACGGCAGCTCGTGCCCACAGGCGCGCTCGAAGGCGTGCAGCAGCTCGAGCACGGAGGTGCCGTGACCGGTGCCGAGGTTCCAGGTGGAGACGGCGTCGTCGGTGGAGCCCAGGCGGTGCAGGGCCGCGATGTGGCCGGCCGCGAGGTCCTCGACGTGGATGTAGTCGCGCACGCCCGTGCCGTCCGGGGTCGGGTAGTCGCCCCCGAACACCGAGAGCTTCTCGCGTCGGCCCACCGCGACCTGCGCGATGAACGGCATGAGGTTGTTGGGGATGTCGCTGGGGTCCTCGCCGATGGTGCCCGAGGCGTGCGCGCCGACCGGGTTGAAGTAGCGCAGCAGGGCGATCCGCCAGCTGGGGTCGGCCGCGGCGACGTCGCGCAGCACCTGTTCCTGCATGACCTTGGTCCAGCCGTAGGGGTTGGTCGCCGATGTGGGCAGGTCCTCGCCCATCGGCACGGCGGCATCCGCGCCGTAGACCGTGGCCGAGGAGGAGAAGACGAGGGTCGAGACGCCGTGCCGGTGCATGGCGCGGACGAGGGAGAAGGTCGAGCCGAGGTTGTTCTCGTAGTACTCCAGCGGCTTGGCCACGCTCTCGCCGACGGCCTTGAACCCGGCGAAGTGGATCACCGCGTCGAAGGGCTCGTTGGCGAAGAGGTGCTCGGTCTTGTCCAGGTCGGTGAGGTCGAAGGAGCGCACGTCCAGGTGTTGTCCGGTGAGTGCCTCGAGGCGGCCGACCACGGACGGCTTGGCGTTGGCGAAGGAGTCGACGACGACGACGTCGTGACCGGAGGAGACGAGCTGGATGACGGTGTGTGAGCCGATGTAACCGGCTCCACCGGAGACGAGGACGCGCATGTCGTCAGGCCTCAGTCGTCCTTGAGGAGGACGTTGAGCGGCCAGGACACGACCGTGATGATCAGCGCCCCCCAGATCGCGCTCCAGAAGAAGTGGTCGATGGTGAACGAGAGCCCCAGCCCGTCGCTGATCCACTCGGTCACCTGCAGCATGAACGCATTGAGCACGAAGATGAACAGCCCCAGGCTCAGCACGATGAACGGCAGCGACAGCAGCAGCGCGATCGGCCGCACGATGGCGTTGGTCAGCCCGAAGACGAGCGCGACGAGCACGATCGTCACGAGCTTCTCCGGCCAGGACGACTGGTCCTCGGCGAGTTCCACCCCGTCGAGGAGGAGGGCGGCGACCCACAGGGCGATCCCGCCGACGAGGACTCGGATGGCGAAGTTCTTCACGGGCACATTCTGGCACGCAGCGGGCGCCGAGACCGGGCACCTCCGTGGCGTGCCGCCGCCGGTGGTGCAGGGCGGGACGGGCGGCCGGCCCCCGCCTTAGGGTGGAGGGCATGACCGAGCACCGCCAGCCCACCCCCGCACCGACGAGCACGGTCCGCCTGAGGGGCCTGATCGACGCCCTGCCCGCGTACGCCCCCGGCCGTCGAGCGGCGGCGCGACCCGGTGTCACGGCATACAAGATCAGCAGCAACGAGAACCCCTACCCGCCCCTGCCGAGCGTGCTCGACGTGGTGCGCGAGGCAGCCGGCGGGATGAACCGCTATCCCGACATGGCGGTCACCGACTTGACGGCGGCCATCGCGGAGCGCGTCGGCGTGCCGGCCGAGTGCATCGCCACCGGGCCCGGCAGCGTCGGGGTGCTGGGGCAGCTCATCGCGGCGACCTGCGGCGAGGGCGACGAGGTGGTCTTCGCGTGGCGGTCCTTCGAGGCGTACCCGATCCTGGTGACCCTGTCCGGCGCCACTCCCGTGCAGGTGCCCCTGACGTCCGGTGACCGCCACGACCTCGACGCGATGGCCGAGGCGATCACGCCCCGCACGCGGCTGGTGCTCGTGTGCACCCCGAACAACCCGACGGGCACCACGGTGGGGGCTGCCGAGCTCGAGGCGTTCCTCGACCGGGTGCCCGAGGACGTCCTCGTCGTCATCGACGAGGCCTACCTCGAGTTCGTCACCGCGACGGACGCGCCCGACGCTCTGGCCATCCACGCAGCGCGCCCCAACGTCGCCGTGCTGCGCACCTTCTCCAAGGCCTACGGTCTGGCCGGGCTGCGGGTCGGGTATGCCGTGGCGCACGAGCCGGTGGCCGCCGCCCTGCGCAAGGCGGCGATCCCGTTCGGGGTCAACTCGCTCGCGCAGGTGGCGGCGATCGCCTCGCTGGAGGCGGTCGACGAGCTAGGCGTGCGGGTCAAGGAGCTGGTCGCCGAGCGCGAGCGGGTGGTGGCGGCGCTGCGCGACCAGGGCTGGGACCTCGCCGACGCCCAGGCCAACTTCGTCTGGTTCGGGCTGGGGAAGGAGACGCCGGCCTTCGCTGCCGCGTGCGAGGAGGCAGGGCTGACCGTGCGGCCCTACGGCACCGACGGCGCCCGCGCGACCATCTCCGAGCCCGAGGCCAACGACCGCCTGATCGAGGTCGCGGGCGCCTTCCGCGCCGCTCGCGAGGGCTGAGAGCGGTGGCCGCCCCCGCCGAGGACGTCGTCGAGGCGGCCGTCTCGGCGGTGCGTGGCGGTGACGTCGAGGCGCTGACCGCGATTCTGGAGGTCCACCCCGAGATCGCGACGCGGTTGGTGCCGGGGCACGGAGGCCGCACCCTGCTGCACGTCGCCACCGACTGGCCCGGGCGACGGCCACGGATCGCGGCCACGATCGACGCGCTGCTCGAGCACGGGGCCGACCTCGAGGCAGCCTTCGTCGGCGAGCACGCGGAGACCGCGCTGCACTGGGCGGCCAGCAACGACGACGTCGAGGCCGTCGACGCGCTGTTGGATGCCGGAGCCCGGGTCGATGCCGTGGGAGGACTGATCGGGTGGGGGACTCCGCTCAACGACGCGACGGCCTTCGGGCAGTGGAGCGCTGCTCGGCGACTGGTCGAGCGCGGGGCGAGGGTGTCGCCCTTCGACGCAGCCGCGCTGGGACGGGTCGACCTGCTCGCGACGATGCCGGCTGCCTCCGACGAGGACCCCACGCCCCTGCTGTGGGGAGCCTGCCACGGCGGCCAACTCGACGCCGTCGACCACCTGCTGGCCCGCGGCGCCGACGTCAACTGGGTCGGGTGGGACGACCTGACCCCGCTCGACGCGGCGGAGCGCTCGGGTGCCGACGACGTGGTGGCCCGGCTGCGCCGCCGCGGTGCGCTCCGGCGCGAGGAGCTCCCACGGGCCGGCGGTCGATCACGCGCCTGACGCCGGCCTCCGCCCGGCGAGGGGCGCTGGAACGAGAGGGGGTGCTCAGGGGCGAACCACCTCTCGGGCGGCCTGCGCGCACGAGGTGTCGGTGTCCGCCGTGGCGATCGCGTCGAGGTCGACGCCCTGCGCAGCGGCGACGGCGCCGATGAGCGCGCACAGGTCGCGGACGTCCTGGGCGCTCGCGCCCTGCTCCGACCCAGAGATGCCCCCGATGGAGGTAGCGGCATCCCCGGCCCGGCTGGCGGCGGAGCACGAGGCGAGCAGGGTGAACAGCAGGACGATCGTGACCCACGTCTGCAACCGCACGACGGGGGCCTTCGCGGGGCGGCTCGAGGCGGCGCTGCCGGCGGACGTCGGGGTGGCACCCGTGGTGGCACCCAAGGAGTGGTCGGGACCGCTGTCTGACATGGCTTTCCCTCCTGCGCTTGGTCGCCGGATCCGGCGCTGCTGCCGAGTATGCCGGTGCCGGAACTGGTGGCGCGGTTCGGTCGCGGTGCGGCACACTGGGACGATGGAGTTCACGACTGAGCTGCTGGCCACTGGTCGCACCACCACCGGGTTCGTGGTCCCGGAGTCGGTGGTCCAGGAGCTCGGGGGCGGGCGCCGACCCAAGGTCGCCACGACGGTGAACGGGCACACCTGGCGCACGAGCATCGCGTCGATGGGCGGGCAGTTCCTCCTCGGGGCCAGCGCGGCGGTGCGTGAGGCTGCCGGCATCGCGGCCGGTGAGACCCACGAGGTGTCGGTCGTGCTCGACACCGCCCCGCGCACGGTCGAGGTCCCGGAGGACCTGGCCGCGGCGCTCGCCGCTCACCCGAGCGCATCGGCGGCGTGGGAGCGCCTCAGCTACAGCCACCAGCGCCAGCACGCCGAGGCCGTGATGGCCGCGAAGAAGCCCGAGACGCGCGAGCGCCGGGTCGCCTCGACCATCGCGAAGCTCACCGGCTGAGGGTCCCGGGTCCAGGGTCGCCGGGTCGTCGCGCTCCGCACAGTTGAGGCCGATGCCCCATGACTGGGTGGGGGTCCCCGACCCAGGCTGGTTGCACGCCACTCCCTCGTCCGTTGGGACCGGGAGCCGTCCACACCGGACGCTGCCCACACCGGGCGCAGTGGCCGTCGAGCACCGGGAGGAACAGCGTCATGACCGATCTGCAGCAGGCACCCAGCATCGACGTCGACAAGCTCATGGCCTTCGTCTTCAAGGCCGTTGACGAGGTCGGCGCCACCCTCAACACCGCGCTGGTCGTGCTCGGCGACAAGCTGGGCTACTACGCCGTCCTGGCTGGTGGGCCGGTCACTCCGGCCCAGCTCGCCGAGGCCACCCACACCGGTGAGCCGTACGCGCGGGAGTGGCTCAACGCCCAGGCCGCCGGTGGCTACGTCGAGTACGACGCCACCACGGGCGGGTACACCCTGCCACCCGAGCACGCGGCGGCGCTGACCGACCCGAGCAGCCCGGCATACCTGCCCGGCTTCTTCCAGATCGCTCTCGGCACCGTCCACGACATGGACCGCGTGCTGGAGGCGGCACGCGGCCAGGCGGGCGTGGGCTGGCACGAGCACCACGCCGACGTGCACGACGGCTGCGAGCGGTTCTTCCGCACCATGTACAACGCCCACCTCGTCCAGGACTGGCTGCCGGCGTTGGACGGTGTCGTGGACCGGCTGGAGCGAGGCGCCACCGTCGCGGACGTCGGGTGCGGGCACGGGGCCTCCACGGTGATCATGGCGCAGGCCTTCCCGAGCTCCACCTTCACCGGGTTCGACTACCACGCGTCCTCCGTGGAGGTCGCCCGGGAGCGGGCCATCCGTGCCGGGGTCGGTGACCGGGTGCGGTTCGAGGTGGCCTCGGCGACCGAGTTCGCGGGTGCCGGGTTCGACCTCGTCACGACCTTCGACGCCCTGCACGACATGGGCGATCCGGAGGGGGCGGCACGGCAGGTGTGCGGCGCCCTGTCCGCCGAGGGCACCTGGATGATCGTCGAACCGATGGCCGGCGACGCCGTCAGCGACAACTTCAACCCGGTCGGGCGGGCCTACTACGGCTTCTCGACCCTGCTGTGCACCCCGGCGTCGCTCGCGCAGGAGGTGGGACTCGCGCTCGGCACCCAGGCCGGACCCGCACGCATCCGCGACGTCGTCACATCGGCCGGCTTCAGCCGGTGCACCTCGGTCGCGCAGACCCCGTTCAACAGGGTGCTCGAGGTCCGGCCCTGACCCGGTGTCGCCTGAGCGGCCACGGCGGGGTCGCGAGACGCGTGACCGGCGCGGCCAGACGGAGCAGAATCATCGCGTGACGAGCTCGAGAAGCCATGGCGGTGAGGCGCTTCCCCGACGGGCGGAGGTTCTGGCCGGGCTCTCCGTCGCGATCGACCTCGGGTTGGGTCAGCCCGCCGACCACATGCTCCGCTCCGCGACCATGGCGTGTCGAATCGCCGACCTCCTCGGGCTGGACGCCGAGCAGCGTGGCACCGCCTACTACACGACGCTGGTGATGTGGATCGGCTGTCACGCCGACTCCCAGGAGTACGCCCGGTGGTTCGGCGACGACATCGCGGTCCGACACGACGCCTACCTGGTCGACTGGTCGGGTGTGCCGTACCTGCGGTTCCTGCTCGCCAACGTCGCCAGGGGTGAACCGCTTCCGCGGCGCTTGAAGGTGATGGGCTCGCTCTTTCGGGACGCCCGCGGCCAGATCGCCACGTTGGTCCACTCGCACTGCGCGTCGGCGGCGGCGTTGGCGGAGCACATCGGCCTGTCGCCCGATGTCGCGACGACCCTCGCTCACACCTTCGAGCGCTACGACGGTGAGGGTCTGCCGGCGGGGGTCTCGGGGGACCAGATACCCATCGAGATGAGGGTCGCGCAGTTCGCCGACATCGCGGAGGTGCACCACCGCACGTACGGGCTCGACGCCGTGCTCGCGATGGCCGTCAGCAGGCGCGGCGGGCACTTCGACCCCGTCGTCGTCGACGCCGTGCTGGCCGCCCCCGACGTGGTGTTCGCCCCCGCTCGAGACGGTGATGCGTGGAAGGAGGCCCTCAACCAGGCCCCCGACCACGCGGTGCTGCTCACCGACGCGGGTTTCGAACGACTGGCGTGCGCGATCGGAGACTTCGTCGACCTGAAGTGCCCCTTCACGCTGGGCCACTCGCGAGCCGTTGCGACGCTCGCGGCATCAGCGGGCGAGGTGCTGGGCATGGGTGTCGAGGAGGTCGGCACGCTTCGGCGAGCCGGTCACCTGCACGACCTGGGGCGGCTCGGTGTGTCCCACCAGGTGTGGTCCGAGCCCGGAGAGCTGAGCCCGTCGCAGTGGGAGCGCGCGCGGATGCACCCCTACCTGACCGAGCGTGCGCTGAACCGGATCCCCGGGCTGGGCGCCGTCCGTAGGGTCGCGCGTGCGCACCACGAACACCTCGACGGCACCGGCTACCCGCTCGGTGTCGACGGGTCCATGCTCGGGCGCAGCGAGCGCCTCCTGGCCGCGGCCGTCGCCTACCAGTCGGCCCTGGAGCCGCGGCCCTACCGCGAGGCGATGGACCCCGAACAAGCACTGGCCCGGCTGCGGGCAAGGAGCCGGGCCGGCGTACTCGATCCCGAGTGCGTCGAGGCGGTCCTGGCCGTCGGCGGGCACCGAGTGGCGCGTGCTCGTCGGGACGACCTGCTCACCCCACGCGAGAGGGAGGTCCTGGGCCTGGTCTCCCGGGGGTTGTCCAACCGCGAGATCGCCGGGCTGCTCGTCCTGAGCGAGAAGACCGTGCGCAACCACGTGGAACGGACCTACACGAAGATCGGGGCCACCAACCGGGTCGGCGCCAGCCTCTACGCGCTCCACCACGGCCTGGTGACCCCGCCGGAGTAGGGAACCACGGCCAGGCGCCCTGGAGGACGGGAGGCTGCCGGTGGCGTGACCTCAGCGCGCTGGCCGCGCCGCACTCGGGGCAGACTGTGCGCGTGCGAGTCCTCCTCACCGGCGCAGCCGGCTTCATCGGCACCGCCACGGCATCCGAGCTGGCAGCCCGGGGGGTCGAGGTCGTCCCGGTCGACCTCCTCCTCCCCGAAGCACACGGGGCCGCCACCCGTTCGGCCCCGCCCGAGGGCGTGCACGTGCTCGACACCCGGCGAGCGCACGAGTGGAGCGACCTCCTCTGCGGCATAGACGTGGTCATCCACCTCGCCGCGATGGTCGGCGCCGGGGTGACCGCCGCCGACCTCCCCCTGTATGCCGGTCACAACGACCTCGGCACGGCCTCCGTCCTCGCCGCGATGCACGAGCGGGGGGTGCGGGGCTTCGTCCAGGCCTCGTCGATGGTCGTCTACGGCGAGGGCCGCTACACCTGCCCGCACCACGGCGACCAGGCCCCCGGCGCGCGCACCGCCGGGGCCCTCGAGTCCGGCGACTTCGACATCCCCTGCCCGGTCTGCGGCGGCCCGCTGGACTGGGCCCTCGTCGACGAGTCGGCCCCGCTCGACCCGCGCAGCTCCTACGCCGCGAGCAAGGTCGCGCAGGAGCACTACGCCACCGCGTGGGTGCGCCAGGCGCCCGGCGCGGCCATCTCGCTGCGCTACCACAACGTCTACGGGCCCGGGATGCCGCGCGACACCCCCTACTCCGGGGTCGCAGCCATGTTCAGGTCCTCGCTCGAGCGCGGTGAGGCCCCGGTCGTCTACGAGGACGGCACCCAGATGCGCGACTTCGTGCACGTCCACGACGTCGCCCGGGCCAACGTCGCGGCCGCCCTCGCCGTCGTGGACCGGCCGGACGGGTCGCACACGGCATACAACGTCTGCTCCGGGCAGCCGATCGGCATCGCCGACGTGGCCCGCGCGGTCGCGGCCGGCTCGGGCATCGGCCTCGAACCGACCGTCACCGGGCAGTTCCGGATCGGCGACGTGCGCCACGTCGTGGCCTCACCGGAGCGGGCCCGCGCCGAGCTCGGCTTCACCGCGGCGATCGGCCCCGGCGAGGGGCTCGGCCGGTTCGCCACCGAGCCCCTGCGAGCCTGAAGACCAGCGTCCCAACTTTCCCGCCCGATGGGGGCACCTTCACGTTCGCACCCCCACCGTTCCGGCGCGAAGGTGAAGGTGTCGGTGTCGAGCGAGGACCCCGCCGACCAGGCCCGTCACCAGACGAGCCGCACCAGGTGCTCGATGACGATCGCCGTCAGGGCTTGGGCGAGGAGGGCCCACCGTTGCCACCGCGGCGGCAACCAGAGCACGGACAGCAGCAGCCACGGCATGAACGGCAGCCAGATCCGCTCGGTCTCCGACTTGCTCATCATCGAGAAGTTCGCGATGAGGACCATGGCCACCCCGGCGAGCACGAGCATGACGACGGGGTCGGCCACCCAGCCCTGGACGTCGCGCAGCCGCGGCCAACCTGCAGCGAGGGCTGCGGGGAGCATCGGCCCGGCGATGAGGACCAGCACGCCGAGGTTGCCGAACACCCAGTACCACCCCGGCCGCTGGCTGGCGATGCCGGCGAAGTATCGCTCGTGCAGCACGGGGTAGGCCTCCCACCACGCGAAGCCGAGGGCCGCGAACGTCAGGACGACGGCGAGCGCGGCGAGCGCGGCGGCCCCGCACACCGCCGCGCGCTCGCGCACCGATCCCCGCGACACCACCAGCACGGCCAGCGCCAGCAGCCCGAGCAGCAGCAGTCCGTAGGACACCATGACGCACCAGCCGAAGAGCAGCCCCGCCACCACGGCGAGGCCCCACCTCACCTGCGGCCGACGCGCCGCACAGGCGCCGGCCAGGGCAGCGGCCCCCCAGGCCGCGAAGGTGGCGAACAGGGCATCCGCGGACACCGCCATGAGCAGCGCCGCCGGACCGACGACGAGGAAGGGCAACACGGCCCGCGCCTGGTCGCGAGCCCCGAGCCGGTCGAGGGTGACCGCGACCGCAGCCGGCACCGTGGCGCCGATCGCCACGATGATGACGCCGGCCACCTGCCACGTCCCCAGCCCGATGCGGTCGAGGCCGATGAACAACAGCACGGCACCGGGCGGGTGCCCGGCGAGGTGGACCGCCCAGTGGCCGGGGGCATCGAGGGGGATCCTCGAGACGTAGGTGCGCAGCATCTCGCCCACGTCGTCGATCATCCCGGCGCTCTCGATGTACTCCGTCCCGTCGTTGAGGATCTTGCCCATCCCGACCGGCCCGTCGACCAGGGCGAGGGAGACCATCCACACGACCGACACCAGCCACGAGAGGACCAGGAGCCGGCCCCAGGTGAGACGCGCCAGGAGCGACCCGAGCCCTCCCCACGCCGTGACCGCGGCGACGAGCACGGCGATCGGGCTGGTCCACCAGAACCGGAGCATCCAGTCGCCGAGCAACGGCGCCGCGCCACCGGCCATGACCTCCACGCCGGTCAGCACCGGCACGAGGACGCCGGCCAGCACCACGAGGGCGCCGGCACCGAGGCCGAGGAGCGCCCGACGGCCGGCGGCTGTGTGGGCGTCCGCGGACACCGCCGCTGTCGCCTCACCCGTCGTGGTCGCCATGCCCCAAGGATGCCGTGCCTGCGCCCGGGGGGCGCACCCGCCGACCCTTCGCCACTCCTCCGTCACAACTCCGTAAGCGCGGGTGGGCGCGCGCAGGCGGCGCAACGCGCTTAGGGTCGGCCCGTGGACCTCGACTGCGACCTCGTGATCCCGTGCCGGGACGAGGCGGCCGCCCTGCCGGGCGTGATGGCCCTCGTGCCCGACGGGATCCGGGTGATCATCGTGGACAACGGCTCCACCGACGGCACGGCTGAGGTCGCCGCGTCTCTGGGGGCCCGCGTCGTCCACGAGCCTCGGCCGGGATACGGCGCCGCGGTGCACTCCGGTGTCGAGGCGGCGACGCGCACGTTCGTCGCGGTGCTCGACGGCGACGGGTCGATGGACCCCCGCGAGCTCCTCCCCCTCCTCGAGGAGGTGCGGTCCGGCGCGGCGACGATGGCCTGCGGACGACGGCGGCCGGCCACGAAGGGCCTCTGGCCGTGGCACGCCCGCGCCGGGAACGCCCTGGTGCTGGCCTGGCTGCGCCACCGCACCGGCCTGTCCGTGCACGACATCGCGCCCGTGCGGGTCTGCCGCCGCGACGACCTGCTGGCCCTCGGCGTGCAGGACCGCCGGTTCGGCTACCCCGTCGAGCTGCTTTCGCGGGCCCAGCAGGCCGGCTGGGTCCTCACCGAGCACGACATCACCTACCACCCGCGCGCCGAGGGGACCCGTTCCAAGGTCTCCGGATCGGTGAAGGGCACCGTGCGGGCGGCTCGGGACTTCGCGAGGGTCCTGCCGTGAGGGGCAGTGTGCTCGTCATGGCCAAGGCCCCCGTCCCCGGTCTGGCCAAGACGCGCCTCGCCCCCGTCGTCGGCGACCAGGGGGCAGCGGAGCTCGCGGCAGCGGCCCTGCTCGACACGCTGACCGCCGCGGCCGCGGCATACCCCATGGGTCGGCGGGTGCTCGCCCTCACCGGCGACATCGACCGCGCGGCCCGAGCCGACGAGCTCCGCCACGAGCTCGAGGGCTGGCTGGTCGTGCGGCAGGGGGGTGAGTCCTTCGGCGAGCGGCTGTCCGACGGTCACCGGCAGGCCCACCGGCTCTCGGGCGGCCCCGTCGTCCAGATCGGCATGGACACCCCACAGGTGAGCGCGAGCCTGCTCCGGCAGGTCGGGGACCTCGCCCACGCCGAGGGCCGTCCCGTGCTCGGCCCGGCGGTCGACGGAGGCTGGTGGGTCCTCGTGACGACCCACCCGGGACAGGCCGCGGTGCTGACCGGTGTGCCGATGAGCCGCCCCGACACCGGCCGCCTCACCGCGGCGGCGCTGGCTGCCGCGGGCGTGCGCCCCAGCTCGGCTCCCGCCCTGCGCGACGTGGACGACGCGGAGGACGCGGTCATCGTGGCGGGGGAGTTCCCGCACACCGCCTTCGCGCGGGAGTGGCGTCGGCTGACCGGAGAGGACCATGGGGCCCGCCCGGGCGACGCGCGGAGCCGCCGGCTGGCGAACGACCTCGAGGACTCGCCGTGAGCGAGCGGTCGCTCACCGGGATCGCGGCCCGGATCGACGAGCGGATCCCGTCGCCGGAGTCCTTCGACAGCGGCCTCCGCGGGCCGCGCACCACGGCTCGGGTCGGCACCTGGCTCGGCATCGCCTTCGGCATCTGCTTCCTCACCGGCGTGTACAGCCACGCCTCCCAGCTCGCCACCCCCGCCTTTCCCCTGCCCGCGTCACCGGCGCGGCTCTACCAGCTGACCCAGGGTCTGCACGTCGCCTCGGGCACCGCAGCCATCCCGCTGCTGCTCGTCAAGCTCTGGTCGGTCTTCCCGCGCTTCTTCATCCGGCCGCCCAGGGCCGCCCGCGAGCTCGTGGTGCACCTCCTCGAACGGGTCTCGATCGTCCTCCTCTTCGGGGGTGCGACGTTCCAGCTCGTCACCGGGCTGGCCAACTCGGCCCAGTGGTATCCGTGGTCCTTCGACTTCATCCGCGCGCACTACGCCGTCGCCTGGGTGACCATCGGTGCCCTCGTGCTGCACATCGGGATCAAGCTGCCCGTCATCCGGGCGGCGCTCACCGGGCCGGTCGACGACCCGATGCCCGAGGGCGTCGGCTCCGAGACCGACCGGGAAGCGGGGAGCACACCCTCGCGACGCACTCTCCTGAACGCCACGTGGGTGTCCGCGGCGATCGCGGTCGTCGTGGCGACGTCCAACGAGATCCCCGGGCTGCGCCGGCTCGGCATCCTCGCGGTGCGCTCCGGCGAGGGTCCGCAGGGCGTGCCGATCAACCGCAGCGCCGTGGGTGCCGCGGTCGCCGACCTGCTCGACGACCCCGACTGGCGCCTGAAGGTCATCGGCCCGGGAGGCACCACGGAGCTCACGCTCGACGACCTGCGCGCGATGCCACAGCACGAGGCGGTGCTGCCCATCGCCTGCGTCGAGGGGTGGAGCGCCACCGGCACCTGGTCCGGCATCCCGGTCCGCGACATCGTGATGCTGGCGGGTGGCAGCGAGGACTCCGGTGTGGTCGTGCGGTCGATGCAGCCGCGGGGCGCCTACCGCGAGAGCCGGCTGCCGGCGAATTTCGCGCGGCACCCCGACAGCCTCATCGCCCTCACGCTCTCCGGCGAGCAGCTCGACCACGACCACGGCTACCCCTGCCGTCTCATCGCCCCCGCGAGGCCCGGTGTGCTGCAGACGAAGTGGGTCAACGAGATCGAGGTCGAGGCGTGAGCACATCGGCCGCCACGAGGGGAGTCCTCATCGCGCTGGGAGTGGCCGGCGCGGTCTACGGCGCGCTCCGGCTCATCGCCCTCGGCATGGACCAGATCGTCGCTGTCCTGGTCTGGGTGGTCGGCGGGCTGGTGATCCACGACGGCATCATCGCGCCGGTGGTCGTGCTCGTCGGGGTGCTCGCCGCCCGCCGTGCCGAGCCGTGGCTGCGCGTGCCACTGATGTGGGCGCTCGTCGTGCTCGGGCCGCTCACGCTCATCGCGGTGCCGGTGCTCGACAAGCCCGGGGCGAGGCCGGACAACCCCACCCTGCTCGACCGCAACTACGTCATGGGGTATGCCGTGCTGGTCGTCCTGGTGCTCGGCACCACGGCGGTGGTGGCCCTTCGACGGCGCCGGCAGGCGGACGCGCCGCTCGAGTGACCCGGCCGGAGCCGCACGCTCTGTGTCGTTCCGAGGCGCGGGGAACGAGGAGTGTCGCGTCACCCAGGCAGTCACGCGGTTCGGAGCAAGCCCTGCATCGTCGAGATCTCCGCCTTCTGTCCCCGCATGATCTTCTGAGCCAGATCGCTGACCCGTGGGTCGTTGGTGGTGCTGAGCACGGCGTCGGCCATCGACAGGGCTCCCTCGTGGTGCTGGATCATCATGCTGAGCCACTGCCGGTCGAAGTCGGGTCCCGTCGCAGTGGACAGGTCGCCCATCTGCTGGTCGCTCATCATCCCGTCCATGTCGTGGTCCATGCCCATAGCGGTGGTGGCCCCCCACTCCGACATCCAGCCGGTCATCATGGCGATCTCCGGCTCCTGGGCGGTCGCGATCTGGTCGGCCAGTCCCTTGACCTCACTGGAAGCACCGGCCCGATCGTCCAGGGCCAGTTCGGCCATCTCCACAGCCTGTTCGTGGTGAGGAACCATCATCTGGGCGAACTGAACGTCCCCGGGAGCCGCCGTCCTCGCCGGTGCGCTCACCGTCGAGCCGGACGCCGGGGACGCGTCGTCGCTGGTCCCGCACCCGGCCACGCCGAGGGCGAGGAGAAGTCCCGCGCCCGCTGCGGCCATTCGACCGGTGATGGTTCTGGTCACGTGCGTGCTCCTTGGTCTGTTCTGGCTGGTTCTTCAGCGTCTCCCGTCCGTGTGGCACGGGCGGTTTCCGTTCGATGAAGGTTCCGTGAAGGTGCCAGCACCGGCCCCATCAGGTGACGAGCGAACCACCCAGCAGGTCCCACAGGGGGCCCGCGAACAGACCGAGCAGCACCGAGACCCCGCAGGCCGAGACCGCAGCCCACGCAGACCCGCGCAGCGGCGAACCCAGCTCGGCGCCAGGAGCATCCCGCCGCAGCGCCGGCGCGATCCACCGGAGGTAGTAGAAGAGTGACAGCAGGCTGTTCACGAGCACGGTGACGGTGAGCCACGGCATCCCGCCGTCCCAGGCGGCGGTCGCCGTCGTGAGCTTGCCGACGAAGACGACCGTCGGCGGTGTGCCGACCAGGCCGAGGAGCGCGACGACCAGTGCGATGGCCAGGGCGGGCCGCGCCCGGACCAGCCCGGCGTAGCCGGACAGGTCGCGCACCGAGGGCAGCGCAGCGGTCACGGCGAAGGCGGCGAGGTTCGTCACGGCATACCCGGTGAGGTAGAGCAGCATCGAGGGTAGGGCGAGGTCGCTGCGTCCGGCCACGGCGACGGGGACGAGCAGGTAGCCCACCTGGCTGACGGTCGACCAGCCGAGCAGTCGGCGAGGGTCGTCCTGCCCGAAGGCGGCTAGGTTCCCCAGGGTCATGCTCGCGACGGCGAGGACACCGACGAGCACCCCCCACGCGAGCGTGTCCGGGAGCGCCAGCACCAGGCGGTAGGTGGCGATCACGGCACCGATCTTGGGCACTGTGGTGATGAAGGCGGCCGTCAGCGCCGTCGAACCCTCGGCGGCGTCCGGCACCCAGAAGTGCGCCGGCACGCTACCGGCCTTGAACGCCAGCCCGGAGACGACCGCGACAAACCCGGCTGCGACGACCGCGGTCGGGGCCTGGCTCAGGGCGGAGGCGAGATCCGAGTATGCCGTGGTGCCCCCGACCCCGTAGAGCAGCGTCACCCCGAGCAGCGTGACGATCCCGAACAGGGCCCCGATGAGATAGGTCTTCAGTGCCGCCTCCGCAGCCCGCGCCGTGCGCCCCAGGCCTACGAGGGCGTAGAGCGGGATGCTCGCGAGGAGGAAGCCGACGGCCAGGACGAGGAGGTCGCGGGCGCCGGCCAGCACCAGAGTCCCTGCGGTTGCGAGGAGGAGCAGGCAGTAGGTCTCGCTCTCGCGGTCATCGCCGGAGATCTCGTCACCGGCGAGGACGAGCACGAAGCCGGTCGCGAGGGCTGCGACGACTCGGGCCGTGGTCGTCCCCACGTCCACGGCGAAGGCTCCCTCGAAGGCCGTGCCACCGGCATCCGCCCCGATGAGCGCCGCGACCACCGACCCGAGCAGGGCCGCGGCCGCGACCGCTCGCAGCACCCACTGGCGGCGCCGGGGGGTGAAGGAGCCGCCGAGCAGGCAGACGAGGCCCCCGCCGAAGAGGAGGATCTCGGGCAGCATCGCCAGCGGCCGCATCGCCATCGAAGAACCCACCGCTGCTATCCGCCCAACGTCGCGACGACGGCGGTGGCCGCTGGCTCGATGACGTCCAGCAACGGTCGGGGCACGAGACCGATGACCAGTGAAAGGACCAGCAGCGGCGCGACGGCCCAGGCTTCGTGGGGCCGCACGTCGGTGAATCCGACCGCCTTGCCCCTGGTCTCGCCGGTGAAGAGGCGCTGGAACGTCCACAGCAGCACCCCGGCGATGATGAGGATGCCGAGCAGCGCCACCGCGCTCACCGGCACCGCCGCGATGCTGCCGGTGAAGATCTGGAACTCGGCGATGAACCCCGAGAAGGCGGGTAGGCCGAGCGAGGCGAAGACGGCGACCGCGAACAGCACCGCCGTGCGCGGAGCCCGGTCCGCGAGCCCACCGAAGTCGGCGATCGCGTAGGAGCCGGAGCGGTCGAGGAACAACCCGGCCAGGAGGACCAGCGCGGCGGTGATGAGGCCATGGCTCACCATCTGGGTGACGGCCCCCGTGATCGCGACCCCCCGGGCCTGCGCGGTGTCGCCGGCCACGATCCCTGCCGCGCCCACGGCGAGCACGACGTAACCCATGTGGTTCACCGAGGTGTAGGCGATCATTCGCTTGAGGTCACGCTGGGCGAGCGCCACCAGCGCCCCCCAGAGCACCGACACGATGCCCACGCCGAGCACGACCCAGGCCCACGACCGCCAGGCGTCGGGGAGGAGCTGCATGCCGAGCCGGACGAAGCCGTAGGCGCCGAGCTTGAGCAGCACCCCGGCGAGCACGGCCGACCCCACCGCGGGCGCGTCCGTGTGCGCCGGTGGCAGCCAGGTGTGGAAGGGGACGGTCGGGGTCTTGACGGCAAGCCCGAGGAGGATCGCTCCGAGCACCACGACACCCTCGGTCCCGCCCCCGGCGAAGGGGTCCTGCCGGGCGAGCTCGACCATGTCGAAGGTGTGCGGGTCGGCGGCCACGTAGAGCCCGATGAACCCGGCGAGGAGGGCCAGTGAGCCCAAGAAGGTGTAGAGGAAGAAGGTGAGCGCCGAGCGCGCGCGGTCCCCATGCCCCCATCCTGCGATGACGACGTACATCCCCACAATCGAGAGGTCGAAGAAGACGAAGAAGAGGATGAGGTCGGCGGCGGCGAAGAGCCCGGTGCAGACGCTCTGCAGACCCAGGAACAACGCCGCGCGTGACGCGGGCCGGTCGTCATCGCGCAGCGAGTAGACCGCACACGCCAGGAACACGATGGCGGTCATCGCGACGAGCGGCAGGGAGAGTCCGTCGAGCCCGACGTGGTAGCTGCTGTTCACACCCGGAATCCATGCCACCTTCTGGTCGAAGGCGAGCGAGCCTCCGGCCGGGGTCTCGTAGCGCCACCACAGGACACCGACGAGCGCGACCTCGACGGCCGACGCCGCGACCCACAGCCACCGCGCTGCGGCCCCGACCCCGGGGACCAGGAGCAGGACTGAGGCAGCGAGCGGGAAGAAGATGGTCAGCGAGAGCACGGGGTCACCTCACGACGACGAGGAGCACGGTGGCGATCGCGACGAGCACGACGGCCTGGACGTAGTACTGGTGCAGCTGACCTGTCTGCGGACGCCGAGCCAGCGCCCCGGCCCGACGCACTCGCCCGGCCACGCCGAGCACCGCCCCGTGAACGAACCGCACGTCGACCGCCCCGGCGCCGCGGGCGATCGTGACCGTGCCGGTGGCCACAGCGTGGATGCCGTGGTCGAGCAGGTGGTCCGCCCGGTCCAACGTCCGCGCCATGGCGAGCGTCGGTCGGACGACGGTCACGTGGGCTGCCTGCTCGAGACCCAGCCAGGACAGCGCCCAGCGGGGTCGCGGGAACGGCCGGAACCAGACGAGGGCGACGACGGAGAGGGACAGCGTGGAGGAGAGGACGAGCTCGGGAGCGCCTGGCTGCACCACGGCGGCTCCGAGGGTGCCGGCCAGCTCGCTCGCGACGGCCGGCACGCCGAACACCCCGAGTGCGGCGGCCCCGGCGGCCAGGACCACGACGGATGCCGTCAGCGCGGCGGGCACCGCGCCTCGCGGCTCCTCCTCCGCGCCCTGCAGCCTCGCCGCTGTCGTCCGCTCGCCGGCTCCGACCGGCGCCCACAGCACCCGGAGCACCGTGCCGGCGTAGGCCGCGGAAACCGCGGCGCCGAGCAGCCCCACGGCATACAGGGCCGGCGACTGTTCGAGCGCGGCCGCGAGCACGAGGTCCTTGGTCGCCCACAGTGACAGCGGCGGCACACCCGCGAGGCTGAGCAGCGCCACGCTCGCCGCCACACGGACGACGGGCCAGCCGGCCACCGCACCGCGCAGCCCGTCGAGCTGCTTGGTGCCGAGCGCCGACAACCACGCACCGGCCGCGAGGAAGAGCGCGGCCTTGGTCGCGGCGTGCGCGACGAGGTGTGCGGTGCCCGCCGTCACCGCGCCCAGACCGCCCGCCATGACGACGAAGCCGAGCTGGGCGGAGGTGGAGGCGGCGAGCAGCTGTTTGAGGTCGCGCTGGCCGACGGCGACGACGCCGAGCGCCACCGTGGTCAGCGCACCCGCCCAGGCGGCTGCGGGCCCCGCCCAGGACGTGGCCTGAAGCAGCGGGGAGAGGCGCAGCAGCAGGTAGCCGCCCATGGCGACCATCGCGGCGGAGTGCAACAGGGCACTCACCGGGCTCGGGCCGTCCATCGCCCGGGAGAGCCAGAACGCCAGCACGAGCTGGGCCGCCTTGCCCAGGGCGGCGACGAGCACCCCGAGCGCGAGCACGTCGCGCCACCCCGGCGAGGCGTTCGCGAGCGTGTCAAGACCCAGACCCGCCCCCCCGGCGAACGCGGCCGCAGCGGCGACGTAGAGGCCGAGGTCCGCGGCCCGGGTGGTGAGGAACGCCGTGAGCCCGGAAGCAACCTTGCGTTCGTCGCGCCAGGCGAGACCGATGAGTGCGTAGGACGTCGCGCCCATCACCTCCCAGGCCAGGAGCAGGGCCGGCACCGTGGTGGCGGTCACCGTCATCAGGGCCGCCGCGACGAAGACGAGCATGAGCCCGTGGAACCGGGCCCGGGACTCGCGCACGTCGGCCGCCCCGGCGACGAGGGTCAGCGCCGCGACCACGGCCACGGTCGGAGCGACCACCGCGGCGAGCCCGTCGACGCCGAGCCCGAGGTCGGCCCCGGCCACGAACGGCACGGCGACGGTGGGTCTCGTCACCGCGACGAAGACGGCCAGCGCGGCAGTCACGGCGGCGACGGAGACCCCGGCGTGGGGTGCGACGCGCTCGGAACCGGGTCGCGCGCCGAGCAGCACGGCGGCGCCCGCGACGGCGGGCAGACCGACGAGCGCCCACAGGCACGCCTGCGCGATGGTGTCGGTCACGGAGTCCCCCGGCCCTTCATCGCGCGAGGTCCGTCGCGGAGTCCGTCATGTCGCTGCCCCGGTGCCGGTGCAGCAGCGTGGCGACGGCGAATCCGGTGGCCATCTCGACGGTCATCGCGGCGAGCACGACGAGCAGCAACACCTGCCCGGTGGGGTCGGGGGCCAGGAACCACCACATGGCGCCGGCCGCGAGGATGACGGCGTTGACCATGACCTCCAGGCCCATCATCACCATGACGACGACCTGTTGGGAGATCGCGCCATAGAGCCCCACGGCGAACAGGGCCGCGGCCATCAGGAGCACGAGCTGCAGGGTCATCGGCCCACTCCCCCGCGTTGGGGGTCGCGGGGCGGGCGCTGGTCCAGGTCGTCGCCGAACCGGTCGTAGCGGGTGCGATGGGCCGCGAGCACGACGCCACCGACGATGGTCGCCACCATCACCGGACTGACGCCGACCATCACGAGCATCTGCTCCCCCATCAGGGCGTCACCGAGCGCCGCGGTGACGTCCGGCGCGGGCACACCACGGCGGACCGGCCAGTCGACCAGCAGTGCGCCGCAGCCCAGCACGAGGAACGCGGAGACGGCCAGCCCCAGGGCGGCCCGCTTGTCGTGCACCATCGACATGGGCATCAGAGCCGGGTTCATGCCCATGAACATCACCATGTAGACCGCCATGATCGCCATCTCCATGAGCATCATCAGCACGGTGACAATGCCCGTGTAGTTCTGCTGCATCAGCACGAGTACGAACCCGACGGCGATGAAGGACATGGCGAGGGCGTAGGTCGCCCGCGCCATCGAGTCGACGACGAAGACTGCCGCGGCCGAGGCCACGGCCACCACACCGAGCACCCAGAACGTCACGTCGACCAACACCCGCTCACCCCCGCCAGGCCACGACGACGGCGACCACGAGGTCCTGGACGAGCACCGCAGGCAGCAGCACGACCCACCCGACCTCCATGAGCAGGTCGGGCCGCACCGCCGGAAGCCGCCGGCGAAGCCAGACCAGGACGGCGAGCAGCGTCGCGGCCTTCACCAGCACCCACGCCCAGCCGGGCAGCAACGGGCCCTCGCCGCCGCCGAGGAACATGGGCACCGCGAACGCGGCCCCGGCCGCGAGCAGCGCGTACCGGCCGGCCTGGACGAGCAACCGGTCGACACCGCTGAGCTCTGAGTGCACGCCACCCGCGATGTCGGCCCCGGCCGGCGGGGTGAACGGGCCCCACACCGAGAACGCGACGACGCCCAGGCAGTAGACGCCGAACGCGACCGGCATCCACACGACGAACCACAAGGAGTGCTGGGCCGCCGCAACCTCCCCCACGTTCAGGCTGGCCGCACCCACGGCCGGGGTGACCAGCGCGAACATCAGCGGCAGCTCGTAGGCGAGGGCGAGGGCGAGGAAGCGGTAACCGCCCACGAGGGAGTGCACCGAGTTCGCGCCCCACCCGGTGAGCCACACCAGCGCCCAGACCGCGACGTCCATGGTGTTGAACCAGACGACGCCGACGTCGAGGTCGGAGACCACCCACGCCCCCAGCGGCACGACCGCAACCATGAGCAGGGCGACCACGACCAGGCCCCCACCTCCTATGCGCCACAGCAGGGTGTCGGCCGAAAGTGGTGCGCGACGACGCTGGCGCAGCAGCCGGGCGGCCTCGTCGAGGGGCCGGCTCAGCGCGCGACCCACCGGCGCCCCCTCGGCGCGGGCGCCGATCACCCCGTCCAGGACCACGGCAGCCGCCGCGAACGCGGCGAGCAGGGGGAGGGCCAGGACCACCCACCCGCTCCCGACCACGGCTGGCACGTCCGTGGCGTCAGGCACGAGAGCGCACCTGTGCCGTCGTGAACGACGAGCCGAGGCTCGCCACGACCAGCCTCGCGACAGCGAGGTCGCACCCCGTGATCAGGTGCCCGACCGCAGAGAGCGGCACCGCGGCCGGGCTTCCATTGCTCGCGCGGACCAGGTGGCCGTGCACACGGTCGAGGCAGTCACCGGCCAGGTGGCCGTGGAGCCCGAGCTCGCGTGCCGTGTCGGCATTGACCACGCCCACGCCTCGGAGCGACCACGCAAGCAGTCGGGATGCCGCAACGCGGCGACTGAGGTCGGCGAGGGCGACTCCGGCGTGCTCGTCATCCCGATCGAGGAAGGCGTCGCGCGTGGCCCGGGCGCGCGCGGCGCCGTCCGGCCAGCCGGCGAGGTCGAGCACCGCGGCCACGTCGGCACAGGCCCGAGCTGCCGCTGGGGCGTCATCCCCGGTGGGCTCGGGGTCGCCGTCCCCGAGCAGACGGGCCGTCGCGCCCGTGACCAGGTCGCCGTGCAACGTCACGTCGAGCACGAGCCCGGCCGGCCAGCTCGGCAGCACCGGCCCGAGCCGCACGGGGAGGACATCCATCTCGAGGCCGTCTCGGTCGTCCTCCGAGCCACCGGCGAGGGGGATGCCGTCGGGCGCCATGTCCATGTCGCCGTGGTCCATCCCCTCATGGCCGTCGTGGCCCATGTCCTCGTCACTGGCGGGCTCGCCGTCGTCGGACGGGCCCGGCCGGGTGCGTGACGCGGCATCCTCGGTCTGGGCCAGCCAGTCGGTGAGGTGCCTGGCGGCCGAGTCGAGGGCCGTGGGAACGTCCCCTCGCGTGAGCACCTCCGCTCGGGACCGGGGGCCGGGCATCGCCTCCCACAACCTCTCCACGACCTCGGCGAGCTCGCCGGTCGGTCGGCCCACCACGATGAGCGCGTCCGCCGTCGCGGGCGCCTCGGCGAGCCGCCAGCCGCGTTGCGTGACAGAGCGTTCGACCGCGGCCCGCAGGGCCCACCCGCCGGGGCACTCGACGACGAGCACGTGGGTTGCCCGCACCGCCCGGTCGGCCAGCCAGTCGCTCAGACCCATCGCAAGGCTCCCTCACGCCAGGCCCAGGCGACCGCCACCATGAGGGCTGCGAGGAAGACGAACATCTCGGTCACGGCACTTGCTCCGAGGTCCGCTACGACAACGGCCCACGGATACATGAAGAGCATCTCGACGTCGAAGGCGAGGAACAGCAACGTCGCGAGGTACCACCGAACGTGGTAGCGAGACAGAGCGTGCGCCTCCGGCATCCAGCCCGACTGGTAGGGCACCGTGCGCAGCACGGAGCGCCACGGCACGAGGAGCCAGTGCGCGGCATAGAGCAGCGCCACCCCGACCAGCCCGAGACCCGCCGTGACGAGCAGCCCCGTCATCGCTGGCCCCGGTGCTCGAGGGGGAGTCGCACGTCGAAGGTTGACCCCAGACCGAGGCCGGGGCTGGTCACGGTGAGGGACCCGCCGTGGACCTCGGCGATGGCCCGGCTGATCGTCAGGCCCACCCCGGACCCTCGGTCCTTGCGGTCTCGGGCGGTGTCTCCACGGTAGAAGCGCTCGAAGACGTGGTGCAGCTGCTCCGGCGTGATGCCGTCGCCGTCGTCCCGCACCTCCACGACGACCTCCGGCCCGTCGACCCTGGTGCCGAGGCGGACGCTGCCGCCATGTGGGGTGTGTCGGAGGGCGTTGTCGAGAAGGTTCGCGAGCACCTGGGCCAGCCGCTGCTCATCTCCCCACACCGTGGCACGATCGCTGGCGGGCGTCGACACCGAGAGCTCGACACCCTTGTCCGCGAATCGCGTTCGTGCGGTCTCCACAGCGGTCGCGACCAGTCGGCCCACCGAAGCGTGACTCAGCTCGAGCGAGAGCCGACCCTCTTCGGCGCGGCTGACGTCGTCGATGTCCGCGGCGAGGCGCGCGAGGCGCTGCACCTGGTGGCTCATGATCTCGCTGGTCTCCGGTCCCCAGGTGGCGACCCCGTCGTCGAGCGCCTCGAGGTATGCGGTGCAGGTCGCCAGTGGTGTGCGCATCTCGTGCGCGAGGTCGGTCAGGAGCCGACGCCGGGTGTCCTCGGTGACCTGGAGGCGGGTCGCCATCGTGTTGAAGGACTCGGCGAACTCGTCGAGCTCGGCTCCCGCACCGGTCGAGGTGACTCGACGGTCGTATCGCCCCCCGGCGACGGCGCTGGCCGCCGAGGACAGCTCGACCAGGGGGCGCCGGAGTCGCCGGGCGATGAGCAACGTCACGATCGTGGCGCTTCCCACCGCGACGACCAGGGCGACACCCAGCGACACGAGGTTGGAGTCGATGTAGGCACGCTCGGCGTGGAGCACCTGGTCGTCGTTGAGCGTGCCCCGGGCGCGAAGGAGGTGGTCGTGGAACAGCCGGGGCCCGACGACGGCGGCAACGACAGCGGCGGTGACGACGCTCGCCAGGAGCACGCCGAGCTGGGCGACCATGAGCCGCGTGGCGAACCCGTCTCGTCGCCACTGTGTGGAGGCGCTCATCCGGCACCCATCCGGTAGCCGACCCCTCGGACCGTCTCGATGTAGCGGGGGGCCGCCGGATCATCGCCGAGCTTGCGCCGCAGGTGCGCCACGTGCACGTCGACGAGGTGCTCGTCCCCCACCCACGCCTGGTCCCAGACCTCGTCGATCAGCCGTCGCCGCGCCCATGCGTAGCGAGGCCGGGCGGTGAGCGCCGCCAAGATGTCGAACTCGGTGCGCGTGAGCTCAACCGGCACGTCGCCAACGGTGACCACGCGGGCCCCTGGCTCCATGCGCAGGTCGCCGAAGACCCGAACGGGCGCTTCGGGCATGTCCGGAGAGCCTCGCCGGGTGCGCGGACGGCGGAGCAGCACCTGCACGCGGGCGACGAGCTCTCGGGGGCTGAACGGCTTCGTGACGTAGTCGTCCGCCCCCACCGACAGACCGATGAGCCGGTCGGTCTCCTCGGTGCGCGCGGTGAGCATCAGCACGTAGCAGTCCGAGAAGGTGCGCACCTGCCGGCACACCTCCACTCCGTCCAGGCCCGGCAACCCCAGGTCGAGCACGATGACATCGGGGTCGCTCTCACGGGCCATCCGCACCGCGTCGAGGCCGTTGTCGGTGGAGGTCGTGGTGTACCCGGCCCGTCGGAGGTACGTGCAGACCATCGACGCCAGGGCGACCTCGTCGTCGACGACGAGCACCATCGGTGCGGTGATCGAGTCGTCGGCGGGCACCCCGGCAGTCTGACCGATCACGCACGACCGGACTGTCCTGAGAGCCCGCCCAGCGGCATCCTTCGTCGTTTCTTCATGAAAGCTCGACCGGGCTCACGATCCGTGGCCCCGAGGTGCTGCCTCGCTGGTGGCTCAGGGCACCAGGTGGTAGTCGCCGGCCTCACTGAGGGAACTCACGACGTCCTCGGGGGACAGCGGGGTTGCGCTCGTGACCGTGACCGTTGAGGTGGCTCCGGCGTCGAGGGCGACCACGACGTCGGTGACGCCCTGGAGCGAGGCCAGCTCCTCCGTCACCGCACTCGCACAGTGCCCGCAGGTCATACCCGTCACGGAGTAGCTCGTGGTGGTCATCTGATCGTCCTTCTTTTGGTGGTGGGTGAGGCAGCGACATCGAGGAGCAGTCCCGGCCCCACCGTCTCCGACGCCGTCTCCGACGCCTTCGCGGCCGTCGGGAAACGCGCGAGCACATCGATGAAGGAGGTCTCCCTCTGACCGACCAGGTGAAGCGCGACGCACTCGCATTCTATTTCTCTCCGGCGGCGATCCACCTCAGCCTGCTGATGCGGCGTGCGGGACTCGAGAATGCGCCCGTGCTGACAGCGGCCCGTACGAACCGTTGTGCTCGGCGTCGTGGGTGGGTGCGGGCGCCCGGTACGGTGGGGCCGACGGCAGTGACCATCGCGACACCCAGCACCGTGGTCACCAACGACTGTGCCGGTCCGGCGGGCTCCACCACAGCGCTCGCGGGCTCGGCCCCGACGCGGTCGCCCCCACCACAGGCGGCCGGAGAAGGAGTGCCCTGTGAGCGACAACGAGGTCGCACCCCTCGAGACGGCCTTCGGCGTGGAGCACCACGTCACCCGTGCCGAGGCCCCCGAGCGCCCCGTCCAGGACGGCGGCCCGGAGATGGTCCAGCTGCTCAGCCCCGAGGGCGAGCGGGTCCCGCACCCCGAGCACGACGCGGTGATCGACGCGCTGAGCCAGGAGGAGCTGCGCGGCCTCTACCGCGACCTCGTGCTGACCCGGCGCTTCGACGCCGAGGCGACGTCCCTCCAGCGCCAGGGCGAGCTCGGGCTCTGGGCGAGCATGCTCGGGCAGGAGGCAGCCCAGGTCGGGTCCGGCCGCGCGCTGCGTCCCCAGGACCACGCCTTCCCGACCTATCGCGAGCACGCCGTGGCCTGGTGCCGCGGCGTGGACCCGGTCAACCTGCTGGGGATGTTCCGCGGGGTCAACCACGGTGGGTGGGACCCCAACGAGAAGAACTTCCACCTGTACACGATCATCATCGGCGCCCAGACCCTGCACGCCACCGGCTACGCCATGGGCATCCAGCGCGACGGCAACGTCGGCACCGGCGACGAGGACCGCGACGCCGCGGTCATCGCCTACTTCGGCGACGGGGCCACCTCGCAGGGCGACGTCTCCGAGGCGCTCGTCTTCGCCGGGGTCAACAACTCGCCCGTGGTCTTCTTCTGCCAGAACAACCAGTGGGCCATCTCCGAGCCCAACGAGAAGCAGACCCGAGCCCCGCTGTGGCACCGCGCCCGCGGGTTCGGCTTCCCCGGCATCCGGGTCGACGGCAACGACGTGCTGGCCGTGTATGCCGTGACCAAGGCCGCGCTTGATGCCGCCCGCACCGGTCAGGGCCCGACCTTCATCGAGGCCTATACCTACCGGATGGGCGCGCACACGACGTCGGACGACCCGAGCAAGTACCGCATCTCCGCGGAGGTCGAGGTCTGGAAGCACCGCGACCCGATCGAGCGCTACCGCCGGTGGCTCACCAGCTCGGGCGCGGCCGACCGCGAGTTCTTCGAGGCCCTGGAGGCGGAGTCCGACGAGCTCGGCACGTCGGTGCGCGAGCGGTGCCTGGCGATGGCCGACCCGGCGGGCACCGAGATGTTCGACCACGTCTACGCCGACCGGCATCCGGTCATCGACAAGGAGCGGGCCGAGTTCCTCGACTACCAGGCATCGTTCGAGGGGACGCACTGATGGCCGGCACGACGACCCTCGCCAAGGGCATCACGAGCGGCCTGCGCGCCGCCATGGAGCAGGACCCCAAGGTCGTCCTCATGGGCGAGGACATCGGCAAGCTCGGCGGCGTCTTCCGGGTCACAGAGGGCCTGCAGAAGGACTTCGGCGAGGACCGGGTCATCGACACCCCGCTCGCCGAGGCCGGCATCCTCGGCACCGCGATCGGGATGGCGCTGCGCGGCTACCGGCCGGTGGTGGAGATCCAGTTCGACGGGTTCGTCTACCCGGCGTTCGACCACATCGTCAGCCAGGTCGCCAAGCTCCGGTCGCGCTCCCTCGGCACGGTCGCCATGCCGCTGGTCATCCGGATCCCGTTCGGGGGCGGCATCGGGGCGGTGGAGCACCACAGCGAGTCCAACGAGGCCTACTTCGCGCACACCGCGGGCCTGCGGGTCGTCTCGTGCTCCAGCCCGCACGACGCGCACTGGATGATCCAACAGGCCATCGCGACCGACGACCCGGTGATGTTCTACGAGCCCAAGCGCCGCTACTGGGACAAGGGTGAGGTGGGCGAGGGCCCCGACGGCCCGCTCGGGTCGGCGCGGGTGGTGCGCGAGGGCACCGACCTCACGCTGCTCGCCTACGGGCCCATGGTCAAGACCTGCCTCCAGGCCGCGGAGGCGGCAGCCGAGGAAGGGCGGTCGCTCGAGGTCGTCGACCTGCGCTCGCTCTCCCCGCTCGACACCGAGACGATCCTGGGCTCGGTGCGGCGCACCGGTCGGGCCGTGGTGGTGCACGAGGCCTCGACGTTCCTCGGGATGGGCGCCGAGATCTCGGCCACCATCACCGAGCACGCCTTCTACCACCTCGAGGCGCCCGTGCTCCGGGTCGGCGGCTACAACGTGCCCTACCCGCCGAGCCGGCTGGAGGAGGAGTTCCTCCCCGACCTCGACCGGGTGCTCGACGCCGTCGACCGTTCCTTCACCCACTGAACGTCACCCCACTGAAAGGCGACCGCTGCGATGGCTCTGCGTGAGTTCAAGCTCCCCGACCCCGGCGAGGGCCTGACCGAGGCCGAGATCGTCACCTGGCACGTCGCGGTGGGTGACACCGTCAAGGTCAACGACGTCGTCGTCGAGGTCGAGACGGCCAAGTCCCTCGTGGAGCTGCCGGTGCCCTTCGCCGGCACCGTGTCCGGGATCCACGTGTCCGAGGGCGACACGGTCGAGGTCGGCACTCCGATCATCACCGTCGACGACGGCAAGGACGCCCCGGCGGCGCCCGGCTCGTCCGAGGGTGAGCCCCAGTCGAAGTCCCAGTCGGAGGTGCAGGCGGATGCCGAGGCGGAGGTCGAGGAAGGGCTGATCGGCGGCACGACGTCCACCGGGCGCACCGCCGTGCTCGTCGGCTACGGCGTGAAGCAGACCGAGGCCAAGCGTCGCCCTCGGGTCAGCCTCACCACCCGGCGGCCCGAGGAGCACGACCCGCCGATGCCGCCCCGGACCCCGAGCGCTCCCCAGCAGCCGACCCCGAGCGCGCCCCCGCCCCCACCCCCGACCCCGAGCGCGCCCCCGCCCCCGACCGGTGAAGAATCGACCAATAGGTCAGTTGTTCACACGACACCCGCCACCCCCGGCGCGCAGGAGCGGGCGCTCGCCAAGCCCCCGGTGCGCAAGCTCGCCAAGGACCTCGGCGTCGACCTCGGCTCGGTCACCCCGACGGGTGGGGGTGGCACGATCACCCGCGCCGACGTGGAGGCGGCCGCCGCGGCTGGTGCCACGACCGCTGAGGACGCGGCCCCGGCATCCACACCCGACCGCTCCCGCGGAGAGCGCGAGACCCGGGTGCCGATCAAGGGCGTGCGGAAGATGACCGCCCAGGCGATGGTCGGGTCGGCCTTCACCGCGCCGCACGTCAGCGAGTGGGTCACCATCGACGTCACCGCGACGATGGAGCTGGTCGACCGGCTGAGGAAGGACAAGGAGTTCCGCGACGTCAAGGTCACCCCGCTCCTGGTGCTCGCGAAGGCGATGTGCCTCGCGATCCGCCGCAACCCCGGAGTCAACGCGAGCTGGGACGAGGAAGCCCAGGAGATCGTGCTCAAGCATTACGTCAACCTCGGCATCGCCGCTGCGACGCCGCGAGGGTTGGTCGTGCCCAACGTCAAGGACGCCGACGCCATGACGATGCTCGAGCTCGCCGGGGCCATCGGTGCCCTGACCGCCACCGCCCGTGAGGGGCGCACCCAACCGGCGGACATGGCACAGGGCACGATCACCATCACCAACGTCGGGGTCTTCGGAGTGGATGCCGGCACGCCGATCCTCAACCCCGGGGAGGCGGCGATCATGGCGTTCGGCACCGTCGCCCGCCGTCCGTGGGTGGTCACCGCCGCCGACGGCACCGAGTCGATCGAGCCCCGCTGGGTCACGACACTGGCGCTGTCGTTCGACCACCGCCTCGTCGACGGAGAGCTCGGCAGCCGCTACCTCGCGGACGTGGCCGCGATCCTGCGCGACCCCGCCCGCGCGCTCGTCTGGGGCTGACCGGATGGCGGAGGCAGAGGCAGAGGCTCGGGGGGTGGTCTTCCCCGAGACCGACGGGCGTCGGTCCACGTCGGCGACCGGTAGGGCCGTCGTGTCGGACGCCCTGGCCGCCGTCGACCCGGTGGGCGCGGCCGCCGCCCACCGCGAGACCAACTGGCGCAGTGGCTATCTCACGCACTTCCGGCGTCTCGTCGAGGCGGGCCTACCCAGCTACTCCGACGCCCGCTCGATCGCCGAGGCCGGGCTGGCCTCCCTCCACTCACGGATGGTCTGGGCCGACCCCGACGGTCGGCAGGTGAGCCTGGACGCAGCGCTCGGCGGAGCGGCAGGCAGCCCCGCCGACATCATGACCACCGAGGCCCTCGGCGGAGTGGGCGAGGCCGACACTGCGCTCACCGTGCCCTACCGCGGTCGGCGCCTCGCCGGCGACGACCTGCGCCGCCAGCTCGACACCTGGGTCGACCAGGGCACCGTCGAGCCGAGCCTGCGCGAGGCGGTCGGCACGGTCATGGACCAGCCCGAGATGCTCAGGCTCGAGGGACGCACCGTCGTCGTGCTCGGGGCCGCAGCCGAGATGGGTCCGCTGCGTTCCCTGCTGCGCTGGGGCGCCACGGTCGCGGCGCTGGACCTCCCTCGACCCGACGTCTGGGCGCGTCTGTTGGAGGACACCGCCGAGGCGCCGGGTCGTCTCCTCGTGCCGGTCTCGCCCGGGGCCAGTCCGCTTGCCGAGCGGGCCGGCATCGACCTCATCCACGACCTCCCGACCGCCACTGGCTGGGTCAGCGGACTCGAGGGTCATCTGGTCCTCGGCAACTACGTCTACGCCGACGGTGCCACCAACGTGCGGGTCAGCACGGCCGTCGACGCACTCACCCAGACCGTGCGGGCCAACCGCGCCAACACCGCCCTGTCCTTCCTCGGGACACCGACCGACATCTTCGCGGTGCCGCGCGAGGCCGTCGACGCCGCCACCGAGAGCTACGCCCAGCGTCGTACGTCCAAGCTGCTGAGGGTCCCGCTCCGCACCCTGTCCGGGGGGCGGCTGCTGCGGCGCACCTACGTGCCCGGGGAGGACCCCGGCATCAACGACTCGGTCGTGGTCCAGCAGGGCCCGAACTACCTGCTGGCCAAACGGATCCAGCGGTGGCGGGCCACGGCCGCGCGCGCCGAGGGTGCCCAGGTCTCGTTCAAGGTCGCACCGCCGACGCGCACGCGCTCGGTGCTCAAGAAGCGCGCCCTCGCCGCCGCGTATGCCGGTGCCCACCGGTTCGGGGTCGAGGTCTTCGAGCCCGGCACCGCCAACACCCTCATGGCCGCGCTCCTGGTGCACGACCTGATGGCGGGGTCACCGGCCCAGGAGCACCCCTGGCAGGACGAGGCGTATGCCGCGGCGCACGGTGGTCTGTGGCGGTCGGCCTACGACCCTCGCAGCGCTCTGGGGCTGGCCGCCCTGCTCGGGGCGGCGTCGGCCCGCTGACCGGCCGGAATCCCCACCCCTCCCGCCAACGTGTGTGAACACGCCGGGAAGCCCCGGCGCGTTCACACACGTTCGCGAGCCGGCGAGGCTGGTCACTCCTGCGGAGGGCTCGACCACTGGTTGACCCGCGCGGCCCGGAGCGTGAGGTGGTCGCGCTCGGCCACGTGGGATGCCGCGGCTGCCGCGTCTCGATACAGCCGGGCCGCGGCGCCCCGGTCACCGGCCTTCTCGTGCAGGTGGGCAGCCACGGCGGCATACCGAGGCAGGGCGGGGTCGAGCTCGCTGAGGGCGGCGAGCCCGGCCCCCGCGCCGTCCGCCTCCCCCACGGCGACCGCGCGGTTGAGCCGGTGGATCGGGCTGCCGGTGATCGCTATGAGCTCGTCGTACCACTCGCAGACCTGCACCCAGTCGGTCTCCTCGACCCGGGGTGCGTCCGCGTGCAGCGCGGCGATCGCGGCCTGCGCCTGGTACTCACCGAGCAGGTCCTTCCCCAGGGCGCCCTGGAGCACGCCGACCCCCTCCGCCACGAGGTCGGTGCGCCACAGCGATCGGTCCTGGTCGGCGAGGGGCACCAGCGCCCCGTCCGCACCGGTGCGGGCGGGGCGTCGGGCGTGGGTCAGCAGCATGAGCGCGAGCAGGCCCGAGACCTCGGGTTCGTCAGTGAGCCCGGCCAGCTCGCGGGCCAGGCGGATGGCCTCGGCGGCGAGGTCGACGTCACCGGCATACCCCTCGTTGAAGACGAGGTACAGCACCCGCATCACCGTGGAGAGGTCGCCGGGGGTGTCCAGACGCACCTCGCCGACCGTGCGCTTGGCCCGGCTGATCCGTTGGGCCATCGTCGCCTCGGGCACGAGGTGGGCCTGCGCGATCTGACGAGTGGTCAGTCCGCCCAGCGCGCGAAGGGTGAGCGCCACGGCCGAGGACGGTGTCAAGGACGGGTGCGCGCAGAGGAAGTAGAGCGACAGCGTGTCGTCCGCCCGCTGGGCCGGCCCGGGTTCCGGCTCGCGGTGCACCCGCTCCTCGCGCGACCGGCGGGTGCCGTCCACCCTCAGGTGGTCGAGGTGGCGGCGCCAGGCCGCGGTCACCAACCACGCCTTCGGATCGCGTGGTGGCTGGTCCGGCCACGTCTGGAAGGCCGCGACAAGCGCCTCCTGGACGGCATCCTCGGCCGACGCGAAGTCTGCACCACGCCGGACGAGGATGCCGAGGACGGAGGGCACGAGGGCCCGGACGAGCGACTCGTCCATGCCGGGCGCGGTCACTCGCCGGGGTTGGGCCGGTCGTCGAGGAAGGGCCGCAGCTCGAGCCATTCGCCGAGTGGGCGCCCGCCCGCTCCCGGGGCCGCCGACAGCTCCCCGGTGAGCTCGAGAGCCCGCTCCTGCGAGTCGACGTCGATGACCATCCAACCGGCGATGAGGTCCTTGGTCTCTGCGAAGGGCCCGTCGACGACCGGTGGCTTGCCCTCACCGTCGTAGCGGACCCACATCCCGTCGGGGGCGAGCGCCTGGGCGTCGACGAACTCGCCCGTCTCGCGCAGGGAGTCCGCGAAGTCGTCCATGAAGCGGACGTGGTTGCGGACCTCCTCCGGGGTCCAGTGGTCCATCGGCACGTCGTTGGTGGCCGCGGGGCCACCGCGGTAGTGCTTGAGCATCAGGTACTTCGCCATGTTCATCTCCACTCTCTGTCGTGCGGCCATTGTGGCCGCGACACCCCTGGGACGAAGCCGGCGCGGCATTCTCGACACCACCCGTACCGAAATCGACCAATAGGTCAATTTCTGCACACGCCGGCAAGGGCGCGTGTGAGCACCAATCGACCTATTGGTCAGTTGTGCACGGAGGGGAGGGGCGGGGCGTGTGCACCAATCGACCTATTGGTCAGTTTGTGCACGGAGGGGAGGGGCTGGGGGCGTGCACCAATCGACCTATTGGTCAGTTGTTCGCGGCGGGCGGCATGATGGTGCCCATGAGCTCGTCGATGCCCAAGCGCCCCTCGGACCCCCTGGACCTGGTCGACATCGACTCGATGCTCACCGACGAGGAGAAGGCCATCCGGGCCACGGTGCGCCAGGTCTGCGCCGACCTCGTCGACCCGCACGTCGTGCAGTGGTACGAGCAGGGCGACCTGCCCGTCGCGCGCGAGCTCGCCAGGGAGTTCGGCAAGGTCGGTCTCCTCGGCATGCACCTCCAGGGCTACGGCTGCGCCGGCATGTCCTGCGTCGACTACGGCCTGGCCTGCCTCGAGCTCGAGGCGAGCGACTCCGGCATCCGCTCGCTCGTCTCGGTGCAGGGCAGCCTGGCGATGTTCGCGATCTGGCGGTTCGGGTCCGAGGAGCAGAAGCAGGAGTGGCTGCCCCGCATGGCCGCGGGCGAGGCGATCGGCTGCTTCGGCCTGACCGAGCCCGACCACGGGTCCGACCCGGCCGGGATGCGCACCCGCGCCCGACGTGACGGCGAGGACTGGGTGCTGAGCGGCTCGAAGACGTGGATCACCAACGGCTCGATCGCCGACGTCGCGGTCGTCTGGGCGAATGCCGGTGACGAGCACGGCGGCATCCGCGGCTTCGTGGTGCCCACCGACACCGCGGGTTTCACCGCCCACACGATCACCCACAAGATGTCGCTGCGGGCCTCGGTCACCTCCGAGCTCACCTTCGAGGACCTGCGCCTTCCCGCGGATGCCGTGCTGCCGGACGTCACCGGGCTCAAGGGCCCCCTGTCGTGCCTCTCGGAGGCGCGCTACGGCATCATCTGGGGCTCGCTCGGAGCGGCGCGCTCCTCGCTGGACACGGCCCGGCGCTACTCGATGGAGCGGGTGCAGTTCGACCGGCCCATCGCCGGCTTCCAGCTGACCCAGGCCAAGCTGGCAAACATGGTCACCGAGCTCCAGCTGGGCCAGCTGCTCGCCCTGCACCTGGGCCGTCGCAAGGATGCCGTGGGGCTGCGCCCCGAGCAGGTCTCGGTCGGCAAGTACAACAACATCACCAAGGCCATCGAGATCTGCCGCACGGCGCGCACCATCCTCGGAGCGAACGGCGTGAGCGGGGAGTACCCCGTGATGCGGCACGCCAACAACCTGGAGTCCGTCCTCACCTACGAGGGCACCGTCGAGATGCACACCCTCGTCATCGGCCAGGCCCTGACCGGCGAGTCAGCCTTCCGCTGACGCACGCCACCACCCCACCACCTCACCTCGCCCCTCGCGCTCCGGAGTCCCACGTGCTGTCCGCCTACGCCCCCCTGTTCCGGGTTCCGGGAGCCCTGCGCTTCCTCGCCGGCACCGCGTTCTCCCGCGTCGGGGGCTCGATGTTCGGTGTCTCCGTGATCATCATGATCAGCGAGCGCCGAGGGTCCTTCGGCCTCGCCGGCGCGGTGTCGGCCGTCGGGGTGGCGGTGCTGGCGGCTGCCGGCCCGTTCATCGGCCGGCTCATCGACCGCCACGGGCAGCGGCGGGCGGCCTTGCCGTTCGTGCTCCTCGCCGCCCTGTCGGGCCTGGGCACGGTGGCCGCCTCGTGGTTCGCTGCGCCCGCGTGGCTGCTCTTCGTGCTCTACGGTCTGAGCGCCTTCCTGCCCGAGCCCGGCCCGATGTCCCGCGCGCGGTGGGCGCACATCTACAGCGAGGACCCCAAGCGGCTGCACACCGCGATGTCCTTCGAGCAGGTGGCCGACGAGGCGGCGTTCGTCGTCGGCCCGGTGGTCGGCGTGCTCGTCTCCACGCTCTGGTTCCCTGAGGCCGGCCTGCTGCTCGCCGAGGTGCTCTTCCTCGTCGGCATGCTCACCTTCCTCGCGGCGCGCGAGACCGAGCCCCCGGTCGTGCCCCGCGACGAGCGTCCCCCGGGGGTGGCGATCCGCCGTCCCGGCCTGCTCATCGTGGCGACGGTGCTCGTCATGACCGGCGTGATCTTCGGTGCCAACGAGGTCATCGCCGTCGCCTACACCACCGAGCAGGGAAACCCGAGCTTCTCCAGCATCGTGCTCGGGGCGTTCGCGGTGGGATCCACGCTGTCGGGGATCGTCGTCGGCACGCGGACGTTCACGGTGTCCCTGACGACCCGCCTGCTGATCTCGGCCGCGGCGATGTTCGTGCTGGAGGTGCCGGCCCTGCTGGTGGGGGGCGTCTGGCCGCTGGCCGTCGTCATGCTCGTGGCCGGCTCCGCGACCGCGCCGATGCTCATCACCAGCCTGTCGCTGGCCCAGCGCCTCGTGCCGCGAGCGCTGATCACCGAAGGGATGGCGGTGGCCATCACCGGCATCCTCATCGGCATCTCGATCGGCTCTGCGGTTGGTGGCTGGGCGATCGAGGCCTGGGGGGCGCAGCCCGCGTATGCCGTGCCCGTGCTGGCGGGGGCCCTCGCCCTGGTGATCGTGGCGGTGCGCCGCGGCCCCCTCGAGAGAGCCGAGCGCGGCGGCGGCGGACAGAGCGAGGGTGGGGCGTCCGCGGCGGCTGGTGTCGCCGGGATGCCCCACCCCTGATCGTGCTCGGTCAGCTGGTGGCCGCAGCCGGCTCGGGAGCCGGAGCCTCCTTGCTCGAGCCCCGCTCGTCGTAGCTGGAGCCGGAGCGCAGCTCGACCTCGGGGAGCAGGAACATCACGAGGAAGCCCAGCACCATGACGCAGCCGCCCACGAGGAACACCAGGTCCATCGACTCCGAGAAGCCCACGAGGAAGGGCTTGGCCAGGCGCTCGTCCAGTGAGCTGAGGAACGAGCTGTCCGACAGCACACCGGTGGCGGCGGCGGACCCACCCTGGGAGTCCTGGAGCTGCTGGGCGAAGGCCGCGTTGGCCGGGTCCTGCAGGGCGGCCTGGAAGTCCGGGGTGGGGGCGAACCGGGTGAACGCCGAGGAGATCTTGTCCGGCACGGTGGAGAACAAGATGGTGAGGAACACCGCGGTGCCGATGGTGCCACCCATCTGGCGGGTGAAGGTCGCCGTCGAGGTCGCGACGCCGATCTGCTGCGGCGGCACGGCATTCTGCACGGCCAGGGTGAGCGGCTGGAAGTTGAAGCCGAGGCCCAGTCCGAAGAAGACCATGACGATCATCGTCTGCCACAGCGGGGTGTCGTAGGCGATGAAGTGGAAGGTAAAGAGCGCGAGGGTCAACAGACCGGCACCGATGATCGGGAAGATCCGGTAGCGCCCGGTGCGGGAGATGACCTGCCCGGAGAAGATCGAGCCGACCATGATGCCCAGGGTCAGCGGCAGCAGCAGCAGGCCCGCCTCGGTGGGCGTCGCACCCTTGACGATCTGGAGGTAGAGCGGGAGGCTCGCGAGGCCACCGAACATGGCGATGCCGATGATGAGCGAGGCCACCGACGACACCCCGACCGTCTTGTTGCGGAACATCTTCAGCGGCAGGATCGCCTCCTCGCCCATCCGCATCTCCTGCATGATGAAGCCGACGGCAGCGGCCGCGCCGATGACGTAGCAGGCGATGGAGTTGCCCGAGGTCCAGCCCCACTCCCGGCCCTGCTCGGCGACGAGCAGGAGCGGCACGAGGGCGACCGAGAGGAGGGCGGCGCCGGTCCAGTCGATGCGGTGGTTGAGGCGGGTGTGGTGCAGGTGCAGGGTCTTGGAGACCACGACCAGCGCGGCGATGGCGACGGGGACGTTCACGAGGAAGACCCAGCGCCAGCCGGTGATGCCGAAGATCGAGTCGGCACCGGCGAAGAAGCCACCGATGACCGGGCCGAGCACCGAGGAGGTGCCGAAGACGGCGAGGAAGTAGCCCTGGTACTTGGCGCGCTCACGCGGCGGCACGATGTCACCGACGATCGCGAGGGCGAGGGAGAACAGGCCACCGGCGCCGAGGCCCTGCACGGCGCGGAACGCGGCGAGCTGGCCCATGGACATCGCGAACGTGCACAGCACCGAGCCGGCGATGAAGATCGAGATGGCCGTGATGAAGAGCTTCTTGCGGCCGTAGATGTCACCGAGCTTGCCGTAGAGCGGGGTGACGATGGTGGCGGTGATGAGGTATGCCGTCGTCGCCCAGGCCTGGTGCTCAAGGCCCTTGAGGTCGTCGGCGATGGTGCGGATGGCGGTCGCGACGATGGTCTGGTCCAGGGCCGCGAGGAACATCCCCATCATCAGGCCCGTGAGGATCGTGATGATCTGGCGGTGGGTCAGGGGTCCGTCACTGGGGCCGCGAGCCGTCTTGGACTTCTTCTTCGCGTGTCGGGGTGCTCCCGACCGGGAGGCAGCCCCCGTGGTTGGTGAGTCCGGGGAGGTCCCCGGGGAGGAGGTGGTGCTCATCGGTCGTTCCTTGTCGTTGCGGTGGCGAGAGAGGCCTCCAGGTCGGAGGCGAAGTTCTGCAGGTGGGAGGAGAAGTGGCGGACGTCGTCGTCCGACCAGTCGGAGAGGACGCCCTGGAGCCAGACGTCGCGGCCCGTGCGGATCGCCGTGAGCAGCCCCTTGCCCTCGTCGCTGAGGGTGAGGGCCTGGGCCCGGCGGTCGTCGGGGTCAGGGCCCCGGGTCACGAAGTCGAGGTCGACCAGCGTGCTCACCTGCCGGCTCACCGTCGAGACGTCGGTGTGCAGGACCTCGGCGAGGTCGGAGACCCGCATCGGGCGGTTCGCGAGGTGGAAGAGCATGGGGTAGGTCATCGGGTCCACGGCGGGGTGCTGGCGGGGTGCGTGCTGGCGCATCGTGTGCAGCAGCTTGAACACCCGGATGAGGTCGTCGCCCAGGACCGCGGTCGGCGTCGACGGGACGGTGCGGAACGGCACGGACACTACCTCCTTGATAGTTGCTTGCAGCACGCAACTATAAATGGGGCCGCCCCGTTCCCGAAAATCTTGTCGAAGGTTGCTCGAGGGGCTGGGGACCTTGTGTCCGGCAGGTGTGGCCCCAGTGGGTCAAGGTGCCGGACGCTACGGGCGAGGCCCCGGCATCAGATCGTCTTGGCGCCGAGGTGCTCGAGCAGGTTGCTGGAGAAGCGCTGGCCCATGATCGCCACCACGCCCTTCATCGCTGCGGTCACCGCGGGGCGGGTGAGCCCGGGGAACGGCAGCTCGACGGTAATGTCCATCGAGGTCAACAGGCGCGTGCCTCCACGGGCCGGCGCCAGGGCGTACCACCCCTCGACACCGGCAGACTCCTTCTCGCTCCCGGCATCCGGGTCGTGGGTGAAGTCGATCCGGTGCGGCTCGTCGAAGGTCATCCGCTCGGTGAAGGTGAACGAGAAGCTCTTGCCGAGCACCGGGATCTTCGAGAGCTCCCACACCCAGTGGTCCTCGCCCTGGGCAGTGACGGTCTTGAGGAAGGGGGTGAACTTAGCGATGAGCGAGGGGTCGGACAGCGCAGTCCAGACGTCTTCCGGAGACGCGCTGATCGTTGCCTCGGAGACCGTGCCGGTGGTGAAGGACGCCATGGCAGGACCCTAACCGCGGGTGCGGACGCCATCCCCAGCCCGGTCGCAGCAGCCCGGGCTGTCGAGGGTCAGGGCGTCATCGCCAGGGCGTCGAGCACGCGCGCCGCGACCTGCTCGTCCCCCTGGACGACGACGTGCAGGTCGGCCCGCTCACCCCGCCCGGCCGCCAGGCGCATCGCGACCCGGGTCGACATGGTCAGCGAGGTGGTCACCACGTCGGGGTGTTCCTCCTGCCCGCCGGCGAAGAGAGGGATGCCGACCGGCCGGCCGTCCTGCTCCTCCACCCGCGCGCCGACCCTGCCCACGGTGGGACCGGTGAGGTCGAGGACGATGGCGTGCCCAGCGGGCACCTGGGCGGTGCGGGCCACGATGCGCGGCACGGCGGCGAAGACCCGGCTCACCGAGAGCGCCGCAGCGGGCGTGTCCAGGCCGCCGGGTCGACCGAGCGCCTCGCGGATGTCCTGCTCGTGCACCCAGATGTCGAAGGTGCGCAGGGCGAGCAGGTCGCCCACCGTGGTGGCGCCGAACGGGCCGAGGACCGGGGTGTCGACCTCGGTGCCCTCGCTGCGGTAGAAGGCCAGCCGCTCCTCGAGGCGCTCCTCCAGCTCCTCGACCACCTCGTCGAGGTGGCGCCCGCGCCTGGCCTCGACGGCCTTCTCGTGGCGGGCGCCGAATGCGTGGCGCACGTGGCCGAGGTCGCTGACGTCGATGTCGGGGTCGTCCTCGCCGGCCGCCATCGCCTCGCCGCCGACGACGTGGGCGACCTGGTCGGCCACGGTCCACCCGGGGCAGTCGGTCGGCCGCTCGGCATCGCCGGGGCGCAGGGTGCGGGCGAGATCGATGACGCTGCGCACGGTCTGGGCGTAGGCCTCGACGAGCTCACCCAGCTCTTCAGGGGCCGGGGGGTGCAGTGACATGCGCCCACAGTACCTACGCTGGAGACATGACCACCCCGACGAGCTCGCGGCTGGTCCGCCCCGTCGGCACGACCATCGCCACCGGACTGGTCGGCGTCGCGGTCGCGGCCGTGATCACCGGGGCGCTGGCCCCGCTGGCGCTCTCGGACCCCGGCCCGCTCGTGCGGTGGGGGGTGCCCGTGGCCTCGATGGTCGGCACGATCGCCTCGAGCGCCACCGTCGGCCTGCTGATCCTCGCGGCCTTCGTGGTCCCCGAGCGCACGAGCACCCACCGTCGCTCACTGGCCGTGCGGTATGCCGCGTCCGCTGCAGCGATCTGGGCGACCGCCGCCTTCCTCGAGCTGCTCCTCGGGTTCGCCGACCTCGCCGGCACCCCGCTCACCGAGCCGGGTCTGCTCTCGCAGTTCACCACCTTCGTCTGGACCCTCGAGACGACGAGGGTCCTGCTGCTCAGCGCAGCGACGGCACTGGTGGTCGCGGTGGCGGCGCGGTTCACCACTGCGCGGGCCCCCATGGCCTGGCTGGCCATCATCGGGCTCTCCGGCGTGCTCCTGCAGTCGCTGACCGGTCACGCCGCGGGGTCCGCCAGCCATGAGGATGCCGTCAACGCCCTCCTCGTGCATCTCCTCGGCGTGGTCCCCTGGGTCGGCGGGCTGATCGCGCTCGTGGTGCTTCGGTCCACTCTCGGGAGGGACCTCGGCGCGAGCGTGGCGCGCTTCTCCGTGCTCGCCGGGTGGTGCTTCGCCCTCGTGGCGCTCTCCGGCGTCCAACAGGCGTGGATCCGCGTCGGGTCGCTCGCCGGGCTGGCCACGGCATACGGCGTGGTCGTGCTCCTCAAGACCCTTGCGATCACGATCCTGGGCGTCTTCGGCTGGCTGCACCGCCGCAACATCGTGACCAGGCTGGGGGCCGACCCGTCCGATGGTCGGGCGTTCGCGCGCCTGGCCGCCGGCGAGCTCGTCGTCATGGGTGCGGCGACCGGCATGGCCGCGGTGCTCGCCCGCAGCATCCCGCCCGTGCCCGATGCCCTGCCCGACCCCTCTCGCGTGCTCGAGCTCACCGGCTTCCCCGACCCCGGGCCGATCTCGGGAGCGGACTGGATCACCGCGTGGCGGGTCGAGTGGCTGTTCCTCGGCGTCGCCGTCATCGCGGTCGGGCTGTACCTCGCCGGGGTGGTGCGCCTCCACCGTCGCGGCGACGCGTGGCCCGTCCTGCGCACGATCTGCTGGGTGCTGGGCTGGGCGCTGTTCGTCTACGCCACGAGTGGTGCTCCGGGCATCTGGGGCCGGGTGCTCTTCTCGGTGCACATGGTGATGCACATGGTCGTGGCGATGACGGTGCCGCTGCTCCTCGTGCCCGGGGCGCCGATCACCCTCGCGCTGCGGGCGCTGCCCGCCCGCAAGGACCGCACCTGGGGGCCGCGCGAGCTGATCCTCCAGGTCGTGCACTCGCGGGCGATGGGGGTCATCTCGAACCCGGTGGTGGCGGCATCCCTGTTCTTCTTCAGCCTCGCGGCGTTCTACTGGTCCGGGCTCTTCGAGGTCGCGCTCGTGACGCACACGGGCCACCTGCTGATGATGGGCCACTTCCTGCTCACCGGCTACCTCTTCACCTGGGTGCTCATCGGCATCGACCCGGGGCCGCGGCGATGGTCGCCGCCGATCCTCCTCGTCGTCCTCTTCGCGACGATCTCCTTCCACGCCTTCTTCGGTGTGGCGCTCGCCGGCAGCGACACCCTGCTGGCCCCCGGCTTCTTCGAGCAGCTCAACCTCCCGTGGGGCCCGGACCTCCTCTACGACCAGGGGCGCGCCGGCCAGATTGCCTGGGCGGTGGGGGAGTTCCCCACCCTGGTGCTCGCCGTCGTCGTCGCCGTGCAGTGGTTCGGCACCGACCAGAAGGAGACCCGCCGCAAGGACCGTCAGGCCGACCGCGACGGCGACGCCGAGCTGAAGGCCTACAACGCGCACCTCGCCCGGTTGCGCGAGGAGGCCGACCGGCTCTGACCCCCCCACCCCCTCGCCTCGAGTGCGGAAGTGGTTGCCCTGGCGACCACTTCCGCACTCAAGGCAGGATGGTGAGCATGCGCATCGCGGTCGTCCAGCTCTCCTACGGTGACGAGGAGTCCTTCGAGCACCGGGTCGACCGGGTCGCCGGGCTCGTCGCGGCCCAGTCCGGCCATGACCTCGTCGTGCTCCCCGAGCTCTGGGGCGCGACGGGCTTCGACTACCGGCGGTGGGGCCCCGAGGCCCAGCCGCTCGACGGCCCGTGGGTCGCCGCCATGTCCGACGCCGCCCGCGCCGCCGGGGTCACGTTGCACGCCGGATCGCTCGTGGAGCTGATGCCGGATCGCGGGCCCGATGGCAACGACCTCGCCAACACCTCGGTCGTGTTCGACGCCGACGGCGGTGTGGTCGCGACCTACCGCAAGGTGCACCGCTTCGGCTTCGGGGCCGGCGAGCCCAAGCTCATGGAGGCGGGCACGGGCGTGGTCGTCACGCCGTTGCCCGCAGGCGGCGGGGAGCGGGTCCCCGTCGGCATCTCCACCTGCTACGACCTGCGGTTCCCCGAGCTCTACCGGCGCCAGGTGGAGGCGGGGGCCGAGGTGTTCGTCGTGCCGGCGGCCTGGCCCGCGGCGCGGGTGGGGCACTGGTCGTTGCTGGGCCGTGCGCGGGCGGTGGAGAACCAGTGCGTGGTCGTGCAGTGCAACACCGCGGGGACCCACGCGGGCCACGAGATGGGCGGTCTGAGCCAGGTCGTCTCGGCCACCGGCGACGTGCTGGCCGAGGCGTCGGCCACCGACGAGGAGGTGCTGTCGGTGGAGGTCGACCTCGCCGCCACGACGGCATACCGCGAGTCCTTCCCGGTCCTGGCCGACCGCCGCCTCTGACCCCCCGGCCGCTCCTCGCCTTGAGTGCGGAAGCGGTCGCCGGGGGAGCCACTTCCGCACTCACGGCGAGTGAAGGGCGGCCGGGACCCCAAGAGCCCGCAGGTCGGCCGCCAGGACCCAGGGCTCTCGCCGCAGCTCCTGGGCGGTGCACCTCACGACGGCCCGAGTGGGTGAGGTCAGCCGCCGTGACCGCCGCACGTCGCCTTCGTAGTGCTCGACGTCGAGATGGAAGGACCCGTCGACCTCCAGCATCAGCGTGCGCCCGTCGGCGAGGCGCCACTCACAGTCGGTGAACCTGTTCCCGCCCGCGCTGTCCGTGCGACTGACCTGGCGGTCGGGCAGCTGCAGGCCGTGGTCGCGACACATCCGCACCACGTCGACCTCGGCCAACGACTGCGACCCACCCGAGATGTCGCCCAGCAGCTGGCGAATCGCCGGCGCACGCCGCAGCGGCCGCAGGGCGTCGAGCCACGTCGTGAGATGTGCCGGCGTGGTGAGCCGCTGCTGTACGACAGCGGCCACCGCCCCCATGGCTGACCTCGGGTGCGGCTCGTGCGCAGCCCACAACAACACGGCCGGCTCCAGCGAGCACGTGGGAAGGGGCGATGGATGCCGCAGCCGCGCCAACGGTCGCCGGGTGCGGAACGTCGTGACCCCAGGGACGGGGGCGAAGGAGTCGTCGTTGGGCACGAGGACGCACACGTCGTCCCTCGGCCAGTTGCGCAAGCCCTGGAGGCCGGCGGCGGTGAGTCCGCCGATCACGGCATCCGGTCCGCAGTGCAGGACGGCGACCCACAGTCGTTGCTCGAACGACAGGGGCCCCGTGGTGGTCGTGAGCACTTCTTCGGTGCGCTGTCGCCAGCGCCCCGAGGCCAGCTTGTTGCGCACGAGGCCGCGCGTCACCTCGAGTTCGGCGAGCTGCCGCCAGGAGAGCGCCCCCTCCTGCGCGGCGGCGCGCGCGCTCCAGGTCTCCATGGTCGGCAGTGTGCTCGGATCGGCGACCGCGACCGCGAAGTTCTCCACAGGCCTCGACCAGCCCCTGGCCTCGAGTGCGGAAGTGGTTGCTCTGGCGACCACTTCCGCACTCGAGGCGAGTGGGAGAATCGGGGAATGGATGCTGCACCACTGGACGAGCTGATCGCGACCCTGCCCGAGGGGGTCGTGGTCACCGACGGCGACTCGCTCGAGAAGTACCGCTTCGACTGGACCCACGACGCCAGCGCCGGGATGCCGCTCGCGGCCGTCCGCGCGGGGACCGCCGAGCACGTGCAGATGGCCCTGCGCTGGGCCACCGCGCACGGCATCCCCGTGGTCCCCCGGGGCTCCGGCTCCGGCCTGTCCGGGGGAGCGCTCGCCGTCGACGGCGGCATCGTGCTGAGCATGGAGCGGATGCGGGCCATCGAGATCGACACCGCGGCGCGGGTCGCCGTCGTCGAGCCGGGCGCCCTCAACGTCGAGGTCAAGCAGGCGGCCGGCGCCGAAGGCCTCTGGTACCCGCCCGACCCCAGCTCGTTCGAGATGTGCTCGATCGGCGGCAACATCGCCACGAATGCCGGTGGGCTGTGCTGCGTGAAGTACGGCGTCACGACCGACTACGTGCTCGGCCTCGACGTCGTGCTCGCCGACGGCACCCTCATCACCCTGGGCGGCAAGCGGATCAAGGACGTCGCCGGGCTCCCCCTCCTCAAGCTCTTCGTCGGCTCCGAGGGCACCCTGGGCGTCGTCACCCGGGCGATCCTGCGCCTCGTGCCGGCCCAACCGCCCCGATCCACCGTCGTCGCCACCTTCCCGACGGTGGCCGCGGCGGCAGCGGCGGTCATCGAGCTCGGGCGCACCGTGCGGGCCTCGATGGTCGAGCTGATGGACCGCGCCTCGATCAACGCCGTCGAGGACTTCCAGCCGATGGGCCTGGACCGTGACGCGGGCGCGCTCCTCATCATCCAGTCCGACGCACCCGGCGCGGCGCGGGCCGACGAGGTCACCACGATGGTGGAGGCGTGCGAGCTCGCGGGGTCCAAGGAGGTCTTCTCGACCGACGACCCCGACGAGGGCGAGATGTTCGTGCGGGCTCGGCGGCTGCACTTCGACGCCATCGACGTGCGCGGGACGGTGCTGCCCGAGGACGTCGGTGTGCCCGTCCCCCAGCTGCCCGCGCTGCTCGCGATGGTCGAGGAGATCGCCGAGAGGTATGCCGTGGAGATCCCCCTCGTCGCGCACGCCGGAGACGGCAACACCCACCCCGCGATCGTCTACCCCCCGGGGGACCCCGAGGCGGAGGAACGGGCGCGCGCCGCCTTCGACGCGGTCATGGAGGCCGCCATCTCCCTCGGTGGCACGATCACCGGGGAGCACGGCACGGGCCGGCTCAAGCGCGACCTCCTGCCGACGCAGCTCGGGCCGGACGTCATGGCCCTCACCCGCCGGGTCAAGGACGCCCTGGACCCGCAGGGCATCCTCAACCCGGGTGCCGTCCTCTGAGCGCTCCGACGACTTCGACGCAGAAGGACCGCGGAACGGCATACTGGTCGGTCCACCCACCGGGAGGAGAACGACATGGGGTTCTGGATCTTCCTCGGGGTCCTCGCGGCCGTCATCGTCGCCATGGCCGTCCTCCTCAAGCGTCGCGACTCCAGCGGCGGCAGGCCCGGTGACGCCCCCTACGGCGCGGACACCGTAGCAGCCCAGGCGGCCCGTCAGGTGGACCGGGGCGGGATGGGCGGCTGAGCGACCCGGTGAAGAAGGCCCACCCCGGCGCGGAGTGGGCCTTCGTCGTGTGGGGCCGGGTCGGGCACTCGCTCCTGGCAGGGTGCCCGACCCGGAGTCGGTGGGTGACCGGCCGGACGGGTGGTCCGGGCAGGTCGGGCCGGTCAGCGGGGTGGGGTCAGAACGCGGACTCGGGCACGTCCATGAGGGCGTTGTCGGTGGCCTCGGCCATCGCGCGGTCGGCACCGAGGCGGGGGAGCACCTGGCGGGCGAAGAACTGCGCGGCGGCGACCTTGCCCTCGTAGAAGTCCTTGTCCTTACCGTGCGCCCCGGCCTCGAGGGCGGCCAGCGCCACGTCGGCCTGGCGCAGCAGCAGCCAGCCGACCACCAGGTCGCCGGCGCCGAGGAGCAGCCTGGTGGTGTTCTGGCCGACCTTGTAGAGGTTGTCGACGTCGCCGCCCTGGCGAGGGTCGGACTTCATCAGCTCGCCGACCATGAAGCCCAGCGTGCCCTGCACGTCCTCGAGGGCCTGCCCAAGCAGCTCGCGCTCGCGGTCGAGACGGCCCTCGTGGCCGCCGAGCCCCTTGGCGAACTCCTGGATCTGGCTCGACACGTGGGTCAGCGCCTGGCCCTTGTCGCGCACGATCTTGCGGAAGAAGAAGTCCAGGCCCTGGATGGCGGTGGTGCCCTCGTAGAGCGTGTCGATCTTGGCGTCGCGGACGTACTGCTCGACCGGGTAGTCCTGGAGGAAGCCGGACCCACCGAAGGTCTGGAGCGACTCGGTGCCCAGGATGGTCCAGGCCCGCTCCGAGCCCAGGCCCTTGACCAGGGGCAGCAGCAGGTCGTTGACGCGGTTCGCGACGTCGGCGGCCGAGCCGGGCTCGAACTCCTCGGAGCCGGTGCTCAGCACGTGCTGGTCGACGATGTCCTGCTGGCTGGCGGTGTAGAGCACCAGGCCGCGCAAGCCCTCGGAATACGCCTTCTGGAGCATCAGCGAGCGGCGCACGTCGGGGTGGTGGGTGATCGTGACCCGCGGTGCGCTCTTGTCGGTCATCTGGGTGAGGTCCGCGCCCTGCACCCGCACCTTGGCGTACTCGAGGGCGTTGAGGTAGCCGGTGGACAGGGTGGCGATGGCCTTGGTGCCGACCATCATCCGGGCGTTCTCGATGACGTGGAACATCTGGGCGATGCCGTTGTGGGTGTCGCCCAACAGGGTGCCGACGGCGGGCTGCTCGCCGCCGAAGGTCAGCTCGCAGGTCGTGGAGACCTTCAGCCCCATCTTCTTCTCGAGGTTGGTGACGTAGACGCCGTTGCGCTCGCCGAGCTCGCCCGTCTCGAGGTCGACGGCGTACTTCGTGAGGATGAACAGCGAGAGGCCCTTCGTGCCGGGACCGGCCCCCTCGGGGCGGGCCAGCACGAAGTGCACGACGTTGTCGACCATGTCGGACTCGGCGCTGGTGATGAACCGCTTGACACCAGTCAGGGTCCACGTGCCGTCGTCGTTCTGCACGGCCTTGGTGCGCCCGGCCCCCACGTCGGAGCCGGCATCCGGCTCGGTGAGCACCATGGTGCAGTGCCAGCCCCGGTCGACGATCAGCTGGGCGAGCTTCTTCTGCTCGTCGTTGCCGAGGGCGTAGAGCAGCTTGGCGAAACCGTAGGACGCGGCGAACATCGCCGCCGCCGGGTTGGAGCCCAGGAGCATCTCGTTGACGCCCCAGCGCAGGCTGGGCGGGGCCACGGTGCCACCGAGCTCGGCCTGGATGTCGATGGCCCAGAACCCACTCTCGCGGTAGGCGTCGAACGACTTCTTGAACGACTCGGGCATCGTCACGGACTGGGTGGTCGGGTCGTAGACCGGCGGGTGGCGGTCGGCGTCCTCGAAGGACTCGGCGAGCTCGTGCTCGGACAGGCGAGCGACCTCGCGGAGCATCTCGCGGGCGGTGTCGGCGTCCAGCTCGGCATAGGGGCCGGTGCCCAGCACCTCGCCGCGACCGAGCACCTCGAAGAGGTTGAACTCGATGTCGCGAAGGTTGCTCTTGTAGTGGCCCATGGCGGGTACCTCCAGTGAACGAGTGAGCGCTTGCTTACCAGTCTGCTACCCATCGGTAACACGCGCAAGCGAATCGTAATTTCCGTCGGAACAGGCCGAGACCCGGCCCGGCGTCCCGCCCTGGGAGCGGATGCCGTCGCCGGGCCCGGCCGCCCGTGCGTCGGTGGCCCTGTCAAAGGTCCGTCCTGCCGCTCCTCCCGAGGCGCGGCCTCCACTAGGGTTTTTGCGGCAGGCGTGGGTCGTGGCGAAGGTGGAGTCCGATGGGTCGTGCACGCGTGGAGCGACGGGTGGGGGCCGGCCTCACCGCGATCCTCGCTGTGCTCCTGTCCTGCATCGTGCTGCCCCTGACCCCCGCCGCGGCCGCTCCCGGCTTCGTGCTGGACAAGTCCGCGCCCGCCACGGTGCGCGCCGGTGAGCCGATCACCTACACGCTCAGGGCGACCAACCCCTCCAGCAACCCCGACGCCGTCAACGAGTGGAACCTGTCGCTGCGCGACGCTCTCCCGCCGGGGGTGACCTACGTGCCCGGGTCCACCGACCCGACCCGTTTCGGGGAGCCGGAGGTGGCGACCTCCGGCTCCAGCACCGTCCTGACCTGGACCAGCGTCGCCGACCTCACGGTGAACTCCTCGGTCACCCTGACCTTCCAGGCGCTGCCCGACCCTGATAACTACCCCGTCGGCACCCCGGTCCCGAACCAGGCCACCGCCTACGCGAGCGACGACCCGTTCCTGTCGCCCGAGTTCGACGAGACCGGCGCAGTGCGCCCCGACAGCTTCACCGAGACCGCGGCCGACGCTGCCACCACGACGACCTCGGCCGTCGACATCAGCAAGTCCGAGCCCAGCCCCGAGGGTGAGCTGCTCCGCGGCGTGCACGACCACCCCACCGTCTACGCGCTGACCGTTCGGGCGGCGGATGCCGGTGGCAGCTCGGGTCTGGTCGTGACCGACTACCTCCCCCGCGCAGCTGGAGTTCCTCGGGTGCGGTGGTGAGGACTTCTCGGCCGGGCCCGAGTTCCCGGGTGCGCCGTCGCTGGACCAGACGCCCGCCGTGGCGGGGTGCGTGGCCCCGGACTCGGTGGAGACGGTGCAGGACCCCCCACCGCTGGGTGGCACCACCTACCCGCCGGGCACCTACACACGGCTGCAGTGGACCATCGACGACCTCGCACCGGGTGGCGAGACGGTGGCGCGGTATGCCGCGGGCGTGCCCCTGCAGGCCAACGCGGCGTGGACCGGCACGGCGCCGGACCCGGAGTCGGGGGAGCAGAGCGCCAACCTCGACAACAACACCGGAGCCTCGACGCGGGAGGGTGCCACGGAGCAGGGCGCGACCAACACGGCGAGCGTCACGGGGCGGTACGACGGGCCGGTGGCCCCCGGCACCCCGGCGGAGGGCACGATCTCCACGACGGCGACCGTGAGCCTGGAGGACCTGCGGATGCGCAAGTCCGTGGATCCCACCGGGTTCACGGCGGGTGAGGTCGCGGACTACACGGTGGTCATCGACGCGAGCGAGTACGCCTCGGCATCCGGCATCGTCGTGACCGACACCCTGCCCTACGGCCTCTGCCCTCTTGCCGGGCCCGGCACCAACTACGGCCCCGGCAGCCCCAGCGCGTGCGACGGGTCGGTGGCCACGGTGCCCTCCTCGCCCTACGAGAGCGTGACGCAGAACGACGACGGCACCTTCACCGTCGTCTTCGCCCCGCTCGACGTCCCGGCCAGCGGGTCCCTGACGATCGGCTACTCCGCCCGGATGCTCAACCGCTACCTCGGGGGACCGATCGACGGCGAGCCGACCTCCGTGGGTGACTCCTTCACCAACCGCGTCGCCCTGATCGCCACCACGACCCCGATCGACGACACCGGTGAGAGCGGCGAGGCCACCGTCCTCGACGACTCCTCGGCGACCCTCACGTCGGGGGGTGCGTCGATCGACAAGACGGTGCTGCCCCGGTCCCAGTCGGGCGGGACGTGCTCGACCGATGCGGCGGACTACGGCGCCCCCGGTGACTTCGCCCCGGGGGAGACCGCGTTCCGGGAGGGGGACCGGGCCTGCTTCGCACTCCGCGTCGACTTCAGTGGCGCCACCCAGACCCGCAACGCCAGGGCGGCCGACTTCCTGCCGGATGGCTTCACCGTGGTCGCGGGCTCGCTGACGGCCACCTCGGCCAACGACGTGCCCTACGACGTGGCGTCGGACGGTCCGAGCTCGGTGGTCCTCGACCTCGGGGTCGACGCACCCGGTGGGCGCTACGTGCTCCAGGGCGCGGTGCTCGAGGTCGTCTTCCAGGCCGAGGTGGTCGCAGCCGCCCCGGGGCCCGCCGCCGAGACCCGACAGAACCTCCTGAAGCTCTCCTTCGAGGACACCCTCGGCCAGAGCACCTCCTATCGCGACAACGTCCCGCTCGTCCTCCTCCCGCCCCCTCCGCTGTCGGTGGTCAAGGGGGTCGAGGCCGTCGACGACCCGGGCAACGGTCCGAACGGCCCCGGCTCGAACGTCGACGGCGTCGAGGTCATCGGTGGCTCGGTCGCGACCTTTCGCATCGACGTCACCCACGCCGGCACCGCCGGGGCAGCAGACAGCACCCCGGTCGGTGGCCTGGACATCTGGGACGTGCTCCCCGCGGGGCTGGACTGCTCGGCGGTGTCCGACGTGCGCGTCGACCCCGGTGTCGCGAGCGCCCCCACGACCGCCTGCACGGACCCCGGCGATCCCGCTCACCCGACGTTCTCCGGCTCGGAAGCGCTCAGCCTGCTGAGGGTGACCTGGTCGCTGACCGGCGACGATGCCGCAGAGGAGATCGCTCCGAGTGAGTCGGTCGGGATCCTCTACGACCTCACCATCCCAGACCCCGCCGGGGTGTCCACGCTGTACGCCGACACCGCTCACGTCCGCAGCTACCAGCAGGGCACGAACGTCGCCGACACCGTGACGACCCTCTTCCCGCAGGAGAACGTCGACAGCACGGTCCCCGCCGACCAGCAGACCGCGCCGGTGGCGCGCGACGACTCGTCGGTACGGGTCCGGGGCCCGGTCGTCGCCAAGGCGGCGACGTCCTCGGTCACCGAGACCAACAACGACGGGGGCGGTCAGGCCACGATCGGTGAGTCCCTCACCTACCGCTACTCCGTGACGGTCCCGGCGCGCAGCGAGATCTACGAGGGCCTGCTCGGCGACAGCCTGCCGGCGGGCATCGTCATCGACGCCCCGCCGCCCGTCCTGGAGTTCCACCCCGATGCGGCAGCCCCGGCAACCGCTCCGGCGCCCGCCGGGGTGACCCTGGTGCCTGACACCGGGCAGGTCGACTTCGGCGCGGTCTACGCCAACGACACCGACCTCGACCAGCGGTTCGAGGTCGTGCTGACCACCCGGGTGACCGGCGACGCGCTGACCACCGCAGAGAACGCCGTGGGCCGACAGAACGCCGCTCGCTTCGAGAGCCTGGAGAACCCGGGAGGCTCCCCCCTCCCCGGGGTCGTCGCGACGTTCACCGCCAACATCCGCCAGCCGCTCCCGAGCCTGACCAAGGTGAGCGACGCCACCGCGCCCGTCCCCGGCGGTTCGGTGGTGACCTACACGCTGACCGCCCGTAACCAGAACGCCGACGGCACCTCCACCAACCGGCCGCCCCTGCACGACGCGTTCGTCGTCGACTGTCTGCCGGCGGGCCTGACCTTCCAGGCCTACGGACCGGATGCCGGGCAGCCGCCCGTTCCGGGGGACGGCAGCAATGGCTGCCCGGCGGGGAGTACCCGGCTGGTGTGGCCCCTGGAGGATGTCGCCCCCGGTGAGCAGGTCGTGCTCACCTACACGGCGAGCCTCCCTGAGGACTCGGTGGCCGGAACGGTATACACCAACACCGCCCAGCTGACCGGCAGCTCCCTGGACGATGCGAAGACCGACCCGCTGGCCCCGGACAACCCGGTGGAGCGCACCTACGACGCGACCGCCGCCACGACGGTCACGGTGCGGGGCGCGGGCCTGCAGAAGGCCGTCACACCTGGTGCAGCGACGATCGGGGAGCGGCTGACGTGGACGGTGACCACCGGCGCCCTGCAGGACACGGTCTTCTACGACGCCTCGGTCATCGACCGCATCCCGGCGGGCATCGACGACGTGCGCCTCGAGTCGATCCGGTGCGTCATCCTCGGGACGCCCGGCGGCTCGTGCGGCGACGGTGGGGGCACCGTGCTGCCCGCCGTGCCGCAACCGGACGGCTCCACGCTCTACGGGTTCCTGCGCGGCGACGTCGAGGCCTCGGACGACGCTCGCATCCTCATCGTGCGCTACAGCGGGCGGATCGCCGATGACGCGGTCAACGTCGCGGGTCGGGCGGTCACCAACACCGCGCACGCCGCGTGGAACACGAGCGACGGTCGGACCCCGACCGACGCCGCGTTCACCTTCGACCGCGAGGGCGAGCCGGGCACGGCGACCGCCACCGTGCTGGAGCCCGACGCGAGCATCGCCAAGGTTGTCAGTGACCCCACGCCCGACGTCACCGACCGCTTCACCTACTCCCTCACCCTCGCCAACGCGAGCGGCCCCACCGTGAGCAGCGCCTACGACGGGGTGGTCGTCGACGAGGTGCCGGTGGGGGTCGTCGTCGACCCGGGCTCGGTCACCTCCGGTGGGGAGCTCGCCGGGGCGGACCCCGTCACTGGCGGCGGCACGATCACATGGGACGCTGCCGACCTCCCCGGGCCTCTGGCACCCGGGCAGACCCAGGTGCTGCGCTACAGCGCCACCCTCGCCCCGTCGGCCGACCTCGGCGCGGCCGCGCTCGTCAACACGGCCACCCTGGAGAGCTACGAGGGGCTCCCGAGCGGCGGCCGCGTCTACGACCAGGGACTGGAGGCGAGCGCGAGCGTCACCCCGCAGTTCCCGCGGCTCGAGGCGAGCAAGACGGCGGTCGACCCCTCGCCGGCCTACATCGGTGAGCCGTTCACGTGGCGGGTCACCATCACCAACACCGGCGGCGCCCGCGCCTTCGGGGTCGACGTCACCGACACCCTTCCCCCCGGATGGCGCTACGTCGCGGGGACGGCGACCGTCGTGGTCGCTGGGGGCGGCCCTCAGCAGACCGAGCCGCGCGGCGCGCTGCGGTTGCTGCGGTGGACCGACGTCGGGTCGATCGGGCCGGGTGAGTCGGTCGTGGTGACCTTCCACGCCGCGGCCGGCGAGACGGTGGTCGACGACCCGGGTGTGGGGTCGCAGACGGCGCACGTCAACACAGCGACTGGGGACGGCGTCGACGAGTCGGGCGCGGCGGGCAACGCCGACGGTCCGTATGCCGGTCCGGCCGCCACGGCGCAGACCCGGATCGACTCCGCGGACCTGGAGGTCGTCAAGACCCACACCGACCCGGTGGTCGCGGGGTCCGAGGCGATGTGGCAGGTGGAGGTGAACAACAACGGGGTCGACGCGGCCGTCGGCCCGTTCACCGTCGCGGACACCCTGCCGGCCGGGGTCTCCCTCGTCTCGGCCACCGGCGAGGGGTGGTCCTGCGCCGTCGACGGCAGCGAGATCGAGTGCACCCGGCTCGCGGCAGCGGAGTCGCTCGCCTCGGGTGACTCGCTCCCCGTCATCGCGGTGCTGGTCGACGTGCCGGCCGACACGGCATCCGGCACCGAGCTCACCAACACCGCGAGCGTCGAGGGACGCACCTACGACCCCGAGCCGGACAACGACACCGACAGTGACACCGCGACCGTGTCGACGGAGGCCGACCTCGCGGTCACCAAGGCGCACGCCCTCGACCCGGTCGCCGGCGACCGGGTCACCTGGACCGTCGACGTCGTCAACGACGGCCCGTCGGTCGGGGCGCCGGACACCGTGGTCACCGACACCCTTCCCGACGACGTCGCCTTCGTCTCGGCCACCGGCGACGGCTGGTCGTGCGGCGCTGCGGGTCAGGTCGTGACCTGCACGCGCACCACGACGCTGCCCCTCGGTGCGGCTCCCCAGATCACCGTGGTCGCCGATGTCGACTCCGGTGCGACGGGAACCATCGTCAACACCGCGGAGGTCAGTGGCGGCACCCTGGACCCTGACCTCTCCAACAACACCGACGCCGACCCCACCACGTTGGTCACCAGTGCCGACCTGTCCATCGAGAAGACCCACCGCGGTCCGTTCGTCGCCGGGGCCGAGGGGATCTACGACCTGGTCGTCTCCAACGCCGGACCGTCCGACGCCGCGCCGACCGTGCGCATCACCGACACCCTCCCCGGCGGCCTGACGTATGCCGGGTCGACCGACCTCGAGGGTGCGTGGGCCTGCTCGGCCGACGGCCAGGACCTGACCTGCGACCTCGGCGGAGGCCTTGCCGCGGGGGAGCAGGCGAGCGTGAGGGTCCGAGTGGACATCGACGAGGACCAGGGCACCGACCCGATCACCAACACCGCCGAGGTCGCCTCCCCGACACCGGACCCGAACCTCTCGAACAACACCGACGACGACGACACCGGCGTCGACGCGCTCGTCGACCTGCGGATGACCAAGTCCCACGACGGCACCGCGGTGGCCGGCGAGACCTTCCCCTGGACCCTCCTGGTGACCAACGCCGGGCCGTCCAGCACGCCGGGCACGATCACCGTGACCGACGCGGTGCCGGAGGGGACGACCTACGTCTCGGCCACCGGTGACGGCTGGGACTGCACCGAGAGCGACGCGCTGGTCACTTGCCTGCGCGAGGACGCGCTCGCGTCCGGTGAGGACGCCCCGCTGATCACCCTCACGGTGCGCGTCCTGCCCTCCAGCGGGCCCGGCACCATCGTCAACACCGCCGACGTCTCCGGCTCGCGCCCGGACCCGCTGCCCGGCAACAACACCGACGTCGACTCCGCGCCGGTCGTCGACGACGTCGACATCGCCGTCACGAAGGAGACCGTGGGGGACGGCGTCGTGACGGCGGGCGAGACCGTCGCCTTCGACGTGGCCGTGACCAACAACGGGCCCTCGGACGCCGACCGCGTCGTCGTGCGTGACACGCTGCCTCCGGGGACGACCGCGGTGTCGGTCACCCCGCCGAGCGGTGAGGGCTGGTCGTGCACCGCAACGGGACGGGCGGTCCTGTGCACCCTGCCCACCCTGGCCGCGACCACCCCACCCGAGGACCCCACGACCAGCGTCATCCGGGTGGTGGCTCGCGTGGCCCCCAGCGTGCCGGCCGGCACGGTGCTGACCAACACGGTCTCGGTGTCGACCACGACACCGGGTGACGACCCGGCCGACAACACGGCATCCTCCGAGGTGGAGGTCGCGGCGAGCACGGACCTAATGCTCATCAAGACCCACGAGGGCCGCGGGCCCGCACAGGCCGGGGCCACGGCCACGTTCACCATCGCGGTGGCCAACGACGGCCCGTCCGACGCCCAGGGCACCCTCACCGTCACCGACACCCTCCCGGTCGGCCTGGCCTTCGTCTCCTCGGCGGCTCCCTGGGCGTGCACCCCGGATGCCGCCGACCCGCAGCTCGTGCAGTGCGAGGACAGCACCGGGTCGGCTCTCGCCGCCGGAGGTGCGGCCCGGCCGCTGGTCATGACCGTGGCCATCGCGGCCGGCGCGGCTCCGGGCACCTACACCAACACCGCCACGGTCACCTCGCCCACTCCTGACCCCGACACCGACAACAACACCGACACCGACCGCCTCCCGGTGGTCGCGGTCGCCGACCTCTCGGTGACCAAGAGCCACACCGGCACGGCGCAGGTCGGCGACGACCTGACGTTCACGGTGGGGGTGGCCAACGCAGGCCCTTCGCAGGCCTCGCAGGTCGTGGTCACCGACGACCTGCCCGCCGGCCTGACCTACGTGTCTGCCACCGGCGACGGATGGTCCTGCGCCGCCGCCGAGCAGGTCGTGACGTGCGCGCTCGCCGACCCCCTGGCGCCGGGCACCGGAGCGGGGGACCTCACCCTCGTCGTGACCGTGGGCCCGGAGGCCTTCCCGGTGGTGCGCAACACCGCGACGGTCGACGCCCGGACCCCCGACACCGACGAGAGTGACAACAGCGCCACCGACGCCGTGCGGGTGCCCGCGCAGGTGGACCTCCAGATCCAGAAGTCGCACCAGGGCGATCTCACCGTGGGTCAGGACGCCACCTGGACCCTCGACGTGACCAACGCCGGGCCGACCGCCGACCCGGGCCCGGTCACCATCGTCGACGCCCTCCCGCAGGAGCTGGGCTTCGTCTCGGCGACCGGCACCGGGTGGTCCTGCGGTGAGGCCGGCTCCGTCGTCACCTGCACCTCGCGCGTCGGCATCCCCGTGGGGGGCACCCGCGCCATCTCGCTCGTGACCAGCGTGGAGCCCTCGGCCTACCCGCAGGTGGTCAACACCGCCGCGGTCTCCTCACCGGCCGAGGACCTCGATCCCGAGAACAACAGCGCCACCGACCCGGCACCGGTGGCCGCGCTGTCCCGGCTGGAGATCGACAAGGAGCTCACCGGCCAGTCCGAAGGGTCCGGCACGTTCACGATCGTGGTGACCAACCTCGGTCCGAACGACACGACGGCGCCGATCGTCGTCACGGACTCCCTGCCCGAGGGACTGACCTACGTCGGGGCCTCCGGGGGTGGCTGGAGCTGCGGGGCGCTCGGCGCCACCGTGACCTGCCAGTACCCCGAGACGGTCGTCGCCGACGACTCCACCTCGCCGCTGGTCATCGAGACGACGGTGGACGCCGACCCCGGCACCGAGGTCGTCAACGTCGCCACGGCCTCGGGTGGCCAGCCGGTGGCCTGCCCGGACTGCGGGGACACCGATGACGCCAGCCTCACCGTGCCCGTGCCCGACCCGGGCTGGTTGGCCCAGACCGGCGCCTACCTGGCTCGGATGCTCCTGGTCGGGCTGACGCTGCTCGGGCTGGGCACGGCGCTGCTGCGGGTGGCCCGTCTGCGCCGCACCTGACGGGGACCGCGCGCCGCCGCGATGGCTGCCGCACGGCCGGCGTGCGGCGCGGCATACTCACCCCTGTGAGCATCATTCCCGTGGCGCTGCGGCGCCCGGTGACCCCACGGGACAGCCATGAGCAGGGCCGAGCGGCAACCCCCCTGGAGCTGCTGTTCGACCTCGTCTTCGTGGTCGCGATCGCGAGCAACGCCGGTGAGCTGCACCACGGCCTGGCGGTGGGCCACTACGACACGGTGATCGGCTACTCCCTCACCTGGTTCGCGATCTGGTGGGCCTGGATGAACTACACGTGGTTCGCGTCGGCGTACGACAACGACGACGTCGGGTTCCGGGTGCTGACCTTCGTCATCATGGCCGGCGCCTTGTTCCTCGCGGCCGGGGTGCCGGACATCTTCGCCGACGGGCAGTCCACCGTCGTGGTCCTCGGTTACGCGACCATGCGGTTCGCGATGGTCGGGCTCTGGTGGCGGGCGGCACAGGGCCATCCGGAGCGACGGCGCACGGCCCTCTCCTACGCCGTCGGGATCGCCGCCGTGCAGGTGCTGTGGATCGCCAGGCTGTGGGTGCCCGACGGCGCGGTGGCGTGGACCTTCCTCGCCCTCGTGGCCCTCGAGCTGAGTGTGCCGGTGTTCGCCGAGCGCCGTGGCGGACCCACCCCCTTCCACCCCCACCACATCGCCGAGCGCTACGGCCTGCTGACGATCATCGTGCTCGGTGAGGTGATCCTCTCGTCGGTCCAGGCCATCCAGGGGGCCATGTCGGCCACCGAGGCGGAGGGCTCCGGTGGGCACACCGCCCCGTATGCCGCGGAGCCGGCATCCGGGGGCGGGCTCACCTGGGAGATGGCTCCGCTGGTGCTCGGCGGGCTCCTCATCGTCTTCTCGTTGTGGTGGGTCTACTTCTCCCGCGAGCACGCGGTGATCCTCGAGAACCCTGTGGCCACATGGGTCTTCGGCTATGGGCACCTGCCGATCTTCGCGTCGGTCGCGGCGGTGGGCTCGGCGCTGGCCGCCGCCGTGGACGTCATCGAGGGAGAGGCCGCGGTGGGCTCCAGGGTGGTGGCATTGGCGTTGGCCGTGGCGATCTCGGTGGTCGTGCTGACGATCTCGGCTCTGCACACGCTCGGCGGGCACAACACCCTGGCCGGCACCATCCCCGCGGTCGTGGTGTCCGCGCTCTGCCTGGCGAGCGCGACCGCCATCTCATCGATGGGTGTCACGGTGCTCGCGATGGGCACGGTTCTGGGAGGCTTCGTCATCTACCGGGTTCGTCAGGGAATGGAGGTCGCCGGGTGAGCGGGATGTCCGAGAGTGCGCGGGTCGAGCGAGCCCGCGCTGCGGTCGAGGAGGGTGCTCCGTGGCGCGCCCGCGACCTCCTCGAGAGCCACCTCGAGGCGCAGTGGGACCCCGACGCCCTCGCTCTCCTCGGCGAGGTCCTGCACGGCATGGGCGACCTGCCGGCTGCCGGGGCGGTGTGGTTCGCCGGTGGCGCCAAGGGCCCTGACGTCGACCAGGCCGTCGCGGCGTGGCGCGAGCGCACGCGTGACGACTTCCCGACGATGTGGCGCTCGCTGCCGGCGTCGGTGCGCGCAGACCCGCAGTCGGCGCGGCTCAAGGCGCTGCGCGAGCGCGCCCGGGCCGCGGACGCCACCCTCGACGAGGTGGAGCGAGGCCGGTCCCCGGGTGAGACGGCGCCTCCGGACGGCGCCGACGAGGGCGACGGCGAGGGAGGCGTCGACGGCAACGGGGGAGGCATGGATGCCGCGCAGGTGATCGCGTGGATCGCCGCCGCGGCGTTCGTCGCTTGTGGGCTGATCGGTCTGGTGACCGTGCTCCAGTGGCTGGTCCCCGGCTGACCGGTGGTTGGCCCCTGGGACACGCCACCCCTGAGCGTCGGGGGTTCGACGGGCGGTTGTGGCTGCGTGCGCGGAGGCTGCGTTCAGGGGTGGCGGCGCGCTGCCCTCAGTCGCGCCGCGCTAGGTCCGCCTCGATTCCCGAGGCCCACGAGAGCGAGGCGTTCCAGTTGATCGTGATCTCGTTGGTCGACCACGAGCCGATGTCGTCGATGTAGCAGAACTGGTCGACGCACCCGCCGAGGTTGGCGGCCGACACCGGGTCGCCGGTGCTGAGCGTGGTGGAGTTCGGGCCACCGGCGACCGTGCCGTCCGGGGGACGGGGCAGCGACGGGTCGAGCGACGCGGCATACCACCTGCTGTGCTGGTGCTGGGAGTAGACCGTGCCGTAGCCGGTGACGTACGAGATGTTCAGGGCGTTGCGCCCGAAGACGTAGTCGAGCCCGCTCAGGACGCCGTCGGCGTACTTTGACCGGTGGGTGAGGTCGTAGGCGGTGCCGATCACTTGGATGTTGTTGAGCACGGCCGAGTTCGAGCCCCAGGCCCAGTCGCCGGACGCCGGGGCGTAGGGCTGCCCGAACGGCTCGGCCTGCTCGGTGCTGAGGTAGGAGTTCGCGGCCTTGATGACGGAGGTCTTCACGCGCTTGCGGTCGGGCAGGCGGCTCCGGACGGTGGCGAGGTCGAGGCGCCCGAGGGCGGCGACGTGCCCCCAGTCGAAGCCCCCGTCGGTGAAGACCTCAGCGGTGTGGTGCGGTGAGGCCATCACGTCGTTCCGATAGGCCGTCTGCCGCGTGGTGAGGTAGAGCTCGGCTGCAGCCCAGTAGAACTCGTCGCTGACGTCGTCGTCGTCATACGGCCCGCTGCCGGGGTTGGGGTCGAGCGCGCCGTCGGGTGCTGGGGCGTACCGGTCGGGGGTGGCCTGGGCGGCGGCGTAGGCCGTGCGGGAGGCGGCCAGCAGCTCCTTGGCGAAGGCGCGGTCGTAGCGCATGAAGAGGCGCGAGCCCTGGGCTGCCGTCGCCGCGAGGTTGAGCGTGGCGGCCGTGGACGGGCGGTAGAGCACGCGCTTCATCGGGTCGGATGCCGGGACCATCGGCAGCCCGGTCCAGTCGACGTCGGCGACCTTGTGGAAGACCATGCCGGCATCGGGCTCGCCGGCCGGCACCTGCATCTTGAGCATCCACTCCAGCTCCCATCGGGCTTCGTCGAGCAGGTCCGGCACCCCGTTGTCGTTCTCCGGGATGGCCAGGGTGCCGTCGCGGTAGCCCCAGGCCGAGGTGGCGCCGGTGCGGGTGCGCTCGAACTCCATGAGCAGCTGGGCGACCGAGATCCCGCCGTTGACGACGTACTTGCCGTGGTCGCCGGCGTCGTACCAGCCGCCGCTCACGTCCCGGGTGCCCTCGCAGGTCCACGGCTCGGCATACAGCTTCTGGGAGTCGTCGGTGAGGTCCTGGCACGGGACGGCGGTGTCGCCCTGGTTGGGGGACTCCCCGACGTGGCCGGCCTCGCGGCCGTAGCCCGGCGCCAGGGCGTCGTCGATGGCGATGCCGCTCCTGTTGGTGTAGTAGAAGGTTTTGGTCTGCTGGCGCAGCGGACCGTAGACGTACGGCCGGATCGCGAATCGGTGGCTGGTCTGGTCGCCGACGGTGAGGGTGAAGCCGCTGCCGCTGCCACGGTAGGAGCCGAAGTCGATGGTGTGGACGTTGACGCCGGCGCTGGACGCCACGCCGGCAGGCGAGGTGCGCCCGCTCTTGACCGTTGTCCCTGATCGGTCGCGCAGCATCCACCGCAGCGAGGTGGTGGCATCGGTGACGACCGTGGCCCCCTTCGGGCCGTTGGGCAGATAGCCGACCTGGTTGACCCGCACCGCAGGGCCGGTGTCGGGCTGGTAGACCTCGGGCTCGGCACCCCCGGTGAGGGAGACGTCATCCACGCAGAGCCGGTATGCCGTGGTGTTGGGGATGTCCTGCTGGATCGCGACCTCGGCGGTCGGATAGTCGCGGCCCGCGGTGAAGGTGTAGGTGAGGGTCTGCGGGTCGGGGGTCAGTGGCACCTTGACGGCGGGGAGGAACTGCTCGTAGTTGATGTCCGCCCCGCCCTGCACGATGACCCGCACGTTGCTCGCGTTGGCCGGCTCGGTGAGGGCGTCGAGGCGCAGCTCGTAGGTCTCGCCGGCCACCATCGGCACGAGCTGGCTGATCCCGGCCCCGTAGGCCCCGGTGCCCGCCGGCACGTCCACGCAGCCGCGGCCGTCGACCACGGCGGGGCTCGGATAGGCGTTCCAGCCGGTGAGGCCGTCGTCGAAGCCGCCGTTGACGATCTGGTCGGGTGCGTCCGCGGCAGCAACCGGTGCGGCCCCCAGCGCCGCTGCGCCCACGAGGGCCACCGCCACCGCGACTCCCTCGACAACCCGCGTCCTGCCCGCGAACCGACCTGGCATCTCGAACTCCCTCGTCCGTGCCGTCTCCCCCTTGGGAGCGCTCCCATCAGGGTCCCAGCGGTGCCGGGGAGTGTCAAAAGATACGAGCCGTCCGATGCGTAAGTCTTGGCTGCTGCCGGCCATCTGTGGAGCGTTGTGGTGCTGATGGGCGGCGGCCGATCGGTAGAGGATCCGCCGGACAGTAGCTATCGGATTTACCCGTTAGCGCCTATAGGATTTACACGTTAGCGATAATGGTTTCCCCTCAGCTGAGGGAAGGAGAGCGGTGTGGTCGAGTACCGGGCCAGGGTAGTCGATGGCGAACTGGCGGACCGCGGGCGATCTGCTGGCGCCGTGCTCATGGAGGGACCCAAGGCGTGCGGGAAGACCGCGACAGCCCAGCGAGCCGCCGGCACGGTGTTTCGCATGGACACCGACGAGGGTGCTCGAGCCCTCGTCGACACTGCCCCAGAGGTTTTACTGCGCGCCAAGCCACCAGTGCTCTTCGATGAATGGCAGGTCGCGCCGAAACTCTGGAACTTGGTCCGCCGCGAGGTGGACGACCTTGGAGGCGCACCTGGCCGGTTCATTCTCACTGGCTCATCGACCCCCAACGACGCCGCCCAGCGGCATTCCGGGGCAGGGAGGTACTCCACCCTCCGAATGCGGCCGATGAGCCTGTTCGAGACCGGGGTGTCCAATGGGGAAGTGTCGCTCCGCACACTATTCGACGGTGACTTCACCCCGAGTACGGACCCCGGTGTCACGGTGCCTGCCCTGGTGGACTGCATCGTCACAGGAGGTTGGCCCGCACTCCTCGACGTCCCAGTCCGAGCTGCCCGGCGATGGCTCACTGACTATCTGCGCACGATCGTAGAAGTTGACCTGCCCCAGATGGGGGTCCGTCGTGACCCACGCACGCTCGGACGACTTCTGGCCTCCTTGGGACGCGGCGCCGCGACGGACATGAGCACTCAAGCCATCGCGAAGGACATGGCTGGCGCGGGCCGGTCGGTTCAGCGCGACACGGTCGCCGGCTACCTCGACATCTTGGACCGGTTGATGATCACCGAGGATCTGCCGGCCTGGGCTCCGCACATGCGGTCAGCGACGCCCCTGAGGAAATCGCCGACCCGATTCATGACCGACCCGTCGCTGGGAGTTGCCGCCCTCGGTGTGAGTGCCGAACAGATGCTTCGCGATCTCAACGCGACCGGGTTCCACTTCGAGGCGCTGGTCGTGCGCGATCTCCGCATCTATTCCCAGCCCTTGGGGGGCCGGCTGTCCCACTGGCGAGACAACAACCAGCACGAGGTCGACGCCATCATCACCCTCGACGACGGTCGATGGGGCGCCATGGAGGTCAAGATGAACCCGGACGCGGTCGATGCAGCAGCGGCCTCCCTCCTTCGCTTCAAGGACAAGATCGACACGGCGCAGGTAGGCGAGCCGGCATTCCTCGCCGTCGTGACCACGCGCTGGGCCGCGATGCGCAGGGGGGACGGAGTCCACGTTCTCCCGGTCGCGTCGCTCGGCCCCTAACGCAATGCTGAGCAGGATGCGGTCCAGACCCGACTGGCCTGACCTGCGGAGATGTGGTGGAGCCGATGACGGGAATCGAACCCGCGTGTCCAGCTTGGGAAGCTGGCGCTCTACCATTGAGCTACATCGGCGTGCCGGTCGGATCGCACAGCGGCGACCTCCCCGGCGCCGGGAAGTCTAGCCCACCGACGCGGACCCTCACGCGTCGGCCCGGGTCGCCCGGGTAGCCTGACGACGTGCTCCTCTCCGACCGTGACATTGCCGCCGAGATCGAGGCCGGGCGGGTGCGCCTCGACCCGTGGGACCCCTCGATGATCCAGCCGAGCAGCGTCGACGTGTGCCTCGACAAGTTCTTTCGGCTCTTCGACAACCACAAGTACCAGGTCATCGACCCGGCCCAGGACCAAGCAGACCTGACGCGGCTGCTCGAGGTGGACCCCGCGGAGGGGTTCGTCCTGCACCCGGGGGAGTTCGTCCTCGGGTCGACCCTCGAGATGGTCTCGCTGCCCGACGACCTGGCCGCTCGGGTCGAGGGCAAGTCCAGCCTGGGGCGGCTGGGGCTGCTGACCCACGCGACGGCCGGGTTCGTCGACCCCGGCTTCACCGGGCACGTCACCCTCGAGCTGTCCAACGTCGCGACCCTGCCGATCATGTTGTGGCCAGGTATGAAGATCGGTCAGCTGGCCTTCTTCCGGCTCTCGTCGCCGGCCGAGAACCCCTACGGATCAGCCACCCACGGGTCGCACTACCAGGGCCAGCGCGGGCCCACGGCGAGCCGCAGCTTCCAGAACTTCCACCGTGCCGACGTGTGACCCGCGAGTCGCCGACGCGCGAGGGCAGGACAATCCGCGCGGGCAGCCGCTCCGAATCCCTTGGGACTCGACCAAGGGAACCTGAACCTATGGCACAACGAAACAGCCACGAAAACCGCCTGCGCCACGTGACGGGCGGCTGTCCGGCGACCTCCGGCCACGCCGACGTCGACGTGCCGAGTGCGCTGCTCGATCCCGATGGGGGAGCAGGCGCCGAGCTTCGGGGGCACGTGCCCGACGACCCGAGCGGAGTTGTCCTCGTGCTCCACGGAGGTGCCGAGGACAGCCGGGCGCCGGTCACCTGGTGGCGCCTCGCCGTGCTGCGCATGGCCCCCTTCGCCAAGGCCATCACCCGGCGCAGCGGGGACGACCTCGCCGTGGTCCGCCTGAAGTACCGGGTCCGGGGCTGGAACGGCTCGCGTCAGGACCCCCTCCAGGACACCATGTGGGCCCTCGAACGGATCCGCTGCGTGTTCCCGGGCCGTCCGATCGCCCTGGTCGGGCACTCCATGGGCGGGCGGGTCGCGCTGCACCTGGCCAGCCAGCCCGGGGTCGCGGCCGTCGCCGCGCTCGCGCCCTGGATCGAGGGCGACGCCTCGCCGCCGCGCCCGGGCACCCCCGTGCTCCTCATGCACGGCACCCGGGACCGGATGACCGACCCACGCCGCACGGAGGTCATCGCCCACCAGTACGCAAGCGACGGTGTGGCCGTCGAGCACGTGCCCGTGGAGGGTGAGACCCACGCGATGCTGCACCACCCGTCGCAGTGGCACGACGCCGTCGCGACCTTCGTCACCGACGCGCTGGTGGACGCCCGCTCTGCGACCTGACCCCCGTCACCGCGTCGACCGCGTCGGTCGCGGTGTCAGGCGCACGACGGGGATGTCGCGGCTGGTGCGTCGCACGTAGGTCCGCGGCTGCGGTACGGCCCGCTCGAGCTCCGGCCACGCCGCAGCCTTCTCCTCGGCATCGAGCACGGAGGCGACGACCTCGACCTCGCGCCCCGGTAGGAGCACGCGCGCTCGCGGATCGGCCCGCAGGTTGAGCAGCCACTGCGGGTCGGTGTCCTGGCCCATGGCGCTCGCCACGACGAGCCACGACCCGCAGGCCTCGCCGAGGTGCGCGAGCTGCACGGACCTCGGCCGCATGCTCCGCCTGCCTGTGGTCGTCAGGGTGAGCATCGGCAGGGTGGGTTTGCCCGTGATCGTCACCCGGCCCCGTGACCAGCGGAACAGGGCCGGGTCGACGTGGGCGGCGATGTGCCGCACCGTCCAGGACCCGGCCCGGGTCGCAGAGAACGCATTGACCACGCGGCTGTACACGACGCACACCGTATGCCGCGTGCCCGGCATCCGCACGGATGCGTCAAGGTCACCGCGTCGAGGGTCACCGCGTCATGGTCGCTTCGCGAACGTCGCTGCGAAAATGTCACTGCGTTCAGGTCACTGCAGTCAGGTGACTGCGGGAGCATCGGTGGGTGGACACCATCGAAGCGCACCTGGGCATCTCGCTGATCAACGCCATCGGCGTGGTCATCTCGGCCACGATCCTCTACGTCGCGCTCACCGCCGTCGTGCGCGTGTGGGGCAGGCGGCTGACCGCGAACCCGACGACGGGGAGCATCGCGCTGGTCACCCTCGTCGGCTCGATCGCGGCGCGCGCGACCCTGGGCAACTCGCCCAACCTGCTGGGCGGGCTGGTGGCCATCGGGACCCTCGTGGTGCTGGAACGGATCTTCGGCCGCTGGAGCGCGGCGACCCGCGGGTGGGTCCCGCGATGGGGCCGCTCGGCCGTCGTGCTCATGGCCGGGCCGACGGTGCGCATCGAGGCGCTGGCCAACTTCGGCATGTCCGAGTCCATGCTGTGGAGCCAGCTGCGGACCCACGGCATCCGGAGCCGGGAGGAGGTCGCGCTGGTCGTGCTCGAACCCCGCGGATCGGTCAGCGTGCTGCGGTCGAACACCCCGCTGGAGCGCGAGCTCTTCGACGGCGTCGACGGCATCGAGGACGTGCCTGCGGGGCTGTTCAAGGACTCCTCGCCGGGCTGACGTCCAAAGGGTCCGGCGTCGCCTCCACCCGTTAGGGTTCACGGATGATCCGGTTCGACGCCGTCACGAAGCAGTTCCCTGACGGCACGACAGCCGTCGACGAGCTGAGCCTCACCGCACCAACGGGGAAGATCACCGTGCTGGTCGGGCCCTCCGGGTGTGGCAAGACGACCAGCCTGCGGATGGTCAACCGGATGATCGAGCCCACCCGCGGCACGATCACCCTCGACGGGCAGGACACCGGGCGGATGAAGCAGGCCGAGCTGCGCCGCGGCATCGGCTACGTCATCCAGCACGCGGGGCTCTTCCCGCACCGCACGGTCATCGACAACGTCGGCACCGTGCCGCGGCTGCTCGGGTGGGACAAGAAGCAGGTGCGCGAGCGGTCGCGCGACCTCATGGACCGAGTGGGTCTGGACAGCCACCTCGCCGATCGCTACCCCTCGCAGCTCTCCGGCGGTCAGCAGCAGCGCGTGGGCGTGGCTCGGGCGCTCGCCGCCGACCCGCCCGTCATGCTCATGGACGAGCCCTTCTCCGCCGTCGACCCTGTCGTGCGTGAGCAGCTACAGGACGAGTTCCTCCGGCTCCAGGGAGACCTCGGCAAGACCATCGTCTTCGTCACCCACGACATCGACGAGGCCATCAAGCTCGGCGACCAGGTGGCCGTGCTGCGGGTCGGCGGCCAGCTCGCCCAGGTGGCGGAGCCGGCGTACCTCCTCGCCCACCCGGCCGACGACTTCGTCGCCGACTTCGTCGGACGCGACCGCGGTTACCGCGCACTCCAGTTCCAGGACGCGCCGCGCCTGCCGCTGCGTTCCGAGCCCACCGTCGTGCTCGGCGAGCGGCCCGAGAAGCCGTATGCCGCGTGGCTCCTCGTCGTGAACGACGACCGGCACCCGCTCGGCTGGGTTGAGCCCGAGCGGATCGGCGGCCGGGAGGTCACCGACGCAGACCTGCATCGCGGCGGCACCGTCGGGCGCCTGGGGGGGTCACTGCGCGGGGCGCTGGATGCCGCGCTCTCCGCCCCGAGCCGTCGGGGCGTCATCGTCGACGAGAGTGGCGCCCTGTCCGGCACGGTGCTGGCGCACGAGGTGCTCACCGCCATCGAGGACACCGACCGTCCCGAGCGCGACGAGGAGGACCCCGTCCACGGGGGAGCGTCCGCAGTGCTCGACGAGGCGGCCCCGTGAGCTGGCTCTCGAACAACTGGGGGACGGTGCTCGACCTCGCACGCTCGCACCTCTATCTCGCGGGGGTGCCGCTGGTCATCGGGCTCGTGATCGCGCTGCCGCTGGGGTGGGCCGCCAAGCGGTGGTCACGCTCCTACCCCGCGATCGTCACCGCGACCGGGCTGCTCTACACGATCCCCTCCCTCGCCCTGTTCGTGGTCATGCCGGCCATCCTCGGCACGAAGATCCTCGACCCGATCAACGTCGTCATCGCGATGACCGTCTACACCGTCGCGCTCCTCGCTCGCACCGTCGCCGACGGACTGCGCGCCGTTCCCGACCACATCGAGCAGGCCGCGACAGCGATGGGCTACAAGGGGCTGCGTCGTCTCATCGGTGTGGAGCTTCCTCTCGCCGTGCCGGTCATCGCGGCCGGTCTGCGTGTCGCGGCCGTGAGCAACGTGAGCATCGTGAGCGTGGCATCGTTGCTCGGGGTGTCGCAGCTGGGTGACCTGCTCGTCGACGGCTTCAACCGGGTCATCTGGGGAGAGCTCCTCACCGGAATCTTCTCGTGCGTCATCCTGGCGCTGGCCCTCGACGCCCTCATCCTCTTCGGCAGCCGTGCACTCACGCCATGGATCCGAGTGGCGGCGGGCCGCTGATGATTCCCTCGCTGATCTCCTGGCTCACCGACCCGGCCAACTGGTCGGGGGAGAGCGGCATCCCCAACCGCGTGCTCGAGCACCTCGAGTACTCCGCGCTCTCCCTGGTCGTCGCCGCGCTCATCGCGATCCCGGTCGGGCTGTGGGTCGGGCACACCGGGCGGGCCAAGTGGCTCATCTCCGTGGCCAACTCGGTGCGCGCGGTGCCCACCCTGGGTCTGCTCTTCGCCGCGGTGCTCTGGTTGGGGCCCAAGTTCTCCGGCAGCGGCGCCTTCCTCGTGCCGAGCATCGGGGTTCTCGCCCTGCTGGCCATCCCGCCCCTGCTGGCCGGCACATATGCCGGCATCGAGGCCGTCGACCCCGCCGCGCGGGACGCTGCCGCGGGTGTCGGCATGTCCGGTGGGCAGGTGCTTCGGCAGGTCGAGCTCCCGAATGCGCTTCCACTGCTCTTCTCCGGAGTGCGCTCCGCCGTGCTCCAGGTCATCGCGACGACCATCATCGCGGCATACGTGGGTCTCGGTGGGCTGGGCCGTTACCTCATCGACGGCATCGCCCTCGGGGACTACCCCCGCACGGCGGGAGGGGCCATCTTGGTGGCCCTGCTGGCGGTGGCCGTCGACGCCCTGCTCGGCCTCGTGCAGCGACGCACCGTGTCGCCGGGGCTGACCGCGGGCACATCCACGAAGTCACGAAACGGTAACCGTCGGAAGGATCGGGGCGATGACCCTGTTGCGTCCGAGGATGCAGACGCCACACTGCGCAATCCTGCCTGAACCACTGTTGGGACTCTCGTCCTCAATCTGCTCCGAGCCCACCCCACGAAGGGACCTCTCATGAAGCGCACCACCTCGGCCGTCGCACTGCTCGCGGCCTCGATCCTCGGGCTCACCGCCTGCGGCTCCGACGACCCCCTGGCGGCCGATACCCCAGCGGCCTCCGCGAGCGGCGGCAGTTCCGGTGCCCCGATCGTCGTCGGCGGGGCCAACTTCTCCGAGTCCACGCTGCTCGCCGAGATCTACGCGGGGGCGCTGAACGCCAAGGGCATCGACGCCTCGACCAAGACGAACATCGGCTCGCGTGAGATCTACCTGCGCGCGCTGGAGGACAACTCGGTGCAGGTGTTCCCCGAGTACACCGGCGCGCTGGCGCTGTTCTACGACAAGACCTTCACCGGCACGGACCCCGACGAGGTCTACGCCAAGATGCAGGAGGTCATCCCCGACACGCTCGTCGCGCTCGACAAGTCGGCTGCCGAGGACAACGACACGATCGCCGTGACGAAGGAGACCGCAGAGAAGTACAGCCTGAAGACGATCGAGGACCTCGCTCCGGTCGCCAAGGACCTCGCGATCTCGGGCCCGCCGGAGTTCGGCGAGCGCACCCAGGGCATCCCCGGGCTCAAGGACACCTATGGGCTGGAGTTCAAGTCCTTCCGTCCGCTCACCGGTCAGGCCATCGTCCAGGCGCTGAAGAACGACCAGGTGCAGGTGGCCAACATCTTCTCCACCGACCCGGCCATCGCGGCCAACGGTTTCGTGTCCCTTGAGGACACCAAGAAGCTGTACGGCTCGCAGAACATCTTCCCGCTCGTGCGCGCCGACCGGGCCGACGAGGTCAAGGAGACGCTCAACGCCGTCTCCGCCAAGCTCACCACCGACGCCATCGCCGACATGCTCAAGCAGACCGACATCGACAAGAAGGACCCCAAGGCCGTCGCCACGGAGTTCCTGTCGAGCAACGGGCTCAGCTGACCCCACCCGCCCGTTGAGAGTAGAGAACACGCCGCCCGCGCTTCCGCGCGGGCGGCGTGTTCTCTCCCCTCGATCGACCCCCTACGGCCTGGGGTCAGTCCCAGGGGTCGGGCTCGTCGAGCAGGCTCGCGTCCCCGGTGAACGCGGCATCCCCATCGGATGCCGTGACGCCGTCGTCGTCGGCCGGTAAAGAATCGTCCAATTGGTCACTTCTTTGCACGGACGGGGGAGGTATCTCCGCGGTCACGGCGGCTGCGTCCGGCAGGTCGGAGGGCTCAGGGGTCACCTCGCCGGACGTTGCTGCCGGGGGCGAAGCGTCGGTGGGTTGGTCCCAGGGGTCGACGTCGTCGTTCTCGGCCGGTAAAGAATCGTCCAATTGGTCACTTCTTTGCACGGACGGGGGAGGTGGCTCGACCGCGTCGGCTGTGGCGGCGGGTTCGTCCCACGGGTCGACGTCGTCGGTGGAGGCAGCGGCATCCCCCTTCGCCTTCTCCGGCGTAGGCGCACCCTCGGACCGGCCCGCGGTTCCCTCCTCGAGGGCCTCCGGCGCGTCCCACGGGTCGGTGCCTTCCTCCGACGCGGCGGGCTGGTCCCAGGGGTCGGCGTCGTCGGCCGGTAAAGAATCGTCCAATTGGTCAGTTGTTTGCACGGTTGGGGTCGCGGTCTGGACCGGGTCGGCGGTGGTGGGCTCGTCCCAGGGGTCCGCCTCGTCTGACTGCGAAGAAGTGACCAATTGGTCAGTTGTTTGCGAGGTGGCGGGCTCGTCCCAAGGGTCGGCTCCGCCGGACGCCTGGTCCTCGGGCGCTTCGGCGGCCTCTTCCGTGGTGGACCCGACGAGTGCCCCGGCGGCAGCTCCCGCGGCGGCCGCGACCGGAGCCGTGCCCGGCGCCGGCTCCTGGACGACCTCCGGCTCGGTCGCGCGGGCCTCTTCGACGTCGGGGCGGCGCACAGCGGCGAGGAGCATCTGCGCCACGTCGACGACCTCGACCGACTCCGCCTGACCCTCGGCCTGCTTGGCCGTGAGCCCGTCGGACATCATCACCCGGCAGAACGGGCAGCCGATCGCGATCCGCTCCGCGCCGGTGGCGATGGCCTCCTCGGTGCGGTTGGTGTTGATCCGCGTGCCGAGCTTCTCCTCCATCCACATCCGGGCCCCGCCGGCGCCGCAGCAGAACGACTTCTCCTTGGTGCGCTCCATCTCCTTGAGCTCGACCCCGGGCAGGGCCCCGATGAGCTCGCGCGGCGGGGCGTAGACGCCGTTGTGCCGGCCGAGGTAGCACGGGTCGTGGTAGGTGACGGTGGAGGCCGTGGATGCCGCGTTCTTGGCCGACGACATCGCCGGCTCTGCTGCGGGGCGTGCCACCGGCACGAGCTTCTTCTCGCGCACCAGGCGGTTGAGGAGCTGGGTGTGGTGCACCACCTCGTAGTGCCCGCCGAGCTCGCCGTACTCGTTCTTGATCGTGTTGAAGCAGTGCGCGCACGTCACGACGACCTTCGTCACGCCGAACTCCCCGAACGTCTCGACGTTCTGCGCGGCGAGGGTCTGGAAGAGCAGCTCGTTGCCCGCGCGCCGGGCCGAATCCCCGGTGCAGGTCTCACCGTCGCCCAGCACCGCGAACGACACCCCGGCGGTGTTGAGCAGCTCGGCCACCGCGCGCGTCGTCTTCTTGGCGCGGTCCTCGTAGGCACCGGCGCACCCGACCCAGAACAGCCACTCGACGTCCGACGCCTGCTCGACGTCCTGACCGAGCACCTTGACCTCGAAGGGCAGGTCCTTGGCCCAGTCGAGCCGGGCGCGCGCGCCCATGCCCCACGGGTTGCCCTTGCCCTCGAGGTTCTTGAACAGGCCACCGAGCTCGCTCGGAAAGGCCGACTCGATGAGCGTCTGGTAGCGCCGCATGTCGACGATGTGGTCGACATGCTCGATGTCGACGGGGCACTGCTCGACGCAGGCACCGCAGGTCGTGCACGACCACAACACGTCCTGGTCGATCACGGCATCCGGCCCGTGCGGGTTGTATGCCGTGAGCGGTGAGTCCGCGGCATACCCGGTGTCGCCGACGAGGTTCATCGCGGACCAGTCGATGACCGACCCCTCGGTGACGCCGTCGACACGGGCTGCGGCGACCGAGGCCATCGCCTTCTCGGGGTCGCCGCCGTGGTCGGCGAGCGCCCGCAGGTAGGGCGCCTTGGCGTCGGCGTGGTCGCGCAGCGCCATCATGAGCAGCTTGGGGGAGAGGGGCTTCTCGGTGTTCCACGCGGGGCACTGGCTCTGGCAGCGGCCGCACTCGGTGCAGGTAGAGAAGTCGAGCAGGCCCTTCCAGGTGAAGTCCTCGACGGCCCCGACCCCGAGGGTGGCGCCCTCCTCCATCTCTTCGGCGGCCTCCATCGTGAACGGCTTGCCGTCGACGATGAGGGGCCGCGCGCCACCGAGTGCGGTGCGGCCGGAGGGCTCTCGCTTGAACCAGATGTTGGGGAAGGCGAGGAAGCGGTGCCACGCGACACCCATCGTCGGCTGCAGCGAGATGGTGATCATCCACGCGAAGGAGATGAGGATCTTCACCGCGGCGACGACGTAGACCCACAGGGCGAGGGTCGGCAGCGAGGCCCCGGACCAGAGGCCCGCCATCCACCCGGTGAGCGGGAAGTGCAGGGCGAGTGACTCCCCCGGGTCGGTTACCGTGACCATCGCGGCCTCGAGGGCGCGCAACCCGATGATGCAGATCGTCACGAAGAGGATGGTCAGCTCGACGTAGTAGGCCTGCCAGAAGGAGGACCCGAAGAAGCGGGAGCGCCGGCCGCCCTCACCCGCCGCCGAGCGAGGGTGCTCCTTCTGGCGGATCGCCATGAGCACGACGATGCCGATGAAGCCCGCCCATGCGAAGACCTCGATGAGCCACTCGAAGGGCGGGAAGTGCCCGATGAGCGGCAGCCGGTAGTCGGGCTGCACGAGCTGGAAGAAGGCGTTGACCAGGGTCGCGAACAGCACGATGAAGGACAGCGAGGTGAACCAGTGCGCCGCGGCGACGACCTTGAGCCGGCTCATCCGGGTGTGGCCGAGGAACTCCTTGGTGAGGGTCCAGGTGCGGGCAGCGGGGTTGCCGGTGCGGCTGCCGTCGGGACGCCCGAGACGGTAGAGGCCGACGAAGCGGCCGGCCTGCCGGAAGAGCAGCGCCCACCCGATGAGCGGCACCACGAAGCACAACACCAGGGCGATGACCTGCACCGCGCCGACCCCCCCGAACCTCTCGTCGGGAGTGGGCAGGAGGTCGCTGGCCAGGGCGTGCACCGCGGCCGGTGCTGAGGCGGCAGACATGCGGCGCAGTCTATCGACGCTAAGCGCTTGCTCACCGAGCCTGTGACGACCGTCAAACGTGCGCCAGGCCATGTCGGGGGGCTCCGCCGCGACCGAGGGGTGGCGCCGCCGTTGTGGTGGTGGATAACTCTCTGTTGGAATACACATAACGAGCCCGGGGTTCATCCGAGCGAACCGAGCCGTATGCCGTGACGCCCCGCCCCGGTCGACCGGCGCACCCCTCCAGCGAAAGGTCACCGCAATGCCCATCCTCGACGACGTCACCCAGGCGGTCGGCAACACCCCGCTCGTCCGGCTCAACCGGATCATCGACGGGGACGCGATCGTCGCCGCCAAGCTGGAGTTCTACAACCCGGCGAGCTCGGTCAAGGACCGCATCGGCGTCGCGATCGTCGACGCCGCCGAAGCCTCTGGTGAGCTCACCGAGGGCGGCACCATCGTGGAGGCGACCTCCGGCAACACCGGCATCGCCCTGGCCATGGTCGGGGCCGCGCGCGGCTACAAGGTCGTGCTCGCGATGCCCGAGACGATGAGCAAGGAGCGTCGGGCGCTGCTGCGTGCCTACGGCGCCGAGCTGGTGCTGACCCCCGGCTCCGAGGGCATGAAGGGCGCGGTCGCCCGCTCCGAGCAGATCGTCGCCGAGCGGGAGAATGCCGTGCTGGCCCGCCAGTTCGCCAACGAGGCGAACCCCGAGGTCCACCGCCGCACCACCGCGGAGGAGATCTGGAACGACACCGACGGCGCCGTCGACATCGTCGTGGCCGGCATCGGCACCGGTGGCACGATCACCGGCGTGGGTCAGGTGCTCAAGGAGCGCAAGCCCGGGCTCCAGATGATCGCGGTCGAGCCGGCCGAGTCCCCGATCCTCAACGGCGGCCAGCCCGGCCCGCACAAGATCCAGGGCCTGGGCGCCAACTTCGTGCCCGAGATCCTGGACACCGAGATCTACGACGAGGTCATCGACATCGACGCCGCCACCTCGGTGCAGTGGGCCCGCCGCGCCGCCACCGAGGAGGGACTGCTCGTCGGGCTCTCCTCGGGCACGGCGCTCGCCGCGGCCGCCCAGGTCGCCGCTCGCCCCGAGAACGCCGGCAAGACGATCGTCGTCATCATCCCGAGCTTCGGCGAGCGCTACCTCTCGACCATCCTCTTCGAGGGTCTCGTCGACTGACATGTCCCTGATCCGTGCCGCCCGGGCGAGCGTCCGCGAGGACCTCGACGCCGCGATGCTGCGTGACCCCGCAGCACAGACGCGTCTCGACGTCGCCGTGAACTCCCCTGGGCTGCACGCGATCTGGGCCTACCGTCTCACCCACCGGCTGTGGCGCAACCCCGGTGCGCGGCCGGTCGCACGGGTGCTCTCGACCATCACCCGTGCGGTCACCGGCGTGGAGATCCACCCAGGTGCACAGATCGGTCGGCGCTTCTTCATCGACCACGGGATGGGTGTCGTCATCGGCGCCACCGCTGTGGTCGGCGACGACGTCATGCTCTACCACGGGGTTACCCTGGGCGGGCGGTCGCTCAACCGCGGCGTGAAGCGGCATCCGACCGTCGGGGACCGGGTCACGATCGGCACGGGCGCTCGTGTGCTCGGTGACATCGAGATCGGTCACGACGCGCAGATCGGCGCCAATTCGGTTGTGGTGAAACCCGTTCCGTCCGGGGCTGTTGCGACCGGCATCCCGGCGGTGGTCCGCTACCCCCACAGCCCCGACGAGGACCCCTACGACGCGCTCTTCGCCGAGCCCGCCATCTTCATCTGACCCGGATGCCGTGGGGCACCGAGGCCAACCGCCCGCCCAGCCCCTCACCCCACCCCACCTCACCCCAGGCGTAAACAATCGCCCAATTGGTCAGTTGTTCACGCGCCACGTGGATGCGGGGAGCTCCGCCCGCGTAAACAATCGCCCAATTGGTCAGTTGTTCGCGCGGCACGTGGATGCCGGGGGCATCCGCCCGCGTAAAAATCGCCCAATAGGTCAGTTGTTCACGCGGCGAGAGGGTGCGAAGGGAGGCGCCCGGGCCGGGTCAGTCGGTCGCGCTCCAGTCCGAGCCGTAGAGGCAGAAGACCCCTGCGTCGGGCTCCGCCTCCACGACTGTCGCCCACGCGCTCGCGGCATCCTCGCCCCTGGAGAGGACCCGGTGGTAGCGGACCATGGCATCGGCCGCGAGGTCGTCCGCGACCGGCGCCACGGCGGCCAGCACGCTCGTGGATCCGAGGGCCAGCAGCGCGGTCGCAAGACCGAGGGGCTCGTCGCCGGGACGGGTCGAGAACTGCCCCACGTCGCACGCGGAGAGGGTGACGTGCTCGGCCACGACCGGTCGGGGGAACTCGTGGGCGAAGACCGGCCCGTCGGCCATCTGTACGCTGGAGAACAGCGGGCTCTGACCCTCGTGAGTGCCGTGGGCGGCGAGGTGAACCACCCGGGCCGACGACAGGGCAGCGAGCACGTCGCCACTCGTGGCCGGGCCGAAGTCCTGGCTCACGTCCGGGCCGGCCCCGAGATCGACCTGGCCATTGGCCCACGCGGCGCGGATCGCCCCGATCTCCGAACCGGTGCGGGTCAGCCCGGGGCCGTGCAGGGCAGCCACCCGTTTCGCCCACCGCACCTCGGGCGGGCGTGACGGACCGCGGAGCCAGCGGGTCGACGACGGCGCGATGGTGACCGGCCTGCCACGCAGGCTCGGGAGGAGTCCCCACGGGACCGCCGTGAGGGAGCCCGAGGGGATCACGACGAGCGTCGCGTCCGTGGCACCGCCGGGGTTGAGGACGGCGTCCAGCGCGGCGAGTGAGGATGCCGTCGCGCGTTCCAGCGTCGGCGCCATCGGTGAGCCCGTGGACACCATCGCCCGGGCCCGAAGGTCCCTGCGAAGTCGGGTCACCAGGGAGGCGACCTCGTCCACGCGCGCGATCGGCCGACCGTTGAGCGCGCCGTCGGCGGCGACGATCGTCCATAGGTCCTCGCCCACCTCGAAGAACTCGACGACGGTCACGTTCCGGTCGCGGGTCACGGCCCGCAGCTCGGCGGCGTCGATCGCGGCGACCGTGGTCCGGCGAGAGCCCTCTTCCGTGAGGGTCCACTCCCGGTGCATGACGCGGTCCTCGAGCGCGGCGATCTGTTCGTGCAGCCCACTCGAGCGGCCCTCCGAGTCGTCGGCAGCCAGCCGCCGGAGCCGCCGGAGCTCCCGTGTCATGGCGGTGATCTCGGTGTCGCTCGCCGTGGTCACGGGGTTGATGCGGTGCGAGATGGCTCGCCAGCGCTCGACGCTGGTCAGGATGCGGTCGGTGTCGCCGTCGGCCACGGCACGCTCGATGTCGAAGCTCGCGAGGCGTCTCCCGTGCAGGGCGAGCGCCGCGCGCAGGTCCAGGCTCGAGGACTGGAACTGGTGTGCGGCGAGCAGGCGGTTGCCCGTCACGATCCGGCGCTCGGCCTCGTCGAAGCGTCCGTGGGCGTGGTCGAGCCGAGCTCGCACGAGGGTTTCGTGCAACCGCGAGGCCAGCGACTCACGGTCGGCCCCTCCAAGGGTGGCCAGCCTGCTCTCCGCCCCGTCGACGTCCCCCAGAAGCAGCCGTGCCTCGGCCTCCAGACGCGCAGCGGCCCGCCTGGCCCCGGTCCGGGCACCAGGTTGGTCGTTTCGGCGAGACAGGACGGCGACGACGGCCGGCACGTCGTGACCGGCGGCGACGTCGATCGTGGCGCGGATCAGCTCGGCCTCGCCCACCAGCTCGTCCGCCTGCCGGGTGCGGTATGCCGCGGTCGCGGAACGTACGTGGTGCCGAGCGCCCTCGAGGTCGTCGACCAGCAGGTCGCACCGGGCCAGCCGCAGGTTGATCTCGCCCTGTTCGAGACGATGGCCGTCGTGCCGAGCGGCCTCGAGGGCCTCGCGCAGAGCGGACCTCGCGCCGTCGACCAGGCCGGCCTCGAGGAGTACCTCGGCGTGGTCCAGCCGGGCCCGGTCGCGGGCGACGGCGGCATCCATGGCGTCGGCCTCGGCCATGAGGAGCAGCGCGCGGGGCAGGTCACCGTCGACGAAGGCGAGACAGGCGAGGTTGTGCCGGGCCTTGAACTCCTGCTCGGCGAAGCCCTCCCGGGCGGCGATGGTGGCGGCTCGGGAGAGGTCGTCCCGCGCCTGGTCGGTGCGTCCCAGGCCCAGGCCGGCGAGGCCCCGGTTGATGAGCATCGCGCACTGCTGAGCGGGGTTGAGTGTCGCCTCGTCGACGGCGCCAATGCGGTCGAGTGCGGCGATGGCGGCTTCCCAGTCACCGCCGCGGACGTGCACGGTTCCCTCCTGCACGAGGCTCAACGTGAAAAGGTGCCGGTCCGAGACGGCGCTGGCCTGCTCGCGGGCCGAGGTGAGCATCGCCATGGCCGCAGCGTGTCCCCGCACCTCGAGCTCGGTCCAGGAGCGGGTGATGAGCACCCTGATGCGCAGCCGGTGAGCGGGGTCCCCATCCGCGGCCGCGAGCAGGTCCAGGGCCCGGTCGAGGGTCGCGGCGGCACGGTCGAACCGGCCCAGCTCGTTGTCGTGACGGGCCTCGGACAGCAGCGAGTCAGCGAGCTCGACCGGATCCTCGATGGGTGGCTCCCTCACATCTCGACGGCGGGCGTGATGATCGGCGCTGCGGCCGGGTCGTCGAGCCGGCGCAGCACGAAGTTCACCAGCCCTCGTTCGACGCCCGCGAAGGAGAAGCGGCCCTCGCCGTCGACGGTGGTGGTGCGGGTGCGGGTGCGCTCACGCAGCTCGACCTCGACCCGCCCCTGGCTGACCCAGCCGATGATGTCCGAGCGGGTCGACGGGCCGTGTTCGATGGTGACCATCAAGCTGATGCCGTCGCTGGCGAAGGTCACCGTGTCGGCGCGGTCGTAGTGCGTGCCGCGCACCGAGGCCAAGGAGCTGCTGGAGACGATCTCGGCCACCTCCGCCTCCAGGGCGCGGACCGTCATCGCGAACTTGATCCGATCAAGGAGGTCGTCGGGCACGGGGTCGAGGGTCTCGTGCACGTCTCGGAGGGCGGTGAGGAGCGAGGCGTCGACAGCGTCGATCGCCTCCGCAGCAAGCGTGGACTCAGAGTCCGGGGTGGCGTTCATGAAGGCATCTCCCATCGGGGGTCGGTGCTGAGGGCGAGACGGAGCTTGGCGAGGCAACGGCCTCGGGTGGGGCCGATGCTGCCGACCGGCATCCCGAGTGCTTCTGCGACGGTGGCGTAGTCGGGTCGGTCGGCGAAGGCGATGGCCCGCAGGAGGGCCTGACACCGTGCGGGAAGGGTCGTGAGGTGCTGCCACAGCATCCGGTGCTCCTCGGTGGCGAGCACGCTGGTCTCGGGTGAGGGCGCCACCTCGTCGACCTCCTCGTCGCGGACGTCGGCGTGGCTGGAGGGCTCGTCGCGTCGGCCACGGGCACCGGAGCGCCAGGCGTCGCGCTTGGTCGTCGTGATGAGCCACTTGAGGACGGCCTGCGGGTCGGTGATCGACGACGAGTGCTCGACGAGCTTGAGCCACGTCGTCTGCACGGTGTCCTCGGCCGCCTCCTTGGCCAGGCCCTGCTGGCGGGCGACGGCCCACAGCAGCGGAGTGACGTCGTCGACCAGGGTGGACATCCCGGACGGGTCGCCGCCGAGGTAGGCGCGGAACGAGTCCGCCGCCCGGGCCGCGAGGCTGTCGGCGCCGGTGTGCATCATCCTCCGCCTCCCTCGGCCTTCTTGAGAAGTGTCGAGACGAGATCGACGCGGGCCGGGACCTTGCGCTCGCTCTCCTCCTCGGCGAGCATCGCGGCGAGGTCGCCGACGAACGCGGGTGCGGCGAACGAGGTGCCGCTCCACACGCCGAACCCGCAGCTGTAGTCGTCGGGGTCGGACGTGCCTCGCGGGGGGTGATCGCCGGACGGGACCGCGATGGACCCGCGCAACGAGCTGTTGAAGGTCGTGGGCATGGTGCTGACGACAGCGACGCCGGAGCGGTAGGCCTTGACCCACTGGCCGGTGTTGGAGAACAGCGCGACGGCGTTCGACCCCGGGTTGGTCGCGCCGACGCTCATGACCGGCACGCCGGTGCCGGCTGCGGCGGCCAGCGCGGCGGGCCAGAACGGGATGGTGGTGGAGCCGTTTCCGGCGGCCGCGACCACCGCGACCCCCTGGTCACCGAGGGCGCGGATCGCGGTGAAGAGCGAGGACTCGTCCTCGACCTCTCCGGGCGTCTCGTGGTAGTAGCCGAGCGACAGCGACACGACGTCGAGAGGGTCGCCGTCGACCTTTCCGTCGAGCCGGGCCCAGTGCCAGATCAAGAGCTTCTGCAGGGCGTCGATGAGGTCGAGCTCGTCTGATGCCCCGTCGCCGTACATGACGGGCACGGCAACGATCTCGGCACCCGGGCAGCGCTGCCGGATGATCCCGGCGATGAACGTGCCGTGGCCGGCCATCGGGTCCAGGCACCTGTTGAGCCGGTCGAGGGTGACGCCGCCGCGCTCGGCGTCATCGTCGGGAGCGAACCGCAGACCGATGGGCACGCCCGCCACGCGAGGGTCACGGTCCACCCGCGACGTGGGGCCGAACCACGGGTGTGCGCCGAGCCCGGTGTCGAGCACCGCCACCACGGGTGCGCGCTTGCCCCGGGGCTGCGGCGCGGCCATCCCCACGACCACCGGGGCGCGGCCGTCAGCGGCACCCGGCGCTCCGACCCCGGAGGCGTAGCCCACCCCGGACGCGTAGCCGACCCCGGACGCATAACCGACCCCGGACGCATAACCGACACCCGAGGCGTAGCCGACGCCGGACGCATAACCCACTCCTGACGCGTAACCGACGCCGGAGGCATAACCGACGCCGGAGGCAGACCCTGTCGCCATCAGCACGTGGCACAGGCTCCAGCCGCGCACCTCGGGTGCCTGCTCGGACCGGGCCCGCTGGAGCACATCCCACGCGTCCACCGGTCCGCGGACCCGACCCGGGTCGGCAACGAGTCGCACACCTTGGTGGACCATGGGGTCGAGACGGTCGGTGTAGCCCAGCTGGTCGGCGACACGTGCCGTGCCCCGGTCGATCACCTCGACCGTGAACCCCATCTGCTCGCCCAGCTCGCGCAGCGCGGCGAGCGGCCCGTCGAGGGATCCGCCGGCCAGCCCGGGCAGGAGGAGCCGGTCGGGGATGTAGACCGTGGCGCGGGGGGCGGGCTCGTCCCCGAGCCGGGTCGCCGTGTCCGGGTCGAGCACGGCCGCGCGGAACCGGCGGACGGCTGTGGCCGGCACCGAGAACATGGGTGTCTGTGGTTGCGGGTCAGGGCGGGTCTCACCGGTCGAGGGGTCAGGGTCCTTGGCGTCCATGCGCTGCTCCTGTGCCGGCCGGTGGGGGAGTGGACTACCGATCCAGCGTAGTGATGATCCTGGTCGCTGAACAGGACCCTCCGAGGCGCCCGGTGATACATCCCGGGCGGGAACATCTTCGTGCCGGACCTTCTCAAGATGGTCGGGTACGGATGTATCAGGGAGTCTGGATCCGCCTCCTCACCGACGTGGACCCTTCTGGGAACCACGACGCGGGACGGCCCGAGTTCAGGGGCGGGTCGGACGGCGTCGGGACCGGGGGGACGTCATCGCACCGGCCGGACACGTCGGGGCGCGTGGCGACCGGTCCCGCCACATGGGGACCGGCCACGCCGGGATGCCGCGCTGCAGGGGGCGCCGTCTCCCGGCGTGGCCGGAGTGTGGCTCGCCGTCGGCGAAAGCCCCCGAGTCGTGTGCCCGGGTGGCGGCCCAGGCAACCGCCTCAGCACACGACTCTGGTCAGGCGTCCCGGTGCGTGCCCGAGCTCACGCCGTTCTCCGAAGCCGGTGCGCTCGCGGACCTGCTCGCGCCGTCGTTCCCGCTGTCGCTGCTGCGCACGCTCTCGATCGCTTCTGCGGCGACCGTCTTGGACGCCCGGAGCTTCTCCCCGGTGGCCTTCGCCGCGTCGGCCACCATGTCGGCCATGACGGGCGCGACCTTGGTGCGAGCCGTCTCCTGCGCGGTCGCCACCTGCTTCTGCACCGGTGCCGAGTGCCAGACCTTGCCAGAGGTGCGCGCGATCTGCTCGTAGCGCTGCTTGCCGGCGCGCGCGCCGAGCACGTACCCGACGGCGAGGCCGGCGATGAACGAGAGCTTCATGGGTGGTTCCTTTCGTCGGCCACCGACCCTACCCGCCACCTCACGGTGCGGCTCGGGCGGTGAACGCACGTCTTCACGCGCGACATCACCGAGTGCCGTGGTGCCGGGCGACGTTGACGCCCAGCCTCCGGCACGGCATACCCTTGTCCCTGCCCGGGCCGCGCCCGGGCGAGGAGGGCTCGCATAGTGGCCTAGTGCGGCGGTCTTGAAAACCGCTAGGGGTTCACGCCTCTCGTGGGTTCGAATCCCACGCCCTCCGCAGAGGTCCAGCGGGAGCCTGCGATCGTTCGAACCCCACGAATGCCCGGACGCCCGCCGTGGGGAACAGGGTTTGGACACCATGGTGGCGAAACCCCGTGATGGCGTCGAGATCTGGACGCCATCACGCGGTTTGAGCACCATGGCGTCCAAACCCGGGGGGACGGGAGGGCGCGGTATGCCGTCAGCGGCTGGTCGGTTGCCCCGTCACGGGTCGACGTCGCTCGACCCGCGGACGACGAGTGAAGGCTCGATGACGACGTGCCTCGGGGTGGAGGTGTCGCCGTCGATGCGGTCGAAGAGCATCTCGGCCACCAGCCGACCGATCATCCCGACGTCCTGGCGCACGACGGTGAGCCCGGGGTCGAGGAGGTCGGCGAGCGGGAAGTCGTCGAAACCGACGTGGGCGATCGAGCGTCGCAGACCTCGCTCGGCGAGCGCTCGAACCACCCCGGTGGAGAGGATGTTTCGCGCGGTGAAGACCGCCGTGGGTGGATCTGGTCGCTCCAGGAGCGCGAGCATCGCCGAGGTGGCCTCGTCGGGCGACCGCAGCCCGTCGATGATGAGGGACGGATCCGGCCGGATGCCGACCGCCTCGTGGGCGTCGACGAACCCGGCGAGACGCTCCTGGGCCGTCGTGATCGCCGGGAGGTCGAACAGCGCTGCGACCCGCCGATGGCCGCGCAGGAGGATGTGGTCGGTCGCGAGCCGTGAGCCCAGGCGGTTGTCGACGGTGACGGAGTCGGCGTCGATGCCGCGAGGAACCCGGTCGACGAAGATCGCCGGGGTGCCCGTGCGCAGCTCGGAGATGAGGTAGTCCTGGCGCTCGGTGGCCGGCATCAGCACGAGCCCGTCGACCCGGCGGGTGACGAGGTCGTGCACCAGTGCCTGCTCGCGGTCGCCCCCCTCGTCGAGGCTGGCGGCGAGCACGGCGTTGCCACGCTGTCGCGCGGCATCCTCGAGGGCGCGGAGCAGCCCGGCCGAGAACGAGTTGGAGATGTCCTGGACCAGCGCCCCGATGAGCGTCGAGCGCGCCCCCGTGCGCCGCAGGTTGCTCGCGGCGAGGTTGGGGCGGTAGTCGAGCCGCTGCACGGCGGCCGTCACCCGCTCGCGGACCTCCGGTGAGACGCCGGGCTCGTTGTTGACCACACGGGACACGGTCTTCAGGCTCACTCCGGCCAAGGCCGCCACCTCCCGCATGGTGGGCCGACCGCTCTGGCCTGACAACGATGTCACGTTCACGGCACAATATGTATCCCATGGGTTGACGTGAGCGCAAGGGAGCGCTAGAAATGTCCCTGACAACGTTGTCAGTGACGATGTCACACCAACGCTCAAAGGAGAGTTCGCACCATGCACACCCCTCACATCTCGTCCCCGGGCTCCACCCGCCGGGCGCTCGCCTGTGCCGGCATCGTCGGCCTCGCCCTCACCGCCACAGCTTGCAACCGGGAGAGTCCTTCCGACAGCGGTGGCGACGGCGGCGAGGCAGCGGTCGGCGTCACGCTCATCACCAAGGACTCCACCAACCCCTTCTTCGTCGCCATGCAGAAGGGCGCGCAGGCCGACGCGGGCAAGAACAACGTCAAGCTCACCGTCGCCTCCGGCAAGCAGGAGGGTGACGACCAGGGCCAGATCACGGCCATCGAGGACGCCACCGCCCGTGGCGACAAGGGCATCCTCATCACGCCGATGTCCACCGGCGTCAACGCGGCGATCAAGAAGGCCCGCGACGCGGGGCTCTACGTCATCGCTCTCGACACCCCGCCCGACCCCGCCGACACCGTCGACATCACGTTCGCCACCGACAACCGGGCCGCGGGCACGCTCGACGGCCAGTGGGCGGCGGCAACCCTCGACGGCAAGGCGGCGACGATCGCCCTGCTTGACCTCTTCGACGACAAGATCGTCTCGGTCGACTACAACCGTGACCAGGGCTTCCTCGAGGGCATGGGCATCGACGTGGCCGACGCCCAGAAGAACGGCGACGAGGCCAAGACCGGTAAGTACACCGGTGGCAAGGGTGGCGACTACACCATCGTCTGCAACGAGGCCGGCAACGGCGCGGAGGACGGCGGTCGCAGCGCCATGGAGAAGTGCCTGGCCAAGAACCCCGGCATCAACCTCGTCTACACGATCAACGAGCCCACCGCCGTGGGTGCGAACGCCGCCCTGGAGGCTGGTGGCAAGAAGGCCATCATCGTGTCCGTCGACGGTGGCTGCGCCGGGGTCGACTCGGTGAAGTCGGGAGTCATCGGCGCCACCGCGCAGCAGTACCCGCTGAAGATGGCGACGATGGGCATGGAGGCGGTCGCGAAGATCGCCCGCGGTGGCGAGGCACCCAAGACCACCGACGGTCTTGACTTCTTCGACACCGGTGTCGCCCTCGTCACCGACGAGCCCGTTGACGGAGTCGACAGCATCGACTCCGCCAAGGGCGCCGCGATCTGCTGGGGCAAGTGACCATGTCGACCACGACTGGTTCTGCTGCGGCCGCCGAGTTCGCTCGGCGGCGGCAGTCCCCGCTCCAGCAGGTGCAGCACCAGCTGCACGGACGTCCCTGGCTGAGCCCGCTCTTCCTGCTGCTCATCGCCTTCGTGGGGTTCTTCATCGCGACCCCGACGTTCTTCACGGCCAACTCGATGGGGATCCTGTTCCAGCAGACCGCCATCGTGGCCGCTCTGGCCGTCGGGCAGACCCTGGTCATCCTCACCGCGGGGATCGACCTGTCGGTCGGCGCCGTGATGGTGCTGTCGATGATGGTGATGGCCTCGCTCGCCGCTGACGACGGCATCCCGGCCATCCTCGCGCTGGCCATCGGCATCGCGCTCGCAACCGCGGCCGGGGCCCTCAACGGGTTCCTCGTCACGCGGATCAACCTGCCACCGTTCATCGTCACCCTAGGCACGCTGAGCATCTTCACGGCCATCGCGCTCCTCTACTCCGGTGGCGCGAGCATCCAGGCCGACCGGTTACCCCGGCTGCTGAACTTCCTCGGTGAAGGGTTCGGCATCGGGGCGTTCCGGCTGACCTGGGGCATCGTCGTGGTGGTCCTCATCTACGCCGTCATGGGGTTCGTCCTCTCCCAGACGGCCTGGGGTCGCTACGTGTATGCCGTGGGTGACGATCCGGAGTCCGCCCGCCTCTCGGGTGTGCCGAGCAAGCGGATCCTCCTCGCCGTCTACACCGTCGCCGGCCTGATCTACGGCATCGCGGCGTGGATCCTCATCGGTCGAGCCGGTGCGGCCACTCCCAACGCCGTGCCGGACGCCAACCTCCAGAGCATCACCGCCGTCGTCATCGGTGGCACCAGCCTCTTCGGTGGTCGCGGCACCCTGGTCGGGACCCTCATCGGGGCCCTGATCGTGCAGACGTTCGCGTTCGGTCTCTCCCAGCTCGGGGTCGACCAGCAGTGGCGCTACCTCGCGATCGGCGTCCTCGTCATCGTCGCGGTCGCGATCGACCAGTGGATCCGGAAGGTGAAGGCATGAGCACCGTCGAACGACTACCCCTCACCCACGACGCGATCCCCGAGGACCGGCGGCACATCTACGACGCCGACCCGATCCTCTCGGCCCGCGACATCATCATCACCTTCGGTCGGGTCGTCGGACTCGACGGGGTCAACGTCGACCTCTACCGGGGCGAGGTCCTCGCGGTCATCGGTGACAACGGGGCCGGCAAGTCGACCCTCATCAAGTGCCTCACCGGGGCCTACGTCCCGGACTCCGGGTCGATCCAGCTCGACGGCTCGCCGGTGCACTTCAAGCGGCCGCAGGACGCCCGCGACGCCGGGATCGAGACGGTCTACCAACAGCTCGCCGTGATCCCCGCACTCGACATCGCGAGCAACCTGTACCTCGCCCGCGAGGAGCGCCGCCCCGGCATCCTCGGCTCGGTGCTCCGGATGCTCGACAAGAAGGGCATGAGCAAGCGGGCGGGTGAGTCCGTGCAGAAGCTCGGCATCCAGACGATCCAGAACATGGGTCAGGCGGTCGAGACGCTCTCCGGTGGCCAGCGCCAGGCGGTGGCGGTGGCTCGTGCCGCGGCCTTCGGGTCCAACGTCGTCGTCCTCGACGAGCCGACGGCGGCACTGGGCGTCAAGGAGTCGGGGATGGTCCTCGACATGATCAAGCAGCTGCGAGACAGCGGGCTGGCGGTGATCCTCATCAGTCACAACATGCCCCACGTCTGGGAGGTGGCCGACCGGATCCACATCCAGCGCCTCGGCGGCTGCGCAGGAGTCATCACGCCGCAGTCGCACGACATGGGCGACGGCGTCGCCATCATGACGGGCGCGACGACGCTGGAGTCCTGATCGACCCGGGACGCCGCACCTGGTTGCACCACAGGTGCGGCGTCCCGTCGCCGGGACACATCTACCCCGCAGCCCACCCAGGCCTCACGCGTGACGACTCACGACTCACGACCCACGACCCACGACCCAGTCAGGCCCAGCCCCACCCCACCTTGGCCCCGCAACCCAGTCAGGCCCAGCCCCACCCCACCTTGGCCCCGCAACCCAGTCAGGCCCAGCCCCACCCCACCCCACCCGGCCCCGACATCCCGGGCCACCACCGAAGGACTCGCGCCCCGCGAGAGGGAAGAGACCACCATGACCATCGTCGTCGGATACACCCCGCGGCCCGAGGGCCTGGCCGCCCTCGACACCGCGATCGAGGAGGCCGCGCTCAGGAACGAGCGGCTCGTCGTCGTCAACACCGGTGCCAACGGTGACTTCAGCGACCCGAGCTTCGCCACGGCACAGGACCTCGACGCGATCGGCACCCAGCTGGGTGAGAAGGGCGTCGAGCACGAGGTGCGGCAGCCCACGCGTGGCCTGCCGGCCGCGCAGGAGCTGCTCGACGTGGCCGTCGAGGTCGGGGCGAGCCTCCTCGTCATCGGTCTGCGTCGGCGCAGCCCCGTCGGCAAGCTCATCACGGGCTCCACTGCGCAACACGTCCTGCTCGATGCACCGTGCAACGTCCTCACCGTCCGGGCCGCCGATCCCACTGCCTGAACGTCGCTCGCCGCAACCGGCGAGTAGCCCGAGCCAGTGCTAGGTTCGGTGCCGGTTGCGGCGCCACCACGTCCTCGTAGGTCCGAACACCACGTGCCTCAAGGGGCCGGGAGCTCGCATCCCCGGTCGGTGCGACGTGTGCCGGCCGAGCGTTACACACAGAAAGAGTCACCCCAGATATGGCACAGGGCACCGTGAAGTGGTTCAACGCCGAGAAGGGCTTCGGGTTCATCGAGCAGGACGGCGGGGGCCCCGACGTCTTCGTCCACTACTCCGCCATCGACACCCAGGGCTACCGCAGCCTCGACGAGGCCCAGCGCGTCGAGTTCGAGGTCACCCAGGGCCCCAAGGGTCCGCAGGCCGACGCAGTCCGCACGATCTGACCCAGACGTCCCAAGGCTCCTGACGCAGGAGTCCTCGAGCAGGCCCCCACCCGGCATCCGGGCGGGGGCCTTCTCGTTTCCGTGCCTTCACCCACGTCCGCGATGCCGGGGAGGGGGGAGGGAGGGAGGGCCCGGGTCAGCCCTTGGCGAGGATGGTGAGGAAGGCCTTGGCGATCGGGGCGGCCACCGTGCCACCGCTCTTGCCCTCCTCGACGAGCACGGCGAAGGCCACGCTGCCCTGGTAGCCGACGAACCACACGCGGGGCAGGGCGTCGGGGTCCTCGCCGTGCTCGGCCGTGCCGGTCTTGCCCCGCACCGGCCCACCGGGCGTGGAGCGCAGTGCTGTGCCCGTGCCGCTGGTCACGACCGAGGCCATCATCGAGCGGATGTCTGCCACCGCCTCCCCGTCGAGCGCCGCCGGGCGGGCGGCCGCGCCCTCCGGGTCGCGCACGAGCACGGGTGGGAGGTAGGTGCCGCGCCCGATGCTGCCCACCATCACCGCGAGCGACAGGGGCGAGACCTCGTTGCGGCCCTGGCCGATCGCGGCCGAGGCGGCGTCGGTGCCCTTCTTGGTCTCCGGGATGCTGCCGGGGAACGCGTCCGCCACCCCCACCGTGTCGCCCCAGTCGGCACCCACGCCCAGGGCGCCGGATGCCGTGCGCAGGTCGGCGCTCTCGAGCTTCGGTGACAGGCCGACGAAGGCCGTGTTGCAGGAGATCGTGAAGTCCTCGAAGAACGTAGGCTTCCCCCCGACCGACTCGCCCGCGTAGTTGCGGAACTTGCGCCCGTCGATGGTGACCGATGCCGGGCACGGCACCGTCGACGTCGGGGTCGTGATCCCCCGGGTGAGGTAGGCGTAGGACGTCGCGACCTTGAAGGTCGACCCGGGCGGGTATCTCCCGGTGATGGCCCGGTCGAAGCCGGAGGTCGGGGAGTTGGCGGAAGCAAGCACCTCTCCGGTCTTCACGTCGAGCGCGACGAGGGCGCCGGGCACCGTGAGGTCGGCGTCGGCGAGGGCCTTCTCGGCGGCCGCCTGGGTGGTGGGGTCGAGCGTCGTCTCGACGTCGGCGCCGTCCTGCGGCGCCATCTCGAAGAGCACCGCATCGGAGCTCGAGACGACGGTGATGCCCGCCGACCCGGCGAGCCGCTCGTCGTACTGCGCCTGGAGTCCGCTGCGCCCGGCGCGGTCGCCCGCGGCATACCGACCGTCGCTCTTCTCGACCATCTCGGCGGTGACCTCGCCGACGGTGCCGAGCATCGGCTGCCCGAAGGTGCGGGTGCGGGCCAGGGGCAGCTGGTCCTCGCTGTCGATCACACCCGCGATGTCGTCGAGGGCGGCCTTGCGCGGGCCGTAGTCCGACCTGCGGTAGGTGACGACGGGGATCGGGGCCTTCGAGCCCGAGGTCGTGGCCTTCGCGAGCGCGTCCACGAGGGAGCCGGGTGTCGAACCCACCACCCCCTCGAGGGCTGCCGCGGACTTCGGGGTGGCCTGCACGGGGTCGAGGGAGATGATGTGCACCGTGCTCGCCGGCATGAGGGGGTCACCGTCGCGGTCGAGCACGTCGCCGCGCTGCCCGGTGGTCTGCGTCGTCGACATCGTCTCCCCGGTGCCGAGGTCGGGCTGCCAGGGCGAGCCGGCCTCTGGCGCCGCCACCAGCCACCGCCCGTCGACGTCCACGAGTCGGACCGGCACGGCATACGTCCACGGCACGTCCGCAGCAAGGGTCCACGTGAGCGTGACCTCGCTGCGGGCGGTGTCGCCGTCACGGGTCAGGGGCGCTCCCTCGGCCTCCACCGGCGCATCGCCGAGACCCTTGACGGTCGCGGCGAAGTCCGCTGGCGCCGCAGGGTCCTGGAAGGGAACGGCACCCATGTCCTTGGCCGTCCACCCGGCCACGTATGCCGTGAGCGTCGCCCGCGCGGCAGCATCCCGTTCGCCCTCCTTCTGGTGCTGCCAAAACAGCACACCAGCCCCCAGGGCGAGCACGACGACGACGGCGACGGCGACGACTACTCGGGTCCTCATGCCCCCATCCAACTACGACCGGCTGTCCAGCGTTCTCTCAGGTGGCGGTCCTACCCTTGGAGGCTGCGGGTCCTTCGTGGACCGCACTGCGCCCTCGTGTTCTGCGAACGGGCCCGGACCGAAGGAGCCGCGTTGTCAGCCGACGCAACCCCCCGTGACCAACACCCCGACAGCGGTCCCCCACCGCGTCACTCTCGGCGACGCCGCGTGCTCGTCGCCCTGACGGTGGTGGCCCTCGTCGTGGTGTCCGCCGTCGGGTTCGCGTGGTGGCGCCTGGAGGGCAACATCCACCGGCTCGACATCAGCAGCATGCTCGGCGACCGGCCCGACAAGGTCGCGGACGGGCCGTTGAACATCCTGCTCATCGGCTCCGACAGCCGCGACGGCCAGGGCGTGCCAGGAGCGTCCCTGACGTCGGGCGCCCGGTCGGACACCACCCTCATCGCGCACGTGTCGGCCGATCGGGAGCACGTGAGCATCGTGTCGGTCCCGCGGGACTCGATGGTCAAGGCGCCGCCGAGGTGCTCGGCCACGGTGCCGAAGGACCAGTGGACGGTGCAGCAGTGGAACGCGATGTACAGCATCGGTGGCCCCGGCTGCCTCATCAACACCGTGGAGGGCAACACGGGGCTGTTCATCGACCACTTCGCGGTCGTCGACTTCAGCGGGTTCCGCGACATGGTCGACGCGCTCGGTGGGGTGCCGGTGTGCACCACGGAGGGCATCGACGACCCGAAGGCGAAGCTCACGCTGACCCCCGGTCGGCACGTCCTCGACGGCGCGCAGGCCCTGGGCTACGTGCGGGCCCGCTACACCCTCGGCGACGGCTCGGACCTCGGCCGGATCAAGCGCCAGCAGGCGTTCCTGTCCTCGGTCGTCCAGGAGGCGACGCGCACATCGCTGCTGCTGCGCCCGGACCGGCTCTTCGGCTTCCTCGACGCGGCGACCCAGTCGCTCACGACCGACACCGACTTCGGCATCGGCACGATGAAGGACCTCGCGTCCAGCGTCAAGAACATCGGCGTCAAGAACGTCGAGTTCATCACCGTCCCCGTCGAGGACTACCCCCAGGACCCCAACCGGGTGCAGTGGAGCGCCAGCGCCGACGACCTGTGGTCGGCCCTGCGTGACGACGAGGTGCCCGGACAGGCGCCCGCACCGGCGGCGAGCACCGAGCCCCTCACCGTGAGCCCAGCCGACATCGGCGTCGAGGTCGTCAACGCGACCGGCGCCTCGGGGTTGGCCGGACAGGCCGCCGAGGCCCTCACCGTCCAGGGCTTCGACCAGGTCACCTCCGCCAACTCGACGGAGCGCCCCACGGGGGTCGTCGTGGAGTACGGCACGGGTCACAAGGAGGCTGCGCGCACGGTGGCCGCGGCCTTCAAGGGTGCGAAGGTGCGGGAGAACGCCGCTCTCGATGACGTCGTCCGGGTCACGCTGGGGGCCGGGGCGCCGGATGTCGGCGAGATCCCGAACCGGGTGGGCACGGCACCGCTGCCGCCGCCCACGGTGTCTGCGCCGTCACCGGAGCCGACGCAGGCCATCGAGAAGCGCACCGCTGACCAGGACATCTGCTCCTGACGACGGAGAAGGCCCCCGGTCGCATGGCGTCCGGGGGCCTTCTCCGTGTGGCGGAGGCGGAGGGATTTGAACCCTCGATGGGGGGTAACCCCAAACCGCATTAGCAGTGCGGCGCCATAAACCGGGCTAGGCGACGCCTCCAACGTGGCACAGGTTAACCGGGGAGCGACCCGCCGAGCAAAGTGGCCCCGACCGCCCGCACTAGGGCCGGGCTCGTTCGGTGGCCCTCGAGCGATCCGCCGGCGCGGACTCCGACTCCGACGCCGACACGGAGGGGCCCTCCAGGATTGGGCCGTCCCGGGTCGGGCCTTCCCGCGGCGCGAACACCCAGAGCCTCATCGCGATGAACTTCACCGCGGTTGCCACCACCGTCGTGACGGCGACCACCGAGGTCTCGAGCCAGGTGGCGGCATCCGGCATCGCGGCCCCGAGCAGGTCGAGCCCGGCCGTCGTCATGGCCAGGGTGAGGGCGAAGACGAGGAGCCCCTGGGCCTGGTGTCGTGCGGCACCGGATCGGCCGCGCACCGCGAACGTCCAGCGCCGGTTGGCGGCGGTGTTGGCGACGGCCGCGACGAGCAGTGCGACGCCGTTGGCCACCTGCGCCGAGTCGAGCACCTGCCGCAGGGCCACGAAACCGCCCAGGTGCACCACGGTGCTGAGCACCCCGATGATCGCGAACGCCGTGAGCTCGCCGCGCATGGACCGTGCCGCCGGTGGGGGGCGTCGTCCGATCCGCTGCGAGATGTCGTCGACGGGCAGCCGGCCCAGGGCCAGGTCCCGTCCCACACGCCACATCCCGCGGAGGTCGTCGCGAGCGGTCGACACCAGCGCGACCCGGCTGTCGGGGTCGTCGTACCAGTCCACCGGCACCTCGTGCACCCGCAGGTCGCAACGCTCCGCGAGCACCAGCAGCTCGGTGTCGAAGAACCACGAGGTGTCCCGCACCAGGGGCAGCAGCTCGGCGGCGACGTCGGCGCGGATGGCCTTGAAGCCGCACTGCGCGTCGGAGAACCTGGCCCCTAGCCCGGCGCGGAGCAGCACATTGTAGCCGCGGGAGATCGCGTCGCGCTTGGCGCCGCGGACCACCCGCGCCGACCGGTGCAGCCGGGTGCCGATGGCCACGTCGGAGTGTCCCGACATCAGCGGGGCGACCAGCGGCCCCAGCGCATCGAGGTCGGTGGACAGGTCGACATCCAGGTAGGCCAGGACGATGGCGTCGGACTCCGACCACACCCTGGCCAGCGCCCGGCCGCGCCCCTTCTCCTCGAGGTGCACGGCGGCCACACCGGGGAGGGTGTCGACGAGGTGGGTGGCGACCTGCCAGGTGCGGTCGGTGCTCGCGTTGTCGGCGATGGTGATCCGGAACGGGTAGGGGAAGGTCGCCACGAGGTGCGCATGCAGCCGGTGCACGGATGCCGCGAGCACCGCCTCCTCCTCGTGGACGGGCACCACCACGTCGAGCACGGTCGTCATGAGGTGCTCCCGGCCGCCCCGGTCAACGTCTGGGTCAGGTCGTAGAAGGTCTGGCCGCCGATCTCGACCTCGGTGAAGCCCTGGGCGACCCAGGTGCCGATCTCGCTACTCGCGCTCGACCCGCCCTGCTGGCCCTGGAACCCGCCACCGGCGAGGAAGTAGTGGATCTTCCCGTCGGCCACCCGCTGTTGGAACTCGGCGAGCGTCGGGCTCGGGTCGGTGCCGTTGAACCCGCCGACGGCCATCACGGGGTCGCCGGTGGCCAGCTGGAGGCTCGCCGCGTTCTGCGAGCCGACGGCCGCGGCCACCCAGGTGAAGGAGTCGGCGTCCGCGCTCAGGGCGGCGACGACCTCGGTGCTGGGCGTGACCCCGTCGAGCAGCCCGCTCATCCCGCCGCCGGTCTGGCCGCCACCGGTCTGGCCGCCGCCCGGGAGGGCGCCGGCGTTCGGAGCGGTGCCGCCGCCGGCGCCCCCTCCGGGTCCGCCACCGAACCCTCCGCCCGGTCCGCCGCCGGTGGAGGGGCCTGCGGTCACGATCGACCCACTGTGCCCGGTCGCCAGCGTGGAGGCGCTCCAGGCCGCAGGGCCGAGGAGGCCGGCGCCGATCGCTGCCGCCGCGACGAGCGCGACCGCACTGCGGTGGAGGCGGTCGATCACGAGCAGCAGGAACGCTGCGGCGAGCCCGAGCGCCAGGACGGTGAATCGGAGCCATGAGCCGTAGTCGGTCGTGCGCGAGAGCAGCACGAACCCCCACACGGCGGTGACCGCGCTCGACGCCGAGAGCACGATGACCCCCGATGCCTTGTCGCGCCGCTCCCACGCCTCACCGGCGCCCATGCCGAGAAGGGCCGCGATGGGCGGCGCGAGGGCCACGGTGTAGTACTCGTGGAAGATCCCCTGCATCAGCGAGAAGACCAGTGCGCTGACGAGGAGCCAGCCACCGAACACGAGGTATGCCGCGCGGCGCCCGTCGGTGCGAGGCGCCCGGCCACGGAACGCCAGCCCGGCGAGCAGGAGCATCAGGGCGGCCGGGAGCAGCCAGGAGATCTGGCCGCCGATCGTGGACCCGGACATGCGCAGAATGCCGGCGTCACCGGAGAACGCACTGCCTCCGCCGCCTCCACCGCCGCCGACGCGGCCAACCTCGGTGCCGTCGAGTCGGCCCAGGCCGTTGTAGCCGAAGGTCAGCTCGAGGAATGAGTCGCTCTGGCTGCCGCCGACGTAGGGGCGCATCGAGGCCGGGACCAGCTCGACGACCGCGACCCACCACCCGGCGCTGGCCACGAGGGCACCGAGCCCCGCGAGCGCGCCCAGGACGCGGCGGCGCACGTTGGTGTCGGCGCAAACCAGCCAGACGAGCCCGAGAGCCGGCAGCACGAGCAGCACCTGGAGGGACTTGGTGAGAAAGCCCAGGCCGACGAAGAGCCCGGCGATGGCCATCCACCGCACCGAGCCCCGGTCGACGGCGTGCAGGGTGGCCCAGGCGGCGAGCGCCATGAGCAGGGTGAGCAGGGCGTCGGGGTTGTTGAACCTGAACATCAGCACGGCCACCGGCGTCAGCGCCAGCACGGCCCCTGCGATCAGCGCTGGGCCGTGGCCGAAGCGGCGGCGCACGGTGGCGTGCACCACGGCGACCGTGCCGACGCCCATGAGCACCTGCGGCAGGAGGATCGCGAACGAGCTGAGCCCCAGCAGGCGCACGGACAGGGCCATCGCCCACAGTGACGCCGGGGGCTTGTCGACGGTGATCGCGTTCCCGGCATCCAGGCTGCCGTAGAAGAAGGCGGTCCACGACTCGCTGCCCGCCTGCACCGCGGCCGAGTAGAAGCTGTTGGCCCAGCCGCTGGCAGTGAGGTTCCAGAGGTAGGCGAGCAGGGTCAGGCCGAGGAGGGCGATGAATGCCGGTCGTGCCCAACGTGTGTCGGTCTCCGGGCCGCGCACCATCCCGCGCAACCGGCCACCATCTCGTGCCTCGCCACCGCCGGCGCCCGGTGGGGGCGTCCGATCCTCGAATGCCGTGCCGGGTGGGGTGCTCGCGGGGAGGGTTGCCGTGTCCATGCCCCCGACGGTGCCGACGCACACTGTGCGCTCGCTGTGGCCGTGCTGTCCCGGTCGTCAGAACCTACGCCGAGTCGCGTGCTCAAGTGGTGGCGCGGGGAGCCACCCGAGCACACGACTCGCGGGGAGTCAGACGAGGATGGGGAAGGTCGTCATGATGGCGGCGCCCGTGAGGGCCAGCACCGCGGCCAGCCCCAGGAAGGTGCGCGCGGCCCACGGTGCGAAGTTGCGGCTGCTCATCGCGGCGAAGAAGAGCACGAGGGCGAAGAGCACGGTCAGCAGCGAGTAGCGATCTCCCCGCGCGTTGTTCTCCAGGGCCTGGGCGAACTTCGTGTCGGCCTGCGACGAGAGCTGCTCGGCCTCGGCCTGGCCTGGTGGCTGGTAGGACTCCTCCGCCAGAGGGGAGTTCAGGCTTCGACCGCCTGCATCCCACTCGTCGAAGGCGACCTTGAAGTACGGGGTGAAGCGGGCCTCGATGTAGTCGGCGAGACCCTGCCGCTCCTCCGCGACGGCGGCGACCCACTGCGCGTAGATGGTGAGGTCGAGGGCCCGGGCGTCACGGGCCTCGCCGTCGGCGTTCGAGGCCTGGATGCGCGCGCTGGAGGCCTGGCTGAAGGCGATCGACATCTCCCCGCCCCACTTGGACGACTCGAAACCGCACCAGGCGGTGAGCACCGCGACGACCGCGATCACCACGATCGTGAGGACCTCCTGGATGCGGTGACCTCGCGATGTGCCATGAGCCTGAGGGGCGGGCGCATCGGCCACCGTCTCGTCCGCCATCTCCCCGACCCCTTCGTCGCACGCCCACGATCGTCGATCGATCCTCCCACAGCGGCGGATTCGACCGGTGGAACTCGATCGTTCGGCGATCGACGGGGTGCGAGGATGTGGGCGTGCTCCCACTCCTGCGCCGTGCTCACCCGCAGGACTACCAGCGGGTCGGCCAGATCACGACGACGGCGTACGTCTCGGACGAGCTCATCCCGCCGGGTGCGGCATACCTCCAGTTCCTCGCCGACGTGGCCGGGCGCGACCGCGACGGCGAGGTGTGGGTGGCTGAGGGCTCGGACGGCACCGTGCTCGGAGGGACGACATTCGTGGCGCCCGGGTCACCGCTCTGCGAGATCGCCCGGGGCGCCGAGGCGGAGATGCGTTGTCTCGCGGTCGATCCCGCCGCTCGTGGCCAAGGGGTGGGGGAGGCGTTGACCCGGCTGGTGGTCGACCGCGCAGGGTCCGAGGGGCTGCCCGCCTTGGTGCTCTGCTCGTCCACCCGGATGCTCGCCGCCCACCGGCTCTACTCCCGACTGGGCTTCCAGCGGCTCCCGGATCGTGACTGGAGCCCGACCGACACCGTCGACCTGATCGCCTACACCCTCCCCCTCGACCACGGGTGAGGGGTCAGTGGGCGGGGAGCAGCACGGAGAACGTCGTGTCGCCGGGGCGGCTGGACACCTCCACCCGCCCACCGTGCGCGTGGCCGACCGCGGCCACGATGCTCAGCCCCAGACCGCTCGAGCCGCTCGCCCGGTTGCGGGAGTCGTCACCGCGGGTGAACCGCTCGAACACGGTCCCCTGAAGGGATGCCGGCACTCCGGGCCCGTCGTCGCTCACCGAGAGCCGCACCACCTCACCCTCGGGCCGCAGCCGGGTCACGACCCTGGTGCCCGGTGGGGTGTGGGTGCCCGCGTTGGCGAGCAGGTTGGCCAGCACCTGGTGCAGCCGAGCGCCGTCGCCGGTCACCTCGATCGGCTCGTCGGGTAGGTCGAGCTCCCAGCCGTGGTCGGGCGCCGCGGCGTGGGCGTCGCTCACGGCATTCATCGCCATCAGGCTCAGGTCGACCGGCTCCTGCTCCAGGGGTCGCCCGGAGTCCAGGCGGGCCAGGAGCAACAGGTCCTCGACGAGCTCCTGCATGCGTAGGGCCTCGGACTCGACCCGCCCGATCGCGTGGGTCACCGTCGGTGGCACGGGGTCCTCCTCCCGTCTGGTGACCTCGGCGTAGCCACGGATGGAAGCGAGCGGGGTGCGGAGCTCGTGGGAGGCATCCGCGACGAACTGGCGCACCCGCATCTCGCTGTCCTGCCTCGAGGTGAGGGCCGACTCGACGTTGTCGAGCATCGTGTTGAGCGCCAGGCCGACCTGACCGACCTCCGTGCGGGCGTCGGCGTCGTGGGCCGGCACCCTCTCGGCGAGGGCGACCTCTCCGGAGTCGAGCTTGAGGTGCGAGACCCGTCGTGCCGTGGCGGCGACCCGGTCGAGGGGTGCCAGGCTCCGCCGGATCAGGACGCTCCCTGCGCCGGCCACGACCACCAGGCCGATCGCCGTTCCTGCGACGACGACCCCGAGCAGCTTGGCGAGCAGCTGGTCGACGGGCTCGGTGGACACACCGATGTAGATCACCCCACCCCCGGCCAACGGGCGCGAGCTCACGAGGTAGCCGCCGACGTCATCGCCCAGGGAGATCCGCACCGGCTCGTCCCCGACCCGCGCGGCCGAGCTGATGCGAGAGATCTCCGATGACGTCAGGGTGTCGTCCAGCCCCTCCCCGTTGACGACGGCATTGAGGGTCTCTCCGCGGTGGTCGACGGCGACCTCACCGCTCGGGGTCAAGCCGAGGACCAGCACCGGGGAGACCGAGCCCGGATACCCGCCAGGGCCGTCGCCCTTCCCGGGACCGGCGTCGGTGGGAGGTCCGCCCAGCACCTCGCGACGGTCGTCGACCCGCACCACGGCAGTCTGGAGGTCCTCGGCGAGCCGCTCGGTGAGGTAGCGCCGCGTCTCGAGCACCGTGAGGGCGCTGGTCGCGAGCATGACGAAGATGAACAGCGTGAGCACCGACGCGAGCAGCTTGGCTCGAAGCGTCCAGCGGGAGGGATGGGGCGGCATACCGGATGCCGGTCAGCCGGCGGGCTTGAGGACGTAGCCGACCCCGCGCATGGTGTGGATCATCGGCTCCCGGCCGGCGTCGATCTTCTTGCGCAGGTAGGAGATGTATAGCTCGACGACGTTGGCCTGGCCGCCGAAGTCGTAGTTCCAGACGCGGTCGAGGATCTGCGCCTTGGAGAGGACCCGCTTCGGGTTGCGCATGAGATAGCGAAGGAGCTCGAACTCGGTTGCCGTCAAGGCGATCTCCTCACCGCCTCGGGTGACCTCGTGGCTGTCCTCGTCCATGGTGAGGTCCCCGACCACCAGCATGGAGCCGGCAGCCTCCGTCGAGACCGCGGTGCGCCGCATCAGCGCCCGCAGCCGTGCGACGACCTCCTCCAGGCTGAACGGCTTGGTCACGTAGTCGTCGCCACCGGCGGTGAGGCCGGCGACGCGGTCCTCGACGGCGTCCTTCGCGGTGAGGAAGAGCACCGGCACGTTCGGGTCCTCGCCGCGCATCCTGCGGAGCACCTCCAGCCCGTCGAAGTCGGGGAGCATCATGTCGAGCACGACGACGTCGGGTGCGAACTCCTTGGCGGTGTGTACCGCCGTCAATCCGCTTCCGGCGGAACGCACCTCCCACCCCTCGTAGCGCAGCGCCATCGCGAGGAGCTCGGTGAGGTTTGGCTCGTCGTCGACGACGAGGACCCGCACCGGAGACCCGTCGGGGCGCTGGAGCGCGGGAGCGGTGCGATCGCGGGTCGTGTTCATGGATCTAGTGTGTGTGCCGCTGCTGGGGTGAGTCCATGGGTTTCCTGTGTGCTTCCTGTGGCCGAGGCGCATGGTTGCCAGCCGAGCACTGGCTCCCGGACAGCCGCCGCACAGGCGGGCGGTGCACCGTGACATCCATGACGAACGACGACCACCCGTTGACACCCGCCGATCGCCCCGCATGGGCCAGCTCCACCCCGGAGCCCGAACCGGCGCCGACCTCGGCGACTTCTTCGGTCACTCCCTCCCCGCAGACCGAGCAAGTGCCAACTGGTGGCACGGCACCAGCGCTGATGCCGCCGAGGTGGTCGGGACGCAAGACCGCGGTGGCCGCAGCCCTCGCGGTCGGGCTGGGGGTCGCAGGTGCCGTCGGGGCTTCGGCGGCTGTCGGGCAAGGGGAGACGCAGGGGACGACGGGTTTCGGGGGGCGCCCCGGTGGAGGGACCGGCCAGGGCCAGTTGCCCGGTGGGCCACAAGGTGCTCCCGGTGGCACGGGCCAGGCCCCCGGTGGCCGCCAGAGCCAGCTTCCCGGCGGCTCGAGCGACCCCTTTGACGCCAACGGCCCGGTGCCCACGACCTGAGCGGACGGCATCCGGTGTCGGACACGGAGCGGCCCCGCGGCTCGGTGATCCGCGGGGGCGCGCCG
>JBBSQC010000003.1:0-151788 GCA_038258215.1 Actinomycetales bacterium | reverse complement strand
TCGGCGGTGCACGTCACGGTGGCCCTGTCGGACCTGCAGGCGATGACCGGGTGCGGCGAGGTCCTGGGCTCGAGCGCGACCGGCACCATCCTCTCGGTGGAGGTCCTGCGCCGGGTGTGTTGCGAGGCCGACCTCATCCCCCACATCCTCGGGACAGCCAGTGAGGGTCTGGACCTGGGGCGGGTGGTGCGCCTGTTCACCCGCGCCCAACGCCGCGCGTTGTGGCGCCGAGACCGCGGCTGTACCTACCCCGGCTGCGGCGCACCCGGATCGTGGGCCAAGGCCCACCATGTGCGGCACTGGATCGACGGCGGCCTCTCCGACCTCGACAACGCGGCGTTGTTGTGTCAGCGCCACCACACCTTCGTCCACACGCGACGCCTCATCGCCCAGGTCCGAGCCAGACCGGATGACCACGGCCGATACGTCGTGTGGGACCTCACCGTCGGCGGCTACGACGGCCACCTCGAAGAACTCCACCGCGAACGGTCCGCGCACGACCCGCCACCGCTGACCCCCGAACGGCTCCGAGAGCTCCTCGTAGCCATCGCCGGCCAGATCGCCGAGGAGGATCCCGGCGCGGACTCCTGGGAACGAGAATGGGCGGCACACCAGCTCACCGAACACGCCGAGGACCCCGGCGTGCCCGAGTGCTGGCTCGAGGACGCCTCCACCCCCGAGATCCTCGAAGCCCTTGAACGCGCCTGCTGAACGGACTCCGCCTACGCGACGAGCTCGGGCTTGACCCGAGCAGGGGTCCAGGTGCCAGCGCGACGGGCGGCGAGGGCTCCGAGCGCGAGCGCCCCCACGCCCCACGTGGCGATGACGAGGAGGTCGAGGGTCAGGGGCCCGAGCGGTCCGCCGTACATCAGGCGCCGCACGCCGTCCACGGCATACGACATCGGCAACACGTGGTGCAACGGCTGCAGCGGGCCGGGCAGCGTCTGCCACGGGAAGGTGCCTCCCGCAGTGACGAGCTGGAGCACCATGAGCACCAGGGCCATGAACTGCCCGACCAACCCGAAGCGCGCCATCAGGGTGTGGATCACCGCGATGAAGGTCAGCGAGACCAACACCATGAAGCCGAGCAGGGCGACCGGCCGGGCCACGTCGATGCCGACGGCCAGCGACACCACGGCGAATGCGGTGGCCACCTGAGCGACACCGAGCAGGGCAGGGGCCAGCCACCCCCCGAGGGAGACCCGCCACCCGGGCTGGCCGGCCGACAGCGCCCTCGACGACAGGGCGCGCATGCGGGTGAAGAGGACGAACCCACCGATCCACAGGGCGAGGGTCATGAAGAACGGCGCCAGACCCGCGCCGTAGGTGGCTGCGGCCGCCTCGGCGTTGCGCTGCACCGTCACCGGACTGCCGATGGTCTCGGCCGCCGCCTGACGCTGCTCCGGGGACGGGTCGGGGATCGAGCTCGCGCCATCCTCCAGCCCGTCGGCGAGCGTCGATGCGCCCGAGGCGATCGTGCCCAGGCCCGAGTCGAGGCTCTTGGCACCCGCGGCGAGCAGCTCGGCCCCGTCGAGGGCGTCGCGCTGTCCGCTGGCGAGCGTCGAGGCGCCGTCGGCGAGGTCCGTACCACCGTCGGCAGCGCTGTCGATGCCCGAGGTGAGTGGCCCCGCCGCCTTCGCCAGCGCCTCGGCGCCGTCGGCCACCTGGGCCGCGCCGTCGGAGAGGTCGTCGAGCTGGCCGGAGGCCTCCTGCACCTTGGCGTTGGCGCCGTCGACCCGGCCGGCGACGACGTCGGCCTTGGCCAGGACGAGGTCGATCTGCTCCTGCGTGAACCCGGCCTCGACAAGCTGGTCGGCGAGCTCGCCCTTCGCGCTGGTGAGGTCGACGACCAGGGCGTCGGCCGCCTCGGCGACCTCGCGACCGGCATCCGCGACCCGGGCGTTGCCGTCGGCCACCCGGCGAGACCCCTCCGATAGGTCGGCGGTCTGCTCGGGGAGGTCGGCCGTGCCCGATCGCAGGGTCGCGAGCCCCGAGGAGAGGTCCTTCGCCCCCGAGGAGAGCTGCGCCGAGCCGTCGACGAGCTTCTCCTGCCCATCGAGCAGGTCCGCGGAGCCCGACGCCAGCCGGTGGGCGCCCGACGCAGCCTTCGTCGCGCCCTCGGCGAGGCTCTGGGCGCCGGCGGCCGCGTCGTCGACCTGGGCGTGGATCGTGGCGAACCCCTCGAGGTAGCGGCTGGCGGCCGTGCTGCTGACCTGCTCGGCCACGGATGCCGTCACCTGGGTGACGAGGGTGTTGGCGATGGTGCGGGCGAGGTAGTTGTTGGCGTCGTTGGTGTCGATGACCAGGGTGGCCTGGCGGGGGTCCGACCCCGCGGTGGAGGCGAGGTCGGCGGAGAAGTCGGCCGGCACCAGGAGCGCGAGGTCGAAGTCGCCGTCGTCGAGCCCTTTCTCGGCCTCGGCCCGGTCGACCCGGGACCAGTCGAAGGTGGCGGCCTCGAGGATCGAGGCGGCGACGTCCTCCCCCACGGCGAGCTCCTCCCCGGTGGACAGGGTGGTGCCGGTGTCCTCGACGACGAGGGCGGCAGGCACCTGGTCGAGGTTCGCGTACGGGTCGTTGTTGGCGTAGAGGTAGAGGCCGCCGTAGATCGAGGGCACCAGCACCATGGCCACGAGAGCGACTCGGCCGACGGTGTTGGCACTGATCCGGCGCAGCTCGGTGAGGGCCAGTCGGAGCGCGGTCATGCCCGCACCCCCAGGCCCGCGACCACCGGGAGACCCAGCTCCTGCATCGTCGGCCGGGTCAGCTGGACGACCACCGTGAGGCCGTCGGCGGCCAGGTCGGTGAGCACCGGCCACCACACGTGCGGGTCGCCACCGCGTCGGTCCGGGTTGCCCACGACGAGCACCCGGGTGGCCGCACGCTCGGCTGCGGCGTGCACGAGCACCCGGACCCGGTCGGCGGGGGCGAGAACCTCGAACGGATCGTCTGCGCTGGCCACGACCCCGTGCTCCTCGAGGAACGCCCTCACCGCGGCGCGACCGGACGGCCTCCCCGCGAAGGCGAGCTCCTCGGAGACGACGTGGTGCACCGCGAGCCCGTCCTCGGGTGCGGAGACGTCGGCCACGTCGACGATGGTCACGTGCGCCCGCAGCCGGTCCCGGTCCTCCACCCCGTCGAGGCGGACGTGACCGGTGCGCAGCGGCATCCGGCCGGCCAGGGCGAGCGCCAGGGCCACCTGTCCGTACCCGGGGTCACCGGCGACGGCGGTGACGCGAGCCGGGGGCGCGACGAACGAGGTCGGCTGGAGCAGGGGGCTGCGCGTCCCTGCCACGCTGACGGTGTCGGCGACGAGCTCCATGAGGGTCCTTCCACGCTGGGCAACAAGGTGGTACTGGTGCGTACCTTCTGATTGGTACGTTACAGTACCATCATGAGCACCGCCAACCGACCACCCCAGGACCCCCACGCCGACGGCACCGCGGGCGAGGACCGTGCCGCTGCGACGCGGCACCGGCTCGAGGCGGCCCTCGCGGCCTCCGTGACCAAGAAGGGCCTCTCCGCCACCACCATCGCGGACGTCGCCCGTCGGGCGGGCACCTCCAAGCGCACCTTCTACGAGCACTTCAGGGACCGGGACGACTGCTTCCTCTCGCTCTACCGCAGCCGCAGCGAGGAGCTCATGGCCACCGTCGAGGCCGCCCTCCAGCCGGGGGCCGCCCCGGCCACCGTGCAGCTCCAGGACGCGGCCGCCGCCTTCATCGGCTTCCTCGTCGCCGAGCCCGCCCTCGGTCGCGCCCACGTCGTGGACGTCTGCACCGTCGGCGAGCGCGGGATGGCGGTGCGGCGCGACGTCGTCGACCGGCACGCCACCCAGCTGCTCCAGATGCTGGCCCGGGCCGATGCCGCCGGCACCGACGTGCGTCAGCTCAGCCACATCGAGGCGGTCTGCGTCGTCGGCGGCCTCAACGAGATCGGTCTTCGCGCCCTCGACGGGCACGACCCGGAGTCCAGGGTCGCGCTCGTGGAGTCCGCGACCCGGTTCATGCAGGCCGTGATGCTCGCCGAGTGACCGGCGCCGGAAGGGTCGCGCAATAGGCTCGGGTCCATGGACTTCCGCAACGTCTACGCCCAGGGCTTCACCCGCGTCGCCGCGTGCACGCTGCCGGTCGCCCTCGCCGACCCGGCCACGAACGCCCAGCGCATCATCGAGCAGGTTCGGGCATCCCACGACGACCACGTCGCGGTCGCGCTCTTCCCCGAGCTGTCGACCTGCGGCTACGCCATCGACGACCTCCTGCTCCAGGACGTCCTGCTCGACGCCGTCGACGATGCCGTCGTCACGATCGCCGCCGCCACGGCCAAGCTGCTGCCCGTCGTGGTCGTCGGGGCACCGCTGCGCCAAGGCAACCGGCTCTTCAACTGCGCCGTGGTCATCCACCGCGGCGAGGTGCTCGGTGTGGCCCCCAAGTCGTTCCTGCCGAACTACCGCGAGTTCTACGAGAAGCGCCACTTCGCCACGGGCGCAGGGCACCAGGGGGAGTTCATCGTCCGTCCGAACTGGCCCGGTGCCGACGTCGACGGCGAGATCCCCTTCGGGCCCGACCTCATCTTCGCCGCCGACGACCACCCCGACCTCGCGGTGCACGTCGAGGTCTGCGAGGACCTGTGGGTGCCGGTGCCCCCGAGCCACGAGGCGGCCCTGGCCGGCGCGACCGTGCTGCTCAACCTGTCCGCCTCCCCCATCACCGTCGGCCGCGCCGAGGACCGCCACCTCATGGCCCGGTCGGCGAGCGCACGGTGTGACGCGGCATACCTCTATGCCGCCGCGAGCGCGGGCGAGTCGACCACCGACCTGTCGTGGGACGGGATGACGATGGCCTACGAGATGGGCGACCTGCTCGGCCAGAGTGAGCGCTTCCCCGACGGCCCGCGCCGCACCGTCGTGGACGTCGACCTCGACCGCCTGCGCCAGGAGCGGACTCGCCAGGGCAGCTTCGAGGACAACGCCCGGTCGTATGCCGCGGACGACGGTGGGTTCCGTCTCGTCCCCTTCCGCCTCCGCCCGCCGACCGGTGACCTCGGCCTCCGCCGGGTGCTCGACCGCTTCCCGTTCGTGCCCGACGACCCCGACCGGCTGGCCCTGGACTGCTACGAGGCCTACAACATCCAGGTGTCCGGCCTCGAACAGCGGATGCGGGCCATCGGCGGGGGCGACCCGGCCCGGATGCCGCGCATCGTCATCGGTGTCTCCGGCGGGCTCGACTCCACGCACGCGCTCCTCGTCGCGGCCCAGGCGTGCGACCGGCTCGGGCTGCCGCCCACCCACGTGCTCGGCTTCACGATGCCAGGCTTCGCCACGAGCGACTCGACCAAGGCCAACGCCATCGAGCTGATGACCGCCCTCGGCATCGAGTGGGAGGAGCTCGACATCCGCCCCGCGGCCCGGCAGATGCTCGCCGACCTCGGCCACCCGTTCGGGCGCGGTGAGGAGGTCTACGACGTGACCTTCGAGAACGTCCAGGCCGGCCTGCGCACCGACTACCTCTTCCGGGCCGCCAACCAGCGCGGCGGCATCGTGCTCGGCACCGGCGACCTCTCCGAGCTCGCGCTCGGCTGGTGCACCTACGGCGTCGGCGACCAGATGTCGCACTACGGGGTGAATGCCGGGGTGCCGAAAACGCTGATGCAGCACCTCATCCGGTGGGTCGTGTCCTCCGGACAGTTCGGGCGAACCGACGTGGACGACATCCTGCTGGCGATCCTGGGCACCGAGATCAGCCCCGAGCTCGTGCCGGCCCGGGAGGGCGAGAAGATCCAGTCGACCCAGGACACCATCGGGCCGTACGCCCTGCACGACTTCACCTTGTTCCACCTGCTCCGGCGGGGGTACCGGCCCAGCAAGATCGCCTTCCTCGCCGAGCACGCCTGGCGCGACGTGGATGCCGGGGCGTGGCCGGAGGGCTACCCCGAGGGTGACCGCACGGCATACGACCTCGAGACGATCCGGGGCTGGCTGGAGGTCTTCGTCAAGCGCTTCTTCGGCAACCAGTTCAAGCGCTCGGCGATCCCCAACGGGCCCAAGGTGCTCGCGGGCGGCTCGCTCTCGCCGCGCGGCGACTGGCGGATGCCGTCCGACGTGAGCGGGCGGGCATGGCTGGCCGAGCTCGACGCGAACGTCCCCACCTCGTGAGCGGACGAAAGTCGGCCGCCGACCGGGCGGCGCGGGCCTACTCAGAGCCGGCCGAGGCGGCCGCACCAAGGATCGGCGGCACGCAGGCCGCCCTGCTCGTCTTCGGCTCCTCCGCAGCCGTGCTCGTGGTCGAGATCGTCTCCCTCCGGCTCCTCGCCCCCTACCTCGGGCTGACCCTGGAGACGAGCACGATCGTCATCGGCCTCGCCCTCCTGGCGATCGCCGGGGGCGCCTGGCTGGGTGGGTGGTGGGCTGACTCGCGCGACGCCCGCGCTCTGATCGGGACCCTCCTCGGGGTCTCCGGCGCCGTCGTCGCAGTGACGCCGTTCCTGCTGCGCGGCACGGGGTCCGTGGCCGGTGGGTCCTTCCTGCTCCTCACCGCTGCCGCGACGATCGTGGTGCCCGGCCTGCTGCTGTCCGCCATCACGCCGATGGTCACCACGCTTCGGCTGAGCAGTCTCGCCGAGACCGGCACCGTGGTGGGGCGGCTCTCGGGTGTCGGCACTGCGGGAGCCATCCTCGGCACGGTGGTCACGGGGTTCGTCCTCATCTCGCGCGTTCCCGTCACCTGGATCATGGTCGGCCTCGGGATGACGCTCGCCGTCGCAGGTGTGGCGGTCGAGGTGGGGTCGCGGCGTCGGACAGTGGCACTGGCCGGAGGTGTCTTGCTGCTCGGCGGGCTCGGTGCCGCGCTGGCGCCGAGCGGCTGCGACGAGGAGACGACCTACCACTGTGCGGTGGTCGTGGCCGACCCGGACCGTGCCGGTGGGCTGAGCCTGGTCCTTGACAACCTGCGGCACTCCTACGTCGTCGTGGACGACCCGACGCACCTCGAGTTCTCCTACGTGAAGGCGCTCGCCGCAGCGACCGATGAGCTCTACCCCGCAGGTGAGGCCCTCGATGCCCACCACCTCGGAGGTGGCGGGCTGACCCTCCCCCGCTACCTCGCCGAGGTGCGCCCCGGCACGGTGAGCACCGTCTCGGAGATCGACCCCGGGGTGGTGGACATCGATGTCGAGCGTCTCGGGCTCGAGGTCGGGGACGACCTCGAGGTGCGGGTCGAGGACGCCCGCCTGGGCCTGCGCGACCTGGAGACCGACAGCCTCGACCTCGTCGTCGGCGATGCGTTCGGAGGGGTGAGCGTGCCGTGGCACCTGACGACCCGGGAAGCGCTCGGCGACGTGGAGCGGGTGCTGCGCCCCGATGGCGTGTACGCCGCGAACCTCATCGACAACCCCCCGCTGGGCTTCGCGCGGGCCGAGGTCCGCACGCTGTCCACGCTCTTCGAGCACGTCGCCCTCGCCGCCTCACCCGCCGCGACGCGCGGTGCCGGCGGGGGGAACCTCGTCGTGCTGGCCTCCGACGCCCCGATCGACGAGGCGGCCTGGGCCGACGGGATCGAGGAGCGCGACCTCGACTGGCGGGTGATCCACGGTTCGGAGCTGGAGGTCTGGGTCGGGGACTCCCCGGTGCTCACCGACGACTTCGCCCCCGTCGACCAGCTGCTCACCCCGTTCGCCACCGCCCGCCCTTGAGTGCGGAAGTGGCGTCCAGGGCGACCACTTCCGCGCTCAAGGCTGACAACGCGGCGCCGTCGAGGCGGAACCGGGTCCACTCGTCCTGGGCGACCGCGCCGATCGACTCGTAGAAGCCGATGCTCGGGGTGTTCCAGTCCAGCACCCACCACTCGAGGCGGTGATAGCCGCGCTCCGTGCACAGGGCCGCGAGCGTGCGCAGCAGCTCCTGACCCAGACCGGACCCGCGCTGCTCGGGGGTGACGTAGAGGTCCTCGAGCCAGATGCCATGGGTGCCGGTCCACGTCGAGAAGGACAGGAACCAGATGGCGCAGCCCACCACCTCACCGTCGACCTCGGCGACGTGGGCGAACACGGCGGGGACGTCCCCCTCCGGGAAGAGCGCGGAGCCCAGGCTGCCCGCGTCGGCCTGCACCTCGGAGAGCGCCTTCTCGTACTCCGCGAGCTCCCGGATCAGGCGCACCATGACGGGAACGTCGGCGGGGGTGGCGGGGCGGACACGCGAGAGGGTCGGCGGCATACCGCTGATCCTCCCAGCCCGACACAATGGGGCCATGACGACGCTCAGACGGATCGAGACCTGGCTCACCGACATGGACGGCGTGCTCGTGCACGAGGAGGACCCGATCCCGGGCGCCTCCGACTTCCTCGACGCTCTCAAGACCTCCGGTCGCGAGTACCTCGTGCTCACCAACAACTCGATCTACACGCCTCGCGACCTGCGGGCACGACTGCTGCGCAGCGGGATCGACGTCCCGGAGAAGCGCATCTGGACCTCCGCCCTGGCCACCGCAGACTTCCTCGACGACCAGCGCCCGGGGGGCACGGCATACGTCGTGGGCGAGGCAGGGCTGACCAACGCGCTGCACGAGGTCGGCTACGTCATGACCGACCGCGACCCCGACTACGTCGTCCTCGGTGAGACCCGCACCTACTCCTTCGAGTCGATCACCCGCGCGATCCGGCTCATCGAGGCCGGTGCCCGGTTCATCGCGACCAACCCCGACCCCAGCGGCCCGAGCCCCGCCGGCACCCTCCCCGCGACGGGCTCGGTCGCGGCGCTCATCAGCACCGCCACCGGACGCAGCCCCTACTACGTCGGCAAGCCCAACTCGCTCATGATGCGCAGCGCCCTCAACCGGCTTGAGGCGCACTCCGAGACCACCGTGATGATCGGCGACCGGATGGACACCGACGTGATCAGCGGTCTCGAGGCCGGGCTGCGCACCATCCTCGTGCTCACCGGGTCGACCCGGGCCGACCAGGTGGAGAACTTCCCCTACCGCCCCACACGCGTGGTGGACTCCATCGCCGACGTCGTGCCGTTGGTCACCGAGCTGGCGGACGGGGACGCGGCCGCAGGCCCGGGCGAGTCGTGAGCGCGGGCGAGGGCGACCCGATCCACCACCTCGCCGAGCCTGCGCACTGGGAGGCAGCCCTGGAGTCCGGGAGCTACACCCGGTCGACCGTCGGCCGGTCCCTGGCCGACGAGGGTTTCATCCACTGCTCCACGGCAGCCCAGGTGGCCGGGGTGCTCAGCCGCTACTACGGCGGGTATGCCGGCGACCTCCTCCTGCTCACGGTGGCCCCCGCGCGGCTGGAGTCTCCGCTGCGCTGGGAGGTAGCGAAATCGGCTGCAGGCGAACGGTTTCCGCACGTGTATGGCCCCCTGAACCCCTCCGCCGTGGTCGCGACCCGACGTCTCAGCTCGCCGCACGCGGCGCCCCCGGAGAGCCACGTGCTGCGCGCCGATGGCATCCAGCTCGAGGTGCTCACGGTCGGCGCGGCGGTGCGTCGCCTGCGGGTGGTGGATGTGAACCAACCGGACGGATGGATCGACATCGTCCTCGGCCACGCGGACCCGGTCACCTACCGCTTCGAGGGTGGGTACCTCGGAGCGGTCGTCGGTCGCGTGGCGAACCGCCTCGCGGGCGGGCGCTTCACCCTCGACGGCCGCGTCGTGCAGGTCGCGACCAACGAGGGGCCCAACACGCTGCACGGTGGGTTCGAGGGGTTCGACCGGGCCACCTGGGTCGTCGAGCACGTCGACGAGGCACGGCTGCGCCTGGCCCTGACGAGCCCGGACGGTGACGGCGGCTTCCCCGGAAGGGTCGATCTCACCGTGACGTATGCCGTCTCGCCCGGCGAGGTGCGCATCGACTACGCCGCGGGCTCCGGCGCCCCGACACCGTGCAACGTGACGAACCACTCCTACGTCCACCTCGACGGCGAGGGCACCGGCCCCGTCGACGACCACCTCCTCCAGGTGCACGCCTCGGCCTTCACGCCCGTCGGGCCCGACCTCCTGCCGACGGGCGAGGTGCGCGCCGTGGAGGGCACACCCTTCGACCTGCGCGAGCCCCGACGCGTGGGCGACGTGCTGGCGCTCGACGACGAGCAGCTGAGCCGCGGGCAGGGCCTGGACCACAACCTGGCGCTCGACGGCAAGGGGATGCGACCGGCCGCCCGGCTGGAGGGGGCCGGAGGTCGCGTGCTCGAGGTGCTGACCGACCAGCCCGGGTTGCAGGTCTACACCGGGGCCCACTTCGACCACACGGCCACCGGCGTCTCGGGGCGCACCTACGGCCCGCGCGCCGGCATCGCGCTCGAGACCCAGGGCTTCCCCGACGCCCCGAACCACCCGGCCTTCCCCGACACGGTCCTGCGGCCCGACGCGCCGTGGCGCTCCACGACGATCTGGCGCCTCAGGGGCTGAACAACAAGCCCGCTCAGGGCACTGGCGGATGGACCAGAGCGCGCCGCTGGCACCCCTGCTCGTCGAAGTTGTACGGCTCGAGCCACGCGTCGAGACGGGCCCGCACGGCCGGCCACTCACCGTCGACCACGGAGAACCACGCGGTGTCGCGGCTGCGCCCCTTGGTCACGACGGCCTGCCGGAACACCCCCTCGAAGGTGTAGCCCAGGCGCTCCGCCGCGGCCCGCGACGGCGCGTTCAGCGCGTCACACTTCCACTCCAGCCTGCGGTAGCCGAGGTCGTCGAACACGTGCCCCATGAGCAGCCGCTGGGTCTCCGTCGACGCCGTGCTGCGCTGGAGCGGGGTGCCGAGACAGATCCCACCGATCTCGATGGACCCGTTGGCGCAGTCGATGCGCATCAGGCTCAGGATGCCGTCCGCAGGGCCCCTGCGTGGCCCATGTGGAGGGGAACCAGCACGCACGACCGGCCCTCGAGCAGGTCTGCGCCGGGCCAGGGGCGTGGCGTCCACCCCTCGACCGGTGGGCCGACCGGAACAGCGGCGCCCGCGCCACCCCCTTCAACAGTCACGGTGCGTGGGGGTCACGGTGCGAGGGCCACTGCGGGCAGGTCGAACCAGCGCAGGTGCTCGAAGTCCTCGGACAGCTCCGCCCGCTCGCCGGTGAGGTCGGGAGGCGTGGCCGCAGTGAGGATCGCCGCGCCGTCGCGCAGGTGCTCGGCGAGCAGCTCCTCCCCGCCGACGTCCTTGGAGTGCGGTGTCCTGATGGTGCCGTCAGCGGCATACCCGATGTCCCGCAGCCGGATCGGCGGCTCGATGACACCTCGACGATGGCGCCACATGCCGCTCATCGGCTCGAACACGTAGTCGCCCATGAGGCGCCAGCCGTCACGGGCCACCAGCCGAACGGCGTCGATGATGTAGTCGGCGACCGTGTCGGAGAGGAAGTAGTTGAAGTTGACCCGCACCCAGCCGGGCTTGATGCCCTCGCACCCGCCGGTGATCTCGCGCTCGAACTCGTGGCTGCGCTCGATGTCGATGCCCAGCAACCGGTGGCCGTAGGGCCCGGCGCACGAGCAACCGCCGCGGGACTGGATGCCGAAGAGGTCGTTGAGCACCGCGACGACGTAGTTGTGGTGGAGGTAGCTCCCCGACGGTGCGCGCACGATGAAGGACACGATGGACAGCCGTGGAGCGTCGAGGTTGCCGAGGATCTCGATGGTCGGCTCGTCGCGCCAGGCCTGCACGGCCCGGGAGAGGAACCGCTCCTCGCACGCGCGGATCGTCTCCACGCCGACGGCCTCCTTGAGCTGGAAGACCAGGCCGGCGCGCACCGATTCGATGATCGCCGGAGTGCCACCCTCCTCGCGGTGCTCGGGGTCGGGCAGGTATGCGTGACCTTCGGGGTTGACGTAGGAGACAGTGCCGCCGCCGGGCACCACGGGCACCCGGTTGGTGAAGAGCTCCCGACGGGCGATGAGCACGCCGGGGGTGGAGGGGCCGCCGATGAACTTGTGCGGGGAGAGCACGATCGCGTCCTTGTAGGCCGTGGGGTCGCCCCCCTCGGGTGCGCTCATCTCTATGTCGACGTAGGGGCCGGCCGCGGCGAAGTCCCAGAAGGCGAGAGCATCGTTGGCGTGGAGCAGGGCAGAGATGGCTGCCGTGTCGGACACGATCCCGGTGACGTTCGAGGCGGCACTGAACGAGCCGATCTTCAGCGGACGGGCGGCATACTCCTCGAGCCGCTCGCGCAGGTCGTCCAGGCAGACGCCCCCGTCGGCGTCCTGCCGGATGGCCACGACATCGGCGATGCACTCCCGCCACGGGATCTCGTTCGAGTGGTGTTCGTAGGGGCCGATGAACACGACGGGTCGCTGGTCCGCGGGGATCTGGTCGCTGAGGTGCCAGCGGTCCTCGAGCGCCGACGGCACCCGCAGCCCGAGCACCCCGATGAGCTTGTCGACGGCACCGGTGCAGCCCGAGCCTGCGAACAGCACGACGGTGTCGTCGTCACCGTGCACGGCGTCGCGGATGATCTGCCGGGCGTCCTCGCGCAGCCGCGTCGTCTGCAGGCCGGTGCCGCTGGACTCGGTGTGCGTGTTCGCGTAGCTCGGCAGCACCTCGGTGCGGATGAAGTCCTCGATGAAGGACAGGGCCCGGCCGGATGCCGTGTAGTCGGCGTAGGTCACCCGACGCGGACCGTAGGGCGTCTCCATGACGTGGTCCTCGCCGATCACCGACTCGCGGATCGTCGCCAGGAGCGCGGAACGGTCGGTGTGGGCGGGCTGGTGCTCGGTCATGGGCCAAGCGTCCCACGCCCTGGCTGCCCGGGGGCGGGACCACCTTCTACACCGTCGTGCAGATTTGCATTGGTGTGCAACTCCTCTCTACCGTGACGGGGTGACGACTCCCACCCACCCCGGCTCGCTGCGCACCCGCAAGCGCGACGCGACTCGGGTCGCCCTCTGCGACGCAGCGTTCTCCGTGGTCCGGGACGCGGGTGTGGAGGGGCTGACGGCCGACGCCGTGGCCGAGCGCGCCGGGGTCTCGCGCCGCACGCTGTTCAACTACTTCCCCTCGGTCGAGGCCGTGCTCACGACGAGCGTGGACGACTTCTTCGCCTCGGTCGGCGAACGACTCGAGAGCCGCCCCCTCGACGAGCCCCTGCTCGACAGCGTCCGCTCGGTCGTCTCCGAGCCCGGGGACGAACAGCTCGTGAGCCGGATCGCGGTGCTCGCCTCCGCGGGTGAGGCCTCGCCGCAGGCCCGTGGGCTGATCCTGATCCATCTTCACGGATGGATCGAATGGCTCGAGGGGTGGCTGCGCGGACGACTGGGGCCCGAGCCGTCCGACCTCGTCGTCGCCACCCTCGCCTCCGCTCTCGTGGGGGTCACCGAGGCGGCCTGGCGGGTCTGGTGGCGGGAGCAGACCTCCGACCCCACCGACCGCGCCGACCGCGCCGACCGGACGGCGAACGAGTCCCGTTCGCTCGCAGCGTCGTTCGACGCGGCCATCGACCTGCTACGCGACGGCCTGGACCCCGGCATCCTCAGCACCCGCTCCTCCCGCGCCACGAATGAGCACGCCCCCTCCGCGCACCGCGCCCCTCCCACCTGATCCGGAAGGCCCCATGTCCTCCCTCCTCCACCGCCTCGGCCGCTGGTGCGCCACCCACGCGTGGCCCGTCATCGGGCTCTGGCTCGTGCTCCTCACCGCCGTCGGCGCACTCGCGGCCACCGTCGGCCAGCCGCTCAGCGACAAGGTGTCGATCCCCGGCACCGACTTCCAGAAGGTGCTCGGCCAGCTCGGCGAGACCGTGCCGGAGGCCGCCGGCGGGGTCGGCACCATCGTGCTGGAGAGCCCGGGTGGTGCCTTCACCGAGACCCAGCGCGCCGCGATCGAGGACACGTTCGCCGCCTGGGAGCAGGTGCCGCACGTCGCCCGGGTCAACGACCCCTTCGAGGCCCAGGCCCAGCTCGACTCCACGAACACGAGCCTGGACGACGCCGCGGCGCAGCTCGAGCGGGGCCAGGCCCAGCTCGACGCCGGCAACGCCCAGCTCGTCACCTCCCGCGCCCAGCTCGAGGCCGGCGAAGCCGTCCTCGCCCAGCTCGAGGCCGCCAACCCCGACGACCCGTCGATCCCGCCGCTCCGGGACCAGCTGGAGGAGGGTCGCGCCCAGTTCGAGCAGGGTGAGGCCCAGGCCACCCAGGGGGCGTCCGACCTCGCCGCGGGGCGCCAGCAGCTCGAAGACGGACGTGCCGTCGCCGCCGCCACCGAGGGCACCCGCCTGGTCAGCGAGGACGGCCGGTATGCCGTGGTGCAGGTGCAGTTCGACGACGACCCCCAGTCGGTGCCGGTCGAGGACCGGGCGCAGATCCCGGCCACCGGCGACCCGATCCTCCAGGCCGCCGGCGTCAACGCGTCCTACAGCGTCGAGATCACCCAGGACACCTCACTCGTCGGCCCGGGTGAGGTGCTCGGGCTCAGCGTCGCCGTCCTCGTGCTCGTGGGTGTCCTCGGCACGCTCATCGCGGCCGGGCTGCCCCTGCTCGTGGCACTCCTGGGTGTGGGGGTCGGGCTCGGCGGCGCGATCGCGCTGACGACGTTCGTCGACCTCAACTCCACCACCCCGGCGCTCGCCCTGATGCTCGGCCTCGCCGTCGGCATCGACTACGCGCTCTTCATCGTCAACCGCCACCGCTCCCAGCTGCTGCAGGGCGAGGACGTGGTCGACTCGGCCGCCCGCGCCGTGGCCACGGCCGGCAGCGCCGTGGTCTTCGCCGGCACGACCGTCGTGATCGCCCTCGCAGCCCTCGTGCTCTCCGGCATCCCCATCCTCGCCCAGATGGGTCTGGTGGCCGCGGCCACCGTGGCGCTCACCGTGCTGGTGGCCATCACGGTGAGCCCGGCAGTCCTGCGGCTCATGGGCACCCGGGTGCTGTCCCGGCGGGCCTGGCGCGCCGCCGGTTACGAGACCCCCGGCGACGCCACGACCCGCACGGTGACCGACGGCGGGCGCGAGGAGGAGCATGGCGGGTGGTACGTGCGGATCGTCACGGCCAGGCCGTGGCTCACCGTGCTCGGTGTCGTCGCCCTGCTCGGTGTCGTCGCCCTGCCGGCCACCCAGCTCCAGCTGGGCCTCCCCGACGGTGGCAGCGAGCCGAGCGGTTCGAGCGCCAACACGGCATACACGACCATCGCCTCAGAGTTCGGACCCGGCGTCAACGGGCCGGTCATCGCCCTCGCGACGCTGCCCGAGACCGACGCGCCGCGCACCGACGCCGACGTGCTCCACGAGCAGGCCCGCGTCGCCAGCGCCCTGAGCGAGGTGGGCTCGGTGAGCAGCGTGCTGCCCTTCGGGGTGAGCGCGGATAAGGACACCCTGGCCTTCCAGATCGTCCCCTCGACCGGGCCGGCCGACCCGCAGACCAAGGAGACCCTCCGGGCGATCCAGCTGCGCGGGGACCTGCTCGAGCGCTACACCGACACCGAGATCGGTCTCACCGGCGCGACGGTCGCCAACGTCGAGATCTCCGAGCGGCTCGGCGCGGCCCTTCCCGCCTACCTCGCGGTCGTGGTCGGGCTGTCGCTGCTCATCCTCATGCTCGTCTTCCGCTCGATCGTCGTCCCTGTCGTCGCGACGGCTGGGTTCCTGCTGTCCGTGGCCGCGGCCTTCGGTGCGACCGTCGCCGTGCACCAGTGGGGCTGGCTCGGCGGGGTCTTCGACGTCACCCAGCCCGGGCCGCTGCTGTCGTTCATGCCGATCATCCTCATCGGGGTGCTCTTCGGCCTGGCGATGGACTACCAGATGTTCCTCGTGTCGGGCATGCACGAGGCCCACGCCCACGGTGAGGACTCGCGGGCTGCGGTCCGCACCGGGTTCGTCCACGGCGCCAAGGTCGTCACGGCCGCGGCGGTCATCATGACGTCGGTGTTCCTCGGCTTCGCCTACAGCCACCTCGTCATGGTGCGACCGATCGGGTTCGGCCTGGCCATCGGCGTGCTCGTGGATGCCGTGCTCGTGCGGATGACGCTCACCCCCGCCGTGATGCACCTGCTCGGTGACCGGGCGTGGTACCTCCCGCGGTGGCTCGACCGGGTCCTTCCCGACCTCGACGTCGAGGGCGTCAAGCTCACCGAGCGCCTCGACGCCGAGCAGCGTGCGATTGAGCAGGATGCCGGTCACCAGCACGTGCCGGCCTGACCCTGAGGGCTCTCGCGCGACCGACCGGTCTCTCAGCGGGGGAGGGCCCGGCGGGGGAGCATGCTCGGGTGCGCAATGAGCTGCGTGAGCAGCGCCACCGCGCGGTCGGCTGGGGCGTTGGGGGTCCCCAGGTCACGGACCACCGCGGCGAGGTGACGCACGGGCGCCGGGGCCGAGAGGCCGAGCCGCACCACGGATGCCGGCAGCGTGGTGGCGGCAAGGCCGGGCAGCACCGAGACCCCGACGCCCGCGGCCACGAAGCCCATCGCGGTGTAGTGGTCCTGCGCCTGGACCGTGAACCGCGGCCGGAAGCCCGCGGCGTTGCACGCCGCCACGACGAGCCGGTGACCCACCGACTTCGGGAAGTCGTTGCTCACCCAGGCCTCTCCGCGCAGGTCGCTCAGGGCGATCTCGCCGGCACCGGCGAGCGCATGGCCGCGCGGCACGATGACGACGAAGGGGTCCTCGGTGAGGTCGATCCGCCGGTATCCCGCCGGCACGGCGGTGTCCGGTGGGTCGATGACCAGGTCGATGTCCGGCCCTGGGCTTCGCTGGTCCACCTCGTTGAGGACGAGCTCCAGGACGAGGTCGGGAAACTCCGAGGTCAGTCGCTTGACGAGGGTCGGCATCCACACCGCACCGGCGGACGCGAAGTACCCGATCGAGAGACGGCCCGACCGTCCGTCGCGCAGGTCGGAGACCACCTGCTCGAGGCGGCCCCACTGGCTCATCACCTCGTCGCTCTGTGCGTCGAGCACCAGCGCGGCGTCGGTCGGCATGATGCCCCTCCCGGCCCGCTGGAAGAGGGTCAGGCCGGTCTCCCGCTGGAGCGCGGCGAGGTGCTGGCTGACCGCCGACGAGGTCATCCCGAGGTTGTCGGCCGCAGCCTGCACGGAGCCGCTGGCGACGACCGAGCGGAAGACGCGGATCCGATGGGGTTCAAGCACTCGAAAATCATACAGCATTGCTTAACTACTCGTAAGTAAACACACGTTGTGCTACATGGTTGAAAGATGGATCATTATGGACATGAACACCACACACCTCTCCCTGAACAAGGCCCGCCGCCTCGCCCACTCCCTCCGCACCAACCGTCAGGCCGGCCGCGGCTGGAACCAGAACGTCGACCGCGACCTGACCCGTGAGGCCCACGAGCTCCACTTCCTCTCGCAGGCCACCGCACCCCGCATCCTCTGATCCCTCCAACCGGGGGACCGAGCCGCACCTCCTGACCCTCATGCCACTCCGTGGCGGGGGGGGTCAGAGTCGTGTCCGGGCCCATCCGGAGGACCTGCCCACCGACTGCTCGATGCAGCGGCGATCCGCGCAGGTCAGCGCGGTGTCGAGCCCGTCGAACGGCACGCGCCCAAAGCCCCACCTGGTCCCGTCGACTGGTGCAATGAGGACTCGCGGCGCAACCGGGTGCCGCACACAGCGAAAGGTGTGGACATGAGCCAGTCTTCGATGGAGGACATGCCGGCCGAGGAGAACCTCGGTAGCGAGGAGGGCCCCGCGGACAGCGGCGCCGGCGACCCCGGCACGCCCGGCGAGGAGGACGGTGGCGCAGACGGCGCCGCCGAGGAAGAGGGCCCCGCGGACAGCGGTGCGAGCGACCCCGGCACCCCGGGCGAGCACGACGGCGGAGCAGACGGCGGCGCCGACTCCTCCCAGTGACCCTGCGGGGACAGCGCGAGCCCACGACCTCCGCCCCGGCGGCCGGTCGTGGGCTCGCTGCGGTCGTCGCGGAGGACCGCGACCGGTTCGCCACGCAGCGGTGGGGTCGGTCTCCGCTGTTGACCCGGGCCGCCGACCTGCCCGCGCCGGCCCACGGCTTCGACGCGGCCGCCGTCGACGCGCTCTTGAGCAGCCGGGCGCTGCGCACGCCCTTCCTGCGGATGGCCAGGGAGGGCACCACGCTGGACCCCGCGGCATACACCCTCGGTGGGGGGGTGGGGGCAGCCATCGGTGACCAGGTCAGCGAGGACCGCGTGCTGCGGTTGTTCGCCGGCGGGGCGAGCATCGTGCTCCAGGGCCTGCACCGCACCTGGCCGTCGGTGGTCGACGCGGCGCAGGACCTGGCTGCCGACCTCGGGCACCCCGTGCAGGTCAACGCCTACGTCACCCCGCCGCAGAACCGGGGTTTCGACGACCACTATGACGTCCACGACGTGTTCGTCGTGCAGGTCGAGGGCGAGAAGCACTGGCGGGTGAGGCCACCCGTCGTGGAGTCCCCGCTGCGCAGCCAACCGTGGACCGACCGGCGTGAGGCGGTGCGCGAGGCCGCGCGAGCCGAACCGGTCATCGACGCCGTGCTGGCACCCGGTGACGTCCTCTACCTCCCGCGCGGCTGGTTGCACAGCGCGACGGCGCTCGGCGGCACCAGCATCCACCTGACCTTCGGCGTCCACGTCTGGACCGTCCGGACCCTTCTGGACGACCTGCTGCGAGCGGCCGGTCGCTACCTCGACGACGACCCGGACGCCCGCGCGTCACTCCCCCTCGGGGTCGACACCCTCGACGCGGACACCACGACACGTCACCGCGCCGCGGTGCGGGAGGCGCTGCAGGCGGCCCTCGGGGCGGTGACCGACGACGAGCTCGCCTCGGCCCTGGCCGCCCGCACCCGGGCCGCCCAGCGGAGCGAACCGATGGGGGTGCTCGGGCAGCACGAGGCCACGCGAGAGGGGGCCGACATCCGCCCGTGGCGGGCTCGGCGGCACCTGGCCCACCGCTGGGAGGGACCGGACGGCACGGTCCTGGCCACCCGGGTCGCACGGGTCGAGGTGCCACTGCCCGCGAGGGATGCCGTGGACGCGGTGCTCCGCGGCGCCTCGGCGGCCGACGTCCTGGATGCCGGCGTGCTCCGCTCCTTGGCCCTCGCCGGCATCGTTGTGCCGGCCCCGGCTCCGGACGCGGATCAGTACGGGCAGCGCCGGTAGCGCGCAGCAGGGTGGCAGGAGTGGCTGGGCCGGATCCCGGTCCGGGGTTCATGCTGAAGAGCGTGAAGCTACAGCGCGGCCTGGCGGGTCTCATGCCGTTCGCCTCGGTGGGCACCGGCCCTCCGCTGGTGGGGCTGCCGGGGCTGTCCCCCTTCACCGGCATCGCGCACGACTCGCTGGTGCGCTCGGTGGTCTCGCCGTTGGCCGGCGTCGCCGGATCGCGCCAGATCTTCGTGCTCAACCGGCACGAGCGACTGGCCGAAGGAATGACCATGGCGGAGCTGGCGGCCGAGCACGCTCGGGCGCTGCAGATCCTGGTCGATGAGCCCGTCGACCTGGTGGGCACGTCGACGGGCGGCAGCATCGCTCAGCAGCTGGCGGCTGATCGACCCGAGCTCGTGCGACGGCTGGTGATCGTCAGCAGCGCCTGCCGTCTCGACCCCGAGACCCGCCGACTCCAGGGCCGGGTCGCAGAGCTCGTGAGGGCGGACAACGACCGACCGGCGATGGCGGCCATGGCGGGGGGAGTCGTGCCACCGTGGCGAGGTCGAACCATGGCCGGGGCAGCCGCCTACCTCGTCGGCCCACTGATGCTGCGCGACCGGCAGGGTCTGGCCGACATGGCCACGACGATCGAGGCCGAGGACGCCTTCGACCTGGCCGATCTCGCGACGGTGCCGGCCCCGACTTTGATCGTCGCAGCAGGGCGGGACCGCTTCTACCCGCTGGCACTCTTCGAGGAGACAGCGCGCCTCATCCCTCGGGCCCAGCTGCGGGTCTTCCCACGCCGGGGGCACCTCACCGTGCTGAGCGACCCCCGGGCCAGGGCCACCCTCGCGGGCTTCCTGCTGGCGCCTGGGCAGGGCGAGAGGGCGACCGGCTGACGGACCCTAGCTCGAGGCTCGCACGACCAGGTGCGTCGGAAGCAGGGTCAGCGCGGGCACGTCGCGGCCGGCCAGCCGGTCGACCAGCAGGTCGGCCATCACCGACCCCATCTCCTCGACCGGCTGCGCGATCGTCGACAGCTCGGGCTGGGTGTGCCGGCATACCGGTGCGTTGTCGAACCCGATGAGTGCGACCTCGCGCGGCACCCCGACACCGAACTCGCGCAGCACTCGGAGCGCCCCCGCGGCCATCAGGTCCGACCCGGCGAACACGGCATCCAGTGGCTCACCCTCGAGCAGCTCACGCATCGCGAGCTCGCCGCTGCGCTCGCTGTAGTCCCCGATGGCCACCGGCACCCCGGCCCGGTCGATACCGGCCTCCGCGAGTGCGTCGAGGGCACCCTCGACGCGGTCCCGGCCCGAGGTCATGTCCTGGGGGCCGGTGATGATGCCGATCCGACGTCGCCCGGTCTCGAGCAGGTGCTCGACGGCCAGGCGCCCACCGGCGTGGTTCTCGACGTCGACCACGCACGTGGGCTGCGCGGTGGGCGGGCGGCCCCCCACCACGGTCGGCACCCCGCGGTCCTCGAGACGCTGGGGCAGGTCGTCATCGGCGTGCAGGGAGAGCAGCAGCACACCGTCGACGTGCTGGTCGGTGAGGTATGCCGTGACCCGGGCCCGGTCGCGCTCGCTGCCCGACATCGCGAGGAGGAGCTGGTAGGGCGAGGTCGAGAGCCGTTCGCTGATCCCGCGCACGGTGGCGGCGAAGAACGGCTCGCCGAAGAGCCGGTCACCGGCCTCGGAGACGACGAGCGCGATGGTGTCGGTGCGGCGGGTGACGAGCGAGCGCGCGGCGCGGTTCGGCACGTAACCCAGGGCCTCGACCGAGGCCAGCACCGCGGACCGGGCGTGCACGGACACCTGCGGAGAGCCGTTGAGGACCCGGGAGGCGGTGCCTCGACCGACGCCGGCGTGGCGGGCGACCTGGTCCAGGGTGGGCCTGGTTCCCGTGCCGAGACCGGGTTCCCGAACGGCCCCGGCACGGGGACCAGGTGCGGCGCCCGGGTGACGACGGGTCGATGACCCGTCCCTGCCCCCTGTGGGAGCGCTCCCAGGTGCCACCAACCCAGTATGGACAGGTGTCCCGACCTCCCGTGGCCCGGTCCGCGGGTCGTGTCCGAACCGTGATGCAACGCCCCCGTCCGCCCGCTCGACCACCACCAGCTAGGCGAAGACGTTGTCGGGGAAGGCCCCGTTGTCGCGGGCCGCGATCACCAGTGGGGTCCCCAGCTCGGCGAGACGCGCGGTGCCCTGCTCTCCGAGGGTCTCCCAGGGCGCGACCCCGCTGCGGTCGGTCGCGACCTCGACGGCCCGGCGCAAGGCCCGACCCTCGTCGGTGAGCCCTCCGTCGCCGGTCATCAGCCCGCGCTCCACGAGGCCGGCCTCGGCGCCGGCCCACTCGCCCTCGGACCAACCGCGAGTGGCCCGCGCGGCGGTGCGGGTGAAACCCTTCCCGGTGGCCGTGTGGGTGACCAGCGCCTCGATGCCGCTCAGCCCGACTCCCACGAGGGCGGCGACGTGGCCGCCCCCGCGGTGCTCGCGCAACAGCGTCAGGGCGTGGAAGAGCACCAGGTGGGGCTGCTCCGGCCACGGCAGGTCCGCGTGCGCGGCATACAAGGGTCGACCGGCGACCGTGCACCCCGCGGCGGCGGTCCGGGCCAGCTCGGCGGCCTCTGAGACCTCGGCCGAGGCAAGGGTCTCCTCCCCCAGGAGCCGGCCCCATGCCGCGGACACCCCACGGAACCTCGCCGCGACGACGTCCTCCGGGCTGGCCGCCTCCCACGCCCCCGGGATGAAGTGCGCCACCAGCGAGGGGTTGAACACGAAGAACGTGGCCGCCACGGGGCCCGACCCGCCCCATCGCCGCCGAGCGCGACGCGAAGTAGGCGCCCATGCCCCCGCGGACGCCGAGCGCCGTGATCTCCTGCTCGACCTCGGGCGCGAAGTAGGAGAGGGCGTGCAGCGCGTCCAGGGAGCGAGCCGTGCGGCCGGCCAAGCGGGGGTCCATGGGTCCGTTCTACACGCCCTGGTGTCGGGCGGAGTGTGCGAACCAACCGGGCGGATGGTTCAGGTGGGTGCCCGCGTCGTGGCCAGGAGGTGGCCTGGTCGAGCGTGGACTCGGCGGGCTGGCACTGTGGTGCCGTGCGAGCCCTGACGTATGCCGGCTTCGGCCTCCCTCCCACGGTCGCCGACGTGCCCGATCCAGTGGCATCTGCGGGAGCGGCCGTCGTGCGGGTCCTCGCGAGCGGGTTGTGCCGCAGCGACTGGCACGGGTGGATGGGCCACGACTCGGACATCCGGTCCTTCCCGCACGTCCCCGGTCACGAGTTCGCCGGCGTGGTCGAGTCCGTCGGCGACGGCATCGACCCGTCCTGGGTCGGTCGCTCGGTCACCGCGCCCTTCGTCATGGCGTGCGGGCGCTGCCCGGTGTGCTCGCGCGGCGACGGCCAGGTCTGCCCGCACCAGCGGCAACCCGGCTTCTCCGACCCCGGCACCTTCGCTGAGCGGGTCGTCGTGCACGCCGCGGACACCAACCTCGTGCCCCTCCCCGACGGCCTGCACCCCGGTCTCGCAGCGGCCCTCGGATGCCGCGTCGCCACGGCCTACCGTGCGGTCGTGTCGCGTGCTCGGGTGGGTGAGCAGGATGCCGTGGTCGTGCTCGGGTGCGGCGGCGTCGGGCTGGCGGCCATCGCCGTCGCGGTCAGCCGGGGCGCCAGGGTCTGCGGCGTCGACGTCGACGCGGGAGCACTGGCCGGGGCCCGATCCCTCGGGGCCGAGGCCGCGGTCGACGGCCGGGCCTCGGCGAACGAGGTCGCGGCTGCCGTGCTCGACTGGTCGGGCGGGGGTGCGTCGGTGAGCATCGACGCGCTCGGGAGCCCGGTGACCTGCCGAGCCGGGGTGCTGTCGCTGGCCCGCCGGGGCCGACACGTGCAGGTGGGTCTCCTGCCGCCCGCGGCCGCTCGCGTGGACGTGCCGATGGAGCGGGTGATCGCCTGGGAGCTCGACGTGCTCGGCAGCCACGGGATGGCGGCCCACGAGTACCCCGCGATGCTGGCCGACGTGGTCTCGGGCCGCCTCGACCTCGGGGGGCTCCTCGCCCCCGGAGAGCCGCTCACCCTCGAGCGGGCCGGGGCGGCGCTGACCACGATGGGGGCCACGGCATCCCGCGGGATCGTCCTCGTGGACCCCTCCGGCTAGGTTCGGAGCGTGGACGTCATCACGGTCGGTAGCCAGCGGTTCACGGTCGGTCGAGCCACCGCTGCGGACGTCCCCCTGATCGTCGGGCTGCTGCGCGACGACCCGCTCGGGGCCACGCGCGAGAGCGAGGGCGCCGCCGGGTACGACCGGGCGTTCGACGCGATCGACGCCGATCCGAACCAGCTCCTCGCCGTCGTCCGGGACGATGCCAAGGTGGTGGTCGGTACCTTGCAGCTGACCTTCGTGCCCGGGCTCTCGCGTGGTGGTGCGCTCCGGGTGCTCATCGAGGCGGTCCGCGTCGCCGGGCCCGAACGGGGCCGAGGGCTCGGGACGGCGATGATGGCCTGGGCCCACGACCGCGCAAGGGCCAGGGGCGCGGTCGTCGCACAGCTCACCTCGCACGCCTCGCGGACGGCGGCCCATACCTTCTACGAGCGGCTCGGCTACGACCCCTCGCACGTCGGGATGAAGCTGCGCCTGTGAGCCACCGCGCCGACCCGGTGACGACGTCGGTTCGGTCCGGCCGGCCCCGGTTTGGACACCATGGTGGCGAAACCCTGGGATGGCGGCCAGATCTCGACGCCGTCCCGGCGTTTGGGCACCATGGCGTCCAAACCAGGGCAACCGGACAGGGCGAGGCCACCACACCTGGGGGCACCGCACCGCGGCGCTCGAACCGGGGCCGGGGTGGGGGAGACTGACGACATGGGCCTGAGCACCTGGTGGGACGAGCGGGTGCTGCCCCGGTTCATCGACGCCACGATGAACGAGGCGAGCACCGCGACCTGGCGACGCACGGTCTGCGCCGACCTCGCCGGCGACGTCCTCGAGCTGGGGTTCGCCTCCGGCAGGAACCTTCCGCACTACCCAACCACGGTCGAGCACGTGCTCGCGGTGGAGCCCGCCGACCTGGCCTGGGAGCGAGCGGCCCCGCGCATCAGGACCTTCCCGGGTGACGTGCAGCGCGTGGGCCTGGACGGTGCGGCCCTCCCGCTGACCGAGGCCTCCGTCGACGCGGTGGTCTCGACGTGGACGCTGTGCACCATCCCCGGAATCGAGTCGGCCCTCGCCGAGGTGCGCCGCGTGTTGCGCCCGGGCGGGGCGCTTCGCTTCGTCGAGCACTCCCTCGCGCCGCCCGGCCGGGTCGCCAACGCTCAGCGAAGGATCCAGCCCACCTGGGGTCGGTTCGCCGGCGGGTGCCACCTCGACCGCGACATCCGCGGGCTGCTCGAGGGCGCGGGCTTCCGCGTCGACCTCACGCACGCCGGGTTCGTCAGCCCCGGCCCGGCCAAGCCCTGGGGCTACTTCGTCACCGGCTCGGCCACACCACAGGGTTGACGCGGGGCTGATCCACCAGCCCGGCTCAGCGGCCGAGGAGCCTGGACAGCAGACCGCCGGACCGCTGCTTCTCGTGTCCGGGGCACCGGTCGGAAGCCGGGACCCCCGCCATCACGGAGTCGACGTGCTGGCCGCACCCGGCCCAGGTCGTCTTGCCACACGTGCTGCAGGTCACGGCTCGGCACATGGTCGGGGTCTCCTCGGCTGGTCGACTGATCGCGGGGATCGTACCCCACGGGGTATCTACATCTCCGCGAGCCGGCGCAGCAGGACCACGGTGTCGAGGGCCGCGCGCTCGGCACCCTCGACCTGGCGCTCCCGGATCGTCGCCGACTCCACCTGCACCGGGAGGTCGGCCACCGAGGCCACGACATCATCAGGGTCCAGGAGGATGGACGCGTCCTGGGGCCCGCCGTGGCCGTGGTCCAGGTTGCGCAGTGCGTGCGCCACGACGAGCACCACCCCACCGGACGTCGTCGCCCGCACGGCGGCCGAGATGGCGCGGTCCCACTGCTCCCTGGGCAGGTGGAGGTAGCAGAAGAGGCTGACGTCGTATGCCGTGCCGCTCCCCGCAAGGGGCGGCGGTGGGGCCTCGGTGGCGTCCGCGACCACGGCCGAGAGGTCACCGCGCCGATCCCCGAGGCGGTCATCGGCGATCTGGTGCATCCGCGCGACCGCGACCGGTGAGTAGTCGGTCGCCGTGACCACCCACCCCCGCTCGACCAGCCAGATCGCGTTACGGCCCTCGCCGGCAGCGACGTCGAGCGCTCGACCCGGTTCCAGCCCGGCGAGAGACTCCTCGACCCACACGTTGGGCTCGGCCGACCACACGAGGTCGGTCGCGGCGTAACGCTGGTCCCAGTCGGCGGAGTCCATGCCTGAAGGGTGCCCGAGTCAGGCCAGGGAGAGGAAGAGCTTCTCCATCGTCTTGACGTCCATCTCGTGGGACTCGGGATCGGTGATGCACTGGCGCAGGCCCAGCGCGATGACCGCGAAGCCCGCCTTGTCGAGTGCCTTGGAGACCGCCGCGAGCTGGGTGACGATGTCCTGGCACTCCCGGCCGTCGTCGATCATCCTGACGATGCCGCCGAGCTGACCCTGGGCGCGCTTGAGGCGCGCGACGACGGCCTGCATCTCGTCGTGGTCGAGCTCCATACGGGCCTCCCGGGTGGTCGTGGGCTACCGACGAACCGTACCCCGGGCCGTATCCGAGCCCGGGATGTCGCGGGGGATCAGCTCGGCTGATCGGCCGGCTGCTGGGCCTCCAGCTGCGCGCGGACCTCGGTCATGTCCAGACCCTTGATGCCCTCGATGACCTTCTCGAGTCCGGCCGGCGGGAGCGCCCCGGACTCGCGGTAGACGAGGATGCCCTCGCGAAAGCCCATGATCGTCGGGATCGACGTGATCTGCGCGGCACCGGCGAGCGCCTGCTCCGCCTCGGTGTCGACCTTGCCGAAGACGACGTCCTCGTGCTTGTCGCTGGACTTCGCGTAGGTCGGCGCGAACTGGCGACACGGGCCGCACCACGAGGCCCACCAGTCGATGAGCACGACGTCGCTGTCGGTGATGGTCTTCTCGAAGGTGTCGGCGGTGAGGTCGACGGTGGCCATGCTGGGCTCTCCTGACGGGTCGGTGACATCTGTGGCGGGTGTCGCCCGGGACACCCGTGGGGGGTGTGCTTTCCGTGCGTTGCACCAGTCTCCTCAACACGCGGACCTGCCGAGATCATCCCGGCGCGTGCGCCAGCCGGCCATCGCCGCGAGCAGCGGCGGCAGCACAATGAGGCCGTGGCCCCCGACCTGACCGACGCATTGGACACCGTGCTGGCCGGTCACTCGGTGGAGTCCCTGCGCCGGGCGACGTCGGGACTGATCGACACCTACCGCAGCGGGTCGCCGCCCGCCCGCCGGGTGCTGTCCGACCCCGTCACCGCGGCGGCCTACGCGGCATACCGGATGCCGGCCACCCACGCCGCCGTGACCCGGGCCCTGCACCAGGCCCCGACGCGCCTCGCCGAGCTCGGAGTCACCAGCCTCGTGGACATCGGCGGGGGCACCGGCGCTGCCGCGTGGGCGGTGGCCGAGGCCGCGCCCTCGCTGAGCTCGGTCACGGTGCTCGACGGGGCGCCCGCCGCGCTCGACCTGGGGCGCCGGATCGCCGCCCACGGACCCCAGGCGCTCACCGCCGCGACATGGGTGCACTCGCTCATCGCCGACAACATCGTTGTGCCGCAGTCGGATCTGGCCACCCTGAGCTACGTGCTCGGCGAGCTGCCCGACTCCCTGCACGCTCCCCTCGTCGACGCCATCGCCTCCTCGACGCGGCTGGCCTTGGTCGTCGAGCCTGGGACGCCCCGCGGGTATGCCGCGGTGCTCGCCGCGCGTACCCGTCTGATCGGCGCGGGGTGGCAGGTGCTGGCGCCGTGCCCGCACTCCGACGGCTGCCCGCTCACGGGTGCCGACTGGTGCCACTTCGCCGCGCGGCTGGACCGCTCGGCGCTGCACCGCCGGCTCAAGGGCGGCGCGCTCGGGCACGAGGACGAGAAGTTCTCGTTCGTGCTCGCCTCGAGGGACCCGGCGCCCCCCACCGCGGGTCGGGTGCTGCGCCACCCAGTGACGCGCAAGGGCCTCGTGCAGCTCGAGGTCTGCCGCCCTGACGGCACTGCCGGCCCGCAGATCGTGAGCAAGCGTGCGGGTTCCACCTACCGACACTCACGGGGTGTCCGGTGGGGTGACGAGTGGCCGATCTGCCCAGAGGCCGTACGGTGAGTGCAGGGCGGGGACCTGGCACCGGTCGGTGCACGGGGGATCCGCCGGGCCACGGAGCCGATCCGTGGTGCATCCACACCTCATCACCAGGAGCCAGGACACCATGACGAAGAAGGACATCGCCCAGGCCGTCGCCGACCGCACCGACGCCTCCGCCGCATCGGCCGAGAGCATCATCGGCGAGGCACTGGCCGTCATCGGCGAGCAGCTCGCCGCCGGCAACGACGTGCGTCTCGCGGGCTTCGGCACGTTCGAGCCGCGTGAGCGCGCCGCCCGCACCGGCCGCAACCCGCAGACCGGCGAGGAGATCCAGATCGCCGCGTCGACCTCCGTGGGCTTCAAGGCCGCGGCGCAGCTCAAGCGCGCCGTCAACGAGGGCTGACACCCAGCACCGGGAAACGGGGCGTCGACGATCGGTCGGCGCCCCGTTTCGTGCGTGATACGGGGGCCTGAGCGGCCACACTCGACGGATTCAGTCGCAAGTGAGCGACGCGATCGCGCTTTCCCGCAATTGCCGGGGTGCGTATGCTCACGACCATGCACCAGTACATCGCCGGGCAGCGCCGCGACGCGGGCACGGGCGAGACGTTCGACGTCCTCGACCCGAGCACCAACGAGACCGTGGACACGGTGACCCTGGCCGGCCCGGCCGATGTGGACGCTGCCGTGGAGTCCGCCCGGCAGGCCTTCGGAGAGTGGTCTCGGGCCACCCCCGCCGAGCGCGGCGCCGTGCTGCTGGGCGCCGCGGAACTGCTCCGGGGGCAGGCCGAGGAGCTCGCTCAGCTCGAGTCCCGCCAAGCGGGCAAGCCGATCCGCCTGGCCCGGGGGTTCGACGTGCCCGGCACCATCGACAACACGGCGTTCTTCGGCGGCGCCGCACGCCGGCTCGCCGGCATGGCCAGTGCCGAGTACTCCGGCGACCACACGTCCACCATCCGCCGAGAGCCGATCGGCGTGGTCGGCTCGATCGCCCCCTGGAACTACCCCCTCCAGATGGCGGCGTGGAAGGTGCTCCCTGCGATCGCCGCCGGCAACACCATCGTGCTCAAGCCCGCCGAGATCACTCCGCTCACCTCGATCCTCTTCGCCGAGGCCTTCACCGCAGCCGGCGCACCCCCCGGGGTCGTCAACGTCGTCACCGGCACCGGACGGGTCGCCGGCCAGCACCTCGTGGGCCACCACGACGTCGACATGACCTCGTTCACCGGCTCGACGGCCGTCGGACGCCAGGTGATGGCCACGGCGTCGGCCACCGGCAAGCGAGTGCACCTCGAGCTGGGCGGCAAGGCCCCCTTCGTCGTGTTCGACGACGCCGATCTCGAGGCCGCCGTCCACGGCGCGGTCGCGGCATCCATCATCAACACCGGCCAGGACTGCACGGCGGCCACCCGCGCGATCGTGCACCGCTCCCTGCACGACGAGTTCGTGAGCGGTGTCGCGGACCTCATGGCGTCCGTGCGGGTCGGGGCCACCGACGACGAGGCGACCGACCTCGGCCCGCTGTCCTCGCAGGCACACCAGGCGAAGGTCGCCGGCATGGTCGACCGCTGCCGCGACTACGCGAAGGTCGTGACCGGCGGTCGGGTGCCCCCGGGGTTCGAGCGTGGCTGCTACTACGAGCCGACGCTCGTCTCCGACGTGCCGCTCGACTCCGAGATCTGGCGCGACGAGGTGTTCGGCCCCGTGCTGGCCGTGGTGGCCTTCGACGACGACGACGAGGCGATCCGCCTCGCCAACGACACGCCCTTCGGGCTGGCCGCCTCGGCCTGGACCCGCGACACCTACCGGGCCGGCCGCGCGTCGCGCGAGATCGCCGCCGGCTGCGTGTGGGTCAACGACCACATCCCGATCATCAGCGAGATGCCGCACGGCGGATACGGCCACAGCGGTTTCGGCAAGGACATGTCGGCCTACTCCTTCGAGGAGTACACCAACGTCAAGCACGTCATGCACGACATCACCGGGGCTGCCCACAAGGACTGGCACCGCACGATCTTCACCCTCGCGGACTGACCGCACCCCGAGACCGAGAGGCCCACCTGCCGTGACCGTCTTCGCCGAGCCCCAGATCCAGCCCGACCCGGAGCGGGGTGCGGCCGTCGCGCGCGATGACCGGGCGCACGTCTTCCATTCCTGGTCGGCGCAGGCGCTGATCGCGCCGATGCCGATCGCGGCCGCGTCCGGCAGCCATTTCTGGGACTTCGAGGGCCGGCGCTACCTCGACTTCTCCAGCCAGCTGGTCAACGTCAACATCGGCTATCAGCATCCCAGGATGGTCGCAGCGATCCAGGAGGCGGCCGCGCGCCAGTGCACCATCGCGCCGAGCTTCGCCGACGAGTCCCGCAGCGAGGCGGCCCGGCTCATCGCCGAGGTCGCACCCGAGGGGCTCGACAAGGTGTTCTTCACCAACGGCGGGGCCGAGGCGACCGAGAACGCGATGCGGATGGCCCGGCTGCACACCGGTCGGCACAAGGTGCTCGCGACCTACCGCAGCTACCACGGCGCCACCGCCGGCTCGATCACCGCCACCGGTGACCCGCGCCGCTGGGCCAACGAGCCGGGGATGCCGGGGGTCGTGCACTTCTGGGGGCCCTACCCCTACCGCTCGGCGTTCCACTCCGCGACCGAGGCCGAGGAGTGCGAGCGCGCGCTTCAGCATCTGCGCGACACGATCATGGTCGAGGGTCCCTCGACCATCGCTGCGCTCATCCTCGAGACCGTGGTCGGCACCAACGGCATCCTCGTCCCGCCGGACGGCTACCTCGTCGGGGTGCGCGAGATCTGCGACGAGCACGGCATCGTGTGGATCGCGGATGAGGTGATGGCCGGCTTCGGGCGGTGCGGCGAGTGGTTCGCGGTCGACCACTGGGGCGTCACCCCCGACCTGATCTGCTTCGCCAAGGGCGTCAACTCCGGCTACGTGCCCATCGGCGGGGTGGTGATCTCGCAGTCCATCGCCGCGACGTTCGAGGAGCGCGCCTTCCCCGGCGGCCTCACCTACTCCGGGCACCCGCTCGCCTGCGCGTCGGCCGCCGCGTCGATCGGGATCTTCCGGGACGAGGGGATCCTGGAGAACGTGCGCAAGGTCTCCGACACCGTCATCGCGCCGCGGCTCGCGGAGATCGCCCGCAAGCACCCCAGCGTCGGGGAGGTGCGCGGCCTCGGGTACTTCTGGGCCCTGGAGCTGGTGCGCGACCCGCAGACCCGCGAGCCCCTGGTCCCCTACAACGCGTCCGGCGCGGCCGCCGCCCCGATGAACGAGTTCACGGCCGCGTGCAAGGCCGAGGGGCTGTGGCCGTTCGTCCACTTCAACCGCACCCACGTCGTCCCGCCCTGCACCACCACCGCCGAGGAGATGCACGAAGGGCTCGACATCCTCGACGCGGCGCTCGAGGTCGCCGACCGGTTCGTGGGCTGATGGCCCTCGCCGACGACGTCGCCAAGGTCCGAGGCATCCTCACGGACGGCATCTCCTCCCTGCGAGCCCGCCGCGCGGTGCGGGCGGAGCTGGAGTCCCGGCCGCCGCTGGTCGAGGGCACGGTCGAGGTCGCCGTCTACTTCACCGACGGGCCGGAGAACCTCTACCAGCTCGACCAGTGGTACGAGCCGCTGCGCCGGTTGCACGAGCGCCACCACGTCACCGTGCTCTCGCGCAACTGGCGCACCATCCAGGCGTTGCTGCGCGACTGCCCGGTGCCGGTGCACCACGCGCCGGCCATCGACGACGTCGAGGCGTTCATCCGTGCGCAGGGTGTCCGGGCGGTCCTCTACGTCAACCAGAACCAGGGCAACTTCGCCGCGATGCGCTTCGCCGAGCCCGCCCACGTCTTCATCTGCCACGGCGAGTCCGACAAGGACTACATGTCGAGCAACCAGCTCAAGGCCTACGATGCCGTCTTCATCGCCGGCACCGCCGCTCGCGAGCGGATCCTGCGCAAGCTCGTCGGCTTCGACGAGTCCTCGCTCGTTGAGGTCGGGCGCCCCCAGGTCGACGTCGACTACCCCGGGCCGTCCCTGCCCGAGGACGGTCGCACCGTGGTGCTGTTCGCACCGACCTGGGAGGGGGACCGCGCGAGCATGCGCTACTCCTCGGTCGCGAGCCACGGCCCTGCCCTCGTGCGGTCCCTCGTCGGCACCGGCCGTCACCGGGTGATCTACCGGCCCCATCCCCGGGTCGGGATCGTGCTCCGGTCCGTCCGTGCGGCCCACGCCGACATCGTGAAGATCCTGCACGAGGCCAACCGCCGGGACCCGGCCGCGGGGCACGTCGTGGACGTGGAGGGCGGCTTCGGGTGGCAGCTCGCCGCCTCGGACCTGGCCGTCATGGACATCTCCGCCGTCGCCTACGACTGGCTGGCCACCGCCAAGCCCCTGCTCGTCACCCGACCGGCCGAGCCGCTCGCGCAGCTCCCGGAGTCGGGGTTGATCCGGGAGCTCGACCTGTTCGACGCCGCCGACGCCCCTCACGGTGCCGAGGTCGTCGACGCGGCCGCCGCCCACCCCGATGAGGCGCACGCGGCCCTCGTGCGGCGCTACTTCGGCGACACCACACCGGGCGCGAGCATGGACCGGTTCCTCGCGGCCTGTGACGCGGTCGTCTCGGGCCGGGATGCCGCGCTGCGGGCCCGCGCCACGGCCGACCCCCTGGGCGACCAGGCCCCCTGACCCCTCGTCCCAACTTTCCCGCCCGATCCCGCCACCTTCACCTTCGCACCCCTACCGTTCCTGGGCGAAGATGAAGGTCGCGGGGTGGTGCCTCGCGCCAGCGCGGTGACGTGACAGCCACCCTTTTCGTGTGATGGGGTGGGACCAGCCGATCGGGGGCGACGGCCCCTGACGACCGAGGAGGATGCCGTGCCCGAGCTCGAGTTCTCACACCTCGAGAAGTCCTACGGCACGGTGCGCGCCCTGCGCGACACGACCTTCTCGGTCCACTCGGGGGAGATCTTCGGCTTCGTGGGCTCCAACGGGGCCGGGAAGTCGACGACCATGCGGATCGCGCTCGGCGTGCTGGAGGCGGACGGCGGGGAGGTGCTCTGGGATGGCGCGCCGGTCGACTTCGCGGTGCGCCGCCGCATCGGCTACATGCCCGAGGAACGAGGCCTCTACCCCCGGATGAAGGTGGCCCAGCAGCTCACCTACCTCGCCCGGCTGCACGGCAAGGACGCCGCAGAGGCCGGACGAGCCGTGGACCGCTGGGTCGAGGTCCTCGGTGTGGCCGCACGCCGCGACGACGAGGTGCAGAAGCTCTCCCTCGGCAACCAGCAGCGGGTCCAGCTGGCCGCCGCGCTCGTCCACGACCCCGACATCCTCGTCCTCGACGAACCCTTCTCCGGCCTGGACCCCGTCGCCGTCGACGTCATGAGCGGCGTGCTGCGCGAGCGCGCCGACGCCGGGGTGCCGGTCATCTTCTCCTCCCACCAGCTCGACCTCGTGGAGCGCCTGTGCGACCGGGTCGGCATCATCAAGGAGGGCAGCATGGTGGCTGCCGGAGCGATCTCCGAGCTGCGCACCCTCGAGCAGCCGCGGTGGCGCGTCGACGGCCCCCCGGCATCCCTCGGCTGGGTCGACGGTCTCGAGGGCGTCGAGGTGGTGAGCCACGACGAGCACCGAACGGTGGTCGAGGTGCGGCACCCCACCACTGACGTCGAACAGCGCATCCTCGCTGCGGCCCTGCGAGCCGGCCCCGTGAGCTTCTTCGGGGAGGTCCACCCGCACCTGGTCGACCTCTACCGCCACGCGGTGAGCGAGACCGAGCGCCCCGACGCCCTCGAGGAGGCGACCGCATGACGTCCACCCAGACGATCCGACTCGTCACCACGCGGGAGATCTCCACGCGGATCCGGTCCAAGGGGTGGCTGCTCACGACCGGGCTGCTGCTGCTCGCCGTCGTCGCCGGCGGCCTCGTGCTGAACTTCGCCCTCGGGTCCTCCTCCGCCACCAAGATCGCCGTCACGCCCGCGACCCAGTCACTGTCCACTGCCCTGACCCAGGCGTCCACGGCCACCAACAACGAGACCGAGGCGGTCCCCGTCGCCGACGACGCCGCCGCGGAGGCCGCGGTGCGCGACAAGGGCGCGGACGCCGCGCTCACCGGCACCGCCGACGACTTCACGGTGGTCGTGCGCACCGAGGTCGACCCGGCCCTGCGCTCCACCCTCGGGCTGCTCCAGCAGCAGGCCGCCCTCGCGAGCGCGGTGACCGAGCTGGGAGGCGACCCCCAGGAGGTGGCTCAGCAGCTGGGCGCGAAGACCCTCCAGGTGCGCTCGCTCGACCCCCAGCCGGAGCGCGACGGCGCCCAGATCGTCGCGGGCTACGTCGCCGGCATCCTGCTCTTCCTGGCCCTGCAGATCGCCGCCCAGCAGGTGGCGCAAGGGGTCGTGGAGGAGAAGTCGAGCCGGGTCGTCGAGCTGCTCCTGAGCACGATCCGGCCCTGGCAGCTCATGACCGGGAAGGTTCTCGGCATCGGGGTGGTCGGGCTCACGCAGGTGGCCGTGGTCGTCGTGGGGGCGGCCAGCACGGCTCTGGGACTCGGGCTGGTCGAGACGAGCGGCATCGACCTCGGCGCCACGGTCGCGTGGTCGCTCCTCTACTTCGTCGTGGGCTTCGTCATGTACTCCTTCGCCCTCGCCGCGCTGGCCTCGCTGGTATCCCGCCAGGAGGACGTCGCGTCGGTCACCGCCCCGGTGATGATGCTCATGATCATCCCCTACGTCATCGCGATCTCCATCGCGCCGTGGGACCCCAACAACACCATCGTCGCCGTGCTGAGCTACATCCCCTTCGCGTCGCCGCTCGTCATGCCGATCCGCATCGCCCTCGGCGCGGTCGAGACCTGGCAGGTGCTGGCGTCCCTCGCCCTCTCCCTGGCGCTGATCCCGGGCCTGGTCTGGGTCGCGTCTCGCATCTACTCCAACGCCGTGATGCGCACCGGCGCACGCGTCCGCTTCAGGGACGCCTTCAGCCGTTCCTGACCGGGCCTGTGGAGGCCGGGTCACCGATGTCGGCCGGACGGCATACGGTAGGTCGGTCGATGTGCCGGGTCAGGGACCGGCGCCGGGCTCGGAAGGTGGCGGAGTGGGGCGGGTGTTCGCGGCGGCACGGCTGGCCGACCTCACCAACCGCGAGCTCGACGAGGTCTGCGGCACGGTCACGGTCGCGAGGGGGCTCGCCTACGCCAAGCAGGGCCGCGTGGTCGACCTCGAGCTCGACGAGCACGGCACCGACGCCATCGGCTGGGTCGGTGGCAGCGCCGGGCAGACCTACCGCACCGAGGTCTCCCTGCGCCCGGTGGCCGTTCCGACGGCCGGCCGGCTGCCGCTGAGCCGCTGGCACAGCCGGTGCACCTGCCCGATGGTCGACGACTGCAAGCACGCGGTCGCGGTGGCGGCCACGGTGCGGGCCCAGCAGCCGGTGGTCGATCGGGTCGCCGGCCGCGGGCGGCGCCCTGGCACCGCTGCGGTCCCGCCTCCCTCGCCCACGTGGGAGCGAGCCCTCGGCGGGCTCCTCGACGATGGTGAGGTCGAGGCCGAGTACACCCCGGTCGGCCTGCTCATCGAGGCCGCCCGGCCCGCCCCGGGTCGTCACGAGCAGGGCCGTGGTCAGCTGCGCGTCCGGCCGGTCATGCCCGGGGTGCGTGGCGGGTGGATCCGCACCGGGATCTCCTGGGAGACCTTCGCCGGTGGCTACTACGGCCTGGGGCGGGTCGCCTACTCCGACGACCAGCGCGACGCCCTCACCGCGGTGGCCGACGCCCACCGCCGCTCGGTGCGCGCCTTCGGCTACGGCCGGATGCCGGACGCGATCCTCCTGGATCATCTCGGCCCCGGCTGGGTCGGGTTGGTCCGGGCGGCCGACCGCGCGGGGGTGCGCCTGCTCACCGACCTCAAGGAGGAGGGGGAGGTCGCCTTCGCCCCCGACCCCGCGGAGCTCGTCGTCGACGTCGTCCGCACCCCAGACGGCGCCGAGCTGCATCCTCGGCTCGACCTGCCCGCCGGGTCCGCGTCCGACGCGACCCTGGTGGGCACACCAGCCACCGGCTTCTGGCTCCGCGACGGCACCACCCTCGTGCTCGGCTCGCTGGCCGAGCCCCTCGACACGACCCGCCAGCGGCTCCTCGACCTGGGCGTGGTCGAGGTGCCCGAGGCGGACTGGGCGCGGTTCACCGTCACCCACCTGCCGGGGTTGCGGCGCAAGGCGAGGGTGCGAAGCCTCTCCCCCGACCTCGAGCTGCCCGACACGGTCCCGCCGCGGCTGTCGCTCGCCGTGACCTTCGAGGAGGCGCACCGCACGCACCTGCAGTGGGGTTTCCGCTACGGCACCGCCGACGGCGGGGTGCTCGTGCCCCTCTCGGCCGAGGAGCACGACCCGATGCGCGACCGGCACGCCGAGCGGTCCCTCGTCGAGGACCTCCTCGCCGTGCCGGCGGTCGCGGCGTTCGAGCCGCTGTGGCAGGTGGTGGCCAAGGTCCGCCGCCTCGTGCCGGAGCGGCGGCTGCACGGCTTCACCACCGTCTCCTTCGCCGAGCTGCTGCCGGTGCTCGAGGAGCACCCCGGCCTGGAGCTGACCGTGCTGGGTGAGCCCGCGGCATACAGCGAGGCGGTCGAGGCGCCGCTGATCTCGGTGTCGACCTCCGAGGCCGGCGGCGGGGTGACCGACTGGTTCGACCTGGGTATCTCGGTGACGGTGGGTGAGGAGGAGGTGCCGCTCGCGCCCCTCATCGAGGCCCTGGCCCGCGGGCACGAGCGGCTGATCCTCGAGAGCGGCACCTGGTTCTCCCTCGACCGTCCCGAGCTGGAGGCGCTCCGGGCGCTGGTCGAGGAGGCTCGCGCGCTGCAGGACAAGCCCACCGACCCGCTGCGCATCTCCGTGGTGCACGCCGGGCTGTGGGAGGAGCTCGCCGCCCTCGGTGTCGTCGAGCAGCAGAGCGAGCGGTGGGCCCGGTCGGTCGGGGCCCTGCTCGACCTCGACTCGGTGGAGCCCGCACAGGTGCCGGCCGGGCTCGACGCGACCTTGCGGCCCTACCAGGTCGACGGGTTCCGCTGGCTCTCCCTGCTGTGGGACACCGGGCTCGGTGGGGTGCTGGCCGATGACATGGGTCTGGGCAAGACCATGCAGATGCTCGCCATGGTGCTCCGCGCCCACGAGCGCGGCGAGCTCGACGACCCGGTGCTCGTCGTGGCCCCGACCTCGGTGCTCTCGACCTGGGCCGGGGAGGCCGCGCGCTTCGCTCCCGGACTGCAGGTGGTCGTCGTCGACCGCACCCGGGGCAAGGCCAAGCGGGGCCTCGACGAGACGGTCGCGGGCGCCCAGATCGTCATCACGTCGTATGCCGTGGCGCGGATCGACGAGGCGGCGTTCCGCTCGCGCACCTGGGCCGCGGTCGTCCTCGACGAGGCGCAGTTCGTGAAGAACCACCAGGCCAAGACCTACCAGGCGGTGCGGCGGCTCTCGGCCCGGGCGAAGTTCGCGATCACCGGCACGCCGCTCGAGAACTCGCTCATGGACCTCTGGTCGCTGCTCTCGATCGTCGCCCCCGGGCTGCACCCGAGGCCGGCCCACTTCAAGGAGCACTGGGCCAAACCCATCGAGAACGACGGCAACGCCGACCTGCTCGCATCGCTGCGGCGTCGAATCCGGCCGCTGATGCTGCGCCGTACGAAGGAGGCAGTGGCGACCGAGCTGCCGCCGAAGATGGAGCAGGTGCTCTCGGTCGCCCTCCATCCGCGGCACCGCGCCGTCTACGACCGCCACCTCCAGCGCGAGCGCCAGCGGCTCCTCGGCCTGATCGACGACGTCGACGGCAACCGCATCGCGATCCTGCGCGCGCTCACGGTCCTGCGACAGATGTCGCTCGACCCGTCCCTCGTCGACGCCGAGTACGCCGGGCTGGCGTCGTCGGCGAAGATCGACGCCCTCGTGGAGCAGGTCGAGGAGCTGGCCCAGGAGGGCCACCGGGCGCTCGTCTTCTCGCAGTTCACCGGGTTCCTCGCGCTGGTGCGCGCCCGGCTCGACGCAGAGGGCATCCGCTACGAGTACCTCGACGGTCGCACCCGCAACCGCGCCCAGCGGATCGCCGCGTTCCGGGAGGGCGACGCGCCGGTGTTCCTCATCTCGCTGAAGGCCGGCGGGTTCGGCCTGACCCTCACCGAGGCCGACTACGTGTTCGTCCTCGACCCGTGGTGGAACCCCGCCGCCGAGGCCCAGGCCATCGACCGCACCCACCGGATCGGCCAGACCCGGCCGGTCAACGTTTACCGGCTGGTCTCCCGAGACACCATCGAGGAGAAGGTCGTCGCGCTGCAGGAGCGCAAGCGCGACCTCTTCGCCCGCGTGGTCGACGACGGCGCCGCCCTCTCCAAGGCCATGACCGCGGACGACCTCCGCGAGCTGCTCGACCCCTGACCCAGCGGGATACCGGGCGTGTCGGGTCGCGCACTCGAGCCCGTGACCCGGGAAGTGGACCACACGCCGCCGGTCTGGACCTGGCTCGGTGAGGTCGGTGCGAGCGCTCTTCCGCCCGGGTGGTCCACGCCGATACCCTGAAGAGGATTCACCCGCTGAAGGGCTGCCGGACGCGGGACGTCTGACCTCGGGGTGGCTTATGTCGGACCCACTATCGCTCGCGGTGATCGGCGCACCGGTCGTGACGGAGGGCGTCAAGTTCCTCTTCCAACAAGCCAATGCCCTTCTCCAGGCGTGGAACAAGCGCCGGCGGAGCGCAAGCGACGTCGCGGAGGGCGAGTCGCTCGACGTCGCCCTCCCGCACAGCACCGCCCACGCCGCGCCGCCGGTCGCCGGCGGCGCCGACGCCTCGCGTGTGGGGCAGGCGGTCGCGCAGCTGCAGGCGCTCGCGACGTCCCTCGCCCCCTTCGCCCAGGAGTGGGAGCCGCTGCCCGACGAGGGCCGGGCCCTTCCGCCGAGCGCCGTGACCCTGCGTGATCTGCTGGAGGGGATCTACGGACAGCCCCTCACCTTCCGGGGCGAACAGCGCGGGCGGACGGGTGCCGACCTGGACTTCACGCAGCTGCTGGGCACGGTCACGGACAGCACCGTGACCGCGATCGAGGCGGTGGCCATCGGCGACGGCAGCCACGTCACCGCGAGCCAGACCATCACCGACGTCACGGGCTCGACGGTCACGGGGATCGGCACCGTGACGATCGGGAGCGACGCCCCCCAGCACCAGCCGCCCGTCGACCCGGCCATCGCGCGGGATGCGAAGGACCGATGGGACCGGTCCAAAGACGAGATCGAGCGCGTCCGACGCGCAGCGGCCGCCGGCGACATGGCGACCGTCAACTCGGCCCAACAGCTCTCCGAACGGGAAGCGCGGCTGCGCGAGAGGGGGCTGGGCCTCGAGGGCATCGTCGACGAGGACGACTCCCTGTGGACGCACTTCCTCGCTGCCGGCCTACGCGCGGCCTCCGCCGTCGCCCTCGTGGCCCGCACACCTCAGGGCGCCGTGATGGAGCCGCTGGGCACGGGCGTCCTCATCTCTCCCGGGCTGCTCATGACCAACCACCACGTCCTGCCGGATGCCGAGGCGGCGCGGGGCGCGTCCGCGCTGTTCGACTACGGCCACGACGAGAACGGGGGGCCGCGCGCCGAGCACGCAGTCGCGCTCGACGCCGGGGCAGGGTACTTCTCCGACGAGGACCTCGACTTCGCCGTGGTGGCGCTCACGGCGTTGACGCCCCTCGGCCCCCGTCGACCGGTCCCCCTCATCGCGGAGCCAGGCAAGATCCTCCTCGGCGAGCGGGTCAACGTCATCGGCCACGCGAAGGGCGAGCGCGCGCGGGTGTCCATCCGGGCCAACCGGCTCGTCGACCAGGACGACGACTGGCTCAGGTACACGAGCGACACCCGTCGCGGCTCCTCCGGATCCCCGGTGTTCAACGACCAGTGGGAGATGGTCGGTCTGCACCACGCCGGCATCCCGGACACCGAGGCCCCCCGGGGGGACGAGGCGTCGACCGCCAACGAGGGCGCGCGGGTCAGTCGCATCATCGCCCGCCTGAGGTCTGCCGAGCTCAACCCATCGACGCGCGCCCTCGTGGACGCCGCCCTGTCCCCACTGGAGGCACCATGAACCTGGAGGCACCATGAACCCCGTCATCGTCCTGGTCCACGGCCGCAGCCAGGAGTTCAAGGACGTCCGGGAACTGAAGCGCCAGTGGCTCGACGGCCTCGACATCGGCCTGCGCGCGGCAGGTCTGCCGTCGGTCGACCGAGACGACGTCGTGATGCCGTTCTACGGCAACGAGCTCTACCACGTCACCGCGGCCACGGCGGCCGCCCCCATCCGGCTCGAGTCGACCACCGACCAGCCGGGGCCCTTCCACCCGACGCTCCCCAAGCAGGTCGGCCAGGTCGAGCGCGAGCTGCTGAAGGACCAAGCCCGGGAGGCGGGCGTCGCCGTGATCGAGCAGGAGGGGCTGGACTCCGTGTTGTCCTGGGGAGTCGCCCGACGGGTCCTGGACTCCCTGTCGCGCCGAACCCGGGTCGACCAGGCGATCATCACCGAGCATGTGCGGGACGTGGCCGTCTACCTCACGGTCGGCCGTGACGCGGTCCTGTCGTGCGTGCGGCCGGACATCCCCCCCGATCGGGACGTGATCCTCGTGACGCACAGCCTGGGCACGGTGGTCGCCCGGGACCTCCTTGCGGATGCGGAGCTGCGGGGTCGAACGAGGCTGTGGGTGACGGCCGGCTCACCGCTGGGGATCGACGCGGTCCGCAAGAACCTGCTCCCGGACGCCCGCCAGAACCCTGAGGTGCCGTGGGTCAGCACGTTCGACGTCAACGACATCGTCGCGCTGGGACACCCGCTCGCGCCGAAGTGGGGGTCCCCGAAGGTGATGGACGTCGAGGTGGAGAACGACGCCGAGCCGCACTCGATCGCGAGCTATCTGTCCCACCCGTCGGTCGCCGAGCACATCGGCAGGGCACTAGCCCGATGAGACCTCCCTCCCGTTCCGAGTGACGGGGTTGCCGTGGATGACGCCCAGCCCCCGAGCGAGATCCCGCCCCGGCTGGTCTCCGGCAGCACCCGTTTCACCGGTCGGTCGTGGGCGCTCGAGGCCGTCGACGCCTGGCTCGCGGAGCGAACCTCGCTGCTGGTCCTGACCGGCGATCCCGGCACCGGGAAGTCGGCCTTGGCGGCGTGGCTGGTCGGCGCCGGGCCGCCTCCCGCACGGAGCGAGACGGCCGAGGCGCTGTCCCGGCTCCGCGTTGGCTGGAACGTCGTGCACTTCTGTGCCCTGCAGTGGGAGCGGGGGTCGGTCGACCCCCGCCAGTTCACCGAGAGCCTCGCCCGGCAGCTCGCCCAGGTCGACGGCTACACCGCCGCCCTCCAGGCCCTGACCCCGCATGTGACCATCAACCAGACCTTCACCGCGACGGACTCGGTGGTCAAGGGCATCGAGAACCTGACTCTGGAGGGGCTGGACACGCTCGAGGTGTTCCGCACCAGCGTCGTCGCCCCGCTGACCCGTGTCATGGTGCAGCGGCAGGACCTCGGCATAGCCGTCCTCGTGGACGGGCTGGACGAAGCGGTGACCGCGAGCGGCCAGACGGTGGTGGACCTCTTGCGGGCGCTACTCAGCGTGCCGGGCGTGCACCTCCTCGTGGGGACCCGACGGCAGTCGGAGATCCTCGACGCTCTCGACGACGGGAGCGGGCTGGTCACCTACCTCGACCTGTCGGCCGAGGAGTCGCGCTCCGACTCCGAGACCGACCTGCGCAGCTACGTCACCGCACGTCTCGGCCCGTCCGCACCCGGTGCCCAGGACGCGGTCGAGGAGGTGGTCGTGGCGGCCGAGGGAAACTTCGCGTACGCCGTGTACCTCCTCGACGAGGTCGCGGCAGGAGTGCGTGAGGCGACAGACCTCGGCGGGCTTCCCCGGACCCTGGGCGGTCTCTACGACGCGTCCCTCACGCGCCTGCGGCAGAAGCACGAGTCCACGTGGGACACCGACCAGCAGCCGCTGTTGTCCCTCGTCACCGTCGCGTTCGGCGCGGCACCGGTCACCGCACTGGCGGCGTGGTCGGGTGCGCAGGACGAGGGGATGCTGAGCCGGCGCCTCACCGACCTCGCGCCACTCGTGCGCTACGACGACCTCCACGACGGATGGCGGCTCTTCCACCGCTCGATGGTCGAGTTCCTCGGCGAGCGGGGGGTCCGCCGCCAAGGGTCCGTCAGCTCCAACCCGTGGTTCATCAACCCGGCCCGGTGGCACCGGGTCGTCGCCGAGCACTACCTGGCCGCGGCCGAGGGCGCCAGCGGGTGGGCGGCCGTCGACGACTACGGCGTGCGCAACGTGCTGCAGCACCTCGAACGCGCCGTCGCGCTGTCGCTGGGCGCAGGTGGCTCACGCGTGGAGGCCGACCGGGACCTCGACCGCATCACGAGCCTGCTCGGCTCGCCGCAGTTCCATGCCGCCCAACAGGAGAGGGCGCGTACGGGCAACCCCTACGCACGCGACGTGCGCGCCTGCATCGCGCTGCTGCTCGAACATCGACCGCTCGGCAGGACGCTCGAGGTCGTCAGCGTGCTGGCCCGCGACCCCCGCCCCCCGGTGCGCGCGATCGCGGTCGAGACCCTGGTGCGGGTCCACGCCGTCGACCGGGCCGCGACCCGCGAGGTCCTCGTCGCCCTGCTCCACGGTGAGCCCACCGAGCGGGGGGTGGCGCTGAACGCGATGCGGTTCCTGGGCGCCGCGGCCCTCGACCTCTTTGTCGACGTCGCGTCGTCCCCGGACGAGGACACGCGCCGGGCGACCGTCGTCGCGCTGTACCTGCTGTGGCGCAGCGGCCAGGAGAACGTGGCGACGGAGGTCATGAACCGGATCGTCGAGCAGGTCTCTGCCACGGCTCCGCGCCGCAGCCGCCCCCGGCTGGAGTTCCTCACCGACCTCTCGATCGCGGTGTATGCCAACCACTGCGAGCTGCCCGAGGTCACTCGCAGCACCAGTGACCTGTGGCAGCGGACGCTCCGGGACCGCCTCCACCTGGGCCTGGTCAACAAGCCTGCCCTGGAACCGCTGCTCAAGGCCGTCGTGTCGGGAGCGTTCTCGCGCCGCATCGCGGAGACGGCATGGCTGGGTGACCCTGCCACCGGTACCGGACCACAGGCCCTCGACGTGCCGCCGGAGGAGGCTGCCCGGGTGACTCGCGTTCTCCCCGCCCTCGACCCCGACGTCGACCCGCAGCCGGTCGAGGCGGACCTCGGCGCGCTCCTGGCCTCACCGATCCCCCTCTTGCGGGTGACGGCGGCCATGGTCATCAACGTCCACGCGCACGTGGACCTCGCGAGGACCGCGGAGCTGGCGAACCGGTTGTTCGACGTCGGAACCGGGGAGGCAAGGCTCTGGACGTTGCTCGGCTTCACGACCCGCCTCCCCGAGGCGGCGGCCGGCTGGACCGAGGTCGTCGACAAGCTCACCCGTCGCCTCCTCGTCGAGGACGCTGCAGCGTTCCGGGCGCCCGGAACGGGAGCGCTCCAAGGATTCGACGTCACCCTCATGCCCCTGGCGACCGCGTGCGAGGAGGGCGGACTCCCGCAGCTGCCGTTCGTGGCGGACATGCTGGGCGGCGCCGACGGCGAGGTGGACGAGGCGACGAGACGGCGCGTCATCGAGTGCCTGGGGCCGGTGGGAATGAAGCACCCGGACCTCGTGCTGGGTGTCCTTGCCCCCGTCCTGCAGAACCCCGGCCCGGAGCTGCGCACCAGCCTCGTGCAGTGCCTCTCCGTCGTCCGAGTCGCCCATCCCGACACCGTCGACCAGGCGCTCGCCGCGCGGGACCTCCAAGACCTGCGCGAGGAGGTCGTCTCCGCCACCGACGTCCAATGCGTCTGGCGCTACGTCTGGTGGCTCGGCCTGTACAAGAACGCGATCCACCAGTCGGTGCATCATCCGCAGATGCGCCGTCAGCTGCTGCAGGGCGGCCTGACCGCCCTCGTCGAGGCGCGCTCGGCGAAGTCGTTCCTGTCGACGTACACCGGCGTCGTGCTGCGCATGGTGCGGGAGGCCGACTACGAGCTGATCCGGTGGACGACCTGAAGGAGGGATGGATGCTGTCCGGGAAGGAGGTGCAGTCCTTCGTGCGCGCGACGGCCCTTTGTGGGACGTTCGGCCCGCTGCTCACCGGGTTGGGCAGCGTGACGACGAGGAGCTCTCCGCCGTCTTCCGGCACGCTGGCCCTCGTCGTGGCCGTCGGCCTCGGGTTCCACATATACGCCTACGTCCTCAACGACGTGGTCGACCTACCCGTCGACCGAACCGAACCTCGCCGGGCCACCTTCCCCCTGGTGACGGGCCGGGTCGGCCGGGGAACGGCCTTCGCCGTCGCACTGGCCTGCGTTCCCTTCGGGCTCGGGCTCGCGTTTCAGTTCGGGACCGCGGGGTCGGTCGCCGTGCTGGGTGTCGCCTACGCGGCGATGGCCGTCTACGACGTGTGGGGCAAGCGGAGCGCCGTGCCGATGCTGACCGACCTCGTGCAAGGCCTGTCCTGGGCGGCGTTGCTCTGGTGGGGGGCCCTGACCGTGGGTGACCCGACCGCCACCACCGTCTGGTTGGCCGTGGGTGTCGTCGTGTTCATCCTCCTGGCCAACGGCGTCCACGGGAGCCTGCGCGACCTGGCGAATGACGTGCGGTGCGGCGCGCGTTCCACGGCCCTGTTCTTCGGAACGCGTCCACTGCCGGACGGCGGCGTGGCGGTGAACGGTCGCTACACGGCCTACGCCGGCATCCTCCATGCTGGGGTGCTCATGAGCGTCCTCGCAGCAGTGCTCAGTGAACCGCAGCCCTCCGTGATCGCCCTCGTGCTCGTCGCGGCGGGGGCCGTGGCGTCGACGGCGCTCGCCCGCGACGCCTGGGCCAGTGCGGGTGACGGCTGGCGGATGCGGCGTCTCGGCCTGCTCCACCTCGCCATCCTCCTTCTCCTCCCACTGTTCGCCGTGAGCCCTCACCTCGATGCGGCGACGGGTGCCGTCGTGCTCGTCACCGTCGTCGGTCCCATCGCCGCCAACTCGTGGCTCCCCACCGCGCTGGGAACCGTCCTCCCGGCTCGCCCTCGGCGGGCGTCATGACACACCTGTCGCCGGTCGACCTCACCGCGAACCGCCCCGCCGGCCAGGACGTAAGGGCGGTGCTCCGCCTCGTCCGGTGGGAGAACTGCGTGGCGGTGGGACTGACGACCCTCATCGGCGCGCACCTCGCGGGGGACATCGCGGCGCCCCGCGCGGCCGTGGCGGTCGCAGTGGTCGCCTCGCTGCACGCGGCCGGCACCGCGCTCAACGACCGGTGCGACATCGCCGTCGACCGGATCGCCCGGCCGGAGCGGCCCCTCCCGTCGGGTCGCCTGTCGGTCGCATCCGCCGACCGCCTCGCGACAGCCCTCCTGGTGCTCGGACTGGGCCTGTCCGCGGTACTCGGCCCGGTCGCTCTCGCGGTCGCCGCTGCGGTCGCGATCGCCTCCGCGACCTATGCCTTCCGGCTCAAGGACAGCGTGCTCCTCGGCAACCTCACCGTCGCCATGCTGTCGGCTGCGACCGTCCCCTTCGGCGCTGCCGCCGTGGCCGGTTGGGATGGCGTCCCGGGCGCTGTCCTGAGGGGCGGCCTGCTGATCTTCGGGTACATGGTCGCTTACGAGGTGCTCAAGTGCCTGCAGGACGTCGAGTCCGACGCGGCGGCGGGGATCCGAACCATCGCCACCTCGTGGGGTCCTCGGGCGGCGAGCGCGACGGCCACCACCGCGCTCCTGGCGTTCGGCGCGGTGGCGACCTGGCCGCTCGTCGTCGGCGACGGCACGGGATCGTACGGGATCGCGATCGTGCTGCCCCTGACCTGTGTGGCCGGGTCGATACTCAGCGCGCACCTCGTCCGGCCCCCGCGCGTGGCGTGGGACCGTGCGGTCGGATGGCTCAAGGCGGGCTGGTTCCTCAGCCTCCCCGCGCTGGCCCTGTTGACCTGAAACGGGTGGAGGTCCGGCGGATCGGGCCATGGCGCACCGGGCCCCTTCAGCCCTACCATGAAAGGACTCCGCTGCCATCGTCACATCGCGATCAGGAGGCCGACCGTGTCAGACGAAGGAACCCCCATCGGCGACGTCGAGGGCCCCGCACCCGAACCGGACCTCCCGGACCAGACCGACCCCGAGAGCTACAGCGACCCCGCCCCCGACGTCCCCGAGGGTGACGTCGACGTCAGCGACATCGAGGAGGGACCGGAGGACGGGCTCGAGTCGATCTCGCGGCTCCAGCGCCCCACTGTGTCCGTTGCCCGTGCCCGAAGCCACGCGACGGGGTTCTCCGGCCAATGCCTGCACTTCGTGTGGCTATGCCTCGACGGGCAGCACTCGTACGGTCTCCCCGACGCCAACGCCGCCTTCGGGGCGAGCCGCCACCTGTCCACGACCGGTACACCGCCCGCGGGCGTGCCCGTGTACTTCCTCGGCTCGAAGTACGGGCACGTTGCGCTCTCGGTCGGAGGCGGCCGGATACGATCCACGGACTGGCCCTCGCGCAACCGGATCGGCGAGGTCGAGATCAGCGTCCTGGCGAAGTCCTGGGGTCGCAGGTATGCCGGGTGGGCGGCGGACATGGCCGGCCACATGATCCCGGGCACGAGCGGATCCCACACTGCCGCGGCGAAGTTCGCCGGATCCACGGGGCGCGCCTACCCGGGGGAGTCCGCGACCCGGGACGACAGGGGCCCTTCGGTCACCGCGATCCAGAAGCGCCTCAACGCCCTGGGCGCCGGTCTCGCCGACGACGGGCACTTCGGCCCGGCCACCGAGACCGCCGTCAAGAGCTTCCAGAAGGCTCACAGCTTGAAGGTCGACGGTCACGTCGGACCTAAGACGTGGGCCGCCCTGTTCGGCTGAGCGGTCGAGGGGTCGCGACATGCCGACCAAACTCTGGGCCACCCGCGTGTCCTGACCCCTCGAGCTGGTACGCCCGCGATGGACGATCCCGCGTCAGCCGGGGCGCGTCATCGCCTCGGGGTCGACGAGCCGGTCGTAGTCCTCGGCGCTCACGTGGCCCGACGCGACGGCCGCGTCGCGCAGGGTCGATCCGTCCCGGTTGGCCTGCTTGGCGATGGCCGCGGCGGCGTCGTAGCCGATGTGGGGGGCGAGCGCCGTGACGAGCATCAGGTCGGCCTCGAGGTTCTCGGAGATCTTCGCCCGGTCGGCCTCGAGCCCCACGACGCAGTGCTCGGTGAAGGACCGGCACGCGTCCGAGATGAGGCGCACCGACTCGAGCACCGCGTGTGCCATGACCGGGGTGAACACGTTGAGCTGGAAGTTGCCCTGCGTCCCGGCGAAGCCCACCGTCGCGTCGTTGCCGAACACCCGGGTCACGACCATGGTCATCGCCTCCGACTGGGTGGGGTTGACCTTGCCCGGCATGATCGAGGACCCGGGCTCGTTCTCCGGGATCCGCAGCTCGCCGATGCCGGTGCGCGGCCCGGACGCCAGCCACCGCACGTCGTTGGCCATCTTCATCAGTCCACCCGCCAGCGTGCGCAAGGCCGACGAGACGGCGACCAGCCCGTCGTGCGCGGCGAGCTGCACGAAGAGGTTGTCCCCCTGGTGGAACTCCTCGCCCGTCTCCTCGGTGAGGTGCTCCGCGACCAGGCGCCCGAAGTCGGCCGGCGCGTTGAGCCCGGTGCCCACGGCCGTCCCCCCGATGGCGAGCGCTCGGACCCGGCTCACGGCATACCGCACGTCTCCCTGCGCGTCGCGCAGCTGCCCCGCCCACGCGCCGATCTCCTGACCCAGAGTGACCGGCGTGGCGTCCTGAAGGTGCGTGCGCCCCACCTTGACGACGTCGCCGAGCTCACTCGCCTTGGCGTCCAGGGCCGCGCACAGCCCGTCGACCGCGGGATGCAGCCGCTCGGCCACCTCGAGCACGACCGCGACGTGCACGGCCGTCGGGAAGGTGTCGTTGCTCGACTGGCTCTTGTTGACGTGGTCGTTGGGGTGCACCGGGTCCTTGCTGCCCAGCACGCCGCCGAGCACCTCGATGGCCCGGTTGGCGATGACCTCGTTGGCGTTCATGTTGCTCTGGGTGCCCGACCCCGTCTGGAAGACCACGAGCGGGAAGTGGTCGTCGAGGTCACCGGCGGCGACCTCGCCGGCGGCCTGCACCACGGCGCCCGCCACCTCGTCGGGGAGCAGCCCCAGGTCGCCGTTGGCGCGGGCCGCCGCCTGTTTGAGCAGCCCCAGCCCGCGCACCACCGCCCGTCCCCAGACGAACGTGTCGCGCCCGATGTCGAAGTGCTCCAGGCTGCGCTGGGTCTGCGCCCCCCAGTACCGGTCGGCGGCGACCTCGACGGCGCCCATCGTGTCGCGTTCGGTGCGGGTCTCCATCACCCCACCGTATGCCGGGGACGGTGCGGCGTGCGCCCCACGGCCGCGCGGCCGGTCCGGTCGCCCTCAGTGGCCCCGGATGGTGTCCCGTCTCGCGCGGTTGGCCCTTGGGGTGCGCTGCTCGCGCTCTCGGGTGAACTGGCGCAGCAGGTCAGCGCCGCAGTCGTTGAGGCCGGCCCGGAGCTCGGGCTCCTGCGAAGTCGCGACGAGACGCTTCCGGCCGGGGATCCACACTTCGAGGGTGGTCACCATGCCGGGGTGGTCACGGTCCTTGACGCTGAGCTCCATCTCCCAGTCGCGGTCGACGTGATCGAAGCGGGAGATCAGCTGCGAGAGCGTGTCGGCCACCAGGTCGCGGTCAGCCTCCCCGATCCCTCCGGCGAAGCGGACTCGCGCCGCACGCTCACTGCTCGGGCCCTGCTCGTGTTGTTCGCTCATGGAAGGGATCCTCTCGGTCTTCAGGACCGGACGGTGGTCCAGTCGTCTCGACATCGCGATCGCCGCGAAATCCGTTCCCGTACAAAGGCTCTACATCTCCAACGGGCACCAGCCACGAAGGGTTCCGGCGGTGGGGGCCGGCGCAGCATCATCCCGAGGGCGTCGTGGACTCTCTCGTGGGGTCCGAGTCGCCTGGGTCGCTCGGTTCCGGACCGTGGGATGCGGTGGTGCTGCCCGGCGGGCTCGGGTCCGGCTGACGCTGGTCCGCGACCCAGTCGACGCCGGTGAGGACACCGGTGCGCACCCTCCCCACGTAGGAGGAGTACCTGCCGTCGGTCTTCCCGTCGACGGCGGCGCCGGCCCGGGTGAGCTGGTCGTCGATCCGACCACGGTTGTCGTGGGCGAGCTCGCCGACCGTGGTCGCGGCCCGCCTGAGGTGCTGGTCGGCCTGGTCGGCGAAGGTCGACAGCTTCTTGTCGAGCTCCAGCTCCCTCGCCTTGGTCTCCAGGTCGCGCAGGGCATTACGCAGCTGGTCGGCACTGCTCATCAGGGTCTCCTCGGACTCGTCGGCGTTCAGGACTCTCACCCCCGGTCTACCCCATCGGCGGCCGGAACGTGCGGCCGGCGTCGGTGTCGAGTGCGGAAGTGGTCGCCAGGGCAACCATTTCCGTACTCGAGGCGAGGGGTGCGTTCGCCTGCCGAGGCCGAGTCACATCTGTCACACTGAGCGTCTGTCCATTCGCAGCGTCGCGGCCCCGGCAGGTGTCGCCTCGAGCCTCGGGAGGAGCATCGTGATGCCCGCACCTCCTCCTGACGCGACCGACCTCCCCGACCTCCCTGACCCCCGCGGCGCACCCGCCCCGACCGCCTGGCAGGCCCGTCGCGAGTGGCGGATGGCCCTGGAGCTGGCCCGGTCCGCGCGCCCCACCCGCGATCTGGGTCAGTGGCCCCCCGGCGACGGCCACCCGGTGATCGTCCTCCCGGGCTTCCTCGCCGGGCCGGAGTCCACCGTCGTCCTGCGCGGCCACCTGCGTCGGCTCGGCTACCGCGCCCACGACTGGCGCCAGGGGCGCAACCTGGGCGCCAGCCCCGATCTCGCGGCGCGCCTCGAGGACCTGCTGCTGGAGATCCACGACCGCTACGGCCGCTCCGTCAGCCTCGTGGGGTGGAGCGCCGGAGGCATCTACGCCCGCGAGATGGCTCGCACGCTGCCCGACTACACCCGCTCGGTCATCACCCTCGGCAGCCCCTTCCGGGGGCACCCGGCCTCGACCCGGGCGTGGACCGTGTACCGGATCATGAACCGTCGGCACCTGGCGATGATGTTCACCGATGAGGCCCTCGCCAGCCGGGCCGCCCCCCTACCGGTGCCCACGACCTGCATCTACAGCAAGCACGACGGCATCGTCGCCTGGCAGTGCTGCGTCTCCGAGCCGGCGCCGCACACCGAGAACATCGAGGTGCACGCCAGCCACCTCGGCTACGGCCACGAGCTCGAGACCCTCCACGTCATCACCGACCGGCTGGCCCAGCCCGAGGGCGCCTGGACCCCGTACGCCGCACAAGCGGCCCCCCGCCGACAGATGGACGAGCGTCCCCGCCCCGACAGCGGTCAGACAGGCTGACCCGATGGGATCCTCGCGCTGGGCCTCGCCCCTGGACGCCATCTTCCTCATGGGCGAGACGCCCGAGACGTTGATGCACGTCGGCTCGCTCATGCACTTCACCTTCCCCGAGGGAGAGGAGCGCACCTTCCTCCCGGCCCTGATGGCCCAGCTGCACACGGCTGTCGTGGAGCAGCCGTGGACCCTGCGGCTGCAGACCCGACGGGCGATGCGCCAGCCGGTGCACCGGTGGGTCGAGGACGAGGACTTCGACATCGACTACCACGTGCGTCACGGGGCGCTCCCGAGCCCGGGGGGCGAGCGCGAGCTGGGCATCCTCGTGTCGCGGCTGCACTCCAACTCCCTGGACTTCCGGCGGCCCCCGTGGGAGATCCACGTCATCGAGGGCCTCGAGGGTGGGCGCTTCGCCGTCTACACCAAGATCCACCACAGCCTGGTCGACGGCTACACCGGTATGCGGATCCTCCAGCGAGGTTTGTCCCGCGATCCTGACGACCGCACCCACCCGTCATTCTTCAGCCTCACCAAGCCTCCTCGCCCGGAAGGGTCCCCGGAACCCGTCGGTGACATCACCTCGATCCTGCGCGGGGTGGCCTCGTCGGTGGGGGCGCTCCCGTCGGTCGCGAAAGCGGTGATCAACACCCAGCTCAAGCGGGGGACCACGACGACGCGGGCCGTCGCGTCCTACCAGGCCCCGAACTCGATCCTCAACCAGCGCGTCGGTCGCGCGCGCCGCTTCGCCACCCAGAACTACCCGGTCGAGAGGCTCCGCGCCGTCGGCAAGGCGCGCAACGCGACGCTCAACGACGTGCTCATGGCGGTGTGCGCCGGCGGGCTGCGGCGCTACCTCGACGAGCTCGAAGCCCTCCCCGAGCGCCCTCTCATCGCCTTCATCCCGGTCAACGTGCGGCCCAAGGACAGTGACGGTGGCGGGAACTACGTGGGCGCGACCCTGGTCTCCCTGGCCACGGACGTCGAGGACCCCGTGGCCCGGCTCACCGCCATCAGCGCCTCATCGCGCGCCGCGAAGGCGCGGATGACGGGCATGTCCGGAGACGCGGTCATCGCCTACAGCGCCCTGCTGCTCGCTCCCGCGGGGCTCCAGGTGGTGCGGGCCATGTCCGGGCTGCCCGCGCCGCTGCCGCTCACCCTCAACCTCTGCATCTCCAACGTGCCGGGGCCGAAGGAGCACCTCTACTGGCGGGGAGCCCGTCTCGAGGCGACCTACCCGGTGTCGATCCCCGGGCACTCGATGGCGCTCAACATCACCGCCCACTCCTACGCCGGGACGCTCAACCTCGGGTTCATCGGCGACCGGGACGGGATGCCGCACCTGCAGCGGCTGGCGGTGCACACCGGCGAGGCCCTGACCGAGCTCGAGGACGCGCTCGACGCCTGAAGGCAGTGACGCAGGGGCTCACCCGTGCGTCGACGGCTCCGACCCGGCGATGTTGATCATCCACTGGATGCCGAACCGGTCGGTCACCATGCCGAAGTCGTCGCCCCACATCTGTCGCTCCAGCGGCATGCTGACCTGCCCGCCCTCGGCGAGCCCCGCAAAGTAGCGCCGGAGGTCATCGCCCTCGCCACTGAGCGACATCGACATGTTGGTGCCGGGGACGTGGCCCTCCTCCTGCCCGGGTGGGAGGTCGGAGGCCATGAAGGTGCCCGCGTCCGACGCGAGGTGGGAGTGCATCACCCCGTCCGCGCCGGGGCCCTCGGTACCGAACTCCCCGAAGGTCGAGATCGTCAGCTCGCCGCCGAGCACGGACTGGTAGAAGGTCATCGCCTCACGGGCGGTGCCGGGAAAGGCAAGGTAGGGGTTGAGCGCGGTTGCCATGTCGGGCTCCTTCGGCCGAAACGGTGCGGCGGGGCCGGGTAGTCCCGCATTTCAGCAAGGTACTCCCGGCATCCGACACCCGACCAGCCCCCGACGGCCTCGTGACCGGGTGGGTGGCTCTCGCTCAGAGCTCGACCGACGCGCTCTCCCCCATGTCGGGCCGGTCGCCGGTGACCTTGGCCTTGACCATCCCGACGAGGCTGCCCACGGTGCCCGGGCTGTCCCAGTACTCCGCGCTGTCGGCATCGACCCGCACGACGCCGACCTTGGGGTCGTCGGGCTCGCACTGGAACCAGGCCTTCGCGAAGTCGTCCCAGAGCTCGCGGGCCGTGTCGGCATCCTGGAGCACCGAGGCCTTGCCGGCCAGCGAGACCCACTTGCCCGCCTCGGTGAAGGCGACGTTGACCTCGGGGTGCCGGCGCATCTCGGCGGCCGGGTCCGACTCGGACATCGCGAGGAACCACACGGTGCAGTCGGCATCCACCCGCTGGCAGGTCATCGGGCGGGATGCGACCGTGCCGTCCTCCTTGACCGTCGTGAGCATCGCGATGCGCTGCCCCTCGATGAGGTCGTGGACGTGCTCGGTGCCGTTCTCGTCCTGCTGGGACATCGTCGCTCCTCGGTTCGTGGACCACCGACGCTAGCCACCGGGCCTCGGCAACGGGCCTTTCTCGACGCGAAGATGCCGCAGGTCATTGACATGTTGAGCGTTCGGTGCCCGGTCCCAGCACGTCAGAGCCGGTCGATCACGGCCCTCCCGCGCACGAGCAGCGCGTCCCGACGGTCCTGCTCCATCCGCTCCCAGCCGCGCGTCACCAGGACCGAGCGGGCGTTACCCTCGAACACCTCGCGGTGGTCCTGCACGAAGCTCCAGTAGAGGGCGTCCCAGTCATCGCGCCACTCCCCCGGTCCGAAGTCGGTCATCTTCCGGAGGTAGTTGCTGCCCGACACGTAGGGCTTGGTCGTGATGCCGGTCCCGGCCGCGAACTGGCTCATCGCGTAGACGTTGGGCACCATCACCCAGTCGTAGGCGTCGACGAACATGGCCATGAACCACTCGTGGACCTCGGTGGGGTCGGTGCGCAGCAGGCACATCGCGTTGCCGAGCACCATGAGCCGCTCGATGTGGTGGGCCCACCCGCGCTCCAGCACCCCGGAGACGACGTGGTCGACCGGGTCGAGGCCGGTTCTCGCGTCCCACCACCCGGCCGCGAGGGGCCGGCCGTGCTGCAGCCGGTTGGCCGAGCGCATCCGTCGGCCGTAGAGGTGGTAGGTCGCCCGCATGTACTCGCGCCACCCGATGAGCTGGCGGACGAAACCCTCGAGCGAGGGCAGGTCCACGTCGCCCTCCTGTGCGCGCTCCAGCACCGCGTCGAGCACCTCTCGGGGGTCCAGGAGCCCGGCGTTGATGGCCGGGCTCAGCGCCGCGTGGAAGACGAACGGATGCCGGGTGGAGACGGCATCCTCGTAGGGACCGAACTCGGTGAGCCGCTCCAGGGCGAACTCCGCGAGCGCGGCCCTGGCCTGCTCGTGGGTCACCGGCCAGTCGAAGGTGGCGGCCACACCGGGGGCGTCCGGGAACTCCGCGCCGACCCACCCGATCGCCTCGGTGACCTCGGGCACCGCCTCGATGGCCGCGCGGGAGGGCACCGGGTGACTCTTGGGCAGCTTCTTGCGGTTCTCGGTGTCGAAGGACCACCGGCCGCCCACGGGCTGGTCGTGGGCGCGGCCCTCGACGAGCACGTCGAGACGCGTGCGCTGCCACTGGTAGAACGTCTGCATCCGGGCGCGGTGCTCCCCGAACCACGTCGTCAGCTCGGGCCGCGTGGTGAGGAACCCCGGGCTCTCCTCGACGTGCTCCGGGGCCAGCGTCACCCCGCCGTCGGACAGGGCCGTGCGCGCGTCGCGCAGCAACCAGTCGTCGGTGGGGTCGTGCAGGCGCACCTCGTCGGGTCGCAGGCGCTCGACCAGCCCGGCCAGACGGCTTCCGCTGCTCGCCCGGGCCGAGGTCTCGATGACGTCCACCTCGAACCCGGCTCCCCGCAGCCGGTCGGCGAAGAGCCGCATCGACGCCCGGTGCAGCACCAGCTTCTGGGCGTGGAAGGCCTGGTGCCGGAAGAGGAGGTCGTCCTCGACGAGGACGAAGCGCGTCGCCGTGTCCTCCTGGAGGTGGCTCTCGAAGAGCTGGTGCGGGTAGGCGATCCGCACCCTACGGTGTGGACGGCTCACAACTCGAGGTCGGCCAGCACCGCGCACCCCACCCGGTCCCCGGAGACCAGTGCGCCCTGGATGGATGCCGTGTCGCGATGGTCCCCGGCGAGGTAGACCCGGCCGGACACCCTCGCGGGCGAGGTGGTCCGCAGCGGAGCCGGCTGTGCGGGAAGTGCATCGGCGATGTCGTCGCGCCGGAGCAGAACCCAGCCCCCCGAGGGGCCACCGAGCACCTCCGCACCCTGCCTGCGCACCTCCGCCTCCGTCGCGGATGCCGCCCCGCCCCCGAGCAGGCAGGTGACCTGCACGAGGTGCCGCCCGGCCGGGGCGTAGGAGGACACCGCGTTGGAGACGACCGCGGAGTTGACCATCGGCCCCCGGCGGCGCCCGTCCACGGCGATCATCGTCGAGCGCGTCGGCGCCTCGTCGGCGGCGAACCACCACGTCTGCAGGCCCTTGGTGGCTGGTCGGGGGACGTCGACGAGGTCGGCCACGGCATCCGGTCCGACGGCCACCACCGCGGCCCGCCCTCGCACCACGTCCCCGTCGCTGAGGGCCACCTCCACACCGGTCGCGTGCTCCCGCACCGCCTGCGCCCTCGCCCCCAGGCGCAGCGTGACCCCGCCGGGCGCCGCCTCGGCGGAGCGCAGGACCTGCTCGGGGAGGGCCCGGATGCCGCGCGCCGGCAGACCCGGCACCCCGAGGGCGAACATCCGCACCAGCAGCCGAACGAAGGCCTCGGACGTCTCACCGGTGTCCTCGGCGACCACGCCGGCGATGAACGGCTCTATCACCTCCCTGCGCAGCGCCCCGCGGACTCCGGCCCGGTCCAGACCCGCGCGCAGGGTCCGGTCCGCGCCGGCCTTGACCCGCCCGGGAGCCACGAGGGCCGGCGCGGCCCACCGCGCGAGCGCAGCCACCTCGGTGACCGAGATCAGCCCGCTGCGCAGCATGGGCAGGATGCCGGTGGGCTCGCGCAGGGGGTGCGCGAGCCGCACGATCCGGCCCGCTCGCCGTACGTCCAACCCGGCGCCGAAGGGACGGAGGTCGAGAGCGTCCACGTCGACCCAGCGGCGCACGGCCGGGTAGGCCGGGTTGAGCACCTGGAAGCCGCGGTCGAGGAGGAACCCGTCGACCTCGTCGGTGCGCTGGCGCCCGCCCACGACGTCCTGTGCCTCCACCAGCAGCACCGACCGACCGGCGGTGGCGAGGCGCTGCGTACACCGCAGGCCCGCAAGACCGGCCCCCAGCACGACCACATCGGTGTCCACCGTGGAATGCTAGGTGGCGGGGTCCTCATCCACAGGAGTCCACCACCGCTGTGCACAGGGTTCGTCGAAGGTTGTGGCCGCGTGCTGCATCCGCCGTGGGGACGGGGCAGGAAGTGTCTGGTGTAATCGCCCCACACGAAACGAGACGTGAGGCAGGTCAGTCATGAGTGCCGAGGTTGCCCCTGCAGCCCTCGACGCCCCCAGCCGGTCGGGGCCGGCGCAGTCGACCTTGCTCGAGGTCGACGCCCTCCTCGACGCGACGTTCGGCGAGCTCGGCGAGGTCCTCGAGACGTCGGGGGCGACGCTGGGAGCGACCGCGGGTCCGTTGAACGTCGACCTCGTCGCCGAGCTCGCCACCCGCACCCGCAACCACGGCAAGCGGCTGCGGCCCGTGCTCGCACACTGGGGCTGGGTGCTCGCCGGGGAGGCGCCGGGCACCCACGAGCACCTCGTGCGGATCGGCGCGGCGCTCGAGCTGCTCCACCTCTTCGCCCTCGTGCAGGACGACGTGATGGACCGCTCCGACTCCCGCCGCGGGCTGCCCACGCTGCACACGGTGGCGGCGGAGCGACACCGCTCGGTGTCGGGGCTGGGCGACGACGAGCTGTTCGGTGACAGCGTGGCGACCCTGGTGTCCGACCTCGCGCTGAGCGAGGCGACCCTGCTGGTGGCCCCGACCCGGCGGAGGGTGCGCGCGCAGTGGCGGGTCATGGCTGTCGAGCTCGTCGAGGGCCAGCTCCTCGATGTCACCCACACCGCCGGCCGCCGTCGTCACCTGGAGACGTCCCTCCAGATCGCCCGCTTCAAGAGCGGCCGCTACACGATCACCCGACCGCTTCAGCTCGGGGCCCTCGTCGGCGGCGCCGCCGAGGGGCTCGTCAGCCGGCTCGAGGCGTGGGGTGACCTCGTCGGGGACGCATTCGCCGTGCGCGACGACGTCCTCGGGTCCTGGGGGGACCCGCGGGTCACCGGCAAGCCGGCCGGGGACGACCTGCGCTCCGGCAAGCCCACCGTGCTGCTCACCTGGGCCGAGGAGCTCCTGCCCCGTTCGGCGCGAACGCTGCTGGCGGCCTGCGATGCAGGTCAGCTCGACGGCGCACGGGTCGCGGACCTCCAGCAGGCCATGCTCGACGCGGGCGTGCGGGACCGCGCCGAGGACGTCATCTCGGAGCTGGTGGGCCGGGCCCACGACGTCCTGGACGACCTCGACGTGCCCGCGGAGGCCGACGCCGCCCTCCGCCACCTGGCCGACACCATCGCCTGGCGGCACTCGTGAGGGTCATCGTCGTCGGCGCCGGCCTCTCCGGCCTCTCCGCGGCGTGCCACCTGGTCGGGATGGGTCATGACGTCACGGTGCTCGAGCGGGAACAGATCGTCGGAGGTCGAGCAGGGACGTTGCGCGACAACGGCTTCCGCTTCGACACCGGCCCGGTCGTCATGACCATGCCCGAGCTGCTGCACGAGCCGATCCGCGCGGCGGGCGGTGACCCGGACGCCCTGATCTCGATGCGCCGCCTCGACCCGGCCTACCGCGCCGTCTACCCCGACGGTGGCGAGCTGCACATCCGCGCCGACATGGCCGACCTCCGCGAGGAGATCCGCACGAAGATCGGTGAGCAGGACGCGCGGGGCTTCGACCGCTTCCTCGCCTGGCTCAAGGAGCTCTACGAGGTCGAGTTCGACACCTTCATCGACTCGAACTACACCTCGCCGCTGGACCTGCTGCGCTCTCCCGGCAAGGCCCTCTCCCTCCTCCGACTCGGGGGACTGCGGGCGCTCGACCCGGCGGTCTCGCGGTTCTTCACCGACGACCGCCTCACCAAGATCTTCAGCTTCCAGGCCCTGTATGCCGGGGTGGCGCCCGCCAAGGCCCGCGCCGTCTTCGCGGTGATCACCTACATGGACTCCGTGCGCGGGGTCTTCTACCCCGAGGGCGGGATGCACGCGGTGCCGCGCGCGATGGAGCAGGCGCTGCGTGACGCCGGCGCGAGGATCCACCTCGGCGTCTCGGTGCGCCAGGTGCTCCAGCGCTCGGACGGCGCCGTGGCGGGCGTGGAGACCGTCGACGGCGAGCGGCTCTCCGCCGACGCCGTGGTCTGCACCCTCGACCTGCCCGTCGCCTACGACCGCCTCCTGCCCGAGGTCTCCGCACCGCGCACCGTGCGCACCGGCTCCTACTCACCGTCCGCGGTCGTCTGGCACGTCGGAGCCCAGGGCCGCCCCGGCCCCGAGGTGCGCCACCACAACATCCACTTCGGCCGCGACTGGGACGGGGCCTTCGAGGCCCTCATCGACCGCGGCGAGCTCATGCCCGACCCGTCACGGCTGGTCACCGTGCCGACCGTCTCCGACCCGACCGCCGCGCCCGACGGCTCCACGGCGATGTACGTCCTCGAACCGGTACCGCACCTCGGCTCCTCGCTGGACTGGTCGCGCGAGTCCGGCCCGATGCGCGAGCGGCTCCTCGCGTTCCTCGAGGCCAACGGCTACCCCTCCGACATCCGGGCCGAGCACCTCGTCACCCCGCAGGAGTGGCAGGCTCAGGGGATGCACCTCGGCACGCCCTTCGCGCTCGCGCACACGTTCGGCCAGTCGGGGCCGTTCCGGCCCTCGAACGTCGACCGGCGGGTCCCCGGCCTGGTCTTCGCCGGCTCGGGCACCACGCCGGGGGTCGGCATCCCGATGGTCCTCATCAGCGGCAAGCTCGCCGCCCAGCGGGTGCAGGAGTTCGCGGGCCACGCGCGACCGACCCCCGCGGTGGTCGCCCGGTGAGCAGTGACCCCGCGGTCCTGGCGGCGGGCTACGCCCGCTGCGCGGCGGTGACGCGCGAGCACGGGACGACCTACTACTGGGGCGCTCGGCTGCTTCCGGCAACCTCGCGCCGGCACGTGCACGCCGTCTACACCCTCGCGCGCTTGGCCGACGACATCGTCGACCTCGCCGGCCCCCAGCCGGGCGCGCAGACCGCAGCCGAGCTCACGGCGTTCGAGGAGTCGTTCTGGATCGCCCTGGCCGAGCGTGGCTCCAGCGACCCGATCATGGCCGCCGTCGAGACCACGGTGCGCGAGTGCGGCATCGAGCAGGAGTGCTTCGAGCGGTTCTTCCGGGCCATGCGCACCGACCTCACCCGCACGACCTACGACACGTGGGCCGACCTGCTCGACTACATGGACGGCAGCGCCGCGGTCATCGGCGAGATGATGCTCCCGGTGCTGCGCCCGGGGACGGATGCCGTGGCACCGGCCCGCAGCCTGGGCCTGGCCTTCCAGCTGACGAACTTCCTGCGCGACGTCGGTGAGGACCTCGACCGCGGCCGGGTCTACGTGCCGCAGGAGGACATCCGCCGCTTCGGCGCCGACCCGCACGCCCGGGCCGCCACCGCCGAGTGGCGCGCCCTGATGGCCTTCGAGATCGAGCGCAACCGTCGTCTCTACCGAGAGGCTGACGACGGCATCCCCGCCCTCCCGCCGGCGTCGAGGCGGTGCGTGGCCACGGCTCGCGTGCTCTACGCCCGCATCCTCGAGCGCATCGAGGCCGCCGACTACGACGTGTTCGACTCCCGGGCGCGGGTCCCGACGATCAACAAGGCAGCCCTGGCGACCCGGATGGTCCTGTCCAGGGAGCCGATGCGGCGGGTGCTGGCCGATCGCGCCGCCCGTCGCGAGGATGCCGGATGGGTGGCCGACGACCCCGTGGTGCTGCTCGACCCGTCCGGCGCGGCCATCGGCCACGCGCCCAAGTCGGCCGTCCACCACGACGACACGCCACTGCACCTGGCCTTCTCCTGCTACCTCTTCGACAGCGAGGGTCGGGTGCTCGTCACGACGAGGGCGGCCAGCAAGCCGAGCTTCCCCGGCGTGGTGACCAACGCCGCGTGCGGGCACCCCCATCCGGGTGAGGACCTCGCCGAGGCGGTCCGCCGCAGGGTGGGCAGCGAGCTCGGGGTGGAGGTCGGCGACCTGAGGCTGGTGCTTCCCGCGTTCGGCTACCGGGCCACCATGAACGGGCTCGTCGAGCACGAGCGGTGCCCCGTGTTCGTGGGGTGGGTCGACCAGCCGACGCTGACGCCCGACCCCGATGAGGTCGATGCCGCCGAGTGGGTCGCGTGGGGCCGCTTCAGCGACGAGGTGCTCACCGGCGCCCGCGTGGTCTCACCGTGGTGCGCCGAGCAGGTGTCGCAGCTGACCGCTCTCGGCGCGGACCCGCAGCACTGGCCGGCGGGTCGACGTGAGGACCTGCCCCCGGCCGCCGCGCTCGGTGAGCGCATCGAGGTGGCCTGAGGCACGGCATGATCAGCCAGGACGACCGTGGGCCGGGACCCTCGGGCACGGCCCACCACCGAGGAGACACGATGACGCCCACGGCAACCGACAACGACGAGTGGGTGCTCGCCGACGCCTTCGACCGCGCCGCCCCCACCTACGACTCGATGGTCGGGCTCTCGCCGGGCTACCACGCCCAGCTCCGGGGAGCCGCCGAGGCGCTGGTCGAGACCATCCCGACCCCGACCGGCCCCGCTGACGGCCCGGGCGGCACGCACACCCTTCTCGACCTCGGGTGTGGCTCGGGTGCCTCCACCGCCGCGGTGCGCGAGGCCTGGATCGACGCGGGTCGCGCCGCGGACCGGCTCGCGATCATCGGCGTCGACGCCTCCACCGGCATGGTCGAGGAGGCCCGCCGCAAGGCCTGGGCGCCGGGCACCGACTTCGTCGTCTCCGACGCGGTGGCCCACCTGGCCACCGTGCCGACGGCCTCGGTGGACGGCATCCTCGCCTCCTACCTGCTGCGCAACGTCCCCGACCGGGCCAAGCTCGCCACCGAGATGGTGCGGGTGCTCGCGCCCGGGGGCGGCCTCGTCGTGCACGACTACTCCGTGGCCGGGAGTGCCCGGGCCCGGGCCACGTGGGCGGTGATGGTCCACGCCATCGTCATCCCGCTCGCCGTCGTCAAGCGCAGCGACGTCGAGCTGCACCGCTACCTCTACCGCAGCGTGCGCGACTTCGACTCCGTGCAGCGGATCTGCGACCGGATGCTCGACGAGGGCCTCGTGGGCGTGCGGCACCGCACCTACCCCGGGGTCCAGTCCGGTCTCGTGCACACCGTCGTCGGGACCAAGCCGGCGTGACGCCCCGCACCGCGCGCACCTGGCGGCCGGGCCAGGACCCCCGGGCGGTCTTCCATCCGCCACCGGCAGCCGAGCGCGACGCGGCGTCGCGCCCTCCGTCGCAGCGGCACGTGGTCGTGGTCGGTGGCGGCATCGCCGGCCTGACCTCCGCCCTGGCGCTGGCCGAGCGCGGCGTGCGGGTCACGGTGCTCGAACGTGAGGACCGCCTCGGGGGGCGGGTGCGCGCCTGGCCGATCACTCTCGCCGACGGCAGCGACAGCGTGATGAGCCGCGGCTTCCACGCGTTCTTCCGTCAGTACTACAACCTCCGGGCAGTCCTCTCCCGCACCGACCCCACGATGAGCCGGCTCCGCCCCCTGGCCGACTACCCGCTGGTCCGCGCGGGGGGTGGGCGGGACTCCTTCTCCGGCATCCCCCGCACCCCGCCGTGGAATCTCGCGGCATTCGTCGCCCGCAGCCCCAGCTTCGACCTGGCCGGTCTCGCCGCCGTCGACGTCGAGCAGGCGCTGGGGTTGCTCGACGTCGACTTCCCCACGACCTTCTCCGACCTCGACGGGGTCAGTGCGGCCGACGTGCTGGACCGGCTCGACTTCCCCGAGGAGGCTCGCCACCTGGCCCTCGAGGTCTTCGCGCGCAGCTTCTTCGCCGACCCCGAGGACTTCTCCGGCGCCGAGCTCGTCGCGATGTTCCACATGTACTTTGTGGGCTCCTCCGAGGGCCTGCTCTTCGACGTGCCGGGTGACGACTACGACACGACGCTCTGGGCCCCCCTCGGCCGTCACCTCCACGGGCTCGGCGTCGAGGTGGTCACCGGTCGCGAGGTGCGGTCGGTCGCCGACCGCGGCGCCCACCTCGGCGTGCTGCACGGCCACCCCGGTGAGGATGAGGCGGCGTGGCTCGACGCGGATGCCGTCGTGTTGGCCCTCGACCCGGTCGGGCTGCGCGGGGTCGTCGGCTCCTCACCCGACGTCGGTGGCGAGGGGCCCGAGGGTGCGGCGTGGCGCGAGCGCGTCGCCGAGGTGCGCTCCGCACCGGCCTTCGCGGTCTGGCGACTCTGGTTGTCCGACCTCGTCGACGACGACCGGGCGCCCTTCCTCGGCACCAGCGGCTACGGCCCGGTGGACAACGTCTCGGTGCTCGAGCGCTTCGAGGAGCACGCCACCCGCTGGAGCACCGAGCACGGCGGCTCCGTCGTGGAGCTGCATGCGTATGCCGTGCCCGAGGGCACCGACGAGCCCGAGCTCCGCGAACGGATGCGGGCCGAGCTGCACCGGATCTACCCGGAGACGGCCGCGATGGACGTCGTCGACGACGTGTGGCTGGTGCAGCGGGACTGCGTGCTCGTGGGCCTCGAGCCCTGGCGCTCGCGTCCCGGCGTCGCCACCCCGGACCCTCGAGTCGTGCTGGCCGGCGACGCCGTGCGCTGCGACCTGCCGGTCGCACTGATGGAGCGCGCCGCGACGACCGGCTGGCTGGCCGCCGACCGCCTGCTCACCGCGTGGGGACTGCCCGGGCACGGGGTGTGGTCCGTGCCGATGGGCTCGCGCCTGGGGAGTGTCCCGAGGACGCTGCGCCGCGGGATCCGGCGTTACCGGTCGGCGGTCGGGCGAAGCCGCATCTCGTAGAGCCGGGTCGCGTACTCGAGGTCGTCGACCCACAGCTGGGTGGCTGATGCCCGCATGCCGACGCGCACCAGGGGTGCGAGCCCCTGGGCGACACGGAAACCCACGCGGTCGGACGTGGCCACGACCGCCTCGGTCATCACGGTCCGGGCGGGGTGCACGCCGGGGGCGGTGAGCGGGGTGGCGTGCGTCTCCACGACGCTCCCCACTCCCTCACCACCGGTGATCGTCATGATGATCGTGTGCGAGTCGGGGCAGGTGAACTCGGCGCGCACCGGGACGGCGAAGGTGCGGCCGAGGCGGTAGGCGACGTCGAGCACCAGGAGGTCCTCCGTCGACTCGTCGTCGTCGACGGAGAGATCGCTGAAGGCGTAGGGGTGCAGCCAGGCACCGTGCCACGGGTCGAGCCGGTTGGCGATGATGTCCCTCGGCTCGCAGGTGGTGACGAGCGAGATGACCGACGCGAGCGACTCCTCGGGCGCGGGCCGCACGGGCACGACGGGCTGGTCGGTGGGCCGGACGCCCTCCTCGACCTGACCGAGCCGCACCCAGACGAGCACGCCGTCGTCGTGGGCCGCGAACGTGGCCCACGGCGTCTGGGTGTCACGGCCCAGCGGCATGCCGTGCCAGCGGCACAGCACCGTGCCGGAGACGACGTCGCAGTCGTGCAGGAGGGCGCCCAGGTGGGGGCAGGCGCCGGGGCCGGCCAGCGCGGAGCCGTCGGCGTCACGCCATAGCACCACCTCGCGACCGGCGAGGGTGCGGATCAGGGTGCGGTCGCGGCGCAGGTCGCTCGACGCGGCGGCCACGAGCCACCCGTGCGTGGGCTTGCGAAGCGCGGCCTGCAGGGAACGGTCGATGCGGCCCGGTTTTGCGTCTCGCCAGGTGCCCCGAAGGTGGTCAGGGGCGGTCTGGGGGAGGTAGCGCACCGGCACCCGGCTGCGCACCTCCTCCCGCCAGGAACGGTCGGTGCGGAGCAGGCTCACCCCCTCACGCTAGTCGCTCCCCTGCCAGGCGGCCACACCCGTCCAACGTGGCGTGCGCCCCAGCGCCCATGTCGGAGAGGATGGGCCGGTGATCTCGCTCCCCGACCTCTCCCACCTCTCGGCGAGCGGCCCCGCCGACCCCGAGACGGTGTGGGACCGCTACACCCGCCCCGCGCTCTGGTCGACATGGTCCCCGCAGATCCGCGAGGTGGACTACCCGTATGCCGTGGTTCGCCCCGACAGCACCGGGCGGGTCACCGGGGTTGGCGGGGTGGTGGCCGTGTTCCACGTCGTGTCCGTCGACGAGAGCGCGCGGACCTGGTCCTGGCGGGTGCGCTCCGGACCGCTGAGGGTCGCCTTCGACCACGGGGTCGACCCAGCCCCCGGAGGCAGCCGGGCCTGGCTGGTGACGCACGCGATGCTGCCGGTGACGGTGGCCTACGCGCCGCTGGCGCGACTGGCCCTCGGGCGCCTCGTCGCGGCTCAGGACCCCGGCTGAGACGGGTCGGGGCGCGGCTCGGGTAGGGGCTCGGTGTCGGCGTCGACCACGATCCCGGCCCTGGGGTTCCGGCGGATGCCGACCAGCCCGGTCACCTTCTCCGCCAGGTCCGAGAAGCGCGCCGGGAGGCCGTACTTGTCCACGACGGCAGCCCGCACGGCGGCGATGTCGTCCGCGTCGCGCACGACCCGGGCGGTGCCGGCATACGTGGGGGTGCCGTCGGGGACCCGGCCGCGCATGTCGCAGGCCCGCAGCTCGACACGGTCCGTGTGCGCCAGGCGCTTCGTCTTCCCCGTGCCGTCGACCGTGATGATCGCGAGCCGACCGGACCCGTCGACCGCGGCGGAGACCCACACCGGCGAGGACACCGCCGCGCCGGTGCGCCGGAAGGTCGTCAGGGAGACGTACTTCGCGGCGGCCAGCGGGTGCGGCGCCCGCGGGCTCCCCTCGGGGCCGGAGGTGGACGAGGAGTCGGGACCCGCGGAGTCGGCCATCCACCGACCCTACCCACCCGAACTTCTTGCGCTCCAGCCACGGCGAGAGTCCCTCAGGGGCGGGATGGGTGTGGCTGGAGCGCAAGAAGTCGAGGGAGGTGCGTCACGCCGCGACCGCTCGGCGCGAGCCCTGGTTCTGCGGATCGCGGGCCGGACCGCTATGCTCGTTCCCAGTTGTTGAGCTCTCCGTTGTGAAGTAGTTGCAGATCGTCCCGCCGGGACTGAGCACTTTCTGAGCAGAGGTAGAACAGGCATCACCAACGCGGAGTCCCCCGACAGGCGGGTGGCTCCTCTCAGAAAGAAGGCCAACATGGCTACTGGCACCGTGAAGTGGTTCAACGCCGACAAGGGCTTCGGCTTCATTGCCCCCGACGACGGCTCCGCCGACGTCTTCGCCCACTACTCCGCGATCAACTCGAGCGGCTACCGCAGCCTCGACGAGAACGCCAAGGTCGAGTACGAGACGCAGCAGGGCGCCAAGGGCCCCCAGGCCGCGAACATCACCGTTCTCTGACCTTCGCCCCACCCGCGCCCTCGGGCGCACCCACGACCGCCGTCCGGCATCCGGGCGGCGGTCGCTGCGTCGGTCTAGGCGCCCCGGTGCTGCGGGACGAGTCGCACGACCACTGACTTGGAGGTCGGGCAGTTGCTGCCCTCGGCCACCGAGTCCAGGGGCACGAGCACGTTGCACTCCGGGTAGTAGGCGGCCGCGCAGCCCCGAGCCGTCGGGTAGGGCGCGACCCGGTAGCCGCACACCACCCGCTCGGTGTCGTCGGGCCAGACCGAGACGACGTCGACGAGCTGGTCGGCGACCAGGCCGAGCCGGGCGATGTCGTCGGGGTGCACCATGACGACCTGACGCCCCCCGGCCAGACCGCGGTAACGGTCGTCGTGCCCGTAGATCGTGGTGTTGTACTGGTCGTGGCTGCGCACCGTCTGGAGCAGCAGGTGGCCCTCGGGCACCTCCAGCACCCCCATCGGGCTCACCGCGAACTCCGCACGGCCAGAGGCAGTCTCGAAGGTGCGGGTGTCCCTCGGTGGGTGCCCCAGCACGAAGCCGCCCGGCCGCTGGACCTTCTCCTCGTAGGCCTCGCACCCCGGCACGACGCGGGAGATGTGGTGGCGGATCGCGCGGTGGTCCTCGGCCATCGCGTCCCAGTCGATGCTCGAGCCGGTCGGCCCCTCACCCAGCGTCGCCTCAGCGATGCGGCTGACGATCCACGGCTCGGAGCGCAGGCTCGGCCCGGCCGGGGTGTTGCGCCCGACGGAGAGGTGCACGCTCGACATCGAGTCCTCCACCGTTACGCCCTGCCAGCCCTCACGCGAGACGTCCTTCTCGGTGCGCCCCAGGCACGGCAGGATCAGCATCCGCCGCCCGGTCACGACGTGGGTGCGGTTGGGCTTGGTCGACACCTGCACGTTGAGGTCCACCGAGCGCATCGCCTCGTGCGTCACGTCGGTGTCGGGGGTGGCGGAGGCGAAGTTGCCCCCCAGGCCCATGAGCACCCTGACGCGCCCCTCCTTCATGGCTCGCACCGAGTTGACCACGTCGAGCCCGCGCTCGCGGGGCGGCTCGAAGCCGAACTCGTCGCGGAGCGCATCTCCGAAGGCTTCCGGGAGCTGCTCCCAGACGCCCATCGTGCGGTCACCCTGCACGTTGGAGTGGCCCCTGACGGGGCACAACCCGGCACCGGGCTTGCCGATGTTCCCCTGCAGGAGAGCGACGTTGGTGATCTCCTTGATCGTCGCCACCGCGTTCTGGTGCTGGGTGATCCCCATCGCCCAACAGAAGACAGTGCGCCGGGATGCCGCCATCAGGTCGGCGACCCGCTCGATCTGGGCGCGTTCCAGACCCGTCGCCCGCACGACCTCGGACCAGTCCACCTGCGCCACGTGCTCGCTCCAGGTGTCGAAGCCGGTGGTGAGCCTCTCGACGAAGTCGTGGTCGACGGCGCCCCGCTCGAGCAGGAGCGCCCCGAGGGCCTGGAAGAGCGCGAGGTCACCGTTGATCCTGATCGGGAGGTACTCGTCGGCGAGCTGGGTGCCGACCCCGGTGAGGCCACGCACCTTCTGGGGGTTGGCGAAGCGCATCAACCCCGTCTCGGGGAGGGGGTTGACGGCCACGATCCTGCCGCCGGCCTCCTTGCACTTCTCGAGGGCAGTGAGCATCCGGGGGTGGTTGGTGCCCGGGTTCTGCCCACAGATGACGATCAGCTCGGCCTCGTGGATGTCCTCGAGCGTGACCGAGCCCTTGCCGATGCCGATCGACTCGTCCAGGGCGAGGGAGGTCGACTCGTGGCACATGTTGGAGCAGTCGGGCAGGTTGTTGGTGCCGAAGGCACGGGCGAAGAGCTGGAAGACGAAGGCCGCCTCGTTGGAGGCTCGCCCGCTCGTGTAGAAGACGGCGTCGTCCGGACTGTCCAGCTCGCGGAGCGCGGAGGAGACCACCTCGATGGCCTCGTCCCAGCCGATCGGCTCGTAGTGCGTGGCGCCCTCGCGCAACAGCATCGGCTCGGTGATCCGCCCCTGCTGGCCCAGCTGGTAGTCGCTCCACGTCGCGAGCTCGGCCACCGGGTGCTCGGCCCAGAATGCCGGGTCCGCGCGGCGCTTCGTGGCCTCCTCGGCGACCGCCTTGGCTCCGTTCTCGCAGAACTCCGCGAAGCTGCGGTGCTCGGGGTCGGGATCCGGCCAGGCGCAGCCCGGGCAGTCGAACCCGTCGGCCTGGTTGAGGTGGCGCAAGGTGGTGAGGCTGCGCAGGGGCCCCATCTGGCCGACCGTGCGGTTCATCGACACGGTGACTCCGGTGATGCCGGCCGCTGCGCCACCCACCTCGTCGCGATCGACCCTCGTGGCGTCGACGTCGTCGGTGGGTGCGCCACGCCAGGGCTCGAGGAGGCGAGAGAGTCGGGAGCCGTCGTCGGTCATCCCCCCACTCTCGCACCCGCCACACCCCGTCGAGATGACGCGCCCACCACCTTCGACGACCTCTGCTAGCAGAGGTTCGAGCTCGGACCACAGGTTCCTACCTGTGGTCCGAGCACCAAGGTCTGCTGAGTGCGACCGGACGAGCTCACCCGCCAGCCACCTACCGTGGTGGCATGGATCTCGACTCCCCACTCCGGCGGCTCTTCGACGCGGAGAACGCCCGCGACTGGGAGTCCGTGGCCGAGGTCCTTCACCCCGAGGTGGAATGGACCCTCGTCGGGGACGACGGGCCGAGGGTGGTCCGCGGTCGGGCGGCCTACGTCGAGGCCCTCGCCACGGCATACGCTGGATCGGACCGCTCGTTCCGGTGCGTGGAGTCCACCCGCTCCCGCGACGGAGCCCGCGTGGTCACGATGTTGCTCGACAGCGAGGGCGCCCGCTCGATGGACGTGTTCGAGCTGGCGGGCGGGCGGGTGCGACGCGAGTGGGAGTTCCTCCTCGGGCGGGCGGACCCGGCCCCCGCACCGATCGAGGTCAGCGTGCCGGTGCTCGGGGTCGACGGCTGCAAGGCAGGGTGGGTCGGGGCGCTCCTCGTGCCGGGCGCGCCACGCCCACGCGTCGTCCTGGCTCCCACGATCGCCGGGCTCGTCGAGATGGTTCGCGCCGGGCACGACCTACAAGTCGTCGGCATCGACATCCCGATCGGCCTGCCCGACAACACGACTCGTCGGGCCGATGCGCTCGCCCGACGGGCGTTGCCGGGCCGCGCGAGCTCGGTGTTCACCACTTTGACCCGCCAGGCCTACCTCGCCACCACCCGGGCCGATGCGGATGCCGTGAACCGCTCCCTCAGCGGGCAGGGGGTTGGGGCCCAGGCGTTCGCCCTGCGGGACAAGATCCTCGAGGTCGACGCGTGGCTGCGCACCCGTCCCTCGGTGGACGTCATCGAGGTGCACCCGGAGCTGTCCTTCGCCACCATGGGGGGCGCGCCGATGAGCCACGCCAAGAAGACCGGGGACGGCGCCGCGGAGCGGCTCGAGGCCCTGGCGGCCGTGGGGATCGCGCGGCCCTCGGTGCTGTCGGGCAGTGGGTATGCCGTCGACGACGTCCTCGACGCGTGCGCGGTCTCGTGGACGGCGGCCCGGCGCGCCGATGGGGAGGCCCGCGCCCACCCCGACCCACCGGAGGTCTTCGGGGACGGCCTCCCGGCCGCCATCCACGCCTGAGGTGGCACCGGCATCCGGTGAAGGGTTGGCAGCGCGTGCCCCGGCTGGGAAACTGGCGTCATGACGTCACGGGTGTCCCACACGACCATCGACTGCCACAACGCCTACGACCTGTCGCAGTGGTGGAAGGGCGTCCTGGGCTACACCGACGTCGAGGGTGATCCCAACCTGCCGGGTCACGACGAGTGCATGGTGCTCAGCCCGGATGGGGGTCACCGGTTGCTCTTCATCGAGGTGCCGGAGGGGAAGTCGGTCAAGAACCGCATCCACCTCGACCTCGAGCCGGTGGAGGGGTCTCGCGACGACGAGCTGGCCCGGCTGTTGGCCCACGGCGCCGTCGAGCTGGGCGACCACCGAGGCCAGTACGGGCCCGGCACCGGCTGGGTGATCCTCGCCGACCCCGAGGGAAACGAGTTCTGCATCCTGCGCAACGCGGCCGAGAGGGACGGCGCCTGATGGCCGACTGGAACCAGCAGATCATCGACGAGTTCCGCGCGAACGACGGAACCGTGAGCACCATGGGCTTCGGACGAGGCCTGGTGCTGCTGCACCACACCGGTGCCCGGAGCGGCGTCGAACGGGTGACCCCGGTCGCAGCGATCCACCGCGACGCCGACACCTGGCTCATCGCGGCCTCCAAGGCCGGCGCGCCGGACAACCCGAGCTGGTTCCACAACCTGCGCGCCCACCCCGAGGTGCACATCGAGACCCCGGACGACGGCGACGTCGAGGTGGTGGCGCGCGTGCTCGACGGGGGTGAGCGGGATCAGGCCTGGAGCCGGTTCACCGAGATGTCGGACGGCTTCCGCAGCTACCAGGAGAAGACGACCCGTGTCATTCCGGTCATCGAGCTGTCCCGCCGGTAGGCCCGGCTGACTGGACCGGCTGTTCGGCGACGAGGACGACGTGGAGCCGGCGAGGGCCGTGCACGCCCTCGACCCGCGAGAGCTCGATGTCACTGGTCGCCGAGGGTCCGCTGATCCAGGTCTGGGGCCGTGCCGGGTCCAGCGCGGCGACGGCGTGGGTCACCCCGGGCACCACGTCGGACTCGCGCACCACGCAGACGTGCAGGTCCGGCAGCAGCGTGGCGATCCGCCGACCCTGGCCCGGGCCGTGGTCCAGGACGACGGTGCCGGTCTCGGCGATCCCGAGAGCGGCTCGCGTGACGACCGCACCGACGGCGTCGAGCTCGGCCTTGGTCAGGCCCTCGTCCGGGACGGATGACGGCACGTCGAGGCCCAGGTCGGCAGGCACCGCAACGCGTCCGACACCGTCGACGGCGGCCGCCACGGTGACATCCAGGTCCTCCGCGCGGCAGCGGGTCACGGTGGCCTTGTAGTCCTCGACCCGCTCGACGAAGAGGGCCAGCATCTGCTCGCGGGGTGCGCTCGTGGTTTCGTCGCGGTAGGACCGGTCGACGGGGACCTCGGGCCGCGGCGTCGCACCGAGCGCTGCGCGCACCGACGCCAGAACCTGGTCCCGGGCGCTCACTGCTCACCCTCGCGTCGTCCGGTGCGGGCCCACCACGCCCGGAACGACTCCGGCGGTGGCACGGGGAGGTCACGCGCCTGGGTCCACCTCGACCCGGGCCAGGGGAGGGCACCGAGCGCACGGCGGCCACCCGGCATACCGCGTCCTCGCCAGACGCGGCCGACCAGACCCGTGGCGCGCTCCCCGCCGGACATCCGGCTCGGCCGGGCCAGCCCCCACGCCGCCGCGCGCATCGCGACGGCCTCGGCCTTGGGCACGGTGTCACCGCGGTGGGCGTCGACGACCTTGGTGCGCAGGTGCACCAGGACCTCGGGGATGTCGATGGCGACGGGGCACACGTCGGCGCAGGCGCCACACAGCGTGGACGCGTAGGGCAGCGAGTCGGTCTGGGCATCGTGGCCCACCCCCTTGAGCAGCGGGTTCAGGATGGCGCCGATGGGGCCGGGGTAGACGGACCCGTAGGCGTGACCACCGACCCGCTCGTAGACCGGGCACACGTTCAGGCACGCTGAGCACCGGATGCAGCGCAGCGCCTGGCGGCCGACCTCGTCGGCGAGGGCCCGCGTGCGGCCGTTGTCCAGCAGCACGACGTGCACCTCCTGCGGGCCGTCACCGGGGGTGACACCCGACCAGGTGGAGGTGTAGGGGTTCATCCGCTCGCCCGTGGAGGAGCGGGGCAGCAGGTGCAGGAACACGTCGAGGTCGGCCCAGGTCGGCAGCACCTTCTCGATGCCGACCACCGAGACGAGCACCTCGGGCAGGGTCAGGCACATCCGGCCGTTGCCCTCGGACTCGACGACGACGAGCGTGCCCGACTCCGCCACAGCGAAGTTCGCGCCGGAGACGGCCATCTTCGCGGTGAGAAACTTCTCCCTCAGGTGCAGCCGTGCCGCCGAGGCGAGCTCGACAGGGTCGTCGGTCAGGCCCTCGGGTGCCGGGCGGCCCGCCGCGGCCATCCGGTCGCGGAAGATCTCGCGGATCTCGGCCCGGCCGCGGTGGATCGCCGGGACGAGGATGTGGCTGGGCAGGTCGTCGCCGAGCTGCACGATGAGCTCGGCGAGGTCGGTCTCCCACGCCGCGATGCCCCGCTCAGCCAGCGCCTCGTTGAGCCCGATCTCCTGGGTGGCCATCGACTTGACCTTCACGACCTCGTCGATGCCGTGGTCCTCGGCCACCTGCGCGACGACGGCACAGGCCTCCTGCGCGTCGCGGGCCCAGTGCACCGTGGCCCCTGCGGCGGTGAGGGACGCCTCCAGGGTCAGCAGGTGCTCGTCGAGGTGGGTGAGGGTGTCGTCCTTGATCGCGGCCGCCGCGTGCCGCAGACCCTCCCAGTCCTCGAGCTCGCCGATGACCTCGGCCCGCTTGGTGCGAATCGTGGCGGTGGCGTGGGCGAGGTTGCGGCGGAGCTGGGTGTCGGCCAGGGCGGCGCGGGCCGCGGTAGGGAACGCCGGCATCCCCAGAAAGGTCGCGGGTGCCTGCGCGGTACTCATCGGAGGGCCTGCGCAGGCTGGTCGGCGGTGGAGGCGAGCACTTCGGCGAGGTGCATGGTCCGGATGCCGGCCCGCTGCCGGGAGAGCAGGCCACCGATGTGCATGAGGCACGAGCTGTCGCCGGCCACCAGCACCTCGGCCCCGGTGGAGCGCACGTGCGAGGCCTTGTCCGAGCCCATCGCCACGGACGTGTCGGCGTTCTTCACCGCGAAGGTGCCACCGAAGCCGCAGCACTCCTCGCCCCGCGGCAAGGGCACGAGGTCGATGCCCCGCACCGACGCCAGAAGCCGCAACGGCCGGTCGCCGACCCGCAGCATCCGCAGCGAGTGGCACGTCGGGTGGTAGGTCACCCGGTGCGGGAACGACGCCCCCACGTCGGTCACCCCCAGCACGTCAACGAGGAACTCGCTGAGCTCCAGGGCGAGCGGGCTGGTGCGCGACACCGAGCTCACCAGGGACGCATCGCCCGAACGCTCCGCCACCATCGAGTGCTGGTGGCGCACCGACCCCGCGCACGACCCCGACGGCACCACCACATGGTCGTACCCCTCGAACGCCGCCACGAAGGCCCTCACCAGCGGGACCGATTCGTCGAGGTAGCCCGTGTTGACCATCGGTTGGCCGCAGCACGTCTGCGCCTCGGGCACGTCGACCTCGACCCCCAACCGGCGCAACAGCCTCACTGTGGCCTTCACGGCATCCGGGAACATCGCGTCACCGATGCACGTCGACATCACCGCCACCTTCACGACGTCCGTCCCTTCGCGAGTGGGGAGCCGTGCTCTCTCGTGCACGGTAGCCCGTGGCCCGGGTTCGCGGCGGCCCGGGAGACTCGAGGGCGTCCGGGAGTCGTGAAGGGCCGCGGAATCCCCTCGGCCGGGTGCACGTTGTCCCCGGGGACGACGACGACACGAACGAGCCCACGAGCACGAGGAGCAGCCCCGATGACCAGGTGGACCCCCCAGGACATGCCCGACCTCACCGGGAGGACCGCGCTGGTCACCGGCGCGAACTCCGGTATCGGGGTGGTCGAGGCCCGCGAGCTGGCCAAGCACGGAGCCGACGTGGTGCTCGCGGTGCGCAAGACGGATGCCGGCGAGAAGGTCGCAGACCGGATCCGCGCCACCGGCGCGCCCGGTGCGGTTCGCGTGGAGCAGCTCGACCTCGCCTCCCTCGACTCGGTCCGTCAGCTCGTCGGTCGCTTCGAGGGGCCCCTCGACCTGCTCGTCAACAACGCCGGGGTCATGACCCCGCCGCGCTACCGCGAGACCGAGGACGGCCACGAGCTGCAGTTCGGCACCAACCACCTCGGACACTTCGCCCTCACCGCACTGCTCCTCCCGTACCTGCTGAAGGCGGACGCTCCACGGGTGACGACCGTGTCCTCCCTCGCGCACAACCAGGGCGACGGGCGCATCCTCGAGGCCAACCCGCGCGACGGCTACAGCCCGTCCACGGCATACGGCCAGTCCAAGCTCGCCAACCTGTTGTTCGCGCTCGAGCTGCAGCGCCGGGCCGCCGCCGCAGGAACGACCCTGACGTCGACCGCCGCGCACCCGGGGGTCTCCAGCACCGGTCTGATCGCGAGCCCGGACGGCCTCGGGGCCATCCCCGTCGTCGGCACGCTCGCCTCCTGGGGCTCCAAGCTGGTCCTCCCCGGTCCGGAGAAGGGGGCCGAGGCGATCCTGTACGCCGCGACCGTCGCCGAGCCGGGCTCGTACACCGGCCCCACCGGCATCGGTGAGACCCGGGGCGCCGTCGGGGAGGCCAAGCGCAGCCACTGGACCCTCGACGAGGGTCTCGCCGGCGCGCTGTGGGACCGGAGCGAGGACCTCACCGGGGTCACCTTCGCGTTCTGAGCATCGACCGCGAGTCGGGTGCTCGACTCGGGCCGGTCAGGCGGGGCGCCTCAGCAGCACCGCGGTGAACTGCTGGGTGCTGCCCCACGGGGTGACGTGGTCCTCGCCGGCTGTGGAGACCAGCTCGTAGCCGGGGAACTCCGCGGTGAGCTCGTCGTGGGTGTACCGCACGATGGGCAGCCCGCTGCACGTGGTGGGTCCGTCGGGGCCGAAGGTCGCGACGACCACCCACCCCCCGGGACCGACGCACCGCTCGAGGGAGGTTCGGTAGTCCTCGCGCTCGTCGGGCTCGGTAAGGAAGTGGTAGACCGCGCGGTCGTGCCACAGCGCGTAGGTCCGGCCGCGGCGCAGGTCGAGGACGTCGGCGACATCGAGCACCACGTGCTGACCCGGCTCGCCGATCCGCTCTCGCACCGTCTGCAGCGCGGTCATCGACAGGTCGACCGCCGTGAGGTCGCGGTAGCCACGCTCCACGAGGTGGTCGATCAGCGTCGACCACCCGGCCCCCACGTCGATCACCCCCTCGTCCAGCCCGATCCCGGTCTCGTCGACGAGTCCGAGCGACAGCCCCGGCACCGACTGCCACCAGGAGACGCCGTCGACGTCCTTGTCGTCGTGCACGCCCTGCCAGAAGTCCTTGCGGGCGTCGGCGTCGCTCGGGCGCCACAGGTTCTCGTCGTCGGCCATGGCAACGACCGTAGACCCCGGATGCTCGGTCGGCGCCCGGGCCGTAAGGACCCCGTCATCCGCCAGCCCGGGCGCATTGGTCAGTTCGGGCTTACGGTCAGCACATGCCCCCCTTGCCCGAACAGTCCGGCAACACCCCTGTCACGACGCCACTCGGTGACGTCGCCACCCTCGTCGACGGCGGCGACATGGACTGCGGCAGCGGGCTCCTTCTGCTCATCACCCGCGCGATGCGACGCCTCGAGCACGACGACCTCCTCGGCATCCGCAGCGCCGAGCCCTCGGTCGCGACCGACCTCCCGGTGTGGGCCGAGCTCGTCGGGCACGAGATCGACGGTCAGCACGTCGAGGGAGACGAGGGGCCGTGGTGGTTCGCCGTCCGGAAGGTGGTCGGCACGGCCCAGGACACGATGTTCTCCCTGGGTGACCGCACCCCGGTGGGCCAGCGGCTGTGGGCCTACACCAACTTCAGCTGTAACCTGGCCTGCACCTACTGCTGCGCAGAGTCCTCACCGAAGGCTCCGGCTCGGCTGCTGCCGGTCGACCTGGCCGCGAGTGCGTTCGCGGAGTTCAGGGACCTCGGGGGGAAGGAGCTCTTCCTCACCGGGGGTGAGCCGTTCATGCACCCCGATCTGGGCGAGATCGTCTCTGCCGGGGAGGGGCTCGAGCGCACGATCCTCACCAACGCGATGGTCTTCTCGCGGGGCACCAGGCGCCAGACACTCGAGGACATGGACCGCTCCGTCGTGCTCCAGGTGAGCCTGGACTCCGCGACGGCCGAGCTCCACGACGCGCAGCGCGGAAAGGGCTCGTGGCACAAGGCCCTCACCGGCATCGGGGAGGCCCGGGCCCTGGGCTTCCGGGTGCGCGTGGCGGCAACGCTGTTCGACGAGGACCCCGAGGGTGTCCGAGCCCTGCACAAGCGTCTCGATGAGGAGGGAATCGCGTTGGAGGACAGGGTGATCCGCCCCGTCGCCCAGGAAGGCTTCGCCGACACCGGCATCCACGTGTCCATCGACACCCTGGAGCCCGAGCCGACCATCACCGCCGACGGTGCGTGGTGGCACCCCGTGGCCGTGACGAACCCCAACATGCGGATCGCCGATGCTCCTCTCCCCCTCGCCGAGGTCTTCGGCGTGATCACCGACACCGTGGCGGTGCAGGACGCCGCCACCCGATCAGGACGGGAGGTGTTCCGCTGTGCCTGAGACCGACACGCAGACCACCACCACCCCGAATGCCTCGACCCGCGCGCGCTCCCTCCTCGGCTGGGTGATCGCACCCGCGACCGAGGACGTGCCACGGCACCAAGCGGTGGGCGCGACGATCCTGCGCATCATGCTCGGGTTCCTCTGGCTCTGGAACGTCAACTGGAAGGTGCCGCCCGACTTCGGCGAGGCCGGGAAGCAGGGGCTCTACAAGTTCACCGCGTACGCCGTGAGCAACCCGGTCTTCCCGCCCTACACCTTCGTGGTCGAGAAGGTCGTCCTCCCGCACCTCGCGGCCTTCGGGTGGGGCGTCATCGTCGCGGAGACCGCGCTCGCGGTGCTGCTGCTGTCGGGTTCCTGGATCCGGCTGGGGGCGTTGCTCGGCATCGCCCAGAGCCTGGCCATCGGGCTGTCCGTCGCGTACGCCCCGAACGAGTGGCCCTGGGCCTACCTGCTGATGCTCGGCGCCCACATCGCGCTGCTCACCAGCTCGTCGGGCCGCTACCTCGCGGTCGACGGCATCCGGGCCGGCCTCGGCGACGGCCGCACCCTGGGCCGCCTCGCCGGCGGCACCGCTGTGGTGGCCGGCCTCTACAGCGTGCTGAAGTCCTTAGGTGACCCGCTCGCCGCGAACGGCCCGCAGATCGGCACCTCCAACCTCGAGGTGGGCCTCGGCGGCTTCAACCTCCTGGGTGGTCTGGTGCTCCTGGTCGTGGGCGGTCTCCTGCTCGCCTCCGAAGCCGTCGGCGCCACAGCGGCATACGCAGCCTTCGGCCTCGCCGTGGTCGCCGCCCTGCTCATGCGGGTCCAAGCCGGCTTCGAAGACCGGATCCTCGGCGGGGGCGGGACCTCGACGGCGCTCCTGCTCGCCCTCGCGCTCGTCGCCCTCTTCCGTGCCCGGCCGTCGACGCCATCTCCGACCTCGCGCACCACCACTCCCCAGGGAACACCATGAGCACCATCGCCCGCCGCCACGTGATCCTGGGCTCCACCGGGCTGCTCGTGCTCGCCGCCTGCGGCACCGACGACGAGACGACACCCGGCGCCGCGGACGGAGGGAGCGCCGCGGCGAGCGGCGGGACCCTCGTCATCTCCGCAATCCCGGACCAGGATCCCGAGAAGCTCAACCGGCTCTACCCTGCGGTGGCGACCCTGCTGGCCAACGCCACCGGGCTGGAGGTGAAGTACCAGCCGATCACGGACTACCCGGCCGTGGTCCGCGGCTTCGAGATCGGCGACATCGGGCTGTCCTGGATGGGCGGCCTCACCGGTGTCCAGGCCAGGGCTCGCGTGCCGGAGGCCCAGGCCATCGCCCAGCGTGACATCGATGCCGACTTCCACAGCCTCTTCATCGCCAACACCAAGGCCGGTCTCGAGCCGTTCACCGACACCGGCGGCCTGTCGTCCCTGGCCGGCCACTCGTTCACCTTCGGGAGCGAGACGTCGACGTCGGGTCGCCTCATGCCCCAGTACTTCATGCAGGAGGCGGGGCTCAAGACCACCGACCTCAAGGGCGAGCCAGGCTTCTCCGGGTCGCACGACGCCACCATCGAGGCCGTTGCCTCCGGGAGCTTCGAGACGGGCGCCGTCAACGAACAGGTCTGGATGACGACGGAGAAGGCCGGCAAGGTCGACCTCTCGAACATCGTCGTGCTCTTCCGCACGCCCGGCTACGCCGACTACCACTGGCTGGCCCGGCCCGACCTGGACGAGAAGCTCGGGGCTGGGACGACGGACAAGATCACCGCCGCCCTGCTCGCCCTCGACCCGGCCAAGCCCGACGACGCGGAGGTGCTCGACCTCTTCGGCGCGACATCGTTCATCGCGACCGAGAACTCCAACTACGACCAGATCGAGTCAGTCGCCAAGGAGCTGGGACTCCTCGCATGACCGGTGGGCCACCGGTGGCGCGGTTGCGTGGTGTCGAACGACGCTTCGGTGACCGCGCCGCGGTGTCCGGCATCGACCTCACGATCGGGCCCGGCGAGCGGGTCGGTCTCCTCGGCCCCAGTGGGGCGGGGAAGAGCACCCTGCTCGCCCTGCTCGGCGGGTCGCTCAGGCCCACGAGCGGATCGGTGGAGGTCCTCGGAGCCGACCTCGGCGGCATCCCTCCTCGTGCCCTGCGCGACCTCCAGCTGCAGATCGGGACGATCAGCCAGCGGCTCGACCTCGTGGACCAGGTGCGGGTGCTGCACAACGTCAACGCCGGTCGGCTCGGTCGGTGGAGCACGCCGCGCGCCCTGATGGCCCTCGTCAGTCCGCGGGCGGACGACGTGGCGATCTCGGCCCTGGAAGGCGTCGGGCTCGGCTGGGCGGTGCACGAGCGGACCGAACGGCTGTCCGGCGGTGAGCGACAGCGGGTTGCGATCGCGCGGCTGCTCGTGCAGCAGCCCGAGCTCGTGCTGGCCGACGAGCCCGTCTCAAGCCTGGACCCCACCCAGGCCTCCGAGGTGCTCGACCTGCTGCGCACCGCCACCCCGGACGGGACGCTCGTGGTGAGCCTCCACCAGCCGGAGCTGGCCCGGCGGCACTGCACCCGCGTCATCGGTCTGCAGAACGGGCACGTGGTGCTCGACCTGCCCACCCCGAGCCTCGACGACGCGACCCTCCTCGACCTCTACGCCATGACGTGAGCCTCGACCTCCAGGAGCCGGATCGGGTCGCCACCTCGCCTGCTCGCGAGGAGCGCCCGAGGGTGACCGCGCGCCAGGTCGGTGCGCGGCGGCTCGTGGGCACGGCATCGGTCGTCGCGCTCGTGGGCTGGTCACTGACCCGCGCTCTGACACCGGACAACGCGATCGTCAACACCGGCGGCATCCCCCTGCTCGGCCGCCTCCTCTCGGCGATCGGGGACCCGGCCAGGTCACCGGACTTCCTCCGCCTGGTGCTCGACGCGTCACTCGTCACCGTGATGTATGCCGCGCTGGGCACCGCCGGTGCCCTGGTCGTCGGGGTCCTCGGAGCGCTGGTCCTCAGCGACGCGACGTGGCGGCACCCACCCGGCCGCCTCCTCGGCGGAGTGCGGTTCGTCCTGCGGGGTCTTCTCGTCGCCGCCCGATCCATCCACGAGCTGATCTGGGCCCTGCTCCTCGTCAGCGTGCTCGGGCTCGACCCGCTCGTCGCCGTGCTGGCCATCGCCATCCCGTTCGGCGCCCAGACCGCGAAGGTGTTCTCGGAGATCCTCGACGGGGTCGACCGGCGCCCGCTCGGCCTCCTGCGCTCCAGCGGGGCCCGCTCACTGCCCGCGATGGCCTACGGCCTGTTCCCTCCGGCGACCCCCCTGCTGCTCTCCTACTCGTTCTACCGGTTCGAGTGCGCCATCCGCTCCGCCGTGGTGCTCGGAGTGGTGGGGGTGGGCGGCCTCGGTCAGGAGCTCGTGGTGAGCCTGCGGTCCCGCAACTGGGACGAGGTGTGGACCCTCGTGGGCGCGGTGCTCGTGCTCTCCGCTGTCGTCGACCTCTGGAGCTCGAGGGTCCGTGGTGACCTCGCGGTGGTCTCCTGCTCGGACTGGTCCGCGGGCAGCACCGGCGCGGGTGCCGGTGGGCGGCAGAACACCTCGCCCTGGGCCCGGTGGTCGGTCATCGTGGCGGTGCCGGGGCTCGTGGTGGCCTGGTTCGCGTCAGGGGTCTCCTGGGGTGGCTTGGTGTCCCAGCGCACCCGGGACCTGACGGCCCGCCTCATCGACGACATGATCCCGCCCGCCCTGCCGAGGGGTGGCTGGAGGGAGCTCGGCGGGGCCACCCTCGACACGCTCTCGATGGCCGTGCTGGCGATGGTCGTCGCCGTCGCGATCACCGTCGTCGTGGGGCCCCTCGCGACCAGGGTGCGAGGGACCGCCGCCGAGGAGGGCGTGCGGGGCTGGGCACGGGTCCCTCGGCTCGCCGCGCGGGCCATGGCTCGAGCGGCACTCCTCGTGCTCCGGTCGATCCCCCCGACGGTGTGGGCCGTGCTCGCCCTCCTGGTGCTCTTCCCCGGCATCCTCCCCGGTGCCATCGCCCTCGGGCTCTACACCGGTGGCATCCTCGGGCGGCTGGTGGCCGAGGCGTGGGAGAGCATCGACACTCGTCCCCGGGACGCGCTCCGCAGCGCGGGGGTGCGCCCCGGGCTCGCCGCGGTCACGGCGGTGCTGCCCCCGTCCTCGCACCAGCTCGTGACCTACACCTTGTACCGGTTCGAGATCTGCGTCCGCGACACCGCGGTGGTGGGCGTCGTCGGGGCCGCCGGGCTGGGCCGGCTGTTCGCCGAGAACCTCGCGGTCTTCCGGTTTCCTGTCGTCACCACGCTGCTACTGGCCTCGTTCGCGGTCAGTGTGGCCAGCGAGGTGCTGGGCCGGCGGGTGCGGCGCGCCATCTCGGCCTGAAGCGGCACGGGCTGCCAACAGCGGGCCCCGATGTCCCGGTCACGGCCTGGCGACCCGGTAGACGTAGTGGAGCGGGTCGTCGACGGGGTTGTCGGGCTCCATCGGCCCTTCAGCCACCCGCGTGAGCCCCGCCTTCTCCAGAGCACGCCAGGATGCCGTGTTCCCGGCCACCACGGCGACGAGAACCACTGGTGCAGTGGGAATCACAAGCCAGGTCTCGTCCAGCACGGCGGCGATCATGCGCGACCCCAGACCTCGCCCTCGCAGCGCGGCATCCCCAATGAGGTAGTCGAGCTCGACGGCGCCGTCGGGGACGTCCACCAGAAGACGGAACTCCGCGAGGTCCTCGGGGTAGTCGCCGATGACCGAGCGTTGGACGAGACCGAACGGCCGCCCGTCGAGGGACACGACGAGGTCCTCCCCGGGCTCCTCACCCCGCACGCTGGGCCCGAAGTCCCGGCGCACTCCCTCCGGCGTGGCGTCGTGGTGCCACCAGCGCGCCACCGCCGGCTCCGCGAGCCAGCCCGCGAGGAGGTCGAGGTCGGCCGCGACGAGCGGCCGCCAGGCCAGGTCGGTGCCATCCACGCCTGCCACTGTTCCACCGGACCGGCGCGGCGTCGAGGCTTCTCACGAGTGGACACCTCGCTCGTGAACGCCCCGGCCCGCGTGCGACGCTTGGGCAATGCCGCTGCGTCACGCCAACCTCGCCCGGATGACCGACGGGCTCTTCGACGTGCTCGTCGTGGGGGCCGGGATCAACGGGGCGGTGTCGGCCGCCGCGCTCGCCGGCCGAGGGGCGTCCGTCGCGCTCATCGACCGTGGGGACTTCGGCGGGTTCACCAGCCAGGAGTCCTCCAACCTCGTCTGGGGTGGGTTCAAGTACCTGGAGAACTACGAGCTGCCCCTCGTGTTCGGCCTGTGCCGCTCCCGCAACCGGCTGATGAAGGCGTATCCCGACAACATCAGGGAGATCGGGTTCCTCGCCGCGCTCGACGAGAGCGCCCCCTACAAGCCGTGGTTCGCCGCGCTCGGTGCGACGGCCTACTGGGGGATCGGCCTCTTCGGCACCACGAGACCCCGGGTCTTCGACAAGGACTCCATCAAGGCCGAGGAGCCGGCCATCGACACGTCGACGGTGCGGGGCGGCATCCAGTACCAGGACGCCTACCTCGTCGACAACGACGCGCGGTTCGTCTTCTCCTTCGTGCGCTCCGCCCTCGAGGCGGGCGCGGCCGTCGCCAACTACGTCGAGCTCGTCGCGGCCGAGCGTTCGGATGACCGCTGGGTCGCCACGCTGCGTGACACGGACTCCGGGGAGACGTTCACGACGACGGCGCGGGTCATCGTCAACGCCGCCGGTCCCTTCGTCGACGACCTCAACGACTCCTGGGACCTGGCCACCGCCCACCGCATCGTCTACTCCAAGGGCATCCACCTGGTCGTCCCCCGCCTGACCACGACCGAACACGACCGCGTCCTGGCGTTCTTCGACGACAGCCAGCGACTGTTCTATGTGATCCCGATGGGGCGACGCTCGGTGATCGGCACCACTGACACCCGGGTCGACTCACCCTTCACCGAGGTCACCGACGAGGACCGCACGTTCCTCCTGGAGCAGATCAACGCCCGGCTCGACCTGGCCGAGCCGCTCACTGTCGCCGACGTCATCGCCGAACGATCGGGCGTGCGACCCCTCGTGGTGCCCAGGAGCGGGAGCGACCACAGCGAGGTCGACTGGACGACGTTGAGCCGCAAGCACGAGATCGAGCGCGACGAGGTTCGCGCGGTGGTGACCGTCTTCGGCGGGAAGCTCACCGACTGCCTCAATGTCGGGGAGGAGGTCGCGGGCGAGGTGGAGTCGCTCGGCATCCCTCTCGAGAAGGACCTGGCCAACTGGTACGGCGAGCCCGCCCAGGCCACCCGGTCGGAGTTCTACCGCCAGGCCCGGTTGATGAAGCTCGACGAGATGCGCAGCAAGCCCGACACCGAGCCCCTCACCGACCGGCTCTGGCGACGCTACGGTCGACGGGCCTTCGACCTGCTCGAGGCGATCCGAGCGGACCCCGCGATGGCGCGGGACGTCATGGGGTCGGCCGACTACATCCGCGCCGAGCTCATGGGGGCGGCCGAGCACGAGATGATCGTCACCCTCGACGACTTCATGAGGCGCCGCTCCAAGATCGACCTGGTGGTGTGCGACGACGACATCGTCGCCGGTGACGGTCTCGCCGAGGTGGCGCGCATCCTCTTCGGAGACGACGCGCAGCGCAGGCTCGACGCCTACCTCGCCGACAAGGAGCGAGGTAGGGAACAGCGCGTCGCCGCGCACGGTTGAGGGCCCCATGCGCATCCTCATCTTTGGTGGCCACGGCAAGGTGGCCCGTCTGCTCACACCCCTGCTCGTCGACTCCTCGCACGAGGTGACGGCGGTCGTCCGCAACCCCGACCACGTGCCGGACGTCGAGGCCGACGGGGCCAGTGCCCTGGTCGCCGACGTGCAGGCCATGGGCGTCGCCGACCTCACGGAGGCCCTGCGCGGGGTGGACGCGGTCGTCTGGGCCGCCGGCGCCGGTGGTGGGGATGCCGTTCGCACCTACGCCGTGGACCGTGACGCCGCGATCGCCTCGATCGACGCGGCCTCTGCGGCGGGGGTCGGTCGCTACCTCATGGTCAGCTACTTCGGCGCCGGGCCGGACCACGGCGTGCCGGAGGAGAACCCCTTCTTCGCCTATGCCGACGCCAAGAGTGCCGCCGACGCGCACCTCACCGACTCAGCGCTGGCCTGGACGCTCGTGCGGCCCAGCGGCCTCACCGACGACGAGCCGACCGGGGAGATCGAGACCTCACGAGCGGGCGCCACGGCCGGGTCCGTCAGCCGGGCCGACGTCGCGCGAGTCATTGCCGAGTCGGTCGAGCGCCCAGGCTTGGCCGGTCAGGTCATCGAGTTCAACAACGGCAGCACGCCGATATCCGTGACCTTGGCGGCCTACGAGGCCTGAGGGCTCAGCCGGCTCGTCCGCAGGCATCCCTTTCTGGCGACCCGCAAGCGGTCTCCAGTCAGTGAGGAGCGGTGCGCGCTCCCACATACAACACGTTGCCGGGGCGCTGTTCACGGGTGGGGTGAGCTGGCGGCCGTCTACCGCACACGCGTCAGAACGGCGGCGGATCGGCACCTGTCCGATGGTGGCCACGCCGCTTCGGACGGGGGCTGTGGCAACTCGCCCACCGGATGCTTGCTCGGATGGACCCGACACAACGACGCATGTCGATGTCCGCCAGGCCCCGCTCCGCCCGCCCACCAACGGAATGCTCCAGGTCGGCAACCGCGATGACGTGCTCCAGCGAGTGCTCAAGTCTCGAGAAGGGCCCCGGGTCCAGGACGCGTCGGCGTGAGCCCGCCGAGCCCTCGTGGTCTGCTGTGAGAGCGAGCGTGCCGTGCGGCACACCGGTGCTCCCGGCAGTTCCGGGACTACTCTGGGCCGACCGATGGTCGAGGGGTTCGCTGGTCAGGATGCGCCCGTGCGGAGTGCGCCACCGCATCGACCCGTCCTCCCGAAAACTCGCTTGCCAGCCCGGCGACTGCTTGACGCGGTGGTGCCGTCTGCAGAGGAGCACAAGGTTGTCGGCGCTCGTCGGCCCGGTCGGCCAGGGTCGGACGTGGTCGAAGTCGCAGAATCGTCCCCCAACGGTGCACCCGGGGAAGCGGCAGTGCCCGTCTCGAGAACACACGAATCGCACGAGATCGGCGCCGGGCCGATATCCGGCCGAGCTCAGGACGCCATCACGGTCGACCAACGACCCGGTCGCCGAGTGGCACGCCACCACCCGGAGAGTGCGCTTCGCACCGTCGGGCCCGGGGCGGGCGACGTGGCCACGAACTCCGGGCGCCTGCGCAGCGTCTGCGCCGGGTGCGGGACGCCGAGCGACATCAGCGCACTTTTCCAAGGCCTTGGCGAGCTGCTCACCGACCCAGACGGCCGGCACCTCGCTCGTGCCTGCACCGTCGAGACCTCGCACCTCGATGAATCCCTCGTCAGAGCAGAGCCGCTGGAGCGCCTCCGCGGCAACCTCCGCCGGAGCCGCCTCCCTTGACCCACCCATGCTCCCGACCTCGGCCGCAACGTGCGCCGCCGGGACGGTCAGCTGGACGGTGACGCGGCTGGTGGCCCGTCCGAGCACCAGGTCGAGCATCGCATCCGCCCTAGCCTGTTCCAGCGTCTCGCAACCCGCACGCCGGTAGCGCTGTGCGAGGTCGTCGACGGCCGCCCACGCCAACGCCGACCGTTCCGCTGGGAAGGTGCCGAACCACGCATCGACGCCGGGCTCGTGGGCCCAGCGCCGGACCGACCGGTCGCGTCTGGCCCGCTCGGTGCGTCGTCGCAGCCACTCCTCGTCGACCGCCGCGAGCGCCCGTCGCACGCGCCTGCGCACGTCGGCACCGGAACGCCCGACGAGCCCGTCGACAACTCGCTCGGCGACCCGGCCCGCGAGGTAGTCCGGGGCGTCCAACAGCTCCTCGGCCACGACGGCGGCGCGCCAGCCATCGAGTGCCCCAGCCGCCATCGACTCGTGGAGGGCACGCAGCACAGTGACCTCCCGCACCGCCAGGGAGACTCGTCGCTGCGCGGCCGTCTGGGTCACGCCCAGCGGCTCTGCCACCAGCGCGGCGGCATCGATCCGCACGTGTCCCATCACGCGGCGACGCTCCTCAACCGTGCCGTCCTCGGCATACACCGACTCGGTCGCTGCGATCTGGGCGATGGCCACCGCCTGCACGGCGGTGAGCTGGTTGATCATGGCTTGAGCCTCGTCGATCACCGTCGCACACTGCGCAACCGAACCCAGCAGCTCCGACGCACCACCGGGCCCGCGGCCCTGCCCTGCCGCGCCGCTCAGGCCGCACACCCGCCGCGTCACGACGTCGACAACCGATGCGGCCTCGGCGAGCACGGTATCGTTCATGTGTCCTATTATGACGTGCACCTCCGACACCCACGCTCGGCATCGACCCGGCTGTGGACAACGCCACGCGGCATTCGTCCCCTGTGGACGGCGCGTGGCCTCAACGCGGCGCCTCCCCCGGTCACCCACGGCCGGCGGGGCACCACCTGCCGTCCAACAGCGCCCGGGTGGGCGACGATGGTTCCACCCGACCCCACACACGCCCCGGAGCAGTGACCGATGACCACCGCGGACGATCGCCCGACCGTCGAGCACCTCGGTGTGCTCGTCGTCGGCGCCGGCATCTCCGGGATCGGTGTCGCCCGGTACCTCGACGTGGAGCACCCACATCGCACCTACGCCGTGCTCGAGGCCCGCGCAGACCTCGGCGGCACCTGGGACCTCTTCCGCTACCCCGGGGTGCGCTCGGACTCCGACCTCTACACCTTCGGCTACGAGTTCAAGCCGTGGCGCGCGGACGTCTCGATCCCCGACGGTGACGCGATCCTGCGATACCTCCGCGAGACCGCCGAGGAGAACGCCATCATCGAGCGCATCCGGTTCGGTCACCGGGTGCTCAGCGCCGACTGGTCCAGCGACGACGCCCGCTGGCACGTCCGGGTCGAGCGCACCGACACCGGTGAAGCGCTGACCCTGACGACCTCCTGGCTCCTCGGCGCCACGGGCTACTACCGCTACGACGAGCCCCACACCCCGCAGTTCGCCGGTCGTGAGCGCTTCGCCGGCAGGGTCGTGCACCCACAGCAGTGGCCGGCAGACCTCGACACCACGGGAAGCCGGGTCGTCGTCATCGGGAGCGGCGCCACCGCGGTCACCCTCGTGCCGGCCCTCGCCCGCACCGCCGCCCACGTCACGATGCTCCAGCGCACCCCCTCCTACGTCATGTCCCTCCCGCGCCGCGACGTCCTCGCCGCCGGCCTCACCCGGCTGCTCGGACCGGATCGGTCGTTCCGCATCGTGCGCCGCAAGAGCATCCTCAGCCAGCACGCCAGCTGGATGTTCGCCCGCAGGTATCCCCGTGCCACACGAAAGTTTCTCCGCCGCAACGCGATCCGAGCCCTCCCCGAGGGCTTCGATGTCGACACGCACTTCAACCCCCCCTACGACCCGTGGGACCAGCGGCTGTGCGTCATCCCCGACGGCGACCTCTTCGCGACCATCTCCGACGGCCGGGCGTCCGTGGTCACGGACACCGTGGACACCTTCACGGAGAAGGGCATCCGCACCACGTCGGGTCGAGAGCTCGAGGCCGACCTGGTCGTCACGGCCACCGGCTTCACCCTGCTGCCCTTCGGCGGTATCGAGCTGACCGTCGACGGTGACCGGGTCGGGACGGCCGACCGGGTCGCGTTCAAGGGGATGATGCTCAGCGGCATCCCCAACTTCGCCTTCTTCATCGGCTACACCAACGCCTCATGGACCCTCAAGGTCGGGCTCCTGGCCGAGCACCTGTGCCGGCTGCTCTCCCACATGGACGAGCACTCGTATGCCGTGTGCACGCCTCGCCTGCCCAGCGACGGCCTGAGCACCAGCCCGCTGCTCGACTTCCACGCGGGCTACGTGCAGCGAAGCCTGGGTGCCCTACCGCGACAGGGGGATCGGGATCCGTGGACGATGTCCATGAGCTATCTGGCCGATGAGCGGGCCTTGCGGCGCCAGCCCATCCCCGACCCCGCCCTCGACTTCTCGCGCACCTAGGGTCACACGGTGCCGTGCAGGGTCGAGCGGATCAGCTCGGTCAGTTCCTCGATGTCCCGAACCGCCACCTGCGCACCCCCAGCCGACCGCGCCCCCACGGCGAGCCCGAGGATGTAGGACCCCACGGGAGCCATCGGCCGTGCGAAGTCGTGCGCGATGTGCTTCGTCAACGCATGGATGCCCACGACGTCGACCGAGGCCGGGTCGACCCCCACGCGTTCGCACGCCACCGTGATCCAGTCGTGCCACTCCTGTTCCGCCATGCCCAGGTCAGTCATCGCTGGCCCGCTCGGTCGCCATGGAGCATCGGTGTGCCGAGCCCCCGGTGCCGGCCATCGCAGTCCTCACTTCCTCTTCTGCAGCTCGGGCTTGTCCCAGCCGCGCTGGGGCGCACGGCTGCCGGTGCCTCGGCCCGGACGCTGGTCCTTGGACCGGTAGACGATGTACGGGCGGGTGAGGTAACCGATCGGTGCCGAGAAGACGTGCACGAGGCGGGTGAAGGGCCACATCGCGAAGAGCAGGAAGGCGAGGAGGGCGTGCAGCTGGAAGCCCAGGGGTGCGTCCACCATGAGCTGGGGGTCCGGCGAGAGCATGAAGATGCTCCGGAACCACGGGGAGACACCCTCGCGGTAGTTGTACTCCCCGCCGAAGTTCAGGACGCTCCCCGCGATCGTGTTCCACATGCCCAGCACGATGACCAGGCCGAGCACGGCATACATCGCCTTGTCGTTGCGGGTGGTCGCGCTGAAGACCGGCCCGACCGTGCGCCGGCGATAGATGAGGATGACGAGGCCGGCCAGCGCCGCCAGCCCGGCAGGGATACCGCCCGCGAGCGCGATGACGTGGTAGGCGTGCTCACTCAGTCCGAGCGCGTTGGTCCACACCTGCGGGATGACCAGACCGATGACGTGCCCCGCCACGACGCCGAGAATGCCGAAGTGGAACAGCGGGCTGCCGATGCGCAGCAGCCGGACCTCGTAGAGCTGGGAGGAGCGCGTGGTCCAGCCGAACTTGTCGTACTGGTAGCGCCAGACGTGGCCGACGACGAAGACGGCCAGGCAGACGTAGGGGAAGATCACCCAGAGAACGATGCTCATCGCGGGGCTCCTACGGGGATGTCGAGACCCAGGTCGGTGACCGAACGGGCCGCGGGGCGGGGGTTGAGTCGCTCGTCGAGCGCCGGGTCCATGTGCATGTCTGAGCCATAGGGCGAGGTGTCGAGGCCGACGTCCTCGCTCGGCGGCCCGGCCGCGATGAGGCGGCGCAGCGCCTGCTCCGCGTCACCGTCCAGCTGCGGCAGCGTCGCGCGCAGCCCGTCGAGCACTCCCGCCCAGCGGGACTCACGGTGGTGCAGAGCCCTGGCCAGCAGCTCGATCCCGACCCGGTGGTCGTTGAGCAGCCGCCACGCCACGTCGCCGTCGTGCAGTGCGCCGAACTCCAGGAGCACGGGGAGGAAGTCGGGCAGCTCCGCGGCCTCCAGCTCGACACCCGCCGCGCTGTAGGCCTGCTTGAACCGGACGAGCGCGACACCGCGCTTGCGGGTGTCACCGTCGGTGAAGTAGGTCAGGTGCAGGGCGCAGCGTCGGGTGACGTCGAAGGTGTCGACGTAGTCCACCTGGAGCTCCCGCAGGGGGACGGCGTCCAGCAGGTCGAGGTATGCCGTGAGGTCGGCGGTGTTCTGCTCCGGGACCTCCGCGAGGGCCGCTCGCAACAGCGGAACCCGACCTACGAGCTCCTCGGTGGGGTAGTCCAGCAGGAGGGACACCACCTGCCAGACCGTCGCGCGGTGCGCCGGGTCGAGCACGGAACGGCTCCGCCGATCGCGTCGCCACTGCATCACTCACCGTCCTTGGGGAACATGCCGCTCGGCACGCCCTTGCCGTCCCAGTTCAGCAGGTTCACGCGGCCGTGGGTCGACCCACCCGACAGGAGATCCCCGGAGGTCTGGCGCTCCTTGAGCATCTCGAAGTTCTCCGCGGCCACGCCGCTCAGCACTCCCGAGCCCTCGCCGAAGATCTCACCCTGGCCTCCGCCGTACTCGCTCACGGCACAGTCGGTCGCGAGCTCCTCGAGGTTGTGCGCCTGCTCGGCGTGGGCCGTGGGGATGACGTAGCGCTCCTCGTACTTGGCGATGGCGAGAAGCCGGAACATCTCGTACATCTCCTCGCCCTCCATGCCCACCGACGCCGGGATCTCATAGCGGGGGTCGCGCCCGAGGTTGATGTCCCGCATGTAGGACCGCATCGCCGCGAGCTTCTTGAGCACCGCCTCGACCGGCGCGACGTCACCGGCGGTGAAGAGGTTCGCGAGGTACTCCACCGGGATGCGCAGGGTGTCGATCGCGTGGAACAGGTTGTCGTGGTCCTCGGCGTCGTGGCCGGTGTCCTTGAGGGCATCCGCGACGGGCGAGAGCGGCGGGATGTACCAGACCATCGGCATCGTGCGGTACTCCGGGTGCAGGGGCAACGCGACCCGGTAGTCCATGATCAACCGACGCACGGGCGACTTCTTCGCGGCCTCCACCCAGTCACCCGGGATGCCGGCCGCCTCCGCCGCGCGCGCCACCTCGGCGTCGAAGGGGTCGAGGAAGACCCCCCGCTGGGCCTCGAAGAGGTCGTGGTCGTCCTCGACGGAGGCCGCTTCCAGCACCGCGTCGGCGTCGTAGAGCATGATCCCGATGTAGCGCAGGCGCCCGACGCAGGTCTCAGCGCACACCGTCGGGATGCCGACCTCGACGCGGGGGTAGCAGAAGGTGCACTTCTCGGCCTTGCCGGTCTTGTGGTTGAAGTAGACCTTCTTGTACGGGCAGCCGGTGATGCACATCCGCCAGCCGCGGCACTTGTCCTGGTCGACGAGGACGATGCCGTCCTCCTCGCGCTTGTAGATCGCCCCGCTGGGGCACGAGGCGGCGCACGACGGGTTGAGGCAGTGCTCGCAGATCCGCGGCAGGTAGAACATGAAGGTCTGCTCGAACTCCATCTTGACCTTGTCCTCGATGCCCTTGAGCATCGGGTCCGCGGCGGCGTGCTGGCGGCTGCCCCCGAGGTCGTCGTCCCAGTTGGCCGACCAGGACACGTTCATCGGCTTGCCCGAGATCAGGCTGTGCGGACGCGCGACGGGGAAGTGCTTCTGCGCCGGCGCGTTGAGGAGGGTGTCGTAGTCGTAGGTCCACGGCTCGTAGTAGTCCTGGATGCTCGGCATCTTGGGGTTGGAGAAGATCGTCATGAGCTTCTTGAAGCGACCGCCCGCCTTGAGGGTGAGCCGACCGCTGGGCTTGAGGACCCAGCCACCCTGCCACTTCTCCTGGTCCTGGTATCCCCTCGGATAGCCCAGTCCCGGTCTGGTCTCGACGTTGTTGAACCAGACGTACTCGGTGCCGGCCCGGTTGGTCCACGCCTGCTTGCAGGTGACCGAGCAGGTGTGGCACCCGATGCACTTGTCGAGGTTCATCACCATCGCCATCTGGGCCATGACGCGCATGTCAGTACTCCACCTTCTGGCTCCGGCGACGGATCATCGTGACCTCGTCGCGGTTGTTGCCCGTCGGGCCGATGTAGTTGAAGAAGTAGGACAGCTGGGCGTAGCCACCGATGAGGTGGCTGGGCTTGACCATGATCCGGGTCATCGAGTTGTGGATGCCGCCGCGCCGCCCGTTGTGCTCGGTCAGCGGCACGTCGATGAGCCGGTCCTGGGCGTGGTGCATGTAGACCGTGCCCTCCGGCATCCGGTGGCTGACGATGGCCCGGGCGACGACGACACCGTTGCGGTTCACCGCTTCCACCCAGTCGTTGTCCGACACCCCGATCTTCTCGGCATCCCTGTCCGACAACCAGATTCCCTGGCCGCCGCGGGAGAGGCTGAGCATGAAGAGGTTGTCCTGGTACTCGGAGTGGATTGACCACTTGTTGTGCGGAGTCAGGTAGCGCACCGACACCCCGAGCTCGTTCACCTCTCCCAGAGCTGCTTCGCCGAAGAGCTGGGTCATGTTCAGCGGCGGCCGGTAGACCGGCAGGGCCTCACCCATGGCCTGCATCCAGTCGTGGTCGAGGTAGAAGTGCTGACGCCCGGTGAGGGTGTGGAACGGCTTGTGCCGCTCGATGTTGATCGTGAACGGGCTGTAGCGCCGCCCTCCCGACTCCGACCCGGACCACTCCGGCGAGGTGATCACCGGCACGGGCGCCGCCTGGGTGTCGGCGAAGCTGACCTGCTTGCCCTCGTGCTCGGCCGAAAGGTCGTGCAGCAGTGTGCCGGTGCGCTTCTCGAGGGTCTTGAAACCTTGAGTGGCGAGGTGCCCGTTCGTCGTACCCGACAGGGCGAGGATCGCCTCGGCAAACTGGATGTCGGTGACGAGCTGTGGGCGACCGTCACCGACGCCCCCGCGCACCACTCCGTTCCTGTGCTTGAGGTCGTCGATCTCCTTCGTCACGTCGTAGGTGACCCCCTTGGTCGTGGTGCCCAGGGTGTCGAGCAACGGCCCGATCGAGGTCATCTTCGCGAACGTCGACGGATAGTCGCGCTCGACCACTGCGAGGACCGGCATCGTCTTCCCGGGCACGGGCTCGCACTCGCCGGTCTTCCAGTCCAGGACCCGGCCGTGGACCGTGGCCATCGCCTCGGGGGTGTCCTGCCACAGCGGCTTGGCGACGAGGTCCTTGCGGGTGCCCAGGTGGTCGGCGGCGAGGTCGGAGAAGACCCGGGCGATCTCCTTGAAGGCCTCCCAGTCGGTCTTGCTCTGCCACGGCGGCGCGATGGCGGGGTTGAACGAGTTCACGAAGGGGTGCATGTCGGTGGTGTTGAGGTCGTGCTTCTCGTACCAGGTGGCCGCCGGGAGCACGACGTCGGAGAGCATCGTCGAGCTCGTCATCCGGAAGTCGATGGTCATGAGCAGGTCGAGCTTGCCCTCGGGTGCGTCCTCCGGCCACTCGAGGTCCTTCGGCCGCTTCTCCGGTGGGGCCTGCTCCGCGTTGACGCTGTTGTCGGTGCCCAGGAGGTGCTTGAGGAAGTACTCGTCGCCCTTGGCACTGGACCCGAAGAGGTTGGCCCGCCACAGCATGAGCACCCGCGGCCAGTTCTCCTCGGCCTCGGGGTCCTCGGCGGCGAAGCGCAGGTCACCCGACTTCAGCTGGTCCACCACCCAGGCCGCGGGCTCCTGCCCGGCCTTCTCGGCCTCGTCGCACACCGAGAGCGAGCTCCGGTTGAAGGTCGGGTAGGACGGCATCCAGCCCAGTCGGGCGGACTGGGCGAGGAGGTCGGCCACGGTGCGTCCGGGGAAGGCGCCCATCCCCGCCCCCACGTCGTCGGCGGAGAAGGTGTCGTAGCGGTACTGGCTGGTGTGCAGGTACCAGAAGGCGGTCTGGACCATGTGCCGCGGCGGGCGCTGCCAGTCCAGGGCGAAGGCCGTGTGCTGGAAGCCGGTGAGGGGCCGGATCTTCTCCTGGCCGACGTAGTGCGCCCAGCCGCCGCCGTTGCGGCCCTGGCACCCGGTGATCGTGGTGAGCATGAGCATCGCGCGGTAGATGAGGTCGGAGTGGTACCAGTGGTTGGTGCCCGCCCCCATGAGAATCATCGAGCGGCCCTGGGTGTCGATCGAGTTCTGCGCGAACTCGCGCGCGATCTTGGCGATGTGCGCCGCCGGCACCGAGGTGATGTCCTCCTGCCACGCCGGGGTGTAGGGAGCCAGGGGGTCGTCGTAGCCGCTGGGCCACTGGCCGGGCAGCCCGTCGCGGCCCACGCCGTACTGGGCCAGCATGAGGTCGAAGACCGTCGTCACGACGAGGTCTCCCACCCTGCGCACCGGCACCCCGCGCGGTGTCGTCGTGGCCAAGCCGTCGAAGGCGTCGAAGCGCGGCAGCTCCACCTCGACCGCCTCACCCTCGGCCCCGGCATACATGCTCATCCGCGGCCGCACGTCACCGAGCTCGAGGTTCCAGTGCCCCTCGCCCTCGGCGCCGAACCGGTGGCCGAGCGAGCCGCCGGGGATGACGAGGTCGCCGGTCACGTCGTCGATCAGGGCCGGCTTGAACATTGCGTTCTCGGAGTCACGCTCGGGGTGGTCCACGTCGCCGGCGACGACGAACTTGCCCGGCCGCCAGGCGCCGTCGTGGCCCTGGTCGAGCGCGATGAGGTAGGGCAGGTCGGTGAAGCTGCGGCAGTAGTCGGTGAAGAAGTCGACCTGGGTGTCGACGAAGAACTCCTTGAGGATGACGTGGCCCATCGCCATCGCCAGGGCTCCGTCGGTGCCCGGTGCCATGGCCAGCCACTCGTCGGCGAACTTGACGTTCTCGGCGTAGTCCGGGCTCATGACGACGACCTTCTGACCGCGATAGCGCGCCTCGGTCATCCAGTGCGCGTCCGGGGTGCGGGTCAGTGGCACGTTGGATCCCCACATGATGAGGTAGCCGGCATCCCACCAGTCCCCCGACTCAGGGACGTCGGTCTGGTCGCCGAACACCTGCGGGCTGGCCACCGGCAGGTCGGCGTACCAGTCGTAGAAGCTGAGCATCGACCCACCGATGAGCTCGATGAACCGTGCGCCGCTCGCGTAGGAAACCATCGACATGGCCGGGATCGGCGAGAAGCCGGCGATCCGGTCGGGCCCCCATCGCTTGATCGTATAGACGTTCGCCGCTGCGACCAGCTCGGTGACCTCACCCCAGCTGGCGCGCACCAGGCCGCCCTTGCCCCGGGCCGAGGTGTAGGCCGCGCGCTGCTCGGGGTCCTGGACGATGGAGGCCCACGCGAGCACGGGGTCGCCATAACGTGCCTTCGCGGCGCGGTACAGGTCGAGGAGCACCCCACGCACGTAGGGGTAGCGAACCCGGGTGGGCGAGTAGGTGTACCAGGAGAAGGCCGCACCGCGAGGGCACCCACGGGGCTCGTACTCCGGCTTGTCGGCACCGGTGGACGGGTAGTCCGTCTGCTGGGCCTCCCAGGTGATGATCCCGTCCTTGACGTAGACCTTCCACGAACAGGACCCGGTGCAGTTGACGCCGTGGGTCGAGCGCACGACCTTGTCGTGGCTCCAGCGGTCACGGTAGAAGGAGTCGCCGGCGCGCCCGCCCTCGGCGTGCATGGTCCGCTTGTCGGCGGAGACCTCGGCGTGGGTGAAGAACCGCCTGGTGCCGACGAGGGCTTCGCTGAGGGGTCCGTCGAGGCCGGCTGTCGTCATGGGTGCTCCTTGGAGGGCGGGCGGCGGAACGGTGCGGTGGTGCGGATGTGGGCGAGGCACAGCGTGGGCTCGACGAACGGCTGCAGGCCGACCTCGGTGTCGTGCTCCCCGAACTGCTCGAGGGCGCCGGCGATGAGACCTCGGTGGATACCGCAGACGACGGCCGGGTTGTCGCGGGCGAGCTCGATGAAGGGGCACCGGGTCAGGGCGACCGTGGCCGTGCGGCCCTCGTCCGTGGTGGCGAGGTTGGGCGTGTAGCCCCATCCCTCGAGGACGTCGATCATCTGGCCGACCTTGGCGAGCCAACGGCCGGGGGTGTCGGCGGGGGCGGCAGCCGGGTCCGCCGACACGTGCTCGCGGACCCAGGCCCGACCGACGTCGGCCGGGGTGGGTCGTGGGGAACCCGGCTCGCCCGCGAGGCCCTGGGCCAGGAGGCCGCTGAGCAGCCGCAGGGACTCCGTCTCCTCGACCCGGCCGGTCCCTTCCAAAGACCCCGGCGCGGGCGCATAGACCTTGCGGGGGCGGCCCACTCCGCCCGGTCGCACGAAGGCCGACGCGAGGATGCCGGCCGCCACCAGCTGGTCGAGGTGGAAGCGCACGGTGCTCACGTGCAGACCCACGATCTCGGTCAGCTGGGTGGCCGTGAGCCCCTGCTCCCCAGCGCCCCCCGGGGAGCGCGCTACCACCGTGTCGACGAGGCGACGCCGCACCGGGGAGGCGAGCAGGCCGATGGCACCCGTCTCGCTGCGTGCGGTCATCCTGCCTCCATCGCTGAATAGAGGAGTCACTCTCCTGCATATCGAACCACATCGCCCAGCGATCCGGAAGCGCAGCGTCGATGAGTCCGATCCCGTTGACATATCGCGTATTTGGTGCATACTACGTCTCGTCGTATATGGGTGGCGCTGTCCTGGCTGGCGGCGGGACGAAGCCTCGATACGTTCGTGGTGAATAATTTAGAGGATCTTTATCCTACAAATGAGGGGTTGAGATGAGCACCACCGGACGAGCCCCTAGCGGGGCCTCCGTCACCGACGACCACGGCGCACCCGCGGACGCCGCCACGCGCGTGCTGTGGGTGTCCACCCTCGGCTGCACGCTGATGTTCGCGGTGTGGCTGATGTTCGGCATCCTCGGCAAGCCGACCAGCACCGAGTTCGGCCTGAGCGAGGTGCAGCTGTCCTGGGTGATCGTGGTCGCGGTGCTCAACGGCTCGATGTGGCGCCTCCCCGTGGGCATGCTCACCGACCCCACCAGTGACACCGCTCCCGCCCGCACGGGCGGGGACGGCGTCGACCGCACCCTCCAGGAGGCACGCTGATGACCGCAGGCACCGACTCACGCAGCGGAGGGGAGTGGCTGCAGGACTGGGATCCCGAGAACGAGGAGACCTGGGACAAGAAGATCGCGTGGACCACGCTGTGGATCACGACCTTCACCCTCACCCTGGCCTTCGTCGCGTGGTTCCTCCCCAGCGCGATCATCCCCAAGCTCAACGCCCTCGGCTACGACTTCAGCAAGAGCCAGCTCTACTGGCTCGCCTCGATGCCCGGCCTCGCGGCCGGTCTGCTGCGGATCGTCTGGATGGTGCTTCCCCCCATCATGGGCACGCGCAAGATGGTCGCTGCGACCACGGCGCTGCTCTTCTTCCCGATCCTCGGGTGGGGGGTTCGGGTCCAGCAGCCGACCGCCCCCTACTGGGAGCTCCTCGTGCTCGCCTTCCTCGCCGGCATCGGCGGAGGCGCCTTCTCCGGGTTCATGCCGAGCACCTCCTACTTCTTCCCGAAGCGCATGCAGGGGACCGCCCTAGGCATCCAGGCCGGCGTCGGCAACTTCGGGGTGTCCCTCGTCCAGCTCATGACGCCCTGGCTCATCGGCTTCTCGATGATCGGGTTCCTCGGCACCTCCCAGGCGATGACGGTTCCGGGCAAGCCCGACCGCGAGGTCTGGTACCAGAACGCCGCCTTCTTCTGGATCCCCTTCATCATCGGCGGCGCGATCGTCGCCTGGATGTTCCTGAAGTCGGTGCCGGTGACGGCCAACATCAAGCAACAGTTCGACATCTTCCGCAACAACGACACGTGGTTCATGACCGTCCTGTACATCATGACCTTCGGCACGTTCTCCGGCCTGTCGGCTCAGTTCGGACTGCTGATGTCCAACCTCTACGGAGCCGGCAACGAGGCGATCCTGCAGGGGTCGGGCTCGACAGCCCAAGTCCTCATCGACGGGTACTCGCTCCCCGACCCGGTGAAGTACGTCTTCCTCGGACCGCTGGTGGGCGCCGCTGCACGAGTCGTGTTCTCACCGTTGACCGACCGGATGGGCGGGGCGGTCTGGACCCTGATCTCGGGCATCGGCATCTTCGGCTCGATCGTCTACACGATCCCGAGCCTGACCCCCGACCTCACCTCCGCCGAGACCCTCCAGAGCGGCTTCTCCCGCTTCCTGTGGGGCATGCTCGCGATCTTCCTCTTCTCCGGGATCGGCAACGCCTCGACCTTCAAGCAGATGCCGATGATCTTCGAGAGACGCCAGGCCGGCGGCGTGATCGGCTGGACCGCAGCCATCGCGGCCTTCGGACCGTTCATCTTCGGCGTGGGCCTGACCCTGATGAGCCCCACCACCTTCTACGTCATCGGCGCCGGGTATGCCGTGATCTGCATCGCACTGACGTGGTGGCGCTACGCCCGACCGGGCGCCCCCAAGCCCGGGTGACCGGCCACGCCGGGGTCGACCACACTGGGGGCGTGCCATCGGACGAGCAAGCCCTCGACATCAGCGTCGTCGTGCTCGCGGGCGGGTCCTCCACCCGCTTCGGCTCGGACAAGCTGGCGGCACCGATGCGCGGGTCGAGCGTGCTCGACCACCTCCTCGACCGGCTGCCGAAGGGGTGGGACATCGTCGTCGTCGGACCGCACCGAGCCACCGACCGTCTGGTGCGGTGGACCCGTGAGGAGCCGGCCGGCGGCGGGCCGCTCGCCGGCGTGGCCGCCGGCGCCGCGCAGGTGAACACCCCCCTACTGGCGGTGGTCGCCGGCGACATGCCCCACGCGGCCGTAGCCCTGGCACGCCTCGCCGCGGCTCTTCGGGGACAGGGCGGCGACGTGGCGGGAGCGGTCGCCGTCGACGAGACGGGGTCGACCAACCCCCTCCTCGCCGTCTACCGCACGGCGAGCCTGGTTGCTGGTCTGCCCGAGCGCCCGCACGACATGGCCGCCAAGCGTCTGCTCGACCTCCCGCACGTCGAGGTCACCGTGACCGGCCCCGCCGGCCGCGACGTCGACACCACCGGAGATCTCGCGGAGCTCGACCACTCCGGGTGACGATTGCCCTGCACGCGGGCCCTCAGCGCTCGACGAGCACGTCCGACAAGGACTTTCGGGTGATGGCCGGCACGCGAGCGCCCGGCGCGGGGTGCCCCACCGGGATGACGACGAACGGCCGCTCGTTCCGGGGCCGGCCGAGGATCTCGCCGAGCCACTTCATCGGTGACGGTGTGTGCGTCAGAGGTGCCAGCCCGGCCTGGTGCAGGGCCGCGAGGAGCAGCCCGACGGCGATGCCGACGGACTCCTTGGGGTAGTAGGGCCGCGGTTCCACGTCGCTGCGGTGCACCTCGAACACGACGACCAGCACCGGAGCGACCTCGAGGAAGGGCTTGTCCGCGTCGGTGCCCAGCGGGGCAAGGGCGCCCAGCCACTCCTCGCTCGCCCTGCTCTCGTAGAACGCTCGCTCCTCCTCCTCGGCCCCGGTGCGGATCGCCCGCTTGAGGGCCGGGTCGGTCACCATGACGAAGCGCCAGGGCTGCACGTTCGCCCCGCTCGGCGCCGTGGCCGCGGCGCGAACCGCGGCCCGCACGGCCTCGAGCGGGACCGGCTCCCCGCTGAAGTCCCGGATCGTGCGGCGACGCGTCATGACGTCCGCGAACGCGACCGCCCTCCCGACCCGCTCGTCGTCGGTGAGGTCGGGCAGGGCCGGTGGTGTCTCCGTCGGCAGGGCCTGGTCGGGCATGCCCGACAGTCTGCACGCACCCGGTACCGGTCAGGGTTCGCTCGGGGTCCACCCGGGGATCTCCCGGACAGACACCGGCCCACCGGCCCGGCCACAGTGCTTGCATGAGCTCAACCACCAGCGCGCGCGCCACGACCACCGCGTCTCCGACCACGGCCCCCGGGCGCAGACGGGCGGGGGCACTGACCATCCGTGAACGACGGGCGGCACTGGTGGCGGGGAGCGCGCTGATCGTGATGGCGGGGCTGGGCATCTCGGCCCTCTCGCTGCTCGAGGGTGTCGGTCCCAGTGGCTCGGCCGTCGGAGCGGGGATGGTCTTCGTCGGCATCGCCCTGCTCGACGTGGTCACCGGGTGCGCCCTCTACGGCCTGCTCCGGGACCGGGCGCCGGCACCGGCCCACGCCGCCGTGGTGAGCAGGGTGGGGTATGCCGTCCTGCTGGCCTGGTCCGCCGCCTTCCTGGTGGCGCACGGAGCAACCGGTGTCACGCAGTTCCGCGCGGACTGGTCGGACGCGCTCCTCGTCTTCGGCCTCCACCTCCTCATCGTCGCGGCCGCGCTGTGGCGGGCGCGGCTCGCGCCCCGGGTCGTGTCGTTGGCCACGGGTGCCGCGGGAGCGGCATACCTCCTCGACGGCGCCCTCCAACGGCTCACTGAGGTGGGCTGGCGGGGAGCCCTGGTGCCCGTGATGCTCGGCGAGATGGTCCTCGCGGGGTGGCTGGTGTGGGCCGGTCGGCCGCTCGCCCGGGGCGCCCGGTCCCAGTAGCCTTCTGGGGTGACCGGCGAGGGGTACGACCCGACCTTCCTGGGGGCTCCGATCGCCCCACCCGAATCCGTTGGCGAGGGCGCGCTGCTGGACTACACCCACTTCTCCGTGAGCGTGAACGCCGACCGCCGACTGGCGTGGTGGGTGGCCTGGCACATCGACGCCGACCGCCTGCTGCCCGGCGACTCGATCACCCGCTCGGGCATCCGGTTCCGCCCCGACCCCCGGCTACCGCTGACCGCGCAGACGCTGGAGGCGGTCTACTCCGACAACCGCCTCGACCGGGGGCACGTCGCGCGCCGGGCCGACCTCCTGTGGGGCCCCCTGGACGAGGCGCGCACGGCGAACTCCGACTCCTTCTTCTTCACCAACATCACCCCCCAGATGGACGACTTCAACCAGGAGCGGCTCGGCGGGAGCTGGGGCCTGCTGGAGGCCGCGATCCTCTCGGAGGAGGGGTTGGTGCCGCGTCGGCTCACGCTCTTCGGGGGCCCGGTGCTCGCGAGCGACGACCCTCCCTACCGTGACCTCGTGCAGGTGCCGCGGGAGCACTGGAAGGTCGTCGCCTACCGGATGGACGGCGAGCTGCGCTTCCGGTGCTTCCTGCTCACCCAGCAGATCGACCCAGACCCCCGTCGGGCCACGGCCTATCTCGACGAGTTCGACACCTACGCAGTCTCGCTCGCCGACCTGGAGATGCGCACGGGGCTGTCCTTCCCTGGCCTGCACGAGACCATGAGCACCATCGACGTGGCAGGCCCGTCCGGCCCGGTGCTCGTCACGGACGCCCGATCGGTGGCGTGGTGACCGGCCGCTCGGCGGACGACATCCGGCCCCGGCCGACCCGGCCGCTCGCGCGAACGGCATACCTCGCCAACGCCGTGCTGGCCTGGCTCGGGGTCGGGCTCACCCTGGTGATCTCGGCCGCCGGTGGCTACGAACCGACCCCGGTGACCGGCAACCTCTACGGCGTGCACCCGGAAGGTGTCGCGGGGGTCGTGTCACGGGTGTCCGACACGCTGAGCTACTTCACCATCTGGTCCAACGTCGTCGTGGCCATCGCCCTCACCCTCCTTGTGCGACAGCCCGATCGGGACACCCCGCTGCGTCGGGTGCTCCGGCTCGACAGCGTCCTGATGATCACCATCACCGCGATCGTCTACGCGGTGCTCTTGGCGCCCTCGGCCGTGGTGGTCGGCTGGTCGCGCCTCACCGACCCGATCCTGCACCAGGTGACCCCGGCGTTGACGGTGCTGGTCTTTCTGGTCTTCGGGCCACGGCGGTGGGTCACCGGGCGGGTCGTGCTCGCCTCGATGGCCATCCCCCTGGCCTGGATCGTCTGGATGCTGGCGCGCGGGGCCGTGGTCGGGGCCTACCCCTACGACTTCGCCGACGTCGGCACCCGTGGCTACCCGGCGGTGGCGGCCACCCTGGCCGGGATCCTCGTGTTCGGGGTGGTCGTGGCGGCGGTGTTCTGGGGGCTGGATGCCGTGATCACGCGAGTCACGCGGACCGCCGGAGGCCCTCAGCCCGAAGGCACCTCGACCTGAACGGTCTTGCCACCGTAGCCACTGACCTGGTCGCGCCCCTCGACGGTGACGGTGTCCAGGCCGTCGGGGATCTTCAGATCGCTCTGGGTGCGGGTGAACGGCTGCTCCGACGCGTGGTCGTGCGTGAGCATGTGGGTGCCGAGCTCGGTGCCATCAGGGCCGACCACGCGCCAGCCGTCGGCATACCGGTCTGCGGAGTCATAGGGCGAGCTCATCGTGACGTCGAGGCTGAAGGTGCCGCCGCCCTCGGCGGTGAGCTCGGCCTTGACGACGTCGGGGAACATCTCCGCCGCGTCGGCGCTGCTCGACCCGGCGGACGTGCTGCCCTCGGTCGTGGCCGGGGCGTCGTCCGAGGAGCCGCACCCCGACAGCGCGACCGCGAGCACGGACGCGCAGAGCGCTGCCGCCAGGCGCGACATCAGTAGTCCACCGCGTCGCGGATGATCGGGCAGGTCATGCAGTGACCGCCGCCCCGACCCCGACCGAGCTCGGACCCCACGATCTCCACCACCTCGATGCCCGCCTGGCGCAGGAGGGCGTTGGTCGTCGTGTTGCGGTCGTAGGTGAAGACGACACCCGGCTCGAGGGCGACGGCGTTGTTGCCGCTGTCCCACTGCTGGCGCTCGGAGGCGTAGACGTCGCCGCCGGTCTCGATGACGCGCAGGCCCTTAGGGCCCAGGCCCAGGGCCTTCCCCACCACCTCGACGAACGACCTCGACCCCTCGTCGATGATCTCGACGCCGGGTGCCTCGTCCGACGGCAGGAGGGTGAAGCTGTGCACCCCGTCCATGATCGTCGGGTAGAGCGTCACGACGTCGCGGTCGGCGAAGGTGAACACCGTGTCGAGGTGCATCGCCGAGCGCAGCTGCGGCATCCCGGCTATGACGACCCGCTCGGCCGCGCCCTGGGCGAAGAGCGACGCGGCGACCTGGGTGATCGCCTGGCGCGAGCTGCGCTCGCTCATGCCCATGAGGACCGTGCCGTTGCCGACCGGCATCACGTCACCCCCCTCGAGCGTCGCGTGCCCCCACTCCTGCTCGGGGTCGCCCCACCAGATCCGGGAGCCCACGAAGTCCGGGTGGTGGGTGTAGATCGCCTTGTAGATGAGCGTCTCGTCGTGCCGCGCCGGCCAGTACAGCGGGTTGAGCGTGAGCCCGCCGTAGAGCCAGCACGTGGTGTCGCGGGTGTAGAGGGTGTTGGGCAGCGGCGGCATGAGGTACTCCCGCGTGCCGGCCTGGTCGCGGGCGAGGGCGGCGTGCGGGTTGCGGTAGTCCTCCGGCAGGTCCGCGAGGGCGAGCCCGCCGATGAGGAACTCGGCGAGCCGTCGCGGCTCCAGCGTCTCCAGGAAGGCCCGCGTCGTGTCGACCAGACCCAGCCCGACGAGGTTGGCCTCGATCTTGCGGTCCAGGAGCCAGGTGCGCGCCTGCGGGATGGCGACCGTCTCGGCGAGCACGTCGTGCAGCTCGACCACCTCCACGCCGCGGGAGCGCATCTCGGTGACGAAGTCGGCGTGGTCGCGCTGGGCCCGCTCGACCCACATGACGTCGTCGAAGAGCAGGTCGTCGGAGTTCGTGGGGGTGAGCCGGCGGTGGGCGAGCCCGGGCGAGCACACGAGAACCTTGCGCAGCCGGCCGACCTCGGAGTGGACTCCGTAGGTGTTCGAGGCGGTGGTGACGGTCATGAAGGGCCCCTCGGGTGCTGGTCGAGTCGCGGCCCGTCGACCGGTCGGAGCACGGCGGGCACGGTGGCGTGGTACGGCTTGAGGATGTCACACCGAGTCGCCGGGACCGAGACCGTCTTCACGTATGCCGCCCCGCAGCTGGTCTTCGGGCCCGGCGCCTGCGGGGACATCGGCCATCACCTGCTGGAGCGGGGTGCGACCCGGGTGCTCGTCGTCACCGACGACGGAGTGGCCGGCACCGGCACCCCCGACCGGATCGCCGACGACCTGCGTCGGTGCGGGTTGGTCGTGGAGGTCTTCGACGGGGTCCACGTCGAACCGACCGACGCCAGCATCGAGGTGGCCGTGGCCGCCGCCCGCGACACCGGGCCGTGGGACGCCTTCGTCGCCGTCGGGGGCGGCTCGAGCATCGACACCGCCAAGGCGGTCAACCTCCTCACGACCAACCCCGGTGGCCTGATGGACTACGTCAACGCACCCATCGGCGGCGGACAGGACCCGACCCACCCCGTGAAGCCCCTGGTCGCTGTCCCCACGACCACCGGGACCGGGTCGGAGAGCACGAGCATCTGCGTCCTGGACGTCCTGGGTCAGCACGTCAAGACGGGGATCAGCCACCAGTCGCTGCGGCCGGTCCTCGCGGTCATCGACCCGCTCGTCACGGTGACCCAACCGCCGGAGGTGACCGCCGCATCCGGGATGGACATCCTCTGCCACGCCCTGGAGAGCTGGACCGCCCGCCCGTACACGGCATTCGCGCGGAAGCGGCCGGAGGAGCGGGTGCCCTACTGCGGCGCCAACCCCGTCTCGGACCTGTGGTCCCGGCAGTCGCTCACCCTGCTGTCCACCGCCTTCCGTCGCGCCGTGCGAGACGGGGACGACGTCGGCGCGAGGGGTGACATGGCGCTGGCCGCCACGTTCGCCGGCCTCGGCTTCGGCAACGCCGGCGTGCACCTGCCGCACGCCATCGCCTACCCGGTCGCCGGACGCGTCAAGGACTTCCGGCCCGCGGGCTACCCGGCGGGCGAGGCGATGGTGCCGCACGGGATGGCCGTGTCGCTCACCGCCGCGGCCTCGCTGCGGTGGACCTTCGAGACCGCCCCGGACCGTCACCTGGCCGCGGCCCGGATGCTCGACCCTCAGGTGGCGATGACCGACGACCCCGCCGACCTGCTGCCGAGCGTGCTCCTGTCGGTGATGCGGGACGTCGGGATGCCGGGCGGGTTGGCCGCCGTCGGCTTCGGCGACGGTGACGTGGACGCCCTCGCGGCCGGGGCGATGCGTCAGCGGAGGCTCATCGAGATGTCCCCCCGAGAGGTGACCGAGATGGACCTGTCGGCGATCATCCGGGAGTCGATGGAGCTGTGGTGACCCTCGGATGCCGGGCGTAGCGTGAGGGGGTCCCACCCGCTCGCCGAGAGGTCCACCATGCCCGATGTCGCGCTCGTCACCGGAACGTCCAGCGGGATGGGCCTGGCCGCCGCGGTGGCCCTCGCGCGTGAGGGCCTCACCGTCGTCGCGACCATGCGGGACACCGGTCGTGCGGACGGCCTGCGCCGTGCGGCGACCGATGCGGGGGTCGAGGTCGACGTGCGCCCCCTCGACGTCACCGACGAGCCCGGGATGGCGCAGTGCGTTGCGGGTGTCCTGGCGGACCACGGCCGGATCGACGTCCTGGTCAACAACGCCGGGCGGGGCTGCGTCGGCACGGCCGAGCAGCTCTCGATGGACACCGTTCGGGAGCAGCTACAGGTCAACTACCTCGGGGTCGTCGCGCTCACCAAGCTCGTCCTCCCGGGGATGCGTGAAGCGGGTCGCGGCCGCGTGGTCACCGTCACCAGCGTCGGCGGGGCCGTCGGGCAGCCCTTCGCCGACGCCTACTGCGGGGCCAAGTTCGCCGTCGAGGGCTTCATGCAGTCCCTCGCGGTCGTGGCCGAGCGCTTCGGGGTGGGCGTCTCGGTGATCGAACCCGCCGCCGTCGCATCGGAGTTCGTCGCCAACGTGGCACGACCCGAAGAGGCCGACGACCCGTATGCCGCCCTGCTCACCGCCTACCTGCGCCGCAGCGAGGGCGCCTTCGCCGCCGCCCAGTCCGCGGCGGCTGCAGGCGCGGCGATCGCCGCGTGCGCCACGTCCGCCGACCACCGGTTCCGCTGGCAGACCTCCGAGGGGGCCACGGCATTCGTGGGGATGTCCCTGGGGGACCTCGACGGCCAGAGGGTGCTCACGGCGACCCGCACCTGGCTGGACTGATCGGGCGGTGTCCCGGTCACTCCGCGGCGAGGGCCGAGGGGCGTCGCTGGGCCATCCGACCGGCGAGGAACGGGAACACCAGCACGGTGATGGCGCCGGCCGCCACCAGGACCGAGGACGTGGTCTCGGTGATCAGCTCGGTGCGCAGGGCCACCTCCGTGACGGCGACGATGATGGGTAGCCCGGTCGCCGCATACAAGCCCAGGCGGCGGCGGTCCACCTCGTTCGGAAGGTCGGCCACCGCGTGGCGAGAGCGCTCCAGCAGCCAGACCGGCACGCCTCGGGCGAGAAGGATGATGAGCACGAGGGCCACCAGCTGGAGCGGCCTCTCGGCGAGCACCGCAGTGTCGATCGCCATGCCGGAGGCGATGAAGAACACCGGGATGAAGATGGCGTAGGCCACTGACTCGAGCCGGTCCTCAAGTGCGTGCACGACCGCCGGGTCCTCGGCACCGTCGGCACTGCGCTGCGCAACGGAGTTCGTGGCGCCCCGGAGGATGATGCCGGCGGCGAAGGCGCCGAGCACGACATCGAGGTCGAGGACCGCGGCGGTGGCCATGAGGGTCGCGAGGAGGAGGACCACGCCCCGGATGATCGTCGGGTGGGCCGAGCGGGTGCCCTCGCTCACCGCCCGGGCCAGCCCGGGGATCCGCCGGATCGTGCGGGCTGGCACGACGGCGACGACGAGCGCGGCGACCCCGAAGAACGCCAGCACGGCGACCGACGCGAGGAGCGAGCGGGTGCTCAGCAGGAGGCTCATGGCGAGCACGGGGCCGATCTCCCCGACCGCTCCGTGGGTGAGGACGCCCTGGCCCAGTGGGGTGTCCAGCTCCCCGTTGGCCTTGATGATGGGCAGCAGGGTGCCGACCGCCGTCGACGTCACCGCGAGGCCCAGCACGACGGCCACCCCGAAGGAGAGGTCCTCGGTGCTGACGACGAGCCAGGCGAGCCCGACGGCCACGGCGAAGTTCGCGAGCCAGAGGAGTGACGCCCGCCGGCCGCGGGGACCGGTCAGCGTCTCGACATCGATCTCGAACCCCGCCAGCAGGAAGAGGAACCCCAGGCCCAGCTGGCTGATCAGGCCGATCCCGCCGTCGGTGCTGGCCCAGCCGAATCCGAAGGGGCCGATGGCCACACCGAGACCGAGGAGGAGGACGACCTCCGGCACCATGCGGTGGACCGCGGACGAGATCGCCGGGGCGAGCACCGCCACCAGCGTGATCCAGAAGAGCGAGACGAGCGTGGCGGCGCCCACCTCGCCCTCCAGCGCGAGGTCGGCAAGGGCGGTCATGGGCCACAGTCTGACGGGTGCGCGCGCTCGACGGGAGGTGAGCCGCCCCCACACGCACGACCCGGTCACCAATCGACCTATTGGTCACTTCTTTACGCCCGACGCCCCTACCGTCCCGGAACAACTGACCTATTGGTCACTTCTTTACCCCCGACGCCCCTACCGTCCCGGAAACAACTGACCTATTGGTCACTTGTTCACGCGGGGGTGCGATCGCCTCATCCCCGCTGTCGGTGGGTGGTCCTACCGTCGAAGGATGAAGCAGAAGCACTGGGTCCTCGTCGCCTCGCGAGACCACGCCAAGCGTGGAGCCGACGAGGGTTACGTCATGGCCAACCACGGGAAGCGGGCGCCTCTGGCGCGGATGTCGGTGGGGGACGGCATCCTCATCTACTCCCCCAGGACGACCTACCCCGACGGCGAGCCGTTGCGCGCCATCACCATCGCCGGCCGGGTCACCGGGGACGAGCCCGAGCCCAGCGAGGTGATCCCCGGCGGCTTCCGGCGCCGCGCCGACCTGCGCGTGATCGAGCCGCTCCCGTTGGAGGAGGTGCGTGACCATCTCCCGGTCGCTCGCATCCGGTTCGGGTTCTTCGAGCTCGACGGGGCCGACGCCGACGCGATCTGGAGGTTGGTCGACGCGCGCCACGGGTGACCGAGACGCCGGTCGGGATCTGTCACGGCCCGATCTTTCGCAGCCCGATCTGTCGCAGCCCGGTGGGCGTCAGCCGAGCGTGCGCTGCCGCCCGCTCAGGACCGTGCGCTGCCGGCCGCTCAGGACCGTGCGCTCATCGCGGACCGCGCAGCAGGGACCTGCTCGGCCGTCGATGGCAGGGAACCCTCGCGCAGGCCCGTCGTGTCCGGGCACCGTGCCGCCACGTCCGCGATGGTGCCGGCGAGGAGCGCGACCAGCCGGTCGTGGCGGTCGTCCGTGCAGGCCGTCGTGATCCCGTCCACGGCATACCGGATGATGTGCGGAGCCGTGCGCCGCCGGAACACGGCCTCGTTGACCAGACCGCTCGGGGAGTTCGCCTCCGCCCACGCAGCCGCTCCCGGGGCGCTGCGGCGCGCCGCGTCGATCTCGAGCCGGAGATCTCTGGAGGCCATACCCCTGTCATCCATCAGTCGCTCGCAGGTGATGAGGGCGCAGGCCATGACGTTCTGCCGGTCGGCCGCGGCCACCGGGATCGCTGCGACTGCCGCGCGGACCGTGATCGCGAGGTCCACCTCGATCGAGGGGCCGGTCAGGCCGACCACGTCGGGGATGAGGGGGGCGATCCGTCCGCGCTCGCTGTCGGGGAGCACGTCGTTGACCATCCGGGCCAGACCGGCCAGGAGCGGATGGGTGCACGACGGGTGGTCGCTCCACCGCTCACCGGCGAGGAAGGAGGCCATCTCCATGAAGCACGCACCCTTGCGCGGGTTGCGGTGGCGACCGGCGGACAGCACCGGGATCGCATCGGGTGTCATCGTTGTGGGCCTCACGACCACTCCTCCCCGTGCCGCAGGCACAGTCCGGTGACTTCCAACTATGCGACGTGATTCCGGCCCGCGCCACCCCCTTGACACAGGTTCTCCTCGTTCGTCGAACCCTGCGCCGGGGGCGAACACCCTCGACAGTGCGAACCGGACCTCGTCCAATGGACCCATGAGGATGCTCGTGCTCGGAGGGACGGCCTGGCTGGGGGGCGCCGTGGCTGGGGTCGCCGCAGCACGCGGACACGAGGTCACCTGCCTGGCGAGAGGAAGCGCACCCGCACCGGAACACACGGCATTCGTCACAGGTGACCGCGACACCGACGGTGGCCTGTCCGGCGTCTTGGGCGCCCGCTGGGACGCGGTGGTCGACGTGTCCCGTCAGCCCGGCCAGGTGCGGCGGGCGGTGCGACAGCTGGATGCCGGCCACTGGGTCTTCGTCTCGTCGGGCAACGTCTACGCGGACTTCTCGGGGGTCGAGCAGGATGAACGCTCCGCCGTCCGTGCGGCCCTCGAGGGCGACGTCATGGAGAGCATGGAGGTCTACGGCGAGGCCAAGGTCGCCTGCGAGGGGCTCGTCCGGTCGGCTGCGGCGACGTCGACCGTGGTCCGGTCCGGCCTCATCGGAGGGCCGGGCGACTGGTCAGGTCGCAGCGGCTACTGGCCGTGGCGGTTCGCCCACCCGGTGGGCGAGCACGTGGTCGTGCCCGACGACCCCGGGTTCCCGTGCGCGCTCATCGACGTGCGCGACCTTGCCGCCTGGCTGGTGACAGCGGCGGAGGCACGCCTGGACGGGGTGTTCAACGCGACGGGACCGACGTCGTCGCTGTCCGAGGTGCTCGAGGTCTCTCGCGACCTCGGCGGTGCGGGTGCCCTCCCCCGCGCCGTGCCCGCCGCCCGCCTGGCGGAGCTGGGCGTGACCTCGTGGATGGGGCCGCGCTCGCTCCCGCTCTGGATCGACGACCCGGGCTGGCGCGGGTTCGCGACCCTGGACACCTCGAAGGCCCGGGCCGCGGGCCTGCACACCCGGCCCTTGGTGGAGACCCTCGCGGCCGCCGCGGCGCACGAGGAGCAGCGGACGAAGCCGCGCCGGGCCGGCCTCACCGATGAGGAGGAGTCCGAGATCCTGCGCCTGGAGCGCACCCGCGGGTGATACTGGCAGCGGCACCGTGGCCCCTCACCGAGGCGCGACCGCACGGGTGCCGCAGCACGCACGAGGAGCCCGATGACCGCCGAACCGACCGCCCCCACCTTCGCCAGCACCCCGACCGAGGCACTGTCGGACGACGCCAGAGCCCGCCTCGACGCCGTCGTCGCGGGGTTGAAGGAGGGTGAGTCACGCTGGGCCGCAACCGATCTGACCGGGCGCGTCGACGTGCTGGCCGACGTGCACCGCACCGTCGCCGCCGCGGCCGACCGGTGGGTCGAGGGGGCGGTGCGAGCCAAGAGCCTCGACCCCGACTCACCCCTGGTCGGTGAGGAGTGGATCTCGGGCCCCTACTGCACCCTGACCGCCCTGCTCTCCCTCCAGCACTCGTTGTCCGCGGTCGCCTCGGGCGGCAGCCCGGTCGACGGCAAGACCCTCGGCACCGCACCGGGCGGCCGGGTGAGCGTGCCCGTGCTGCCGGCGAACCACTTCGACTACCTGCTGCTGCACGGCTTCACCGCGGAGGTCTGGATGCGTCCCGGGACCACCGCCGACCAGGTCCGGGCCCGCGCCGGGCTCGGGGCCCACACCCCGACCGAGACCGGTGGCGTCGGGCTGGTCCTCGGAGCGGGCAACATCACCTCGATCGCCCCGCTCGACGTGCTCTACGAGCTGGTCGCCCACAACCGGGTGGCCCTCCTCAAGCTCAACCCGACTCTCGAAGAGCTGCTCCCGGCCTACGAGTCGGCCTTCGCCCCGCTCATCGACCTCGGCGTGCTCGCCATCGTCACGGGCGGCGGTGACGTCGGCGCCTACCTCGCGCAGCACGAGGGCATCTCGCACGTGCACATCACCGGCAGCGCCGCCACCCACGACCTCATCGTCTGGGGGCAGGGCGAGGATGCCGTGGAGCGCCGGGCCGCGGGGACGCCGCTGCTCGGGACGCCGATCACCAGCGAGCTCGGCGGGGTCTCGCCGATCATCGTCGTGCCGGGTGAGTGGTCGAAGGCGGACCTGCGGTTCCAGGCCGAGCACGTCGCGACCCAGCGCCTGCACAACGGGGGCTACAACTGCATCGCCGGGCAGGTCGTCGTGCTGAGCAGCGACTGGCCGCAGCGCGAGGCCTTCGTCGACCAGCTGCGCATCGCCATGGGTGGGGCCCCCGGGCGGGAGGCGTGGTACCCGCGCAGCGGGGAGCGCGTGGAGTCGGCGGCCACGGCCTACGGAGACGCGGAGCGGCTCGGCCCGAACGGCGGGCGGCTGCTCGTCGACGCCCGCGGATCCGACGCCGCCTCGGTCATCGAGTCGACCGAGTACTTCTCCCCGGTGCTCGGCGTCGTCGACGTGCCCGGCACCGGACAGGCCTTCCTCGATGCCGCCGTGGACCTCGTCAACCACGACTTCGTCGGCACCCTCGGCGCGAACGTGCTCGTCGACCCCTCGACCCTCAAGGCCCTCGGTCACGGGTTCGAGGACGCGATCGCCCGGATGGAGTACGGCACGATCGCGGTCAACGCCTGGACCGGGGTCGGCTTCCTCACCGCGAATGCCGCGTGGGGAGCCTTTCCCGGGCACACGCTGGAGGACGTGCAGAGCGGCATCGGGGTCGTCCACAACGCCTTGCTCCTGGCCGACACCGAGCGCACCGTGGTGCGCGGCCCGTTCCGCCCCTTCCCCCGCTCGGCGGTGGGGGGCGAGTTCGCTCTCTCGCCCAAGCCACCATGGTTCGTCTCGGCGCGCAGCGCGCGCAGCACGGGTGAGCTGCTGACCCGGTTCGCGGCCAACCCGTCGTGGGCGAAGCTGCCGCGGATCTTCGGGTCGGCCTTCATGGCCTGACCCGGTCCACCGCTCGAGGTCACTCCACCTCGAGGTCGTCTCCGTCGACCGTGACCGTGCCACGCCGCAACGGCCAGCGCTTGGTGAGGGCGATGAAGAACGCGTCGAGCCCCGGCATCTTGGCAAAGATCCCCTGCGGGCCGCGGGTCATCTCACCGGTGGTCACGTCGTACTTCGCCTGGTGCCACGGGCAGACGAGGCAGCCCTCGGCGTCGATGCTGCCCTCGGAGAGGTCGGCGCGCAGGTGGCGGCACTTGCGGCCCACAGCGAAGTACTGCCCGTTGTTGCCGACCGCGTAGTCCCCCACGGCGGTCACCGAACCGGCAGGCACCTCGGCGGCAGCGATCCTCTTGCTCGACATGGCGTGCTCCTTCGGCTCAGCGACCTCGGACCCTCATGGTGACACGCCGGGGGGCGTCTGCCCAGCGGTGTGAGGACCGGCGGTGGCGGGAGCGGCGGCGACGTCGAGGCGGGCGAGGAGGCGACCCGGGCGCTCGGCCTCGGCACCCACCGCCCGAACCCGGCCGACGAGCTCCCGGTCGGCTGTGACGACCGTCGTCACGGACCCGGTCTGCACGGCGGCCGCAGCCTCCTCGACGATGGCGTCGTCCCCGCTGCCCGGGGCGTGGACCACCTTGACCCTGCCGTCGTCAACCTCTGGCACACCACCGCGGGCGCCACCCTCCAGGACGAGGACGACGCGCCCAACCTCCTCCGCAGCGACGAGTCGGTCGTGCAGGCGCGAGGCGGCGCCCGGGCGGTCGCGCCACCACCCGTCAGGACGCGAACCGACGACGTTCGCCCCGTCCACGACGAGCACGGGGTCCGCTCGGCCCGGGAAACCCTCCACGGGTTCAGTCGACCACGCCGGGTCCCGCCCGGCCACCCGTCCGGCAGACTCGGGTGGTGTGACCGCCCGACGCCCCACCCGACGAACCATCGGCACCTCGGCGGCCGCCCTGGTGGCGCTGGCCCTGGCCGGGTGCGGTGGTGCCGATGCACCCGCACCCGCCGTGGAGAAGAAGGGTGCCGAGCCCGCGGTCGCGCCGAGGCCCACGGTCACGCCATCCGGGATGGTCGCGGAGGTCGGGTACGCGCCCGAGGGGATCGTCCACGACCCGGTCACCGGCCTCGTCGCGGTGGGTGTCCGCGAGCCGAACCGGCTCCTCGTGCTCGACCCGAGCACGCTCGAGGTGCAACGGTCGGTGCCGGTGCCCGGCACCATCCGGCACCTGGCCGTGACGGCATCCGGGGGCACGGTCCTGGTCCCCAACGAGGCCGCCGACACCCTGCTCGAAGTCGACCTGCGCACCGGTGAGACACGGTCCACGGCAGTCGGCCACGTGCCACACGACGCCGCCGGATCCGGCGACGGCGACCTCCTGGTGGCGGACGAGTTCGGCGGGTCGCTCACCGTCGTCCGCGAGGGGCGAGTGGTCCACACCTTCGAGGACCTGCGGCATCCGGGGGGCGTGATCGCTGCCGGGCGCTACGCCCTGGTGGTCGATGTCGGCGACTACACGGTCACGAGCTACGACCTCGACGCGATGACCCGCGTGGCTCGCGTGCCGGCCGGCGCCGGGCCGACGCACGGGGTCCTCGCGGCGGCCGACCGCCTCGCCGTCACCGACACGCGTGGCGGCCGGCTCCTCCTCTACTCGGTCGAGCCGCTGGAACAGGTCGCGGCGCTCGACGTCGGCACCAGTCCTTATGGCCTTGCTGCCGACCCCGCCACCCGCACGGTGTGGGTCACCCTCACCGCGAGCAACGAGGTCCTGGAGGTGGACATGGCCGGCGACAGCCCCCGGATCACGGCCCGCATCCCGGCGGTTCGCCAGCCGAACACCGTCGCCGTGGACCCGGCATCCCACACGCTGTGGGTGGCCAGCCGCACCGACGGCGTCGTGCAGCGCATCGAGCGCTGAGGGCAGGGGCGGTTCGGCGCGCTCGCTACTGCTCGCCCCGGCTGCGGCCGCCCCTGACCAGGAGGGCCACACCCGCGAGCGCGACCACGGGGCCGACGATCGCCCAGAGGGTCACCCCGGTCATGGGGCTGCCGCCGAGGTACCCGAGCCCTTGCGTGGTCCACACGACCCCGATCACGACGAGGACGGCACCGAGGGCAAGGGCGACGGATCGGCTCATCAGGGCAGGCTACGCCGTGGGACAGTGGGCGCATGTCCACGCGCCGCATCGATCGAGCCGTCGCGGACTACACGACGCTGCGCGACCTCCTCCTGCCGGTCACCGACGAGTTCGTCGAGCTCGTCACCGGCATCATCGACGACGCGGGGATCAACTACCTCAGCGTCACGGGACGCACCAAGTCGGTGTCGTCCTTCGCCGGCAAGGCCCGCACGGTGCTGTCCTCGGGCAGCGAGGACCCGATGCGCGACGTCACTGACCAGGTCGGCGTCCGCGTCATCACCTACGTGCAGCGCGACATCGATGCCGTCGCCGGGCTGCTGGCCGAGCAGTTCACCGTGCTGGGCGACCGCGACCTCGGCGAGGAGACCGCGGCCGAGGGGCGGTTCGGCTACTCGAGCCGGCACCTGCTCGTGTCGCGGGCAGCCGGGCGGCCGACCCCATACGACCCGCTGTCCTGCGCGTCGATCCAGCTGCGCACGGTGCTGCAGCACGCGTGGGCCGAGTTCGAGCACGACATCCGCTACAAGGGCACGGTGCCGCCGGAGCAGGTGCCTGACCTCGATCGCCGGTTCACCCTGGCGGCGGGGCTGCTCGAGCTCGCGGACCGGGAGTTCGAGACGATCCGCGACCGGCTCCAGATCGGGCTCGGTGGTGGCAGCGTCGACGGCGAGGACGTCGACCACGAGCACGACGGGGCCGGCGACACTGCCGGCCACGGACAGGGTGAGGGCAACGGGCCGAGCGATGGACCCAACCAGTCGAGCGATGCGAACGAGGCGAACGAGGCGCTGGACCCGCGGATCAGCGCACCCGAGCTCGCCACGTTCCTCGCCGGTCGCTACTCCAGCGCCGGGTGGTCGCGCACCGAGCACTACGAGTGGATCGCTGGGCTCCTGCTCGAGCTCGGCATCGCCTCGCTGGACGAGCTGAGTGAGACGCTGCGAGAGGTCGACAGCGCCGCCGTGACCACCGCGATGGACTACCGCTACCCGCCCGGTGCGGTCCGGCGCCTGGATGACGACCTCCTCGCACGGTTCGGCGACACCTACGTCGGCTTGCACGGCAACGCCCATCGCCTCGAGGCGCTGATGGCCCGCCGGTCGCACCTGCCCATCGACCAGACCTAGGCCTGGGCGGGACCTAGGCCGTGAGTCGGCCGATCACGTCGTCCCGGGCCCGGTCGAGGTAGTCGACGAGCACCCGGTGCGCCGCGTCGCGGTCGCTGTCCTCGAGGGCCGCGAGCACGCGTGCGTTGTCCTGGATGTAGACCGCATGGAAGCTGTGGTCCTCGATCTGTTGGAAGACCAGGCGGAGCTGGGCGAGGAGGGTGGCGAACCACGCGACCGTCCGTTCACTGCCGGTGAGGCTCGCGATGGCGCGGTGGAACGTCTGGTTCGCGAGCGCCACCCCGTCCCAGTCGGCGCCGGCCGCGCACACTCGGGCCCGCGCGATGCACGCCCGCATCGTCTCCAACACCTCCTCGTCGGGCGCGCGGCCCCAGCACACCGCCGCCGCCTCGACCGCCATGCGGGCTCGGTAGAGGTCCCGAACGTCATCGGCGCCAGGTGTCGAGACGAAGACCCCGCGGGCCGGGACGCGGTCCACGATGCGCTCCCCGGCCAACAGCGCGAACCCCTCGCGGACGGTGTTGCGGCTGACCCCGAGCGCCTCGGCCACGCTCTCCTCCACGAGCTGCACCCCGGGGGGGAGCACTCCGTCGGAGATCTGGCCACGCAGCACGTCGGCCACCCGCTGGGCCGTCGGCACCGGGCGCTCGAGCCGCTGTCCCGACAGTGCGCGCGCCGCCGCCCCGGAGCCCCGGACCCTTCCGCTGGATGCCGTCACACGAGGATCGTAACCGCAGAACGTTGAATTGGGGTATTGAAGGATTGTTGAACAATCTGTACCGTGGTGGGAGACGGGCACAACGCGGTGCCCGGCGTCCAGACCAGGGAGCACCCCCATGACAGCCTCCGATCCCACGGGCTCACAGCCCGCGACGGACGAGACCAGCAAGCCCCGAACCATCCAGCGCGGGGCGGTGCTGGGTGCCATGTTCCTCATGGCCACCAGCGCCATCGGTCCCGGGTTCATCACCCAGACCACGACCTTCACGGTGCAGCTCGGCGCCGCCTTCGCCTTCGCCATCGTTGTCTCGATCCTCGTCGACATCGCCGTGCAGCTGAACGTGTGGCGCGTGATCGGGGTCAGTGGCAGCCGAGCCCACGAGCTGGCCAACACCGTGCTCCCCGGGTCCGGCTACGCCCTCGCCGGGCTCGTCGTGCTCGGCGGTCTGGTGTTCAACATCGGCAACGTGGCCGGCACCGGCCTGGGCACCGACGCCATGCTCGGGCTCGACCCGAGGATCGGCGCGACCATCTCGGCCGTGCTGTGCATCGGCATCTTCCTCAGCAAGCGCGCCGGGCTGGCCCTGGACAAGATCGTCGTGGGCCTGGGCGTCGTCATGATCGCCCTCACGACCTACGTCGCCCTGACCTCCAGCCCCCCGGTCGGCACCGCGATGCGAAACGCCGTGCTGCCGGACGACATCAACTTCCTCGTCATCACCACCCTCATCGGCGGCACGGTCGGCGGCTACATCACGTATGCCGGTGCGCACCGCCTCCTGGACTCCGGCCTGAGCGGTGCCGAGCACGCGGACCAGATCGCCAGGAGCTCGGTCCTGGGCATCATCGTCACCGGCATCATGCGGGTCGTGCTCTTCCTCGCGATCCTCGGTGTGGTCGTCGGCGGCGCCACCCTCGCGAAGGACAACCCCGCCGCCAGTGCGTTCGAGGCGGCTGCCGGCGAGGTTGGGCTGCGCGCCTTCGGGATCATCTTCTGGGCGGCGGCCATCAGCTCGGTGATCGGCGCGTCCTACACCTCCGTCTCGTTCCTGACCTCCCGCGCGACGCCCGACCGCAAGCGCAACCTGATGACCGTCGGCTTCATCGCGCTCAGCACGGTGCTCTTCATCATCCTCGGCCAGGCACCCGTCAAGCTGCTCGTCTTCGCCGGGGCCTTCAACGGGCTGATCCTGCCCATCGGCTTCACGATCATCGTGTGGGTCGCCTGGCGGCGCCGCGACCTGCTGCACGGCTACGTCTACCCGAAGTGGCTGCTGTTCCTGGGCGTGGCCGCGTGGCTGCTGACGCTCTACCTCGGCTACAAGTCCCTCACGGGCCTGCCGGCCCTGTGGTCCTGACAAGGTGGAGGTCACGGACGCAGCCGGCCAGTCGCCCAGACCTCAGGAGGATGCCGTGACGATCGACCTCAACAGTGACCTCGGGGAGTCCTTCGGTCAGTGGACGCTCGGGGACGACGAGGCGATGCTCGACATCGTGACCTCGGCCAACGTCGCCTGCGGCTTCCACGCCGGGGACCCGTTGACCCTCCAACGCACCTGCGCCGCCGCGGCGCAGCGCGGTGTGGTGGTGGGGGCGCAGGTCGGCTACCGCGACCTCGCCGGGTTCGGCCGACGGTTCCTCGACGCCACCCCGGCCGAGCTGACTGCCGACGTGATCTACCAGATCGGAGCCCTCGACGGCATGTGCCGGGCCGCGGGAACCTCCGTGCGCTACGTCAAGCCCCACGGCGCCCTCTACAACACGATCGTCCACCACGAGGAGCAGGCGGCGGCCGTCGTCGAGGCGGTGCTCGCCTACGACCGGGCGCTCCCCGTCCTCGGGTTACCGGGCTCGGCGTTCCTGCGCCGGGCCGAGGACGCCGGTCTGAGGACCGTCTCCGAGGCCTTCGCCGACCGGGGCTACACCCCAGAGGGCACCCTCGTCCCCCGCAGTCGACCCGGAGCCCTGCTGGCCGACCCGGCCGAGGTGGCGCAGCGGATGGTGCGCCTGGTCACCGAGGGCACGCTCGTCGCCGTCGACGGCTCGGTGGTGCAGGTGCGGGCCGACTCGCTGTGCACGCACGGCGACAGCCCGGGGGCGGTCGCGATGGCCCGCGAGGTGCGTGCGGCGTTGACGCAGAACGGCATCCGGGTCGAGGCGTTCACGTCGTGACGGCCGACGACGACGCACCCGAGGGCCCCGTCGGCGACGGCATCGCATTCCTCCCGTGCGGGCAGCGGGCGGTGCTCGTGGAGGTGCCCGACCTGCACGCCGTGCTCGCCCTCGACGCCGCGGTGCGGGACCGGATGCCGTCCAGCGGTTCGCGCGGGCGTCGACGAGCCCGCCGTGGAGGCTCGCCGTGGTCGACCGTGGTCGACGTGGTGCCCGCGGCCCGCACCCTGCTCGTGACGGTCGGCGGGCCCGGCGACCTCGGCTCCGTGCGCAGCGCACTGCGGTCCCTCGTGCGCGAGGTCGACCTCGCGCACGCCCCGTCCGGCGAGGACGCGGTCGTGGAGATCGTGGTCCGCTACGACGGTCCCGACCTCGACGACGTGGCGCGGGCCACCGGCCTGGACCGCGACGAGGTCGTCGCCGCCCACACCGGCACCACCTGCCGGGTCGGGTTCGGTGGCTTCGCCCCCGGGTTCGCCTACCTCGTCGACGGCGACCCGCGGCTCGAGGTGCCCCGCCGCGACACCCCCCGCACGAAGGTTCCTGCGGGGTCGGTGGCGCTGGCCGGCACCTACAGCGGCGTCTACCCCAGGTCATCCCCGGGCGGCTGGCAGATCATCGGCACGACGGATGCCGTGCTCTGGGACGTCGAGCGGGACCCCCCGGCCCTGCTCCGGCCCGGGGCGTCCGTGCGGTTCGTCGCGGAGGGGTCGTCGTGAGCGGCGGCGGCCGGCGACTCGTGGTGATCGACACCGCAATGCCGATCCTCATCCAGGATCTCGGCCGACCGGGCCTCGGGGCGGTCGGGGTCGGACGCAGCGGCGCCGCCGACCGAGCCGGCTTCGCACTCGGGGCCCGGCTGCTCCACCACGAGAAGGGCGAGGCGTGCCTGGAGGTCACCTTCGGCAACGCCACCGTGGAGGCGCACGGGTCGATGACGGTCGTCCTCACCGGGGCCGACACCGGAGCCGACGTGGACGGCATCCCCGTGCCGCACGCCTCACTGTTCCGGCTGCGCGGCGGTCAGCGCCTGCACCTGGGGACCCCTGCTGCGGGGCTGCGCACCTACCTCTCGGTCCGGGGCGGCGTGGGGGGGCCACGCGTCCTCGGGTCGAGGTCGACCGACGTGCTCTCGGGCGTCGGGCCGGCCCCGCTCCTCGCGGGGGACGTCGTGAGGGTCAAGCGGGCCAGACGGCGCTGGCGTCCGGTCGTCGACGCCGTGCCGGTGCCGTCGCTGACGCTCGACCCGATCCGGGTGCGCGCGGTGCTCGGCCCGCGCGACCGGTGGATCGCCGAACCCCGCCGGCTCGAGAGCGAGTCGTGGACCGTCTCCAGCCGGAGCGACCGGGTCGGGGTGCGCCTGGAGGGTGGCGCCCTGGAGCGGCATCCTCGGTTCGAGGGTGCGGAGCTACCCAGCGAGGGAGCGGTGCGCGGCGCGATCCAGGTGCCGCCCGACGGTGAGCCCGTCATCTTCCTGGTCGACCATCCGGTCACCGGCGGCTATCCGGTGGTCGGGGTCGTCGTCGACGACGACATCGACGCCCTCGCGCAGGCCCGCCCCGGACAGGGCGTCACGATGAAGGTGGTCCCATGACGACTGATGTGTCAGCCCTCAGCCCCCGGCAGGCCCGGTCCCTGTTCGCAGGGGGCACCGTGTCGCCGACCGCCGGCTGGTGCCGGGGCTTCACCCAGGCCAACACCATCTCGCTGCCGCGGGTGGTGGCCTACGACTTCCTGCTCTTCGCGCAGCGCAACCCCAAGCCCTGCCCGGTGCTGGACGTGCTCGACGCCGGTGAGGTGTCCGGACCACTGCTCGACGGCGACATCCGCAGCGACATCCCGCGCTATCGCGTCTTCCACGACGGGCATCTCGTCGACGAGCCCGCCGACATCACGGACATCTGGCGCGACGACCTGGTGACCTTCCTCATCGGGTGCAGCTTCACCTTCGAGCACCCCCTCGTCGAGGCCGGCGTGCCCGTGCGGCACATCGACGCCGGGCGCAACGTGCCGATGTACCGCACGTCGCGGGCCTGCCGACCAGCCGGGATCTTCCGGGGGCCGCTCGTGGTCTCGATGCGCCCCGTCCCAGCGGGCCTGGTCGCCGACGCGGTGCGGGTGAGCAGCCGGTATCCCGCCGTGCACGGTGCACCCGTGCACGTGGGGGACCCGTCGACCCTGGGGATCACCGATCTCGACCGACCCGACTACGGTGACCCGCCCGTCATCGAACCCGGCGACGTGCCCGTCTTCTGGGCCTGCGGCGTCACCCCCCAGGCTGCGGTGGCGGCGAGCGCACCGGAGCTCGCGATCACCCACGCCCCCGGCCACATGCTCATCACCGACGCGCGCGACAGCGACTACGTCGTGCCCTGAGACCGGAGGTCCACCGCGAGGGCTTGTCGCACCGACCTGGGCTGTCGCTCAGCCCGTTTCGGCGTCGAGCACGATCTCGACCTGCACCTCGCCGGCAAGACCTTCGAGCTCTCGGCGCACCGCCTCCACGTCGACACCGGCAGGCACGCTCACGAGGATCTGCGCCTCGAACAGTCGGCCGCCCGCCATGGGCGCCTCCCAGGTCGCCGTCTTGAGGTCGACGACGCTCAGGCCCTGGGAGGCGATGGCGCCGGAGACGGCCTGGACGATGCCCGGGTGGTCGTTGCCGAGCACCTGCAGCACGGCCCGGCGCGCCCGCGACGTCGCGGCCGATCCGCCGCCGTCCTCGGGTCCCTCGCCGCTGGGTCCCTCGTCGCTGGAGCTCTCGTGCACGGTGATGTCGAGGAGCCCCTCGAGCGGGCGGAGATCGGCACGCAGGTCGGCGGCGGCGGCATCCGGCACGGTGACCACGACGATGCCGGCGAACTTCCCGGCGAGCTCGGCGAGGTGGCTGCGCTCCCAGTTGCCACCGTGGGTGGAGACGGCGTCCGCGAGAGCCTTGACGAGGCCCTCGCGGTCGTCGCCGATGACGGTGAGGACGAGCGTGGTCACCCGGCCGAGACTACCGCTGGGACAAGCGGCTGAGGACGCCGCGCAGGTCGTGCACGTCGATTGCCTGCTCGGGGGTGAGGTCGGCGAGTGGCGTCTGCGAGAGCCGGGCGTACACCGCGGCCATCGCGGTGAACAGCTCCGCACTGGCTCCGGCGCCACCCTGGGTGAGGGCGATCTGCTCCATCTCGGTGACGAAGCGCCCCGCCTTGCTCGCCGATGTCGCGATCCGCCGCGCGACTCCGGTCACCTGCTCGGGGAACTGCTCGGACAGGTCGTCGAGCACCACGTCGAGCACACCGTGGTGCGCGGCGGTCTGGAGCGCCTGGGCCCACACGGCGGTGGTGCCCTTGTAGACCGATGCGGTGCACATCTTCACGGCCGATGCCGTGCCGGGGCGGGCTCCGACGACTCGCGTGCGCAGCCCGTCGGCCACGATGCCGGCCACCCACGCGGCGCGCTCACCCGAGAGGTAGAGCATCGTGTCGCCTCCGCGCCGCGGTGGGCCACCGCTCACCGAGCCGTCGACGAACGGCATACCGGCTGGTGCGACACGTGCCTCGACCTCACCGACCGTGTCGGGGGCGATGGCGTTGAGGTCGGCGAACACGGGGGTGTCGTGCGACGTGGCGGATTCCGCGGCCACGGCATCCGCCACGGCTTCCGCCACGTCGAGTGCCGCACCGGGTGGGCAGATGCTCACGACGAGGTCACTCGCGGTCACCACGTCGGCCAGGGTCGGCAGCAGCTCCAGGCCATCGGCCAGCCGACGGGTGCGCTGCGTGCGACCGGCGACGGTCACGACCACGCGCGCTCCTCCGGCCGCCCAGGACCGGGCGAGGGCCGAGCCCATCGCACCCGGAGACACGATGCCGATCGTCGTCATGACGTGCCTCCGTGCGGTGCGCCGCCGATCTCCACGGCGATGTCGAGGTGACCGGCGTGGCGGGCGTACTCGGCGAGCACGTGGAAACAGATCCACTCCAGCGTGGGCGGGTCCTCGCCGAAGCGTCCACCGACGGCGGCCCGGGTGTCCAGTGGGTGCTCCGCCAGCACCTCGCGGGTGCGCTGCCCGACCGCCCGCAGTCGCTCGGCGAGGCCTTCGGCGGAGGTGGTGTCGCCCACCCCCCAGCGGGCGCCCGGCCCGACCTGTCCGTCGCCATCGGCGGTCCACGGCTCCGGCCGGTTCCAGTCGCCCCACGGCTCAGCGACGTCCTGGCCGAGGAAGCCCCACACGAACCACCGCTGCTCCATGTGGAGCACGTGGCTGAGCAGCTCGGCGGGCGTCCACCCGCTCGGGAGGCGGGACCTGCGACGCTCGCTCTCGGGGAGGGCGAGCACGCCCCGGATGATGTCCTCGCGCACCCACTCCAGGTAGTCCGCCCAGCGGGCGGCGCCCGATGGTCCGGCCTTCGCTGGTTCGACGGTGGGGCGCGCCTCACGCTGGTCCGGGCTCATGGGATCGCGGCGGAGATCACGAGGAGCTCGTTGCCGTCCGGGTCGGTCAGCCTGACCGCACCGCCGCCCGCGGGCACACCGTCGGACCCGGCATCGAGCCGAGTCGCTCCGAGTGAGACCAGACGATCGACCGCCTCCACCAGCCGTCCGTCGGAGGGGACGAGCTCGAGGCGCTGCCGGCCGGCCGCCGCCCTGGGTGCCAACGGCGGACCACCCCAGGCGACCTTCGTGCCGCCCTCTGGCGACTGGATCGCCGTCTCCTGGTCCTGGTCCCACACCAGGGGCCACGCCAGCGCCGCACTCCAGAAGACACCGACCTCGCGCGTGCCGTCACAGGCGAGCTCGCCGAGGAGCCCGCAGCCCTGGACGAAGGTGGTGTCCGGGGGCAGCACGCAGAACTCGTAACCCTCGGGGTCCTCCAGCACCACGTGCTCCTCCTCGGGGAGCTGCCCGACATCCGGGTGCCGGGCGCCGTGGCGGAGTGCCGACGCCACGATGGCCTCCTGGTCGGCGGCATCCGTGCTCGTGAGGTGGATGTGCATGAGGTTCGGCCTGACCCGCTCGCCGGTGCTGAAGACGAAGCGGAGGCTCACCTGACCACCCTCTCCCGGCAGGTGGGGGCGGCGCCCGTCCTCGACGACCTCCCGATCGAGCAGCCCGGCCCAGAAGCGCGCGAGCCGGGCCGGGTCGCGCGCGTCGAAGGCCACCGCGCGAAGGAGTGGGATGGCGTCCGCCCCGGTGCTCACCGCTCCGCCCGGGCGAGGTCGTTGGTGCGCACCCTGGGCAGCACGGCGGGGACGACCAGCCGTCGCCGCAGCCGGTGGTCCGATGCCGCGAAGAGGGCGGTCATCGCGGCCACCGTGCCGGTCAGGTCGTCGCGCCCGGTGAGGTAGGCCCAGCGGTGCCGTTCGGGGAGGTCGAAGAACACGTCGAAGAACCCGGGCACGTCGGCAGGCGGCATGCGCAGCAGCGCTTCGAGCCCGATCCGCCGCACTCGGTCGACCGCTCGGGCCGGCCCCGACCACAGCACGTCGGTGGCCGCCGCGAGGGCGGCAGCCGGTCCGTGCGGGAGGTGGGCGGCCACGGCATCCGCCACGGGTGCGGCCAGGCTCAGCGAGGCGGCGATGCTGAATCCGGTGGCGGGGTGCACCAGTGGGGCGGCGGCGCCGAAGCCGAGCGACGTGGCGGATGCGTGGCGCGGGCGGTCGACGGGGAACCGCACGGTCTCGGTGCGGGCGCCTGCGGGAACGAACACCCCGTGCCGGGCCAGTCGGGCGTGCAGGCGACGGCGCAGCACCGGCACCGACAGCCCGGGGCGGCGCGCCAATGACGTCTCCTCCAGCAGCACCTCGCCGCCGCCGAGCGGGATGCCGTAGAGGAACGTCGGCCACCCGGCCTCGCCGTGGTCACTGCGCCAGTCCATGAAGAGCGCCTCTCCCGGCGGCACGAGACCGGCGGCGACCTCGGCGGGCAGGATGACGCCGAACGCGGTCTGCTCCGCCGCCTGACCGTGGCCCATCGGGCCGGCGAGGGGCTGGGCTCGACCGGCCGAGTCGATCACGACGGATGCCGTGATCTCGCGCCCGTCGGCGAGGTGCAGCACCGAGAGGCCGGCGCCCGAGTCGGCGTCGCGCGCCACCGCGACGTGGACGGCCAGGCCCCTGACGACGCGGACGTCGCCGAGCGCGGCATCCAAGACGTCCCGCAGGGCGGGCACGTCGAACACGGTGTACTCCCAGCCCAGTTCGTGCACGTCGTGGCCGATGGCGCGTCCAAGGGCTCGCGCGGCGACCACGCGTGCGGGGAGGTCTGCGGGCAGCTCGCGCGACCACGCACCGTAGGTGGCCGCGAACGGTCGGTCGGGGGCTGGGTCCACGAGGACGGTGCGCAACCCGGCGGTCGCGCACGCGCCGGCGAGCGCACGGCCGGCCGGACCGCCGCCGACGACGATCACGTCGGCGCTGGCATCGGCCCTCATGTCGGTGGCTCCTCGCGTCGGTGCGCCCACGCTAGCCGCTCCTGCTGCGGGCCGTGCGCAGGCCGCGAACCGCAACGTCCGGAGCCGGGCGGTTCGAGGGGTCACGGGAGGTGGTTCAGTCCACAGTGCTGAGCGAGTCGTCACTCCCACCCTCAACATCGGTGTCCGCACGCCAGTCATCGCGCACAGCGCGGTTCCGCCCGAGCGCCTTCGCCCGGTAGAGCGCCACGTCCGCAGATGCGATCGCGACCTCCAGACTCACACGCGGAGCTATCGAGGTGATCCCGTAGCTGACACTGGGCATCGGGAAGCCGACCGTCGCCCCAAGATCACTCAGCATCGAACTGATCTCCGATGTGACCTGCTCGGCCCGATCCAAGCCGCTGTGCGGTAGGAGCAGGATGAACTCCTCGCCCCCGAATCGGCCGACGAGGTCTGAGGATCGGACCGTTCGGGTCGCGGCCTGCGCGAAGGCTTTGAGCACGCGGTCTCCAGCCGGATGGCCGTGATTGTCGTTGATCTCCTTGAAATGGTCGAGATCGGCAAGAATCAGGGCTGCGTTGGCCCCGCCAGATCGCAGCAGCCGGGTCTCGTGGGCAGCACGTCGCAAGAACTCGGTGCGATTGAGAATTCCGGTCAGACCATCCTGAGTGGCTCGAACCCGGAGCTCAATGGTCGTCTGCTCGTTGCTCAGCATGGACATGCTGAACGAGATCACCACGAGGAACACGAGACCGAATACCGCCGTGACCTGGTGTCCGAAGTACCGCGAGAAATCTCCGCCGTCGGCGCCCTCGAGGACGAATGTGACAAACCGACCCGCGTAGTAGATGCAGATCACCGTCGCCGATGTCGCCACCGAGATCCTGGTCCGGGTGAACCCGCGGTCCATGTGCCACAGCTCGCGCGCGCTGAGTCCGGCGAGCAGAGGCATCATGGCAAGAAAGACGAGGCCACCGGCCGAGATGTGCGGGGTCAGGTCGTCGGTCAACGCCGCGATGCCAGTCAGCGCCGGCGCGGCGGTCAGCTGCCACCAGCGGGTCGTGGTGCCGCTCAGGGAGCGAGCGGCCCCCCACGCACTCGCAGCGCCCAGCACGATCAACGCGTTGCCCACCGGTTCGCCCCAGGGCTGCTCCCTGGCGTTGCCGACAAGAAGCGCACCTGCACCCGTGAGGTACCAGGTCAGCGCGAAGCACCACCACCCGCTGTAGGGCGAGCGCGTCGGTCGGTAGACCACGAAGTAGAACAGGGCCAGCATGGTGGCCGCGGCCATGCCGAAGGCAAAGCGCAGCGTGGCGACATCCAGGTGCATCAGCTCTTCCTCCCCCAGGGCACCGAGTGTCTCACGGGAGGGCCTTCAGATCGGTCCGGGATCTCGACGGCCCGGGCTCGACGGCAGTCGCCCGTGACCGACCGCTCGTCATTCGCTCTGGGACCACTCGATCAGCCAGGCCAACAGATCCCCGCTCGACTCAAGGCGGCTGGGAACGACGTGCTGCTGGCGATGCCAGCGGATCGCCGTCAGGTCATCGTGCTCGACCAGCAGATCGGTCATCGGGCACGTCGCGTACGACGTGGTGTGCGGCCCGCCCGCCCGGTGGCACATCCAGTGGTAGGCAAGAGCACCGAGGGGGGTGTTCACGGTGTCACGGCCCGGCACGTGGTGGGACTGGGCCAACCATGCGGGGATGTCCCGCGCAGGCACGGGCCGGCAGAGGAAGTATCCCTGGCCGTACGGGGCTCCGAGGACGGCCGCGACCTCGGTGAGTGCCGCGTCCTCCAGACCTTCGATGATGATGTCCCAGCCATGGTCACGACCCATCTGGATCAGTGTGGTGAGCATCGCCAACGTCGGGACCGGCCTGCTCCTCACCTGCGCCAGGATTCCCACGTCGACCTTCACCGCCTGGAAAGGGAGCTTCAGCAGACGGCGGAGTCCACTGTGTCCCGATCCGAGGTCGTCCATCGCCAGGCCCACGCCGAGGGCGCCCAGCTCGGCGAACGTCTGCAGCTGCACCCTGTCGTTCAGGACCTCGGTCTCGAGCAGCTCGAGACCGAGGCGCGGCGGCGAGATGTCGTGACGTTCCAATGCCGCGGCAACCCACCGAGCACAATCTGGTTCATTCAATGTCGATGGTGCGAGGTTGATGCTGGCATCCAGGCGAAGGCCAGTACGGTCCCACTCGGCGACCTGCCCCAGCACCTGATCCAAGGCCTCCCGGAACAACAACGCGACGTCTGCCTCGGTGAGGAGCGGAAGGAACGCTCCTGGGGAGATCAGTGTTCCGTCCTCGAGCTCCAGACGCGCCAACGCCTCGACGAAGTGCGTTGCCCCTGTTCGAAGGTCGACGACCGGCTGCATGTGCATGCGCAGGCCACCCTCGAGCAGGTGTTGGCGATAGTTGGGTGCCTTGGCCGACCTCCCGTCCGGTGTGGGTCGGGAGTGGGTCAGGGGGCGAAGATGCAGATCGTCAGGTGCGGCGACGTGTGCGGAGACGTCGCGATGGACGCTGATGAAGTGTGAGACGGCACCGTCGTCGTCGCGCACCGGGGAGATGCTCAGCGCGTTCCAGAACGCAGTGTCGTCCCTGCGGTAGTTGAGGATCTTCCCGCTGAACGGCTCGCCGTCCGCCAGACACAGGCGCATCAGCGCACGCACCTCCGGATCAGATCCGGGCCCCTGCAACATCCGGCAGTTCCGACCCACCAGCTCGGCCTCGCTGTAGCCCGTCAGGGCGGTGACCGCCGCGTTGGCGAAGATGATCACCTGCGCGGCATCGGTGATGATCAGGCCCTGGGTCACACTTCGCAGGGCGCGAAGGAGCAACGGCTGGGGCAGAAGGGTTTCGAGGGCGGGCGAACGGTCGTCAATCGTCATGAGCTGAATCTCCGGCTTCCCTTGGAACAGCGCACAGGTCGACGCCCTGACAAGGCCGCCTAGTTGTCGGCACCGGCCACCACCCGGCGAATCTCGGCGTCCGAAAGTCGTTCCCATGGCGAGGGCTCAGACTGCGTGGAACGCGCCGTCGGGCTGTCTCCTTGGGTCCACCACTTCGCAGAGAACGGCACGCCGTCAAACAGTACCCGCTGGCCCTGCGTGTAGACCTCCGCCGTCTTCCAGTCCGGATATGTTCCCTCGGGAAGCGTCGGGGAGGGAACCGGCTCCTCACCGGGCAGCACCGGCCCGACCAGCTGCCACGGCGAGGAGTACTGGGTGACGGTCGGATCGTCAGGCAGGTCGCCCGTCGACCACCACTTCGAGACGTAGACATTCTGATGCCAGACGATCCGGGTGCCCGCGACGTAGGTCAGGTCCTCCTCCCAGATCGGGTACGGGCTGCTCTGAGGGTCGTCGGGCGCGCGGCTGGCCGACGCGGTCTCTGCGGCGGTGGGCGTGACCACGACCGCGTCAGGGCGGTCTGTCAGCCCATCGTGCAGCGTCTGCGCATAGGTGCTGCTGTCCTGGTCGACCCCGCTGCATGAGTTCGACACCACCCGCGTGTTGGGGTAGTTCGCCCCGCACGTGCGATCGCGGTTGAGCGACCACATGGAGAGCCTGCCCATCCCCCTGTCGTACGCGAACTGGTTGAGCTCCCGAGCCGCGTCGAGCCCGAACACCTCGCCGGGCACGTCGTTCTGCCCGATCATCGGAGTAGCGCCCATCCGCCTCCACAACGTGGCTGGGCCGAGCGGGTCGCCCGCCCCGGCGTACAGCGTGCTGAGCTGGGTATGAGTCGCGTTGAGCGAAGCGATCGACGCATCGGCCATGGACACGCCATCACCACGGCTGTCCCCGAAATCCATCGTCATCACGTTGATGCCGGAGATGTCGACGCCGGCCTTGAGCATCGCGGTGACCGCCTGGGCGCCCTCCGGCGAGAGGCCCTGCGGTGCCACCGGGAGGGTGAGCCAGACGCGGAGATCCTTCTGCTTCGCGTCCCGCGCTGCCTGGAGCTTCGCGATCACCGCAGCCCGGCGATCGATGGCCTCGGTGTTCGTGAGGCCGGCGCCCTCCAGGTCGAGATCGATCGTGCGAAGGTCATATCGGTCGACGACGGCGGTGTACGCCTCGAGGAGCTGATCCTCATCCACACACACCGTGGCAAGTTCGTCGTTGATGGCGCCCCCGAACGAGACCACGACGTCCCCCTCGTTCTGCCGCAGTCGCGCGATCCGGCGGTCGAGGTCAAGGTCGGCGGCGGCACCGTCCAGCGTGTAGAACGTGCCCCAGGAGGGCGTGCACGGCGCGTCGGGTGAAGAGACGATGAATGACAGGACGACATCGCGAGCCGCCGTCGACGTGGGGTTCTCGAACTCGAGCTGCGGGGTGGTTGTGACGTCCACATAGGCTGCGAACCACGCCCTGCCCCCCGCGGCCGCCTTCGAGTCCTCGAACCAGCGCCAGCCGGACAGTGCCGTGAAGACGAGTGCGGAGATCACCCCGAGTGACACGCCCAGGCGCAGCCACGACAAGCGGCGACCATCGAACTGTCCCACGAGATGTCCCCCTGGCCGCTGTCGGCTTGCAGAGACGCCATCGTCTCATCTCAGGGGATCCGCGCACCCCGGGCGGTGTTCCCACGACACCGTTAGTGTCGTGGTGGCTCCATATCGGGTGTGGCCGGAGAGCGGGTGGACGTGTCGATGAGTGACTCCCCGCCGGCTGTCACCGCGCCCCGTCGCCAATGGGGGGCTGAGCGACGATCCGAGACGCTGTCGATCCTCCATCCCCGCCCGAGTCAGGCCAGCATCACCTGGGGTCGCATCGCGATCATCGTCACGATCCTCTCGTGGATCGGGTACGTCATCTCCACGATCGTCAGGCAGTTCATCGACGCCGACACCAATTTCCGGTTCACGATGGAAGCGGCCTCCTACCTCCTCGTCGTGACGTTCCTGACCTTCTCGGCCTTGATGTATCTCGTGGCTCGGCAGGGCGCACTTCACCGGTTTCGCCTGCACCAGCGTGCTCCTCGCGGCGTCATCGACAGTCACTTCAGCGACCTGAGTGATGCGCTGACGGCGCTGATTCCCTCATACGCCGAGGAGCCCGATGTGGTTCGGCTGACGATGTGGAGCGCCGCGCTCCAGGAGTATCCCGACCTTCGCATCGTGCTGCTCATCGACGACCCCCCCGAGCCCAAGGACCCACAGTCACTGGTCAGACTGACCGCGACCCGTCAACTCGCCGACGAGATCGCCCGGACGCTTCGCGAGCCGGCTGAGCGTTTCGCCTGCGCGCACGAGGAGGCGGCGCGTCGCTTCGCGTCCAGCGACCCCACCGGCGAAGACATCAGCATCCTCGCCGGGGAGTACCGCGTGGCAGCGGAGTGGCTCGAAGCCATGGCGGCTGCCGAGAGTGTCCTCGACCACGTGAGTGAGTTCTTCGTGGACCAGGTGCTCATGGGTCTGGCCAGCGACCTGCGTCTGACGCTGCTCGCGCTGGAAGCAGCCCACGAAGACGACGCCCAGTTCGAGCCGTCTCGACTCCTCGAGCTGCACCGCCGACTGGTCTGGATCTTCCGTGCCCGGCTCACCTCGTTCGAGCGCAAGCGGTACGCCTCCTTGTCGCACGAAGCGAACAAGGCGATGAACATCAACGCCTATCTCGGGCTCATGGGCGGAATCTGGCGTCCGACGGACACCTCGAGGGGTTCGGCCCTCCATCGCGTGGACGACGCGATGGAGGGGGATGTCGTCGTTGAGGACACGGGCTACGTGTTGACCCTGGACGCCGACTCGCAGCTGCTGCGTGACTACTGCATCCGGCTCGTGCACCATCTCGAGCAGCCCGCCAACCAGCAGGTGGCGATCATCCAGACGCCGTACTCCTCGTTCCGGGGAGCACCGACCCGGATCGAGCGGGTCGCGGGCGCGACCACCGATCTGCAGCACATCATCCACCAGGGCATGACCCACTACGGCGCCACGTTCTGGGTGGGCGCCAATGCGGTCATCCGCAAACGGGCCCTCGAGGACATCGTGGAGGTGGAGGAGGTTGGTGGCTACGAGGTTCGCACCTACATCCAGGACCGCACGGTGATCGAGGACACCGAGTCCAGCATCGACATCGGCTCGGCGGGTTGGTCGCTCGTGAACTACCCCGAGCGGCTCAGCTACAGCGCGACGCCTCCGGACTACGGCTCGCTGGTGGTGCAACGTCGGCGCTGGGCCAATGGTGGTCTCCTGATCGTGCCGAAGCTGTGGGATCAGGTGCGTCAGCGGCGCTTTGACCGAGAACGGGTTCACCTCGCCGAGCTGGCGCTCCGGATGAACTACATGGCATCGATCACCTGGGCGAGCCTCGGCCTGCTCTTCTTGTTGTTCTACCCGTACGACAGCCGACTCCTGAGCCCGCTCGTGCTCGGGGCTGCGCTTCCGTACTTCCTCGCCATGGGCAGCGACCTTCGCGAATGCGGGCACCGGTTCGGTGACATCTTTCGCATCTACGGCTTCAACCTGGTGCTGCTGCCGGTCAACCTCGCCGGTGTCCTCAAGTCCATCCAACAGGCTCTCACGGGAGAGAAGATTCCCTTCGCACGAACTCCCAAGGTGCGTAACCGTACGTCGGCGCCCGGCTGGCTCGTCTTTGTTCCGTGTCTGATCGTCGCCTTCTCGCTCCTGACTGCGTGGCGCGATTTCAACCAGCAGAACTGGGGCAACTTCGCCTTCGCAACCTTCAACGCGGTGCTGGCAGCCGGCGCGATCCGCGCCTACATCGGGTTGACTGCTGCAGCCGTCGACATGGGTCTGGGCGTCGTGAACTGGCTCTACGTGGACAAGGCCAAGAAGACGCCGCGCACCGCGGCGCCAGCGCCGGCCGCTAGGGGCGTGGACTGGGCCTCGATCCTCTACTACGGCGACCGACGGCTGGCGCGAGACCTCCGGGTCCGAGGCGATCGACGGCGCCGACTCCAGCATCGAAAGCGCTGACCTTGCCCGCCCCGCCGAACGGGCTTGTCGAGCCGTCGAGACCCATGGACACGTAGCGGCACGCACAAGACCGGAGCGCACGCAGAGACTGGCGGGTGGCCACCGATCTTCTGCGTGACTCGGTCGCGTTGGGCGAGGTTGCGCAGGACGCCTCGCGCACACCGCTGCGGCTCCGCGGATCGCGGTGGACGAAGGGACGCGGAATGGGCACTGCCGTTTCCGGCATCCATCTCGGCCCGACAAGCCACGACCGATGTCGGTGCCGGCCCGACCGGGATAAGGTGCGGCATGGCCGCCGAGTCGTCGTACACCATCGCGCCGCTCAGCCCCGAAACCTGGCCGGCCTTCGACGCGCTGGTGCAGCGGCACAACGGCATCTTCGGCGGCTGCTGGTGCATCTGGTTCCACCCTGACGGGCCCGAGCGCGGCCAGGGCGCCGAGGCCAACCGAGCGCTGAAGAAGGCCTACGTCGAGCAGGGCACGGCGCACGCCGCACTGGTCATGGACGGCGACGAGGCCATCGCGTGGGCTGAGTACGGCACCCCGGTCGAGCTGCCTTCCCTCCACCACCGCAAGGAGTACGACGCCACCAAGGCCGCGGACCCCGACTACCGGATCACCTGCGTCTTCGTCGACAAGCGCCACCGGCAACGGCGCGTGACGGAGCTGGCGATCACCGGTGCGCTCGACCTGATTGCGCAGGCCGGCGGAGGTCGGGTGGAGAGCTATCCCCACGACCTGACCAACCAGACCAAGAAGATGTCGTCGTCGTTCCTCTACAACGGCACCCGTCGACTCTACGAGCGGCTCGGCTTCATCTACGACCGGCCCAAGGGGCTGAAGAACTGCGTCATGGTGAAGACGGTCGAGCCCGCGTGAGGCCGGGTCACGACCAGCCGTTGCCAACCGCGAGACCATGCGAGGGTGCGGGCCAAGAGGTGGGCCGAGCGCTGTGGCTGAATCGCAGATAGGGTCCCCGACCATGGACATGCTGAAGGACGAGCAGATCGCCGGGGCCAGGCTGACCGACTGGCGCAAGTTGGCCCAGGGACTGCACGCCCGTTACCTGGTCGACGACTTCGGCACCGGCGCACGGTTCGTCGCCGCCGTGGGTGAGGCCGGCGACGCGATCGGGCATCATCCGAGCGCGTCACTCGGCACCGGGCACGTGGACCTCAAGCTGGTCAGTGCCGATGCGATCTACCGCGACGACGACGGCACCGAGCTGGTTGTCGAATGGGTGACGCAGCAGGACGTCGACCTCGCCCGACGGATCACCGAGATCGCCGCCGACCACGGGATCAGTGCCGACCCGTCCTCGGTCAGCGTCATCGAGCTCGGCCTCGACACCGCGGACTCCGCGACCATCGCCCCGGTATGGGCCGCGCTGTTGACCGGGAACGCCGAGGCCCAGGGCCACGGGTCGCCCAGCGACGAGATCCGGGACGCCACGGGGCGGGTGCCGAACCTGTGGTTCGGGGACGCCGACGAGCACGACACAACACGTCAGCGCTTCCACGTCGAGGTCTACGTGCCGCGCGAGGTGGCCGAGCAGCGGATCGCTGCCGTCGTCGCCGCGGGTGGGACCGTCGTCGATGACAGCGACGCGCCGTCACTCACCGTGATCGCAGACCAGGACGGCAACAGGGGAGTCCTCTGCGTCGCCGAGCCCCCCGCGACGGGCGACTGACCGCCGACCCGAAGGGGAAGTCGAGGGGTCAGGACGCGCTCGGGCTCGGGCCGGCGGTTCAGTCGGCATGTCGCGACCCCTCCACCGGCCGACGACGAAGCGCCCTGCATCCCGAGATCAGAAGCCGCCGTCGCGGGCCATGTTGTTGAACCGGCTGTAGTGACCCTGGAACGCCAGGACGATGTCCTTGGTCGGCCCGTTGCGGTGCTTGGCCACGATGACGTCGGCCTCGCCGTCGCGCTCGGGGTCCGAGCGGTCGCGGTGCAGCAGGATCACGACGTCGGCGTCCTGCTCGATCGAGCCCGACTCTCGCAGGTCCGACATCTGCGGCCGCTTGTCGGTGCGCTGCTCCGGCCCACGGTTGAGCTGGCTGATCGCGATGACCGGCACCTCGAGCTCCTTGGCGAGGAGCTTGAGCGCACGGGAGAACTCCGCGACCTCCTGCTGGCGTGACTCGACCTTCTTGCCCGAGCTCATCAGCTGCAGGTAGTCGATGATCACCATCTTGAGGTTGTGCTGCTGCTTGAGCCGGCGGCACTTCGCCCGGATCTCCATGAGCGACATGTTCGGGCTGTCATCGATGAACAGCGGGCTGTCCGAGATCTTGCCCATGATCCGTGCCAGCTTGTTCCACTGGTCCTGGCTCTTGAGGCCCTTGCGCAGGTCCTGGAGCTGGATCGTGGCCTCCGCCGAGAGGATGCGCATGGTGATCTCGGTGCGGCTCATCTCGAGGGAGAACACCGCCGTGGCGAGGTTGTGCTTGATCGCCGCCGCCCGCGCGATGTCGATGCCCAAGGTTGAGTTGTGAGTCGGGACCATCGCGCGACCGGCGAGATAGAGGTGCTCGCTGTTGTCAACCTCGACACAGCGAACAGGCACGGATGGCACCGGCCTCACGTCAACGATGAACCGCGAGTTGCGTCGCTGGAACCGGCGCGCCCCTCGCTCCTTGTGCAGCTGCGCCTTCCGAGTCAGGCGGAACACCGGCTCGTCCGAGCTGAACGTCACCGTGAAGGCTGTGGAACTCTCCGCCGACCGACCGACGACGAGCTTGCGTGACACACCGAACCGGTAGCCCAAGCCAGCGAGGAGATCGGACACGTCGGCGAGAAGACGAGCACTCGTCGTCGTGAACTGCGGGCAACCGGTCGCGGTGACCGTGCCGTCGGTGTCCAGCAGCCCCGCGAGGAGAGCCCGCCGCTGCGCCTCGCTCGCTCGGAGGTACTCGGAGGGAATGTGCTTGGCGCCCAAGACCCCAATGCGGCGCAGCAGGGCCTTGACGGTGCCGTGGTCAGCTCGGCAGCGACGACACGTGCGGAGGCCGGTGCACAGCGCGCCGCAATCCGGACAACGGGGTTCGAGGCGACTCGTGCCCTTTGCTCGACCCCCACACGAGCGCCCGCAGGTCTTCACCTGACTCGTTCGTGGGACGAACGCGATCCCACACACGACGCACTCCCGGCCGGAGGCTTGCTCGACCGGGAGGGTCAGCGAGTAGCGCATGGGGGACGAGGTCGGACTCACCCGAAGCCCCTCCGCCTCCAGGAACATGACCATCTCGTCGTCGGCAGTCGTGATCTGTGCCGCGTCACTGGTGCCGTCGCCGAGCCAGGCGCCCAGGACATAGGGGGACAGCGCAAAGGCTCTGTGCGGCAGGTCGAGCGCGGCCGACAGTCCAACGGAGTGGTTGAGCCGAGCCTCAGCGGTCGACGTGCGCAGCGTCGCGGCGATCTCGACGGTGGTTCGGACGGCGGGTAGCGTTAGATGGTTGATCGTGCGGTTTCGTCTGTCCCTGGCCGCCTGGAACGACTTCCGTGAGGCGCGGGTGTCGGTGAGCCATTGGTGCTCGGCGTCGGCCACGATGACGGTTCCGTCGTCGAACTCGACCTCGAAGCAGGGGCGCGCCTCCAGGACCTCTGTCGCGGCGACCACCCGGGTGGGTCGGCCGCGGGCGTCGATGAGCCGGTCACCCACCGCGACCTCGCCCATCGTGGTCCAGCCCTCGGGGGTCGGCAGCGGAGTGTCGAGAGCGAGTGCCTTCCCGACAGCAGGCCTGGCCGCCACGACGATCATCTGCCCGGGATGCAGCCCGTTGGTCAGCTCGTCGAGCTCGATGAACCCGGTCGGCACCCCGATCATCTCGTCGCTGCGCCCGGAGGCCGCCTCGATCTCCTCCATCGTCTCGTTGAGGAGGTCCCCGAGGATCGAGTAGTCCTCGCTGCCGCGCACCTCGGCGACGGAGTAGACCTCGGCCTGGGCACGGTTGACGATGTCGTCGATGTCGCCCTCGCCCTGCGCGTACCCCATCTGCACGATGCGCGTGCCCGCCTCGACGAGCCGGCGCAACACCGCCCGCTCGTGGACGATCTCGGCGTAGTACCCGGCATTCGCCGCCGTGGGCACCGACTGGATCAGCTGGTGGAGATAGGCCTGGCCACCGACCCGGGTGATGTCACCGCGCTTGGACAGCTCGTCGGCCACCGTGATCGCGTCGGCCGGCTCCCCACGGCCGAACAGGTCGAGCACGGCGTCGAAGATCAGCTCGTGGGCCGGGCGGTAGAAGTCGTGCGCCTTGACGACCTCGAGGCAGTCGGCGATCGCGTCCTTGTTGATGAGCATCGAGCCGAGCACCGACTGCTCCGCGTGCAGGTCCTGGGGGGGTACGCGGTCATCGGGGGCGCGTTCGGCTCGGCCGCCGAACGCCGTGCTCAGCTCCGCGATGGACACCCGACCAACCCCTCACCTTCCGGTCGCCGCCGGGCTAGCTCCGTCGCTTGTGTGTCGGGCTGCCCGCTGGTGGTTACCTCACCAGAGACCACTGACACCCTCCGCCGAGCCACCGTAGGCGCCCACCCGGGTCGGCGCCAACATCGCCGAGTGCCATCTTGCCCGGGGCTGTGCACAGCGTGTGGACAAGCTGGGGAAAACGCCCGGAGTGGTTGTGCACCGTCGGTGGAGAAGCCTGTGGACCCACCGGTCGGCCGTTCCCCGCACCGGGCTCTGACCTGCGACGATGCCGTGCGCCTCATGTGGAGCGGAAATAGTTTCGGGCGTGTCGCGGTCCACACCCCCTCGCGCGACGTGAGCCTCACGACGGGGCAGGCACCGCCTTCAGGCGCCCCGGCCGTAGCGCTCGGCGGCCCTGGCCCGGGCCCTCACGGCCTCCACCTCGCGGTCCTTGGCTGGGGCGGCCGTGACCAGCGAGTCGAGCAGCCGTTGGGTGACCTCGGCCACCTCACGCACGGCGGCGTCGAACGCCTCCTGGTTCGCCTGGGAGGGGCGGGTCGACCCACTGACCTTGCGCACGTACTGGAGCGATGCGGCATTCACCTCCTCCGACGTGGCGGGAGGGGCGAAGTTGTGGAGCTGACGGATGTTGCGGCACATGCCGTACACGGTAGGCCCGGCTCCCGGCATCCGACAGAGGTCAGGGCAGCCCATCCTCACCTGTCGGGCCGGCGGCGACGCGCGACAATCGACCCATGAGGACCATCGGTGTCGAGGAGCTCGGGCGTCACTTCGCAGCACTGCCGGCGGGCTCGCGCGTCGTGGTGTCGGGCAACGTCGCCGTCCCGTGGGAGGCCGTGCGCGCGCTCGACGAGCACGCCGAGACCTACACGATCCACGCCCTGAACGCCCCGCCCGGCATCCCCGACCGCGAGGGAGTCACCGCCGAGACGTGCTTCGTGGGGCCGGGCATGCGGCGGCACTCGAACCTCTCGTACGTCCCCAGCCGCCTCTCGCTCGTGCCGGTGCTGCTCCAGCGCCGCATCCCCCCGGACGTCGTCATCGTCCACTGCGCCCCGCCGCGCGACGGGCAGCTGTCCCTCGGCATCGAGGTCAACGTGCTGCCCGCGGCCATGGAGGGATGCCGGTCACGCTCCGGCCTGGTCGTGGCGGTCGTCAACGACCAGATGCCCTACACGTACGGCGACGCGCAGGTGCCCGTCGAGGCCGTCGACCTCGCCATCGAGGTCTCGACGCCGATCCCGGTGCACGACCCCGTGCAGCCCGACGCGGAGAGCCGGGCCATCGGCTCGCTCGTCGCCGAGCGCGTCGGTGACGGGGCGACCCTCCAGCTGGGCATCGGGGCCGTGCCGGACGCGACGCTCGGAGCTCTCGCCCGTCGTCGTGGCCTCCGGGTCTGGACCGAGATGTTCTCCGACGGGGTGCTCGCACTCGAGCGCGTCGGTGCCCTCGACGCACACCACCCGCTCACGGCATCCTTCGTCTTCGGCTCCCGCGAGCTCTACGACTGGCTCGACGGCAACCACAGGGTGCGGATGATGCGCACCGAGCACACCAACGACCCGGGACGCATCGCGCAGCAACGGACGATGACCTCCGTCAACACCGCCCTCGAGGTGGACCTGTTCGGCCAGGCCAACGCCTCGCGGATCAACGCCCGCATCCACTCCGGCTTCGGCGGCCAGACCGACTTCGTCGTCGGCGCGCTGCACTCACGCGGTGGCCAGGCGTTCATCGCGCTCCGCTCGTGGCACCCCCAGGCCGACGTGTCCACCGTCGTGCCGCTGCTCGACGAGCCGGTGACGAGCTTCCAGCAGAGCGCCATCGTCACCGAGCACGGGGTCGCCGAGCTGTGGGGTCACGACCAGCGGGCGCAGTGCCGCCACATCATCCGCGACGCGGCACACCCGAGGGTGCGCGACGAGCTCTGGGAGGAGGCCGCGGCCCTGGGCCTGGCCTGACCGCCGAGTCGTGTGCTGAGGTGGTCGCCATGACCACCGGGCGAGCACCCGACCCGACCCTCGTGGGGGCGGTCCGAGCCGCCCTCACGGGCGCGGGTGACCCCGCTCGGGCCGCCGCGCAGCAGGCGTACATGAAGTCGGAGATGCCCTACCGCGGCATCACCTCGCCCGAGCTGAGGGTCCTCCTGCGCCCGATCCTGCGGGATCCGGACCTGGCGCCCACCACCCGAGGTCAGTGGGAGAGCGCCGTGCGCAGCCTGTGGGACGAAGCCACCCATCGCGAGGAGCGGTATGCCGCGATCGCCCTCACCGGTCACCGCGCGGCACGGTCGTGGCAGGACGTCGAGGCCCTCGAGCTGTACCGCCACCTCGTCGTCACCGGCGCCTGGTGGGACCTCGTCGACTCCGTAGCTGCTGACCGGGTGGGACCGATCCTGCTCTCGCACAGGGCGGCTGCGACACCGGTGCTGCGAAGCTGGGCTGTGTCCGACGACCTGTGGCTGCGGCGCACAGCGATCCTCGCGCAGCTGAAGCACCGCGGCGACACCGACTTCGCCCTGCTGACGCACGCGATCGACCACAACCTGGAGGGCACGGCACACGGCCGCGAGTTCTTCGTGCGCAAGGCGGTCGGCTGGGCCCTGCGCCAGCACGCCCGCACCGATCCTGAGTGGGTCCAGGCCTTCGTCGCCGAGCGCGGTGACCGGTTGTCGGGCCTGTCGCGCCGCGAGGCCCTCAAGCACCTCTGAGGTCGCTGCCGAGCGCGAGGCTCGTCAGGCGGATCGTCGACCCGAGGGGCCGAGCCACGAGGGGCCACACCCGCGGGGTCGTCATCCACAGGCTCGGCCCGTCTGATGGTGGCTCGGGCCCCTGCTCCCGTCGTGTGCCGCTGCAGCAGCGCGTCGGCGGAGCAAGGACGCGCCGGCGGAGCAACGACCCGACACCGGCGCGTGGGCCAGCCCGCGGGCACCTCGGGCGGACCCACGGCCACCTCTGCAACAGTGCGGGGGTGAGCGAGGAGACCGTGAGCCAGCACCGCGAGGTCCTCCGGCTCGCGGTGCCCGCCTTCCTCGCCCTCGTCGCCGAGCCGCTCTTCCTGCTCGCCGACGCCGCGATCGTGGGGCGTCTGGGCGTTGCTCCCCTCGCCGGGCTCGGCGTGGCCAGCGCCGTGCTCCTCACCGCGGCCAACATCTTCGTGTTCCTCGCCTACGGCACCACCGCGGTCGTCGCGCGCCAGATCGGAGCCGGATCCCGAGCGGGCGCGATCGCCGCCGGCATCGACGGCACCTGGCTCGCGGTGGCCCTGGGCGCGGTCACCACCGCGGTCGTCGCGATCCTCGCCGAGCCGATCTGCCAGCTCTTCGGCGCCTCCGACGCAGCCCTCGCGCAGGCCGTGACCTACCTGCGGATCTCGGCCCTCGGCATCCCCGGCATGCTCGTCGTGCTGGCCACCACCGGGGTCCTGCGCGGCCTCCAGGACACCAGGACCCCGCTCGTCGCCGCCGTGCTGGGCTTCTCCACCAACATCGCCCTCAACGTCTGGTTCGTCGTGGGCCTGGGCTGGGGCATCGCCGGGTCGGCGTGGGGCACCGTCGTCGCCCAGACCGGCATGGCGATCGGGCTGATCGTCGTGCTGGTCCGTTATGCCGCACGCACGGCAGTGCCGCTGCGGGCCCACCCCGGTCGGGTCCTCGCCGCGGCGCGCGGCGGGATCCCCCTCCTCATCCGCACCATGGCCCTGCGCGGGGTGCTCCTGGTGACGACCTTCGTGGCGGCCGGGCTCGGCGACGTGCCACTGGCCGCCTACCAGGTGACCGCCACGATCTGGTCCTTCCTCACCTTCTCGCTCGACGCCATCGCCATCGCCGCCCAGGCCATCACCGGGAAGACGCTGGGTGCCGGGGAGGTCGAGCGCACCCGGGCCGCGACCCAGCTGATGATCCGCTGGGGCGTGCTCGCCGGCATCGTCCTGGGTCTGGCCGTGCTCGTCGTGCGACCGTTCGTCGGGCCGCTCTTCAGCCACGACGAGGCGGTGCAGGCCGCCATCGCCGGGGGTCTGGTCGTCGTCGCCCTGAGCCAGCCGCTCTCCGGCTACGTCTTCGTCATCGACGGGGTGCTCATCGGCGCGGGTGACGGCCGGTGGCTGGCCAAGGCCATGGTGGCGACGCTCGCCGCCTACCTCCCGGTCATCCTGGGCGTTCGCGCCGCCGGGGAGTGGCTGCTCGACGGCAACAGCGAGCGCGGCGAGGTGAACGCGGTGCTCTGGCTCTGGATCGCCTTCACCGTGTTCATGTCGGTGCGCGCCACGCTGATGTGGATGCGGGTGCGCACCGACCGGTGGATGGTCACCGGCGCGAGCACCACCTGAGTCGAGCCCACTCACTGCCTGCGGTCGTCGGAGGCGGTGTCGACGACCGCGACGGCTGCCTCGCGCCGGGGGTCGCCGGCCGCCTCGAGCAGGCCATCCGCGTGCCGGTGCGCCGCCCCCACCCCACCGAAGTACATCGACGCCTCGCCGTGGTCGTTGGACGCCAGACCGCTGGCTCGCACTGCCGCGTCGATGGCCGGGCCGGACTCGTGCTCGAGCACGGGCTCGCCGGCGTCGTCGAACCGCACGTGCAGACGAGGTGCGTCGATGGCCTCCCGCAGGGGCGCACCGCCGAGGCAGCCCTGCCCGAGCACCTGCATCAGCGCGGTCGTGATCCGGTCGGCACCGGGCGAGCCGATCGCGAGGACCCTCCCGTCGGCCGTGCGCCCCGTGGTCGGTGCCATGTTGGACGCGAGGCGGGTCCCGGGGGCCAGCCGGTGCAGGCCGAGACGGTTGAGCTCGGGCTCCCCGAGCGCGTGGTTGAGGAGCATCCCGGTGCCGGGGACCGTGATGCCGGCGCCGTAGCCGGCGGACATCGTGATCGCGCACGCCGTGCCGTCGGAGTCGACGACCGAGACGTGGGCGGTGCTGGCGCTCGTCGGGAGGCCGGCCAGCCCGTGGCGGTCGACCCGCAGCAGCAGCTCGTGGCCGGCGGTGTCGAGGTCCGGCGAGTAGTCGTGCACGGCCACCCGGTAGCGCAGCACGGCGCGCTGGATCTCGATGACGTCGCCCCAGTCGTGGGACCCACGGCGGGCCAGCTCCCCGAGCATCACGGCCAGCATCGGCCCCCCGACCGACGGCGGAGGGTTGACGGCGAGGTCCCACTCCCCGACCACCCGGCGCACGGGCGGGCGCACCAGCGGGGTGTACTCGGCCAGGTCGGCACTCGTGATCAGTCCCCCGTGGGCAGCCATGTCCGAGACCATCGCCCGGCCCAGCTCGCCGGTGGAGAGCACCGACGAGCCCTCGTGCGCCACGAGGTCGAGCACGTCGGCGAGCGCACCGTTGGTCGCGACGTCACCGGCCCGCACCGGCGTGCCGTCGTCCCGGGTGACGAGCCGGTGGGCCTCCGGGTCGTGGCCGAACAACGCCTCCGACGTGAACGTGAGGTAGCGGGCTGCGGCGCCGCCGATGGGGTAGCCCGCGCGGCACGCCGCGGCAGCCGGCGCCACCACCCCGGCCCACGGGAAGACCCCCAGCTCCTCGACGGCCAGGCCGCACGCGGCCACGGCGCCGGGCGTCGCGACCGAGCCGTGACCGGCATACATCCGCACTCCCCCGCCGTAGTCGGTGACGACCTCGCGGACCCCGGCGCCGAAGCGGTCGATGGGCAGGCCACGCCCGGGCATCTCCACGTTCCCGTCGATGACGACGGGCGCCCCGTCGGCCGGCCACACGGAGACGTAGGCGCCGCCGGCGAGCGAGACGATCCCCGGCTCGGTGCACATCGCGGCGAGGGCAGCGGCCACGGCGACGTCGACCGCGTTCCCCCCGGCCCGCGCCACGGTGCGGCCGGCGGCGAGGGAGACCGGGCCGGTCGCGGCGATCGCCACCTGTGCAGCCATGCGGGCATCCTGCCACCGCGCGCCGCGACCGCGGGTGGCGTGCCCACGGCGGACCGGTAGCGTTCGGGAACATGACGCCCCCGCCCCTCGGCATCATCGCCGGCACCGGCTTCTACGACCTCGACGCCCTGCGCGAGCCCGTCGCCGAGACGGTGACCACGGAGTTCGGCGACGCGCGCGTCACCCGTGGCACCTGGCACGGCCTCCCCGTCGTGTTCCTCACCAGGCACGGGGCCGGCCACACCGTGCCACCGCACCTGGTGAACTACCGCGCCAACATCCGGGCCTTGACCGCCCTCGGCGTGCGCGACGTCGTGGCGGTCAACGTCACGGGCAGCATCGACCCGGGCCTCTCCCCCGGGGACCTGGTCTGCATCGACGACTTCCTCGACCTCACCCGCCAGCGTCCGCTCACCTTCTTTGACGGCTCCACCTCCGAAGGCGTCAGGCACGTCGACGTCGCCGACGCCTACCACCCCGCGCTGCGCCGCGAGATCCTCGACGCCGCAGCCGGATCCGGTCGGTCGATGCGGGACGGCGGGGTCTATGCCGCCTTCGAGGGGCCGCGCTTCGAGACGCCCGCCGAGATCCGGCTCGCCGCCCTCGCCGGGGGCACGGTCGCCGGGATGACCGGTGTTCCCGAGGTCACCCTGGCCGTCGAGGACGGACTGAGGTATGCCGCGATCTCCCTCGTCGTGAACCCGGCCGCCGGCGTCGGTCCGGACGCCGAACCGATCACGATGGAGGAGATCTCTGCCGTCCTGGCCGCCTCGAGCGCCGACGTCATCGCCGTCCTCGACGAGCTGGTGCACACCCGCGCCACCTTCGCCGACGACGAGACCCCACCCCCGCCCGAGCCCGATCCCGGCTTCGACCCGGACCCGGTCACCGAGGCCACCCCGTGACCCGCGTCGTCATCGAGAACGCCGAGTACGTCGTCACCGTCGACGACCACGACACCATCCTCCGCAACCACACCCTCACCATCGAGGACGGCACCATCACCGCGATCACCCCGTCGGGCGCCGGAGCGGGCGCATCCGAGGACGTCCTCACGATCGACGCGAGGGGCAAGCTGGTGATGCCGGGTCTGGTCAACCTGCACACCCACCTGCCGATGACCCTGCTGAGGGGCCTGGCCGAGAACGTCGACCTCCAGGGTTTCCTCGAGAAGGTCTGGGCGGCCGAAGGCGCGGTGATGGACCCCGACACCGTCGAGGTGGGCGCGACGCTCGGCGCCCTGGAGTCCCTGCTCGGCGGCTGCACCACCCAGCTCGACATGTACTTCCACCCCGAGGCCACCCACCGCGGCGCGGTCGCCGCCGGGTCGCGACACATCGTCGGCCCGGTCTTCTTCGACGGGCCCGGTCCCGACGGGCTGGCGTGGGAGGACCGCCTCACGGCGTTGCGGGCCTGGCCCGGGCTCCTGGAGGAGATCGGCGGCCCGGACATCCCGGTCGCTGTCATGCCGCACGCCACCTACACCTGCGCGCCCGAGCGGCTGCGGGAGGTCGTCTCGACGTTGCGCGAGGTGCTCGCCGCGCACGGTGACCGCCCGGGGGTGCTCACGACGCACGTGTCGGAGAACATCGCCGAGAACGCCGGCGTGCAGGCGCTCTACGGCACCACCCCGACGGGGGTCCTCGACCGCGCCGGGTGGCTCGTCGACGACCTCCCGCTCGTGGTGGGCCACGGTGTGCACCTCACCGACGCCGACCGGGCCCGGCTCGCCGAGGTGGGTGCGGCGGTCGGGCACTGCCCCGGGTCGAACCTCAAGCTGGCCAGTGGCGCGCTGCACTGGGAAGACCTATGGGAGAACGGCATCCGGATCGGTATCGGCACCGATGGGTGCTCCAGCAGCAACGACCTGGACATGTGGCAGGCGATGCGCCAGGCCGCCCTGCTGGCCCGGTTGACCAGCGGACGCCCCGACGTCGCGAGCGCGGCCGAGGTGCTGAGGGCCGCGACGATCGAGGGTGCACGGGCGCTGGGCCTCGGTGACGTCATCGGCTCGCTCGAGGTCGGCAAGCGGGCCGACCTCGTGCTGCTGGACCTCGAGGCGCCGCACCTCACCCCCGTGCACGACGTGGCCGCCCTCCTCGTGTTCGCAGCCGGGCGGTCCGACGTCACCGACGTCCTCGTCGACGGTGAGGCCGTGGTCCGGGACCGTCGCAGCACGAGGCTGGACACCCCCGACCTGCTGGCCCGGGCCCGTGAGCGGGCGGCCGCGGCTGGAGTCGCCACTGGTGGCGCTGTGGAGACCGGATGAAGGGCGACCGCGACCGCCGCGACACGGAGCAGGAGAGCGCCGAGCAGATCATCGACCGCCTCGGCATGGAGCTCATCCCCGAGGAGGGTGCCTGGTTCGCCGCCGGGCCTCGCACCCAGGCCCTCAACGGCATCACCGTCCTGCTGACCGACCGGCCCGACGGGTTCTCCGCGATGCACCGCCTGCGCATCGACGAGGGCTGGCAGTGGCTCGGGGGGGCGCCCCTGGCCCTGTTGAGACTCCACCCCGGAGGAGGCGGCGCGCTGGACCGCGTCGGCCCCGAGCACGGGCAGGCACTCGTGCCGCGGGGCACCTGGATGGGGGCGTCGACCCTCGGGGAGTGGACCCTCCTCGCCTGCTGGTGCTCACCGGCGTTCCGGCCGGAGCACTTCGAGCTGGGTCACCGCGAGCAGCTCGTGCGTCACCACCCCGACCACGCGACAGAGATCACCGCGCTGACCCGTGAGGTTCCCGCCGGGAGGATGCGGTGAGCGCCCTGGTCACCGGGGCCAGCGGGGGTCTGGGCGCGGCCATCGCCGTCGCCCTCGCCGAGGCCGGGCGCGACGTGGGGGTCCACTACCGAGGTGACGCCGCCGGGGCTGCGGACACCGTGGCCGGTGTCGAGTCCACCGGGCACCGGGCCGTCGCGCTGCACGCCGACCTCGACGTCGAGGATGCCGCCGAGCTCGACGGGGTCTGCGAGGACCTGCTCGACCGCTGCACCGGCGCGCTCGGAGGCGTGGATGCCGTGGTGCTCAACGCGTTCCCCCAGGATCTGCTCGGCTGGGACGAGCTGGACACCAGGGCCTGGGACCGCATGCACCGCGCAGGCCTGCGCCCGACCACGGCCCTGCTCCACCGGGCCCTGGCGCGGCTGGAGACCGGTGGGGTCGTGGTGGTCGTGGGGTCGATCGAGGGGTTGCGACCTGCGCCGATGCACGCGCCGTATGCCGTGGCCAAGGCCGCGCTGCACCACCTCACCGCTGCGGCGGCCCACGAGGTGGGCGCACGGGGCGTGCGGGTGGTCGCGGTCGCACCGGGCCTGGTCGACCGCGCGGGCCTGCGGGAGGCGTGGCCCGCGGGGGTGGAGCGGTGGGAGGCGGCCAGCGCGCTCCGGCGCCCGGTGACCGCCGAGGAGGTCGCCGCCACGGTCTCCTTCCTCGCCTCACCAGCCGCATCCGGCATCACCGGCATCACCATCCCCATCGACGCCGGGTGGTCGGCGGGGCCCGCTTGGTGAATCTCGCCAGCGGGCGCCGTCGATTCTCGTCACGCCCGTGCCGTAGACGAGGTAACGACCCGGCAACGACAGTGGGGGGCCTGCTCGTCCACGATGGTGCAGGCCATAGCATCTGCACGTCTGGCCCCTTTTCCTAGGAGAACATCCATGAAGTCCACCCGTTACCTGGTCGCCCTTCCGGCGGCCCTCGCCCTGGCCCTTGCGGGCTGCGGTGGCAGCAGCGGCAATGAGAGCACCGCCGACTCCTCCGGCGGCTCGAGCGCGGCGGCGGGTGCACCCACCGACGACTCGAACTGCGCCGACGAGGCCGTGTTCTGCATCGGTCTGGTCACCGACACCGGCAAGGTCGACGACAAGTCGTTCAACCAGTCCGCCTACGAGGGCGCGAAGGCGGCTGCCGAGCAGCTCGGCGGCTTCCAGAAGTACATCGAGACCCAGGACGCCAAGGACTACGCGGCCAACATGGCGCAGTTCACCAACAAGAAGTACGACGCGATCGTCACGGTCGGCTTCCTCATGACCGACGCCACCGTCGCCGCCGCGCAGGCCAACCCCGGCACGCGGTTCATCGGTGTCGACCAGACCTACGACGCCGCCGCGGTCACCTCCAAGAACATCACCGGCCTGATCTTCCCCGAGGACCAGGCCGGCTACGGCGCCGGCTACCTCGCGGGCCTGATGACCAAGACCAACAAGCTCGGCCAGGTCCTCGGCCTCGAGATCCCCCCCGTGCAGAAGTACGCCAAGGGCTTCGAGGCCGGCGCCAAGGCGGCCAACCCGAAGACCACCGTCTCCACCGTCTTCCACCCCGCCGGTGACAACGCGTTCAACGACCCGGTATGGGGAGCCGGCGAGGCCAAGAAGCAGCTGGCCCAGGGCGCGGACATCATCTTCGGTGCCGGCGGCAACACCGGCAACGGGGCCCTCCAGGAGGTCGCCAAGGCCTCCGGTGCGGGCACCGACGTGTTCTGCATCGGTGTCGACACCGACCAGTGGGACACCGTGCCGGCCGCGCAGCCGTGCCTGATCACCTCGGCGGAGAAGCTCATCTCCCAGGGCGTCACCGACACCCTGACGACCGCCAAGGACGGCGACTTCACCGAGCTGCAGACCCTCGGCCAGGCCGGGCTGTCCTCGTTCCACGACTTCGACGCCACGATCCCCGACGACGTCAAGACCAAGGTCGCGGACATCGTCTCGCAGATGGAGGCCGGAACGCTCAAGACCGGCGTCACGCTCTGACCTGACGACACCGGTCACCACTGGTGACCCTCGACGTCAGTGAGGGGGCGGGCATCCGGCGGGTGCCCGCCCCCTCGACGCGTCCTCGTCGGGATCCTCGAGACTCCCCGGCATCCTCCTCTACCGCCCACCACCGCAGCCGGGCCAGACTGTGGGCACCCGAGTCATTGGAGACCCATGTCCGACACCAGCACCGCCGAGCAGGCGCCGCCACCACCCACGGACGAGCCGCCCCGTGAGCAGCGGGACCGCGCTGGGATGCTCGCCTACCTGATCGGCCACCAGAGCGGCGTCGTCATCGTCGTCGCCCTCGTCATCTCGCTGCTCATCGGGGCCGTGCTGATCCGCTACCAAGGGGTCAACCCCTGGTACGCGTACGAGACCCTGCTCCGCGAGGCCCTGGTCTACGACGGTGCGCTGACCCGTTCCCTGCAGAAGACGGCACCCCTCGTGCTCACCGGGCTGGCCGTCGTGCTGCCGCTTCGGGTCGGGCTGTTCAACATCGGCGGTCAGGGCCAGTTCGCGACGGGCGCCATCTTCGGTGCCTGGGTGGCCTACGTCGCGGGCGGCGCCGGGTTCCTCGGTGCCGTCCTCGGGATGCTGGCCGGCATCCTCGGCGGCGCGCTCGTCGGCCTCCTCGTCGGTGTCCTGAAGGCCTGGCGCGGCGTGCACGAGGTGATCTCGACGATCATGCTCAACTACATCGTCGCGGGCGTGACCTTCTGGCTCGTCGTCGGGCCGCTCCAGGCCGAGAGCTCGAAGACGAGCGGCATCCCGCAGACCGAGTCGATCCCCGAGGCGGCGCAGCTCAAGGCGGTCGGCGGCATCCCGATCGGCTTCGTCGTCGCCGTCGCGCTCGCGGTGCTCGCCTGGTGGATGCTGACGCGCACCACGCTCGGCTTCCGCTTCAACACCGTGGGGGCGAACAAGAGCGCTGCCGGCTACGCGGGAATGTCCATCCGGTCCATCACGGTGCTCTCGATGGCCCTCGGCGCCGGACTCGCCGGCCTCGGCGGGGCCCTGGAGGCCGAGAGCACGCTCCACCGCTTCGAGCCCGCGATCGTCGGGACGCTCGGGTTCGACGGCATCACCATCGCCCTCCTCGCCCGGGCCAACCCGCTCGCGACGATCCCCGCCGCGTTCCTCGTCGGCGTCCTGCGCACCGGGGCCGGTGGCCTCCAGTTCAACACCGGCATCGCGCCGGAGATCGTCGACGTACTGCTGGCGATCATCCTGCTCATGGTCTCGATCCCGGTGCTCGGCAAGTGGCTGTTCCGCAGCCGCGCCGACAAGGTCAACGTCGCCTCGACGAGCTGGGGGTCCTGACGTGAACGCCTGGGCCGCCAAGAACCGCACCACGCTCGTGGTCGCCGCGGTCGTCATCGTCGCCGCCTACGTCTTCTACTACGCGAAGAACGACATCGCACCGTCGATGTACGGCGCGGCGTGGGGCTACGCCATCCCCCTCGTCCTCGCCGCTCTCGTTGGCGTCATCGGTGAGCGCTCCGGTGTCGTCAACATCGGCATCGAGGGCCAGATGCTCCTCGCCGCCTTCGCCGGGTTCTTCGCCGCCGCGTTCAGCGGGTCGATGGTCGTCGGCGTGCTCGCCGGCATCGGCACCGGGCTCCTGGCCGGTGGGTTCCTCGCGTGGACGACGGTCCGCTGGCGGATGGACCAGATCATCGCCGGTGTCGTGCTCAACATCGTCGCCACCGGGCTGACCTCGTTCTACCTCGTGTCCGGCGAGATCCTGCCGGGGGTCATCCCCAACCTCGACATCCCCGTGCTCAAGGAGATCCCCCTCGTCGGCGGCGTCTTCTTCAGCGGCCGCAGCTGGATCGCAACCGTCGCGATCATCGCGGCGATCGCCGTCCACGTGGGGCTGTTCCACACCCGGTGGGGGCTGCGCACCCGGGCCGTGGGCGAGTACCCGTCGGCCGCCGACACCGCGGGCATCAACGTGGAGCGGCTCCGCCTCGTCAACGTCACCCTCGCGGGATCGCTCGCCGGGCTCGCGGGGGTCTACCTGTCCATGGACGCCTCGAGCTCCTTCGAACGCGGGATGACCGCCGGCCGGGGCTTCCTCGCCCTGGCCATCATGATCATGGGCGCGTGGCGACCGCTGCGGGCCTTCGTCATGGCCCTGTTCTTCGGCTTCATCAACGCCGTGGCATCCCAGCTGCAGCAGACCGGTGGCGTCTCCATCCCGCCCCAGCTCCTCGGCACCCTCCCCTACGTCGCGACGATCATCGTCCTCGCCGTCGCCGCCGGACGGGTGAGGGCCCCGGGAGCCGTGGGGCAGCCCTACGTGAAGGGAGACACTTGATGAGCGAGACCAGGTCCGAGCCCGGCGACACCGAGCCCGGCGACACCGGGCAGGGGGGCACCGGTCACGGCGGCAGCGGGCACGGCGACACCCCGGCATCCGCTGATCGACCGCACCCGGAGGCCCACGCCGACGCCAGCCCGGAGCACCTCGACCTGGTGGCCACGACCCAGGCCGCCCGGACCCTGCCCCCGGAGCAGTCCGGCTTCGGGAAGGGAGTCGTCGGGGAGACCTTGCTCGACATCGTCGGTCTCTCGAAGAGCTTCGGCAGCGTGCACGCCAACCGCGACATCAGCATCCACGTCAAGCGCGGAGAGATCGTGGCCCTGCTCGGGGAGAACGGCGCCGGCAAGTCCACGCTCGTCAACCAGATCTTCGGCCTGATCACCCCCGACAGCGGCACGGTGGGCGTCAAGGGCGACACGACGCCGATCAAGGACCCCAAGGACGCCATCAAGCGGGGCATCGGCATGGTGCACCAGCACTTCCAGCTCGTGCCGGTCATGACCGTCGCCGAGAACATGATGCTGGGGCACGAGAAGACCCGGGGCGGGGCGTTCCTCGACCTGGACTCGGCGCGAGAGATGGTGCGCACCCTCTCGGACAAGCATGGCCTCGCCGTCGACCCCGACAGCGAGATCGACGACCTCCCGGTGGGCACCCAACAGCGCGTGGAGATCCTCAAGGCGCTCTCGCGCGAGGTGGACCTGCTCATCCTCGACGAGCCCACGGCGGTGCTGACCCCGCAGGAGACCGACGAGCTGCTGGCCGTCATGCGGGAGCTCGCCAACTCCGGCACCTCGATCGTGTTCATCACCCACAAGCTGCGCGAGGTGCTCGGGGTGGCCGACCGGGTCTACGTGCTGCGCCAGGGGGGCGTCGTCGGCGAGGTCGCCACCAAGGACACCGATGCCCGCGGCCTGGCCACGATGATGGTCGGCCGTGAGGTCGTCCTCTCCATCGACAAGGCGGCGGCCAGCCCGGGGGAGACCGTGCTGACCATCACCGACCTCCACGTCAAGGACGACCGGGGCCTCGAGGCCGTCAACGGTCTCTCCCTCGAGGTCCGGGCCGGCGAGATCGTCGGGCTGGCCGGTGTCGAGGGCAACGGTCAGCGAGAGCTCGTCGAGGCCCTCGCCGGGATGCGCAAGGTCATCTCCGGCCAGATGACCCTGGGTGACCTCGACCTCACGAAGGCCGACCCCCGCGAGACCCACCACGCAGGTGTCGGCCACATCCCCGAGAACCGTGAGAAGCACGGGCTGGTGGGGGCCTACTCCATCGCTGACAACCTCGTGCTCAACGAGTTCGACCAGGCGCCGTACGCCAAGAGCGGCGTGCGCCAGTTCGACGCCGTGCGGGCCAACGCGGAGACGCTCCGCGACGAGTTCGACATCCGCTCCTCGGGGGTGATGCAGAGCGCGGGGTCGCTCTCGGGCGGCAACAAGCAGAAGGTGGTCGTGGCCCGCGAGATGTCCTTCGAGCCCAAGCTGCTGATGGCCGCCCAGCCCACCCGTGGCGTCGACGTGGGGTCGATCGAGTTCATCCATCGCCGCATCGTCGAGGCTCGCGACGCCGGGGCGGCCGTGCTCCTCGTCTCGGCCGAGCTCGACGAGATCCTGTCCCTCTCGGACCGGATCGCGGTCGTCCACGGCGGCACCGTCGTGGCCGAGATGGACGGCGCCGACGCAGACCGCACCGAGATCGGTCGCCTGATGGCCGGCGACCACTGACCGACCCCCTCCCTTTTTCCCGCCACTCCGGACTTATTGCCCCACAGCCACGTTCCGGGGGCCTCCAGGAGGCCTGAAACGTGGCCACAGCGCAATAAGTCGGGTGGGGTCGGCAACCTGAGAGGGTTCTTGGGTTCCTCGGGTTACCGATTCGTAGGTTACGCGAGCGTAGGTTACGCTGGGGTACGTGAGCGCACCTACCGTCGACCGACCGACCCGGCAGCCCGGGTCGACCCGTCCGCGCCTGGGCGCCGAGGCGGCACCGAGCCCCGTCCGAGCCCTGCTGGGCGGTGCCCGCCGCGTCGCCGAGGCGCTTGCCACCCCGCTCGTCCCCGGTGACTACCTCGACCTGGTCGACCCGCTGCGCGCCGGCGCCGACCTGCGCGGCCGGGTCATCGACATCCGCCGCGAGACGGCCGACGCGGTCACCGTGGTCATCAGGCCCGGTCGGGGCTGGCTGGGCCACGTGCCCGGCCAGTACATCCGGATCGGCATCGACATCGACGGCGTCCGGCAGTGGCGCGCCTACAGCCTGACCCACCGCGCCGACGGGTCGCCCGCGGCCGGCATCCCCGCCGGGTGCATCGCCATCACCAGCAAGGCGATCCCCGACGGCAAGGTCAGCACCCACCTCGTGCGCTCCGCCGCACCGGGCGCCCTGGTCATGCTCGACCAGGCCACGGGTGACTTCACCCTGCCGAGCCCGGCTCCTGCCAAGGTGCTCTTCCTCACCGCGGGCAGCGGCATCACCCCCGTCATGGGCATGCTGCGCAACCACCTCGACGAGCTCTCGGACGTCGCCCAGGTGCACTGCGCCCCCACCGCCGCCGACGTCATCTTCGCCGGGGAGCTGGAGGGGTATGCCGGGAACGGTCGCCTCGCGCTGACCGTGAACCTCGATGACGCGCACGGCGTGCTCGACCTCGCGCGCCTCGACGCGATGGTGCCCGACTGGCGCGAGCGCGAGACCTGGACCTGCGGGCCGACGGGGCTGCTCGACGCCGCGGAGGCGCACTGGGAGGCAGCCGGTGTCGCCGAGCGGCTGCACACCGAGCGCTTCCGACCGACCGTCATCGAGCCGGGCGAGGGCGGCCAGGTCACCTTCCTGAACAGCAGCGTCTCGGTCGACGCCGACGGTTCGACCGCGATCCTCGACGCCGGCGAGGACGCCGGCGTGCTGATGCCGAGCGGCTGCCGGATGGGCATCTGCTTCGGGTGCGTGCTCACCATGCGCGAGGGCGCGATCCGCGACCTGCGCACCGGCGAGATCACCGTGGTCGAGCCGGGCGACGAGCTGCCCATCCAGACCTGCGTCAACGCCGTCGCCGGATCGTGCGACATCGAGATCTAGATCAGATCCCCCCGAGTGACCTATTGGTCGATCTGGGGAGACGCCACGTTCCACCGTTCACCGCCAGCGACACCCAGACCAGCGCCGCCAGACCAGCACGCGAGACAGGGAAGGACCCACACCATGACCCTCGCCCCCGAACGCCGCAGCATCTCCCCCACCGAGCCACACCACACCGGCGCAGCGCACGCCTCGAGCAAGCCGCACGGCATCAACTCCCGCCTCACGGTGACCAGCGCCGCCCCCCGCCCGCCGCGGCCGGAGTTCAAGAAGTCCGGCCGGCCCAACCCTGCCGCGCACCTGAGCCCCGAGCAGATCGAGGGCATCGGCGTCGAGCTCGACGCCCTGCGCAAGGAGGTCATGGACAGCCGCGGCGCGGCCGACGCGGCCTACATCCGCAAGGTCATCAAGACCCAGCGCTACCTCGAGATGAGCAGTCGCGCCGTGCTGCTCTTCTCCGGCGTCAAGGTCAAGGGCTTCCGCCCGGCCTGGTGGCTCGGCACGGCCGGCCTCTCCGTCGCCAAGATCCTCGAGAACATGGAGATCGGGCACAACGTCATGCACGGCCAGTGGGACTGGATGCGTGACCCGAAGATCCACTCGACCGCGTGGGAGTGGGACAACGCCAGCCCGTCCTCGCAGTGGAAGCACAGCCACAACGAGATCCACCACACCTTCACCAACGTGCTCGGGCGCGACAACGACCTCGGCTACGGCATCCTGCGCGTCGACGAGGACCAGCGCTGGACGCCGTTCCACCTCTTCCAGCCGATCTGGCACGTGGGCAACGCCCTGCTCTTCGAGTACTCCATCGCGGCCTACGACCTCGAGCTCGGCGGCTACCTCGCGAAGAAGGACCGGATGAGCGAGGAGGACAAGGCCGAGTTCCGCGCCAACGCCAAGGAGGTCGGGGCCAAGATCAAGCGGCAGGCCACCCGCGACTACGTCGTGCATCCGGCGCTCTCGGCCGCGACGGGCTCGGCCCGCACGACCCTGACGGCCAACCTCGTCGCCAACCTCGTGCGCAACGTGTGGACCAACACGGTCATCATCTGCGGCCACTTCCCCCCCGGCATCGAGACCTTCGAGAAGACCTCGATCGAGGGCGAGACCCGCGGCGAGTGGTACCTCCGCCAGATGCTCGGATCGGGCAACATCTCCGGCTCCAAGGCGATGCACGTGATGAGCGGCAACCTCAGCCACCAGATCGAGCACCACCTCTTCCCGGACATGCCGAGCAACCGGTATGCCGAGATCGCCCCCCGGATCCGGGACCTCATGGAGCGCCACGACCTGGCCTACGTCACCGGGTCGCTGCCCAAGCAGGTCGCGTCGGTCTACTGGAAGGTCGTCGAGCTCTCGCTCCCCAACAAGGTCGAGGGCCGGCGACGCCGCGACGTCGTGGCCGCCTCGCTGAAGAAGTCCTGGGGCAAGAGCAAGAAGAAGTCCCGCGCCCGCTCCTGACCGAGCGCGACCGCCGGGTCGAGGACCGCGCCCCCGCTCAGCAGAGGTTGCGTCCCGAACCACAGGTTCCTCCCTGTGGTCCGGCACCTAACCTCTGCTAGCAGAGGTTAGGTGGGCGGGTCAGGGGGAGTAGCGGATCTCGACCCGGCGGTTCTTCGCACGCCCCACCGGGTCGTCATCGCCACCGGAGGTGTTCGGGGCGACGGGGTCGGCCTCCCCGAACCCCTTGACGGTCAGGTCGAGGTCCGAGCGCGCGTCGCCGACGACGTCCGCGACGGCCTTCGCGCGGGCGGTCGAGAGCTTCTTGTTGTACGCCGTGGACCCGAGGGAGTCGGTGTAGCCGCCGATGTCGACGGCAGCACCCTTCGGCACCTCCGCCACGAGGTCCTCGATCCGGGCCGTGGCCGCGCTGCTGAGGTCACTCTTGTCGAACGCGAAGAGGATGTCCGACGCGAGGGTGATGACCTCATCGCCCCCGTCGGTGGACTCCTGCGCGATCTGGGTGACGGAGGCGTCGAGGTCGCCCTGGTGGACGTTGAGCTCGAGCACGTGCACGGACGCGTCGAGCTCGGCCTGCGACGCGGTGGGGAGCTGACCGACGGGGGTGTCGGCCGACGCCGGTGCCGCCAGGAGCAGCACCGCCACGACGACCCCCGCGGGTGCGAGGCCCCTCACGAGATGGGTACCTCGGTGAAGGCCGGGGCGCCGTCGACCGCGGCGACGTCCACCGTCGTGACGTCCGTCGGGGGGGCCGCGAACGCGGCGAAGGCGTACCAGGTCTGGCCCGACGAGAACTTGCTGCCCTGGTAGTCGGACGCGAAGGAGACCCCGTCCTTGCTCTTGACCACGTCGTGGCGGGTCAGGTTCTTGGTGTCGACGAGATACGGGCTCCACCCCTGCCCCCCGAGCCAGGCGTAGAGCCAGTCGGCCTCGTCGTCCGTCGAGCTCGGGGTGAAGGCGAAGGTGGCGACGACGAGGTCGTCCTGACGCTTCAGACCCAGCAGGTCCACCGTGAGCGTGGCCTTGGGGTCGGACTCGCCGGGCGAGACGGCGGGCACCGTCGCACTGGCGATCGGCTCCGGCGGGTTCTGCGGATCGATGCCGCTCGTCTCCGCCGACGACGGAACCGCTGAGGGAGCGGCCGAGCCCGACGTCGAGGGAGCCCCGGAGCTGGATGCCGAGCCCCCGGCGCTCGGGCTGCCGGACGGCGTGTCGTCCCCGCCGCCGGAGCAGCCGGTGAGGGCGAGCGCGGTCAGGGCCGCGGCGACGATGAGTCGAACAGGTGCTGGTCGTGTCACGTTGCTTCCCCCGGGTGGTTCGTGCGGACCCTCAGGAGGGTACCCAACGGGGCCCGCCGGCCGTGACATCGCCCGCGGCGGCTAGGTTCGGGCCGATGCTCTCGCCCCGTTTCGTCGTCGTCGGCGGCGGCCCCGCCGCCGGGGCCGC
>JBBSQC010000002.1:0-154709 GCA_038258215.1 Actinomycetales bacterium | reverse complement strand
TGGGCGGTAGGACGCAAGTGGTCAGTGCGGGCCGACCGGCTCCCTCCGGGTGGCAGAGAGCGTGCGCAATTGCACCGCGGAGCGGCTCAGCGGCAGGCCAGGTCGTTGCGCGGCAGGGCCTTCGCCGCGGCTCCGAACGCCGGCAGCAGCAGCGGCTCGGGGGCGTAGGCCGCGGGGACCAGCACCTCCAGCGCGGGTTCCGTGCCGAAGGTCGTGAACCTGGTGCCGTCGCTCAGCGACTGCGGGATCCAGCCGACCCCGTCGACGTCGACGCACTCGGTGTCGGTCGGGCCGAGCGCGGCGACCCCGCACCGGGCGATGACGGCCGGGTCACCCCACGCCGCGACGGCCGCCGACTCGGGCTGGGTGTCACGGCGCGGCATACCGGAGACGTCGGCGGGCCACGCCTGCGCTGCCGCGACGCAGCCCGGCGAAGTCCCGTCGCCGGGAACGGTCACCTCCACGGCATCCGAGCACCCACAGAGCACGACGACGGCGGCAGCGCCGAGCGCTGCCGCCGTCGAGCGGGTGCTTCGGGCGCTCAGACGTGGACCACCGTGCAGGTGAGGGTGCGCGTGATGCCCTCGACGTCCTGGATCTTGGCGATGACGAGCTTTCCGAGCTCGTCGACGGTGGACGCCTCCACGCGGGCGATGACGTCATAGGGGCCGGTGACGTCCTCGGCGAGCACGACGCCCTCGAGCGCGGCGATGGCCTCTGCGACGGACGCGGCGCGCCCGACGTCGGTCTGGACCAAGATGTAGGCCTGTACCACTGGTGTGCCACCTCTTCGTGTCAGGGCGGGGCCGTGAGCCGGCCCCTGCGATCGGTGAGCCCTTCGTGACGGGCGCCTCACAGACGCTACCGTGCCGATGGCCCCACGTCATGGCCGGGAGGGTGAAGACCGCGATGGAACGTCTGCGCGACATCAGTGAGGCCGAGCTGCTCCGCCGGATCCAGCCGGTGTATGCCGCCGCGCACCGCACCGCGCGCGCCCCCGTGCCGGTGGGGCCGGGTGACGACGCCGCCGTGCTCGCCGCCCCCTCCGGCTCGGTCGTCGCCACGGTGGACTCGATGGTCCGGGGCTCGGACTGGCGCGACGAGTGGTCCAGCGCCCACGACGTCGGGGTGAAGGTGGCCGCACAGAACCTCGCCGACATCGCGGCGATGGGCGCCGTCCCCACCGGCCTGCTCGTCTCCCTGGCCGCGGACCCCGACACCACCGTGCAGTGGGCGGTCGACCTCGCGCGGGGGATCGCGTCGCTGGCCGCCGCCGCCGGTGCCTCGGTCGTCGGCGGCGACCTCTCGTCGGCCCCGCCGGGGGTGGTCGTCGTGTCGGTCACCGCCCTGGGTGACCTCTCGGGTCGCGCCCCGGTGCTGCGCTCGGGGGCCCGGGTGGGCGACGTCGTCGCCGTGTGCGGAACCCTGGGGCGGTCCGGCGGGGGACTGGCCCTCTACCTCGCGGGCGAGGTGCCCGGTCGCTCGAGCGCCGTCGACGGGCTGATGGCCGACCACCGTGCGCCCCGTCCCCCGTGGGAGTCCGGCCCGCTCGCCGCGATCGCGGGGGCGCGGGCGATGATCGACGTGTCCGACGGGTTGGTCATGGACGCGGGACGGGTGGCCGCGGCCAGCGGGGTGGGCCTCGACCTCGACGGCGGCGTGCTGCGCAATCGGTATGCCGTCGGGCCGCTCACCGAGGTGCTCGGCCCGGACGCGGCTTTCGCCCAGGTGCTCTCCGGTGGGGAGGAGCATGCGCTCGTGGCCTGTTTCGGCCCGGAGGTCGACCTGTCCGCACTGGACGGGGAGCCCTGGCACGTCATCGGCCGCGTGCACGAGGGCTCGGGGGTGACCGTGGACGGCATCCCACCCACGGTCCGCGGGTGGGACCACTTCGCCGGCTGACCGGCATCCATCACGCGAGGCGGGGCGGTCGGGACGCGGAACGGGCGGCCCCCCGTGGTGGGGAGCCGCCCGTTCACGGCGGGTTCAGGGGGTCAGCGCTTGACCTTGCCGGCCTTGAGGCAGGAGGTGCAGACGTTGAGCCGCTTCGGGGTCACACCTGCGTCGCCGACGAGAGCCTTGACACGCTGGATGTTCGGGTTCCAGCGACGCTTCGTGCGACGGTGCGAGTGAGAGATGCTGTGCCCGAAACCGGGTCCCTTGCCGCAGACATCGCAGTTGGCAGCCACGGGTGATCTCCTACAGTCGTGAAATGGTGGTCGAGGGGCGGTGCGAACGGGCGCACACGCAACCGGACAAGAGTAGCCGAGCCCGGCCCGCCGCACCAAAACGCCTCGAGGGCTCTGGTGGTGGCGGCCGTTACCCTGAGGCCGTGCCCGAGACGCTCACCGCCGCCGACGCCCGCCAGTGGGCGGTGCTCACCCGGGCGGCGCTGGCGGCCCGGCGCCGCGAGATCGACGCGCTGAACGTCTTCCCGGTGCCCGATGGAGACACCGGCACCAACCTCTACCTCACGTTCGACTCGGCCATCGACGACATCGCGGCCGCGCACGAACGGGCCGGCCTGACCGGTTCGGCGACCCTCGCGCAGGAGTGCGAGGCGCTGCGCCGGGCGATGCTCCTCTCGGCCCGGGGCAACTCGGGGGTCATCATGAGCCAGCTCGTCGGCGGGCTGTGCTCGGCGGTGGTCGACTCCGGCGCCGAGAGCGTGGATGCCGCCCTGCTGGCCGAGGCGTTCGCCGCCGGGGCCCGCGCGGCCCGGGGCTGCGTGCAGCACCCTCAGGAGGGCACCATCCTCACGGTGGCCGACGACGCGGCGCGCGCGGGCGAGCACGTTGCGTCCTCCGGGGGCTCGCTCGAGGAGGTCTGCGAGGCCGCCGTCGAGGCGGCTCGCGCCTCCCTCGCTCGCACCCCAGACCTTCTTCCCGCCCTGGCCCGGGCGGGTGTGGTCGACGCCGGGGGCGCCGGGTGCGTGCTCCTGCTCGAGTCGCTGCACCGGGTGGTGACCGGCTCGTGGACGCCGGCCGACGAGGGGCTCGCCTCGGCCGACGGGTCGGCCCTGCGGCGCAGCGAGTGGCACACCGGTGCGGGGGAGGGCGACATCGACGACACCGCGCCCAACGGTGGAGCGGACATCGACGTCGACCCACTGGGTGACGCCGCGGAGTGCACCGGTGACGGGCCGGCATACGAGGTGATGTTCCTGCTGACCGACTCCGACGCCTCCGCCGTCGCGACGCTGACCGCCAGCCTGGACGCACTCGGGGACTCGCTCATCGTCGTGGGGGGCCCTGACCTGTGGAACGTCCACGTCCACGTCGACGACCCCGGAGCGGCGGTCGAGGCGGGGCTGCTCGCCGGTCGACCCGAGCGCATCCGGATCAGCCACTTCGCCAGCCAGGGCACCACGGCGACCGCTCCCGCCACGGTGGGGGTCGTCGCCTGCGCGGCGGGGCCGGGCGTGGCGGCCCTCATGGAGGCCGTCGGCGCCGTGGTGGTGTCGTCCGGGCCGGGCCGGCGTGCCTCCGCTGGGCAGCTCCTCGACGCGGTGCGGCGGGCCGGTGCGGAGTCCGTCGTCATCATCCCCGGCGACCCCGACACGTTCATGGCTGCCGAGATCGCGGTCCAGGCCGCCGGGGGGGAGGGGCTCGACGTCCACGTGCTGCCGGCGCGCACCACGGTGCAGTCCCTCGCTGCGCTCGCCGTCCTCGACCCGACCCGATCCCTGCGAGACAACCTCCTGTCGATGACGAGCGCCGCGGTCTCGACCCGCCACGGGGCCGTCACGGTCGCGACGAAGCAGGCCCTGACCTGGGCGGGGGTCTGCCAGCCCGGCGACGTCCTGGGGGTGGTCGACGGCGACGTCGCCTTCCTCGAGCACGACCTCGAGGCAGCCACGACCGAGGTGCTGGAGCGCCTGCTCTCCGCCGGTGGTGAGCTCGTCACCCTCGTCGTCGGCGCGGATGCCGGTGCCGAGCTCGCCCAGCGGGCCCGCGCCGCCCTCCAGCGCGAGCGGCCCGAGGTCGAGGTGGTCATCATCGACGGGGGGCAACCCGTCTACCCCCTCCTCATCGGGGTGGAGTGAGTGGCGAGCGAGTCGAGCAAGCTGGCCCCGATCATCGCCACGGCCGCAGCGCCGTTCGCCAAGGCCCGTGACATCCACACAGTCGGTGACCTGCTCGCCTTCTGGCCGCGGCGCTACCGCAGCAGGGAGAGCGACCTCGGTTCCGTGACGGTCGGGGAGTTCCTCGTCGGGGTCGCGGAGGTGAAGTCGGCCGCCACGCGTCCGATGCGCCAGCGCAAGGGCAAGATGCTCAACGTCGTCATCACCGACGGGACGCACGAGCTCGACGTCACGTTCTTCAGGGCCTGGGGGCACGAGCTGGCCCTCGTGCCCGGAGCCCGGGGGATCTTCGCCGGCGTCGTCGGCCGCTACGGACAGCGCCTGCAGCTGACCCACCCCGGCTACACGATGCTCGACGACTTCGACGCCGGTGACCGCAAGGACCTCATCCCGATCTACCGCTCGGTCGGCAAGCTGCACACCTGGACGGTCACCGAGAGCGTCCGGCGCGTGCTCGACGTGCTCGACGAGGTGCCCGACGCGCTGCCGCCGGAGGTGAGGGCCCGCCGCCGGCTGCTCTCGCGCACCGCGGCCGTGCGCGGCATCCACACACCGAACTCGTGGGCGGAGGTCGAGGCGGCGCGGCGGCGGCTTCGTTTCGAGGAGGCATTCGTGCTCCAGTGCGTCCTCGCCCAGCGGCGACGGGCCGCGTCGGCGCAGCAGACCACCGCGCGGGTGGCCCGCCCGGGGGGGCTCCTCGATGCCTTCGACGCCCGCCTGCCCTTCGAGCTCACTGCCGGACAGCAGGAGGTGGGTGCGACCGTGGCGGCCGAGATGGGGGCTGCCGTCCCCATGCACCGGCTGCTCCAGGGCGAAGTGGGGTCGGGCAAGACCGTCGTCGCGCTGCGCGCGATGCTGGCCGCGGTCGACTCCGGCGGTCAGGCTGCGCTCCTGGCACCGACCGAGGTCCTGGCCGCGCAGCACCACCGCACCATCACCTCGATGCTCGGCGACCTCGCCGAGGGCGGCATGCTGGGCGGGGCGGAGACCGGCACGCGCGTAGCGCTCCTGACCGGCAGCCAGACCACGGCCCAGAGGCGGGCTGCGCTGCTCGACATCGCGAGCGGCGACGCCGGGATCGTCGTGGGCACGCACGCGCTCCTCCAGGACAACGTCAGCTTCATCGACCTCGGCCTGGTGGTCGTCGACGAGCAGCACCGCTTCGGGGTGGAGCAGCGAGATGCCCTGCGCGGCAAGGGCTCCGTGCCACCGCACGTCCTCGTCATGACCGCCACCCCCATCCCGCGCACCGTGGCGATGACCGTGTTCGGCGACCTCGAGACCTCCACGCTGCGCGAGCTGCCCGCGGGTAGGGCGCCGATCACGACGCACGTCGTGCCCGAGGAGCGTCCCGGGTGGATGGCGCGCACCTGGGCGCGGGTGGCCGAGGAGGTGCGCGGGGGGCGCCAGGCCTACGTCGTGTGCCCGCGGATCGGCGAGGAGGACAGCGCCGACGACGAGACGGTGCTGGTGACCGAGGTCGACCCGGACGACGAGGACGGGGGTGCGCCACCGCCGCGCCCGCTCAAGAGCCTGTATGCCGTGCATGCCGGTCTGGTCGAGGAGGCGGCCCTGGCCGGGCTGAGCATCGAGGTGCTGCACGGCCGGCTCGCCCCGGAGGAGAAGGACGCCGTGATGGGGCGCTTCGCGCGCGGTGAGCTCGACGTGCTCGTCTCCACGACCGTCGTCGAGGTGGGTGTCGACGTGCCCAACGCGAGCGTCATGGTCGTCATGGACGCCGACCGCTTCGGGGTCTCCCAGCTGCACCAGCTGCGTGGCCGGATCGGCCGCGGTGGCCACCCGGGTCTGTGCCTGCTCGTCACGGGCACCGACGCCGAGGCGGCGACGGCGCGGCTCGACGCGGTCGCCGCCTCCACCGACGGGTTCGAGCTGGCCCGCCTCGACCTCTCCCAGCGGCGCGAGGGCGACATCCTCGGCGCGGCGCAGCACGGCCGGCGCACCCAGCTGGAGTTCCTGCACGTGCTCGACGACGAGGACGTCATCGAGCAAGCCCGGGAGGACGCCTTCGGCGTGGTCGAAGCCGATCCCGGCCTGGACGGCCACCCGCATCTGGCCACGGCGGTACGAGCCCGGGTCGACGCCGAGCAGGCCGCCTACCTGGAGCGTGGCTGAGATGACCCGCATCATCGCCGGGACCGCCGGGGGGCGCACCCTGCGCACCCCGCCCGGCAGCGGCACCCGGCCCACCAGCGACCGGGTGCGCGAGGCGCTGTTCTCCGCCCTCCAGTCGCGCGGGGCCGTCGCCGGGGCGCGAGTGGTCGACCTGTATGCCGGGTCCGGGGCCCTGGGTCTCGAGGCCGCGAGCCGGGGCGCCGAGTCGGTGCTGCTGGTCGAGTCGGATGCGCGGGCGGTCTCGGTGATCCGGGACAACATCGCCGCCCTGGACCTGCCTGCGGCGCGGGTCACACGGGCGAGCGTGCTCGCCGTGGTCTCGACGGAGCCGGCAGGCGGCCCGGTGGCGCTCGCGCTCCTCGACCCCCCGTACTCCCTCGGCGAGGAGGACCTGGCCCTCGTGCTCGGGTACCTCTCGGACCGCTGGCTGGCCGAGGACGCCCTCGTGGTGGTCGAGCGCTCGACCAGGTCCCCCGAGCCCACGTGGCCCGGAGCACTCGAACGCCTCGGGAAGGGGCGCCGCTACGGCGAGACGACGCTCTGGTTCGCCGGAGGCGCGTGACGCGGCATCCGGTCCGCCGGGTGCTCGACACCGGAACCTTCACCTCGGCACCGGAACGGTTCTGGTGTCATGGTGAAGGTGTCCGCTCCGGGCGGGAAAGCTGGGAACGATCGTTGGCAGGATGTGGCCATGAGCGACATCCAGATCCCCCGTCCCACCAGCGGCGACGTCATCGAGCGCATCCTGGAGGACCACCGTCTCTTCGAGGACCTGCTGCGCGACGCCCGACGCACCGACACCGACCGCGGGGCCGCTCGGCACGCACTCGCCGAGGTGCTCGTCGCCCACGCGCGGGCCGAGGAGGAGACGGTCTACCCGACGCTGCGGCGCCGGGCCGAGGACGTCACGGCGCACGACGCCGAGCACGGCGAGGAGGAGCACGCCGAGATCACCGAGGCCCTGCTCGCCTTCCTGCAGGCCAGGGGCACCCACACCGCGAAGTACGACGAGGCGCTGGAGGACCTCGCCACCGTCGTCAACCATCACTCCAACGAGGAGGAGCAGACGATCCTCAATCCGGCGCGCGAGGAGGTCGCCGCCGAGGAGCGCGAGAAGCTCGCGGTCGCCTGGCTGACCCGGCGCAACCAGCTGCTCGAGGCGGGCTGTGCCTCCGAGGAGCAGGTCGCGGCCCTCCTCGCCGAGGACGTCGACGAGGGCACGATCGCGCCGGAGGACGTGCGCGAGCGGGCCGAGGCCATCAAGGCCGCCGCGAAGGAGGAGGCGGAGGCACTCGAGGAGTCGGCCAAGGACGCGGCGTCGGGCTGAGCAGTGGGGCCCGATCGGGCCATGGCGCGGCGAGACGGGACCGTCGATGATGGTGGCGCCCGAGGGACCCAGTGGATGGAGGCGCCATGAGCACGTCAGGTGAGGGCACGACGGCCGATCCGTGGGTGCTCCGGACCGCGCCCGGCACGTCCGAGTACACGATGTTCCGCGACGATGCCGACCCGGAGGTCCTCGTCTGCGTCGTCGGCTCGACGACCTTGCGCTACCAGTCGCGAGCGATCGAGGACCTCCACGCCATGCTCCGCGAGGCCGGGGACTGGGTGCCGCTGGGCGCTGCGGACGAGAAGAAGCCGGCGAAGGACGGCACCGTCGAGGCCTGGGGCCGCTCCCCGGACAACCCTGTCGAGGGTTGGTACGGCCTGCGCAAGGGCTACCGCGGCCGGTTCGGGATGTACCTCCCGCCCCTGCTCGAGGCGCTCGGCCTCGCCGAGGTCGAGCACAACCCGCGCAACAACAGGATGCGCGCGCTCTAGCCTTCGTCTGCGCAGCCCGCCCCGAGGCCGCGCGTGCGCAGCAGCACGGTGCCCATCGCGAGGGCCATGGCCGTGCCGTAGGCCGCGAACGCGGCGGAGGTCGAGGTCACGCCCGCGAGTGCGCCGAACGCGACCGTCGAGAGCGGCATGAGCACGTCGTCGCCGAGGCGCACGATCGACGCCATCCGACCCAGGTACTCGCCGGCGACGGTGGCTGCGAACACCGCGCTGAGCAGGGTCGACGCCACTCCCGCGGTGACCCCGACGACGGCGGCTGCGACCGCCACGACGACCTGTCCACCTACGCCGAGGGCGACGACGGCCAACCCCTGCGCGACCAGGCACCCGAAGGACACGGACACCGGATGCCGGGGCCGCCACCGCACCATGGCCAGCGACCCCAAGCCCGCGCTCCCCGCGAGCACGGCGAGGAAGAGGCCCAAAGACGCACTGCCCCAACCCTCCTGCTGTGTGCGCAGGGCCAGCCCGATGGTCTCGGCCGGAACGACGAACAGGTTGAGCCCGGTCAGGGCCAGGACCAGGGTGCGGATGTCCTCGTTGGAGCGCAGGTGCGCGAACCCGGACCTGAGGGACTGTGCGACCGGGAGGCGTGGTGCCCGTGGGAGGGGAAACCGGGGCCGCATCCACAGCGCCGCCACCGCGACGACCGCCACGAAGGTGGCTCCGTTGAGAGCGGCACTGCCGCCGAGGCCCCACCGCGCGACGACGAAGCCACCGACCGCCGCGCCGCCCATCGAGCCCAGGCGCGAGAGGGTCTGACCGACGCCCGTGTAGGCCGGCAGGTCCTCGGGGCGCACCAGCTGCCTGCCCACCGTGGCCGCCGCCGGGTCGTGGAAGGCGTCGGTCACGCCGAAGGCCGCGGCCGCCACGACGAGCAGGGCCACGCCGGGCTGGCCGGCCACCACGGCGACCCCGACCCAGGCCAGCACCGCGATCCGCGCGGAGTCGGCGACGATCATCACACGCCGCGCGTCGTACCGGTCGGCGGTCACACCCCCGATCAGCAGCACGGCAGCGCGCGGCAGGGTGCCCGCGGCCACGACCAGTCCGGCCGCCGCGGGCGAGGCGATGTGGACGGCGGTCCAGGCCAGCGCGATGAGCCAGACCCTGTCGCCGGCGGCCGACAGGGCACGCACGCCCTGCCAGTCCTGCACCATCGCGTCGCGGGAGAGGGGTGGCGGCATCCGGGGCTCGGTCGAGGTCGTCATGTCCGGCTCGGCACCCCTTGGTAGAAGAGGAAGACCGGCTCCCGCTCGTCTCCGTCCCCGGTGTCGATCTCGCCACGCCACTCGCGAACCGTGGCCTGCAGACGCTCCTGAAGGTCGGCGAGCTCCGCCGACGTCGCGTGGGCATAGCTGTCGGAGGTGAAGGCGGCTCGTCGCCATGACGTGTCGTAGGACCCCTTGGCCCGTTGCCAGTCCACGTAGCACTCGACGTGGTGCTGGAAGTTGAGCCGCTCGGCCACCTCCGCGCGGACCCGGTCCGCGGGCCGCTCGGCGAAGTCCTCGACCGACCAGCTGACCCCGGGCCCGACGAACCTCCACCAGCTCGTGCGGCCGTCGGTCGCGAGCTCGGGAGCCCGCTCGACCACTCCGGCCCGCTCGAGCATCCGCAGGTGGTGGCTCACGCTGCCCACCTGCTGGGACAGGGCCTTGGCCAGGGCGCCGACCTGGGTCTCCCCGTGGACGACGAGGTGGTCGATGATGCGACGGCGTACCGGGTGGTGGACTGCGCTGACGACGTCGATGGAGGTCATGCCGAGGGACGCTAGGGCCGCTCCGGAAGAAGCACAAGAGTTCTTGTACATCTCGCTCCCGGGTGTCCGCCCCGCCTGTCGGTACCGTGGGCACGTGACCCACCGACCCCGTCGTGCCGTGTGCCCCGGCTCCTACGACCCCGTGACCGCCGGGCACCTCGACGTCATCGTGCGGGCCGCCGCGCTCCACGACGAGGTGGTCGTGGCGGTGCTGCACAACCCGGCCAAGGCCGGCACCTTCACCGTGGAGGAGCGTGTCGGGTTCATCGAGCGCTCCCTCACCGCGAGGGGTGTCGAGTCCGGCGTCCGGGTGGAGGTCTTCGCGGACCGCCTCCTCGTCGACGTCTGTCGCGACGTCGGTGCCGCGGTGGTGGTCAAGGGCCTCCGCGGCGAGGCCGACTTCGCCTACGAGCTGCCGATGGCGATGATGAACCGGCATCTGTCCGGCGTCGAGACCCTCTTCCTGCCCGGGGAAGCGGGCCTCGGGCACGTGTCGAGCTCGCTCGTCAAGGAGGTCGCGCGCTACGGCGGCGACGTCACGGGCCTGGTCCCCGACGAGGTGCGAGACGCCCTCGTCGAGCGGCTGCGTGCGGCGGGCTGACCCCGACCCCGCACGGGCAGCCGGTTTCCGACCGGACGTCGAGGGCCTGCGCGCGGTCGCGATCCTCACCGTCCTCGCCTACCACGCGGGGCTGCCCCTGCGTGCGGGGTTCGTCGGCGTCGACGTCTTCTTCGTCATCTCGGGCTTCCTCATCACGGGCCTCCTCGTCACCGAGCTGCGGGAGACGGGGTCGATCTCGTGGCTGCGCTTCGTGGGGCGTCGCATCCGCCGGCTGCTCCCCGCGGCGATCCTCGTGCTGGTGGTCACCGCCGCCGTCTCCTGGGTGGTCGTCCCCGGCCTGCGCCGGCGCGAGATCGGGATCGACATCGGGTCGGCGGCCGCCTACGTCGTGAACTGGGTGCTGGCACGCCGGGAGGTCGACTACCTCGCCTCGGACGCCGCACCCTCACCGGTGCAGCACTTCTGGTCCCTCGCCGTCGAGGAGCAGTTCTACGTGGTGTGGCCACTGCTGCTCATCGCGGTGGCGTTCCTGGCCCGGCGGCTGGGTCGTCGACCGGGTCGGCGCGAGGTCGGTCTGGCCTTGGGTGTGTTGGTGGCGGCATCCTTGGCGTGGGCGGTCCGCGCCTCGTCGGTGGCACCCCTTCCGGCCTTCTTCACGACGACGACCCGGGTCTGGGAGCTCGGGGTCGGTGCCCTCCTGGCGGTGACGCTGTCCGGTCGGAGCCGTCCGACCCGCACTCCCGCGTGGGCGGGATGGCTGGGATGGGCGGCCCTCGGCCTGTTGCTCGTCGTCGCGGCTGCCCTACCGGGGGGACTGCCCTGGCCGGGCGCCTGGGCGCTGCTGGCCGTCCTGCCGACGGCGGTGCTCCTCTGGGTCGGGTGGCTCGGCCCTGCCGGAGGGCCGGTGCGGCTGCTGGGGACTCGGCCGATGGTCTGGGCGGGGGCCCTGTCCTACTCGCTGTACCTCTGGCACTGGCCGGTGCTCGTCCTGGGCGGGTGGACCGCCGACTGGGCCGGGGTGAGCCTCCCGGCCGGTGCCTCGGCCGTGCTGGTCCTGGTCTCGGTCGTGCCCGCCTGGCTGTCCTGGCGCTTCCTCGAGTTCCCGATCCACCGAGGGCGGTGGCTGCGGCAGCGGCCGCGCGCGCTCCTGGCGAGCGGGCTGGCGCTCTCCGCGGTGGGCGTGCTCGCAGCCCTGCCGCTGCTGCCCCTGCGCTCGCCCTTCGTCACCACCCCGCCGGATGGGCAGACCCCGTCGGTGGCCACGCTGGGCGCGGCCACGCTCGTCGACGGCGAGCCACCACCACTCGTCGACGACCCCGGCTGGCTGACCCCCGACCCGCTGGTCTCGGGGGAGGACCGGCCCGCGGCCGACGTCGACCGGTGCCAGGTCGACGCCACCGTGGCGCAGCCGGTGCGGTGCGACTTCGGCGACCCCGCAGGGGCCGTCACCGTCGCGCTCGTGGGGGACTCCAAGGCGATGCAGTGGCTGCCCGCGCTGGAGGAGGTGGCCGACGCCCGAGGATGGCGGATCGTGACCTACGGCAAGTCGGCCTGCGCCTTCGCCGCCAGCCCCGCCGCCCGGGCGGGCACGGCGTACCCCTCCTGCGACGCCTGGAACCAGGCCGTGCTCACCGCACTCGCCCAGGACCCGGCGGACGTCGTCGTGACCTCAGGGGTCGCCCGCACGGCGTGGGACGGCAGCGCCACCTCGCGCGACCTGCTCGTGCGGGGCTATGCCGCGCGGTGGCGTTCGCTGGCCGGGGCCGGCGTGCCGGTGGTCGTGGTCGGCGACAGCCCGGTCTCGCCGGACGACCTCGACGTCTGCGCCGCGCGCCACCCCACCGAGCTGTCCCGGTGCGCGTTCGACGCGGCCGGTGCAGTGGCCGGCAGCGGCCTGGACGTCCAGCGCGAGGCGGTGGCCGGAGCCGGGGGCGGTGTCGACCTGCTCGACCTCACGCCGTGGATCTGCCCCGGGACGACCTGTCCGGTCGTCATCGGGCACGTGGCCGTGCACCGGGCGGGGGACCACGTCACCGCGACGTATGCCGCGACGCTGGCCCCGCGGGTCGCGGCAGCCGTCCAGTCGGCCCTGGAACGCTGACCAGTCGGGACGGCAGACGGTGCCGCGGCGGCGCCGGTCGCTGCATAATCGGGCGCATGCGCGACAGCGACGGCGACAGCGACGGCGGCACCGGTCCCGACAGCAGCGACGCGGCGGTCGACGCCGACCCAGCCACCCGGACCACGTGGCTGCGTGCGTCGGGACGGGCGCTGCGAAAGGTCACCTCGTGGTTCCTCGACCGGGTCGGGTTCCTCTCCTGACGGTCGACCCAGCGCGCTGGCCCCGCACGACGGCCACGGCAGGGCGAGGTTTCGGTGGTCGGTTTGGGTGGCGCGGGCGCAACCGGTAACCTTGCTCCTCGGTCTGCGTCCGTGTGGCGTGGCCGAACCACCCCGACTCCACCCAAGGCTCATGACTCGACTCGACCCCCGGTCCCCGATGGTGCTCGACACCAAGCTCGTGGGCCGTCGACCGGGCACGATGCACGAGCTGACGCGTGAGGTCGGGGCGCCGAGCGACTTCGGCACCGACGTCATGCGCGTCGAGGAGGGCGAGAGCCTGCACCTCGAGTTGCGCCTGGAGTCAGTGCTCGAGGGCGTCCTCGTCACCGGTTCGGTCACTGGCACGGCGACCGGTGCCTGCGTGCGGTGCCTGGACCCCGTGGCCGAAGAGGTCGACGGGAGCTTCCAGGAGCTGTTCGCCTACGCCGATCGGCACGCCCACCACGAGAAGGTGGGGGACGAGGACGCAGCCGAGGAGTTTCTCATCGAGGACGGCTACATCGACCTCGAGACGACGCTCCGGGACACGGTGGTGCCAGCGCTGCCGTTCCAGCCGGTGTGCCGGCCCGACTGCCCCGGGCTGTGCTCCGAGTGCGGGACACCGCTCGCGGAGGACCCGGAGCACCAGCACGACTCGATCGACCCCAGGTGGGCGGCACTCTCGGCCTTGTCCGAGCCGCCCACGACAACAGAGAAGAGGACCTGACGTGGCTGTTCCGAAGCGGAAGACATCGCGCTCGAACACCCGCTCGCGCCGCGCCAACTGGAAGGCGACCCCCGTCGCCACGACGACCTGCCCCCAGTGCAAGTCGCCGACCCAGCCGCACCTGGCGTGCCCGTCGTGTGGCACCTACAAGGGCCGCCACTACGGGGTGGCCGAGCGCACCGAGCACCAGAGCTGACCCACCCCAGATGGGGAAGGGGTCTCCCGCGGTCGACGCGCTGACGCCGCTGCGACCCGTCACCGAGCTGCTGGACCACCTCGACGGGGTGACCGGCTCCTCGGTCGACGAGTCGGTGCTCCGTCGTGCCCTGACGCACCGGTCCTACGCCTACGAGGCAGGGGGACTGCCGCACAATGAGCGGCTGGAGTTCCTCGGGGACTCCGTGCTCGGGCTGGTCGTCACGACGACGCTCTACGAGGGCCAGCCGGAGACGACGGAGGGCCAGCTGGCGAAGTTGCGCGCCGCGGTGGTCAACATGCGGGCCCTCGCCGAGGTGGGTCGCACCCTGGGCCTGGGCGACTACATCTTCCTCGGCCGCGGTGAGGAGGCCACCGGTGGGCGGGACAAGGACTCGATCCTCGCCGACACCGTCGAGGCCGTGATCGGGGCCGTCTACTCGACGGCCGGCATGGCTGCGGCATCCGAGCTCGTGCACCACCTCATCGACCCCCTCCTCGCGTCCTCCGCGACCCTGGGCGCCGGGTTGGACTGGAAGACGAGCCTTCAGGAGATCACCGCGCGTCACGCCCTGGGCACCGCCGAGTACGCCGTGACCGAGGACGGGCCGGAGCACGCGAAGACCTTCGAGGCGGTGGTCCTCGTCGGGGGCACCGTCCACGGCCGGGGAGCCGGTCGCACCAAGAAGATCGCCGAGCAGCAGGCCGCCGCCCTCGCGTGGACCGCCATCCGCGACGCCCACGAGGCACCCGTGCCCGAGGCGGAGCACCCGAACCCCCCGCGTGCCTGAGCTGCCCGAGGTCGAGGTCGTCCGCCGCGGCCTGGCCACCCACGTCCTCGGTCGCACCATCGGGGCGGTCGAGCTGCGCGGGCACCGGGTGGCCCGGCGTCATGTGCCGGGGCCGGAGCACCTCGCCGCCCGGGTCGCCGGCACGCGGGTCGCCGAGGTCAGGAGGCGGGGAAAGTACCTCTGGATGGCCCTGGCCGACGGACCGGCCCCCTCGGGCCCGGGTGCGCACCTCGGTGGGGGTCTCGGCCTCATCCTGCACCTCGGGATGAGCGGCCAGCTCCTCGTCGAGGACCCGGCCGCCCCGGACGAGAAGCACCTCCACGCCCGCTTCTCCTTCGCCGACGGCGGGACCGAGCTCCGCTTCGTGGACCAGCGGACCTTCGGCGGTCTCGCCCTGGCCGACCTCGACGCGGCCGGCGTGCCCGAGCCGATCGCGCACATCGCCCCCGACCTGCTCGAGGCGGCATACGACCGTGCTGCGGTCATCCGGCGGGTCAGGGCCAAGGACAGCGCGGTCAAGCGGGTGCTCCTGGACCAGACCGTGGCCTCGGGTATCGGCAACATCTACGCCGACGAGGCCCTGTGGCGGGCGGGCGTGCACGGCGAGCGGCCGGCCAGCACGCTGACCCGGCCCGCGATCGGCCGGATCCTCGATCACGCCACCGAGGTGATGCGTGAGGCCCTCGACCAGGGTGGCACGAGCTTCGACGCCCTCTACGTCAACGTCAACGGCGCTTCGGGGTACTTCGACCGGTCGCTCGCGGCCTACGGCCAGGAGGGTCGCCCGTGCCGACGGTGCGGCACCCCGATCCGGCGGGAGGCCTTCATGAACCGCTCGTCGTTCAGCTGCCCCCGTTGCCAGCCGCGCCCCCGGTCCACCCCCCGCATCAGGGGATCGGCAGCTTCTCGAGGGTGACCTTCTCGCCCGTGTGCTGCTCGGAGAGGCGGGCGAAGGCGCCCTGCACGGTCTTGGCGTAGAGGTGGGCCCCCGTGCGGCTGGGGTGGATGCCGTCGGGCTGGAGCTGGTCGGAGGTGCCGGCCAGAGCGGCGTCCCAGTCGGCCACCGCGACGTTGGCCCGGCCGGCGAGGACCTTGGTCAGCGCGGCGTTGTCGCTCTTGGCGCGGCTGAACGGGCCGTGCACGGTGAGGACGACGACCATCCGGTCGGGGCCGAGGTCCTTCAGGGTGCGGGCGATGGCCTTCTCGTCGGTGCCCCAGTTGGTGCCGAACGCGAGCACCACGGCGCGGCGCACGGTATCCCGCTCGGCGATGATGTCGGGGGCCTGGGTCCACCGGCGGTTGGACCTGGCGTCCATCCGGATCTTCGGGAAGTAGTAGACGAGGGCGCCCTTGGCGCCGACCATCATCGAGTCGCCGAACGCATCGATCTCGGCGCCGGTGGGCATCGACCAGTCCTGCGCGGACACCGCTGCGGGGCTGGGCGCGGCCGAGGGCAAGGGCGTGGGCATGCCGTCACCGGCCGGGGTGGGGGAGGAGGCGGGCTCGAGGGTGGGGCCCGCCTCGGAGCCCGCCTGATTCTCGCGCGTGAGGGAGGCTTCGTTGGCGCTGAGCAGCTGTTCGGTGGAGGTGCGCGCCGGGGCGGTCACCAGCACCGCGACCAGCACCGTGGTGCCCACCAGGACGACGCCCCACACGACGCGGGCCGTGGTCGTCCCACCGCGGCGGAGCCTGCGGAGCAGGTGCTGCGCCGTGCCTGCGAACCCACGCCGGCGCACGGGGGTCTCGACGAAGCGGTAGGTGAGGTCGGAGAGCGCGAGGATGACGAGGACGCACCACACCCTGCTCCACAGGTAGGTCGGCCCACCCGGAGCGAGGTCGAAGTCCTGCCCGACGACGAGGATGACCGGCCAGTGCCAGAGGTAGATGCCGTAGGACCGCGCCCCGAGCCATCGGGCCGGGGGCAGCTCCAGCACCGAGCGCAGCGGGCCGGGGGTCGACACGGCGACGAGCAGCACCACGGCGGTGGCGACCGACGCCAGCGCGATGCCCACCCGGAAGGTGAGTGGCGAGGACTGGTCGGCGGTCCACAGCAGCGTGGCGAGCACGAGCAGCGCACCGAGGGCCAGGGGGCGGTGGTGCCGGCTCCACCACGAGGTGAGGGTCCCCGCTCGCCGCGGCCCGGCATACGCGAAGGCCGTGGCCGCGCCGACCATCAGGCCGACGACGTGGGTGTCGGTGCCGTAGTAGACGCGGGTGGGGCTGCCCGGGTCCAGGAGCGCGGCCATGAGCAGCGCTGACGCGAGGCCGACGCCCAGGGTGGTGGCGGCCCGGGTGAGGGGGGTGCCGGCGCGCAGGAGGAGCAGCACCGCGATGGGCCACAGGAGGTAGAACTGCTCCTCGACGGCCAGGGACCACAGGTTCATGAAGAGCTGCGGACTGGTGGAGGTGAAGTAGTCGCTGCCCGCGGCGATCTCGACCCAGTTGGACGTGAAGGTCAGGGCGCCCACGACCTGCCGGCCCACCCCCACGAGGAGGTCGGCCTCGGTCAGCCGGGCGAGGAGCACCGACGCCGGGAGCACGACGAGCAGGGCGGGCAGGAGACGCCGCGCGCGACGGGACCAGAAGGCCAGCACGTCGACCGTGCCGGTGGCGGCGCGCTCGCGCAGCAGCAGGGTGGTGATGAGGAAGCCGGAGATGACGAAGAAGATGTCGACGCCGAGGAAACCCCCCGGGAGGAAGGTCGGGTCGAGGTGCACGGCGAGGACGGCAAGGATCGCGAGCGCGCGCAGGCCGTCGAGCCCTGGCAGTCGGTCGCCCCGGGGGAGATCGGGAGGCCCCCCGGCAGGCGCGCGCTCGACCCCCGGCGCCGGAGCGCCGGTGGTCGGCGGGGGAGCCACGCTCGTGCTCATGGGGCCACGGTAGGGACTGCCGGTGACAGGGCGAGGGAGGCACGCCCGACGCCTACGATGCCGGTGTGGTCGAGGGAGTCGGGCTCGAGGAGTCGCGCCGGGTGACGGTGTTCGTCAGGGGCCGGGTGCAGGGGGTCGGGTTCCGCTGGTGGACCCGCTCCCGGGCGCTGGAGCTGGGGTTGACCGGGCACGCTCGCAACACCGCCGACGGGCGCGTGGAGGTGGTCGCCGAGGGGCCGGTGGGGGCGATCGAGCGCCTGCTCGGGCTGCTGCGCGAGGAGCCGACGTCGACCCGGCGACCGGGAGTCGCTGCGTCGGTCTCCGCTCCTGCGTGGGGCACGCCCCGCGGTATCGACGGCTTCGTCGAGCGCTGACCCCAACTTTCCCGCCCGGTGCGAGAACCTTCACCTGGGCGCCACAACGGTTGTCGTGCTCAGGTGAAGGTTCCCCACGGTGCCCGCCGCCCACCCGGCATACCGGGGGGTGGACGGTGGCTGCCCAGGCAACAGCGGCCTTCCTACGATGGCGACGTGAGCGACGTCCCCCCCGACCTGGCCCGGCTGCGGTCGAGCATCGACAACATCGACGCCGCGCTCGTGCACCTGCTGGCCGAGCGGTTCAAGGCGACCCAGCGCGTCGGTGAGCTCAAGGCCGCCGCCGGGATGCCGCCCGCCGATCCGGCGCGCGAGGAGCGGCAGATCACCCGGCTGCGCGGGCTGGCCGACGAGGCCGGGCTGGACCCGCAGTTCGCGGAGAAGTTCATCACCTTCGTCATCGCCGAGGTGATCCGCCACCACGAGGCCATCGCCTCCGCCGACCCCCAGCCCTGAAGACCTGGGCGGCGGCCGTAGGGAGGTGGCCGAGCATCAGTCACAGGAGCCACAGCAGCACCTCGTGCACCACGGGCCACAGGCGTCGCGGAGAGGGCCGCAAGGTCCCGGGCCCTCGGCATCCCGCCGGTAGAGTCGGCGCGACCCGCAGGGGCCCGCGTGGCCCACGGCCGACACGAGAGCTGACGATCGCCGCATGTACCTGAAGACGCTGACCCTCAAGGGTTTCAAGTCCTTCGCCTCCGCGACGACCCTGCGCCTCGAACCGGGCATCACGTGTGTCGTCGGCCCCAACGGCTCGGGCAAGTCCAACGTCGTCGACGCCCTGGCCTGGGTCATGGGCGAGCAGGGGGCGAAGTCGCTGCGTGGCGGCAAGATGGAGGACGTCATCTTCGCCGGCACCGCCGGGCGCCCGCCGCTGGGGCGCGCCGAGGTGAGCCTGACCATCGACAACTCCGACGGCGCCCTGCCGATCGACTACAGCGAGGTGACGATCACCCGCACGATGTTCCGCGGCGGGGGGTCGGAGTACGCCATCAACGGCACGGGGTGCCGTCTGCTCGACGTGCAGGAGCTGCTCTCCGACACGGGCCTCGGGCGCGAGATGCACGTCATCGTCGGTCAGGGGCAGCTCGACACGGTGCTCCGCGCCACGCCCGAGGAGCGCCGCGGCTTCATCGAGGAGGCGGCGGGCGTGCTCAAGCACCGTCGCCGCAAGGAGCGCGCCCTGCGCAAGCTCGACACCATGGAGGCCAACCTCACCCGCGTGCAGGACCTCACCGGTGAGATCCGCCGCCAGCTCGGCCCGCTGGGCCGTCAGGCCGAGGCCGCCCGGCGCGCCGCGGTGATCCAGGCCGACGCCCGCGACTCCAGGTTGCGTCTGCTCGCCGACGACCTCGTGCAGCTCACCTCCCTGCTCGAGCAGGAGGTCGCCGACGAGACCGCCCTCATCGAGCGCCGTACCGCGGTGGAGGATGCCGTCGCCACGGTCCGCGCGCGGCTCACCGAGGTCGACCGGCAGGCCGCGGAGGCCGCCCCCGAGCTCGTGCGGGCGCAGGAGCGACACGTGCGGCTGCTCAGCCTGCGCGACCGCCTCGAGTCGATCGGCTCGGTCGCCGCCGAGCGGGTGCGGCTGCTCTCCCAGGACGAGGTGCACGAGACCACATCCGGGCGTGACCCCGAGGAGCTGCGTGCCCAGGCCGAGAAGGCCCGAGCCGAGGAGGCCACCCTCCTGGCCGAGGTCACCAGCGCCGGCGAGGAGCTGGCCGCCGCCGTCTCGGTGCGCACCGGTGCGGAGGAGGCGTATGCCGCGGAGCAGGCCCGGGTGGCCCGGCTGGCCCGCACCTCCGCGGACCGTCGCGAGGGGCTGGCGCGTCTCGCGGGGCAGGTCGCCGCTCGTCGGAGCCGGATCGAGGCCGGCGAGGCCGAGATCGGCCGACTGCAGGACGTCGTCGCCGCGGCGCGCGCCCGGGCCGCCGAGGCGGAGCAGGCCTTCTCACGGCTCGAGGGTGGCGTCGCGGCCGACGAGGAGGGCGAGCAGGGGCTCGACACGACGTACGAGCGCGCCGCGGCCGCCCTCGCCGAGGCCGAGGCCGCGGTTGAGCGCCTGGTGATCCAGGAGCGCGACGCCGAGCGCGACCGCTCGTCGGCCGCAGCGCGGCTTGACGCTCTGGAGATCGGGCTGCGCCGCAAGGATGGTGCCGCCACGCTGCTCGCGGCCGCCGACGGAGAGCACGCCATCGTCGGCACCGTCGCCTCGCTGCTCACGGTCACGGGAGGGCACGAGGCCGCGGTCGCCGCGGCACTGGGCTGGGCCTCCGAGGCCCTCCTGGTGCCCAGCTCCGAGCACGCGGCGCGCGCCATCGAGGCGCTGCGCGACGGCGACGGGGGTCGAGCCGGCCTGCTCGTCGCCGACAGCGCCCGGCCGGAGGGGCGCGAGGGCTGGCCCCAGCTCGAGGTCGGTGCACTCTGGGCGCGGGATGTCGTGCAGTCGCGTTCGTCGGTCCGTGACGCGGTCGACCGGCTGCTCGAGCGGGTCGCCATCGTCGCGACCCCCGCGCACGCCGTGGCCCTGGTCGCTGCCCAGCCGGAGGTCACGGCGGTCACCGCCGACGGCGACGTCTTCGGCCCCGGCTTCGCCCGCGGCGGCAGCAGCGCCGGGGAGAGCCTGCTGGAGATCCAGGCCGCTGCCGACGAGACCCGGGTCGCGCTGGGCGACGCGAGGGCCCGCGGCGAGCAGGCCCGCTTCGCCCTCGCCGCCGCCCGCGAGGTGGCCACGCGCTGCACGGAGGACGTCGAGGCGGCGCTCGACTCGCTGCACGAGTCGGACGCCCGGATGGCCGCCGTCGCCGAGCAGCTGGGGCACCTCGGCGCCGCCATGCGCACCGCAGGGGCCGAAGCAGACCGCACCGAGCGGGCGATCGCCGACGCCCGGACCACCCTGGAGTCCGACCACCTCGAGCTCGATGCCCTCTCCGTGCGCCTCGACGAGGCCAGTGCCGAGCCGGAGGAGACCCAGGAGCCCACGACGGACGACCGGGACCGGCTCGAGCTCGACGCCAGCCGCGCCCGCACCGCCGAGACCGAGCTGCGGCTCACGCTGCGCACCCGCGAGGAGCGGGCGCGGGCCCTCAAGGGCCGGGCCGAGTCCCTCGAGGGCGCCGCCCGCAACGAGCTGGCGGCGCGGGAGCGGCTTCGCGAGCGCAGGGAGCGTCGGCGCCGGGAGGCCCAGGTGGCAGCGGCGGTGAGCGGCGCCGCGGCATACGCCGGAGGGCGCGCGGCCCGAGCCCTCACGCAGGCGACCACCGAGCGGGACACCGCCGAGTCGGCCCGTGTGGAGCGCGACCGGGTCGGGTCCGAGCTGCGCCACCAGCTGGTCACGGTGCAGGACGAGCTCCGCGACCTCACCGACACCGCGCACCGCGACGAGATGGCCCGAGCGCGGCAGGTGGCGCGGATCGAGCAGCTCCAGGCCAAGGCCGTCGAGGAGCTCGGCATCGACCCCGAGGTGCTCATGGAGGAGTTCGGGCCCCACCAGCTCGTGCCGCACGTGGGCGCACCCGATGAGTCCGGCAGCGAGGCGCCCGAGCCCGCCCCCTACGTGCGCGAGGTGCAGGAGAAGCGACTGCGCAAGGCCGAGCGCGGCCTGGCCTCCCTCGGGCGGGTCAACCCGCTCGCGCTGGAGGAGTTCGCGGCCCTCGAGGAGCGGCACAGCTTCCTCACCACCCAGCTCGAGGACCTCAGGCGCTCCAAGCGCGACCTGCTGGACATCGTCAAGCAGGTCGACGAGCGGGTCGAAGAGGTGTTCACCGCGGCCTTCTACGACACCAGGGAGCAGTTCGAGCGGGTCTTCGAGCGGCTCTTCCCCGGCGGCGAGGGACGGCTCGTGCTCACCGACCCCGACAACATGCTCACCACGGGCATCGAGGTCGAGGCCCGGCCGCCCGGCAAGAAGGTCAAGCGGCTCTCGCTGCTCTCCGGCGGTGAGCGATCGCTGGTCGCGGTGGCCCTGCTCGTGGCGATCTTCAAGGCCCGGCCGAGCCCGTTCTACATCATGGACGAGGTCGAGGCGGCGCTCGACGACACCAACCTCGGCCGGCTCATCACCCTCTTCGAGGAGCTGCGCGACTCCAGCCAGCTCATCGTCATCACCCACCAGAAGCGCACGATGGAGGTCGCGGACGCCCTGTACGGCGTCTCGATGCGCGGCGACGGCGTGACGACCGTGGTCTCGCAGCGGATCCGCGACGTCGCCTGAGCCATCCCCTCCGGCTCCCCGAAGGGAGGCCGCTCAGTGGGCGATGCCCCCGGCGTCCCTCAGCGGCCAGAAGCGCGCCACCACCGGCCCGATGACGCGGTCCTCGGGCACCAGCTGCACGCACTCCGGCCCCTCGGTCGACCCCCGGCAGCCGATCACCGAGTCGGCGGACTGGGAGCGGTGGTCGCCCATCACGAGGTAGTTCTCGGCCGGGACCGTGATCTCGGGGAAGCACCGGATGGAGCGGGGGTTCGTCCCGCAGTCCATGACCCCGGGAGTGAAGGGGAGGTCCTCGAAGACGTAGGGCTCGTCCAGCGGCCGGTCCCCGACGGTCACGCGGCCGTCGGTGCTGCAGCAGGCGACCTTCTCGCCCGGCAGCCCGATGACCCGCTTGACCGTGTATGCCGTGTTGCTCGGCCCGATCCCGGTGAGGTCGCCGAAGACCTTGAGGTAGCGGATCAGCACCCTGGGGTCCGGCGGCAGCTGTCGGCTCTGCCACGTGGTGCCGTGGCCGAAGACCACGACGTCACCGCGGGCCACCGTTTGGTCGAGACGGTTGACCACGATCCGGTCGCCGATCTGCAGGGTCTGCTCCATCGACTGCGAGGGCACGCCGAACGGTTTGACGACGAAGGACTGGACGAGGGCCACTGCGACCAGCGCCACGAGAACCTCGGTCACCAAGGGAAATCGACGACGACGTCTCGACGACGGCCGGTCCGTCGCGCGGGCGTCGGAAGTCACGCGCGTCACCCTAGTTGGGTGCCCTGTGCGTGTCGATGAGGCCCTTCGGCCGGACGTGCGAGACCATTGGCCCATGATCTCCGTCATCCTCGGCCTGCTCGTCTGTGTCGGGCTCGCCGTCCTCGTCCTCGGGCTCGTCGCGCTGCCGGCCCGCCGTGACGGCCGCGAGGTGCTCAGTCCGCGGGGCGAGGACGTCGTGGGATCGCTGCGGGCCGGGTCCGAGCGCAGCCGGAGCTCGCGCCAAGCGTGATGTCGATCGCCCCTCCCGGCGGGGGGCGGGGACACCGGCCCTCTCGACGATGCGTCGAGCGCCCGAGGCTGGCCCCGGAGCACCCGCGCGGCACCGTACAGCGCGGGTAGGCGGGTGGGTCCGGCGGACACCTCCGACGGCCCGCGCAGGTGCACGCGGCTGTGATCCAATGACCGGGACATGACCCCTGCGGCCCTGCGGGGACCCGAGCGCGAGGAGCACCTGTGAAGTCCGGTATCGACCCGTTGGGCACCGACCCCGACGTCCGCCCGCAGGACGACCTGTTCGCCCACGTCAACGGCGGATGGCTCGCGGCGACGGAGATCCCCGCGGACCGAGGCCGTTACGGCACGTTCGACGTGCTCCGGGAGCAGGCGGAGGAGCACGTCCGAGAGATCATCGAGGAGGTCGCCGCCGGAGCGCCGACCCTGGGCAGCGTGGCTGCGAAGGTCGGCGACCTCTACGCGAGCTTCATGGACGAGGAGCGGGTCGAGGCCGTGGGCGCCGAGCCGCTGGCGGCCGACCTCGCCATGGTGCGCGCCGTCGACGACACCGCGGGAGTCCTGGCCGCGACGGGGGCCCTCGGACGCTCCGGCGTCGGCGGCGTGGTGATCCCGTTCGTCAACACCGACGACCGCGACCCCTCGCGGTACGTGGTCTACCTCGAGCAGTCCGGCCTGGGGCTGCCCGACGAGTCCTACTACCGCGAGGACCAGCACGAGGCCAAGCGCACGGCATACGTCGACCACGTCCAGCGGATGCTGGGCCTCGCCGGCTGGGATGACCCGAAGGGCGCTGCGGCCCGGGTCATGGCCCTGGAGACGCGGATCGCGGCCGGGCACTGGGACAAGGTCGCCAACCGCGACCCGGTCGCCACCTACACCCTCGTCGACCGACACGGCCTGTCCGAGATGTCGCCGGGCCTGGACTGGAGCGCCTACCTCACCGGCCTCGCGGCCCCCGAGGAGGCACTGGACCAGGTCGTCGTGCGTCAGCCCAGCCACCTCGCGTCGGTGGGGTCCGCGCTCGCGGAGGAGCCGGTCCAGGTGTGGCGCGACTGGCTCGCCTGGCACCTGGTGCACGAGCGGGCGCCCTACCTCTCGGGCGCGCTCGTCGAGGAGAACTTCGACTTCTACGGCCGCACCCTCTCCGGCGTACCCGAGATGCGGGCCCGGTGGAAGCGCGGGGTGGCCCTCGTCGAGGAGGCCCTTGGTGAGGCCGTGGGCCAGCTCTACGTCGAGCGGCACTTCGGTGTGCACGCCAAGGAGCGGATGCTCGAGCTCGTCGACAACCTCGTCGAGGCATTTCGGCAGAGCCTGTCGGGCGTGCCGTGGATGGGGGAGGAGACCCGGGCCGAGGCGCTGACCAAGCTCGGCCAGTTCACCCCCAAGATCGGTTATCCCGACACCTGGCGGGACTACTCCGCGCTCGAGGTCGTGCCCGGTGACCTGATCGGCACCGTGCGGCGTGCGGTGGCCTTCGAGGTCGACCGCAGCTTCGGCAAGCTCGGCGGCCCCGTCGACCTCAGCGAGTGGTTCATGACCCCGCAGACGGTCAACGCCTACTACAACCCGGGCCTGAACGAGATCGTCTTCCCCGCGGCCATCCTCCAGCCGCCGTTCTTCGACGTCGAGGCGGATGACGCCGTGAACTACGGTGGGATCGGGGCGGTGATCGGCCACGAGGTCGGTCACGGGTTCGACGACCAGGGGTCGCAGTTCGACGGCACCGGCACGCTGCGCAACTGGTGGAGCGAGGACGACCGAGCGGCGTTCCAGTCCCTGGCCGATGCGCTCAGCGCCCAGTTCGACACCCTGGAGACCCGCGACGCCCCCGGCCACACGGTCAACGGGGCGCTCACCGTCGGTGAGAACATCGGCGACCTCGGTGGGCTGACGATCGGCTACTCGGCATACCGGATCTCCCTGGGTGGCGAGCCCGCCCCCGAGATCGACGGCGCGACCGGCGCGCAGCGGTTCTTCCTGGGCTGGGCCCAGGTGTGGCGCGGCAAGGCACGCCGCGAGGAGGCCGAGCGGCTGCTCTCGATCGACCCGCACAGCCCGACCGACCTGCGGGCGAATGCCGTGCGCAACCTCACCGAGTTCCACGAGGCCTTCGGGGTCGCCGAGGGGGACGGGCTGTGGCTGGCGCTGCAGGACCGGGTGAGGATCTTCTGAGCGAGGGCGGCGCACGGGTCGCGGATGCCGCCTGCTCCGTTTTGGGCTCGTGCGGCCCGGCTGCGAGGATGAGCCGGTGAGCGCCATAGACACCGTGTGGGAGTACCTCGCCGTCGCCTTCGGCATCCTCGTCATCGTCGGGGGCATCGCCCTCGGTCTGCTGAGGGGCCGAGGGGGTGGCCGTAGCGACCTACCCGCGCCGCCACCGAGCGGCGGGTCCGCCATCGACGTGGATGCCCCGCCCGAGGGAGCCATCGGCACCCTCGAGCACCCGGCTGACACCGAGGTCGAGCCCGAGCTCGAGGCGGTGCCTCCGGCTCCACCGCCCACGCCCACCCTCGAGCTCCCCGACGCCCCCGCCGGGCGACTGCGCCGCTTGCGCGCCCGGCTGGCCCGCTCCAACACTGCGCTCGGCAAGGGCCTGCTCGCTCTGCTGTCCCGCGGGTCGCTCGACGAGGCCGCGTGGGAGGAGGTCGAGGACACCCTCCTCACCGCGGACCTCGGTGTCGCGGCCACCACGGACCTTGTCGACGCCCTGCGCACCAAGGTGGCGGTCGAGGGCTCGACCGACGAGGCCACCGTGCGCGGCTGGCTGCGCGATGAGCTCGTGCGCCTCGTGGACCCCTCGATGGACCGCTCGCTCGTGTCCTCCCGGGTGGACGGCCGCCCCGCGTGCATCCTCGTGGTCGGCGTCAACGGCACCGGCAAGACCACCACGGTCGGCAAGCTCGCCCGGGTCTTCGTGGCCGAGGACAAGGACGTCGTGCTCGGTGCCGCCGACACGTTCCGCGCCGCCGCCGCCGACCAGCTCCAGACCTGGGGGGAGCGCGTCGGGGTGCCCACGGTGCGCTCGGACCGTGACGGCGCCGACCCCGCGGCGGTCGCGTTCGACGCGGTGAAGGCCGCCGCCGAGCTCGAGGCCGACGTCGTGCTCATCGACACCGCCGGCCGGCTCCAGAACAAGGTCGGGCTGATGGACGAGCTCGGCAAGGTCAAGCGGGTCATCGAGAAGCAGAGCCCCGTCGACGAGGTGCTCCTCGTGCTCGACGCGACAACCGGTCAGAACGGGATGCGCCAGGCCGAGGTCTTCTCCCAGGTCGTCGGCATCACCGGCATCGTGCTCACCAAGCTCGACGGCACCGCCAAGGGCGGCATCGTCGTGGCCGTGCAGCGGGCGCTCGGGGTGCCCGTCAAGCTCGTCGGTCTCGGCGAGGGGCCCGACGACCTCGCGCCCTTCGACGCCGAGGCCTTCGTCGACGCCATCCTGGACTGACCGCCGCCTCTCCCGCCTCCGGCCCTCTCCCGCCTCCGGCCCTCTCCGGAGTGACTTCTCGTGGGCGCCTCGCTGCTCACCAGGCCCCGGTTTGGCCACCATGGTGCTCAAACCGGCTCATGGCGTTCAAACCTCGACGCCATCACAGGGTTTGGCCACCATGGTGTCCAAACCCCGAGGTCAGAGCGAACAGGCGGGGCTGCCTCCCGGGAGGCGGGCCCGGTTGGCGGCCACCCAGCGGTAGACCGCGGCCGCCACGATGCGGACCCCCGGAGCGAGCATCACGGCGCCGACCGGCCGCACCCACCACCGCGAGGCGAGCAGGGCCCGGGCGACGGCGGCGTGCCCGGCATACCGGATGCCGTCCACGGCCACCCAGCGCACCGCCTCGTCGCACTCCTGCGGGGTCAGACCCAGCGCGGTCAGGTCCAGGCGCTGCCAAGGCTCCACGGCGTAGGACCCCTGCGGCCCGCGGAGGCGGTCCGCGACGAACCGCGCCGTGGTGCTGCAGAACGCGCAGTCGCCGTCGAAGACGAGCACAGGGGTGGGGGCGGCGGTCACGGCGTCATCGTCGCACGGACGCGCGGTCTCACCATGCGGGACCGACGAGCCCCCGAAACCGGATGCTTACATCGGGGCCCCCGATGCAACATCGACGAAACACAAGGACGCGGGCCGCGAAACCCACCGCGCCGATGGTTGTCGCCATGAGCACACCACTGATGCCCTTTGCCGAGGCAGCAGACCAGATCGACTACGCCTCGACCGCGTTCGTCATCCTCTGCGCCTCACTCGTCCTGGTCATGACGACACCCGGTCTCGCCCTCTTCTACGGCGGCATGACCCGGGCGAAGTCAGTCCTCAACATGATGATGATGTCCTTTGGCGCCATGGGCGTCGTCGGCATCATCTACGTCCTCTACGGCTACTCGATGTCCTTCGGCTCGACCGACGTCGGCGGGATCATCGCGAACCCGTTCGAGAAGTTCGGACTTGCCGGCACCGACGGGGTGATCAACCCGTTCGCGTACGAGGGATACGGCAACATCCCTGAGCTCGCGTTCGTCGGGTTCCAGCTCACCTTCGCCGTGATCACCGTCGCGCTCATCAGCGGTGCGGTCGCCGACCGGGTGAAGTTCTCCACCTGGATGGTCTTCTCGGGCCTGTGGGTGACCTTCGCCTACTTCCCGATCGCCCACATGGTGTGGGGTGGCGGCCTGCTCTCCGGTGCCGAGAGGAGCCTGTCCTCCTTGGTCTTCGGCTCCACCGACGGGGCGGCCAACGTCGCGCCGATCGACTTCGCCGGCGGCACCGTGGTCCACATCAACGCCGGTATGGCGGGCCTCGTGCTCGCCCTGGTCGTCGGTCAGCGCCTCGGGTTCGGCAAGGTCGCCATGCGACCGCACAACGTGCCCCTCACGATGATCGGCGCAGGCCTGCTGTGGTTCGGCTGGTTCGGCTTCAACGCCGGGTCCGAGCTCGCGGCCGACGGCACCGCTGCCCTGGTGTGGGTCAACACGACCGCGGCGACCTGCGCGGCGATGATCGGCTGGCTCCTGGTCGAGAAGTTCCGCGACGGTCGCGCCACCTCGGTCGGCGCCGCGTCCGGCGTGGTCGCCGGGCTGGTCGCGATCACCCCGGCCTGTGGGGCGCTGAGCCCGCTCGGGTCGCTCCTCCTCGGCGTCGTCGCCGGTGGCCTCTCCGCCCTCGCGGTGGGCCTGAAGTTCCGCTACGGCTACGACGACTCCCTCGACGTCGTCGGTGTCCACCTCGTCGCCGGCCTCTGGGGCACCATCGGTGCGGGCCTGCTCGCCACCTCCGGTGGCCTGCTCTACGGTGACGGGTTCGACCAGACCGTCGTGCAGGTGCTCGTGGCCCTCGGCTCGCTCGTCGTCTCCGGTGTGGTCACCCTCGTCATCGCCCTCGCCCTCAAGGCGACCATGGGCTGGCGCATCGAGGAGGACGTCGAGCAGGCTGGCATCGACCAGGCCGAGCACGCCGAGTCCGCCTACGACCTCGTCTCCCGCGGCGGCCGCATGGGCGTCTCGGGATCGGGCAGCCAGCACGACGCCCGCCACCACGACGAGAAGAGCACCTTGGAAGGGGCGAAGTCATGAAGCTCGTCACCGCAGTCATCAAGCCGCACCAGCTCGACGAGGTGAAGGAGGCGCTGGAGGCCTACGGCATCCAGGGCATGACCATCAGTGAGGCCCAGGGCTACGGCCGGCAGCGCGGGCACAGCGAGGTCTACCGCGGCGCGGAGTACACCGTGGACTTCGTCCCCAAGAGCCGGGTCGAGATCCTCGTCGACGACATGGACGCGTCCTCCGTCGTGGACGTCATCCTCAAGTCCGCGCAGACCGGGCGGATCGGCGACGGCAAGGTCTGGGTCATGCCGGTGGAGGACGTCGCGCGCGTCCGCACCGGGGAACGCGGCGTCGAGGCGATCTAGCGGATGCCCACCCCCTCGAGCGAGATCGGATCCCGGCGGCTCGACCTGGCCGGCACCCGCGACTTCCACGTCGCCGGTGCCGGCCAGGCGCGCCGGGCCGCGCTCTCCGCGTTCAACCGGGACTGGCTCGCGCAGGTCTGGCGCGAGGCCACCGGTGGGGCACGGATCGACGGGGTGGCGCTCGCCGCCGTCGGCAGCCTCGGTCGCGCAGACGCCGGGCCGCTCAGCGACTACGACCTCGTGCTCGTGCACTCCGAACGCTCCCTGCCCACCAAGGAGCTCACGGCCCTCGCGGACCGCATCTGGTATCCCATCTGGGATGCCGGGGTGCGCCTGGACCACAGCGTGCGCACCGTCACGCAGTGCCGGCAGGTGGCGGCCGCCGACCTCACCGCGGCCGTGGGGCTCCTCGACCTCACGTCGCTGGCGGGCGATTCCGAGCTCGTCGTCGCGGCGCGGGCCACCGTGGCCCACGACTGGCGCGGCAACGCGCGCCGGCGCCTCCCGCAGCTCGTCGAGGCGGTGACTGCGCGCCACCAGCGCCAGGGTGAGCTGGCGCAGTCGATCGAGCCCGAGCTCAAGGAGGCCCACGGCGGGCTCCGCGACATGGCGGTGCTTCGGGCCCTGACCGAGGCCTGGCTCGCCGACCGACCGCACGGCCAGGGCGTCGACACGGCATACGCGCTGCTCCTCGACGTGCGCGACGCCGTGCACGTCGTGACCGGCCGCAGCAGGGACCGGCTCGGACGCGAGGACCACGACGCGGTCGCGGCGCTGCTCGGTCACCCCGACGCGGACGACCTCCTCACGGGGGTGTCGGCAGCGGGGCGCCTCATCGCCTACTCCCTCGACGGCACGTTGCGCCGGGCCGGTCAGTCCCAGCGGGCACGCACCCTTCGGGTCGGTCCGCGCCGACCGCAGATGACCCCGCTCGGCCACGGCATGTTCGCGAGCGACGGCGAGGTCGTCCTCGGTGCACCGCGCCTCGCCGAGTCCGATGCGACCCTTCCCCTGCGGGCGGCCGTCGTCGCCGCTCGAGCCGGCCTCCCGATCGCTCCCGCCACTCTGGACAACCTCGCCAGCACCGCACCGCCCCTGCCCACACCGTGGCCGGCGGCTGCTCGGAGCCTGCTCGGCGACCTCCTCGCCTGCGGCCCCGGGCTGGTCGGCGTGTGGGAGGGGCTGGACCAGGTCGGCATCGTCGGCGGGTGGCTGCCCGAGTGGTCCGACGTGCGGTCGCGGCCACAGCGCAACGCCGTGCACCGGCACACCGTGGACCGCCACCTCGTCGAGACGGTGGTGCGCGCATCCGGCCTGGTGCGGCGCGTCGCCCGCCCCGACCTGCTGCTCCTCGCCGCGCTGCTCCACGACATCGGCAAGGTGCGCGGCGCCCACGACCACTCCGTCGAGGGCGCCCGGCGCACCGAGGTGATCGTGCAGCGGTGGGGGATGCCGCCCTGCGACGTGCAGACGTTGGTGACCCTCGTGCGCGAGCACCTGACGCTCATCGAGCTGGCCACCCGACGGGACCACCAGGACCCTGCGACCATCGAGGCGGCCCTCGCGGCGGTGGGCGGCGACCGGGACGTCTTCGAGCTACTCCTCGCCCTCACCGAGGCCGACGCGTCCGCTGCTGGTCCGGCGGCCTGGACCGACTGGCGCGCCACGCTCCTGGACCAGCTCGCGACGGCGGTGCGCGCGCGCCTCGACACGCCGGCCCGGTCCTTGTCGGCCGTGTCCGCCACCAACCACCGGGACGACACCGGCACGAGCATCGACCCGGTGATCGCGGCCGCGGTGCGGGGCGGTGAGCCCGCGGTGCGCGTCATCGCGGCCGGTGGCACCCATCGCCTCGACATCACCGACCTGGACCGGGTGGGCCTCTTCGCGGACACGGCGGGCCTGCTGGCGGCCGAGGGGCTGACGGTGCGCACGGCCATCCTGCGCACCGTCAACGGCATCGCGGCCGACGAGTGGCACGTGGAGTCCCCGAGCGGAGCGGAGCCCGAGCCCGAGCGCATCTCCCGAGGGCTCGCACGTCTCGGCAGGGGGGACCGGGGGCCGCTCTCCACCCTGGACCGGCGCCGGGCCCACCTGCCTCGACCCTCGGGCCGGACCGGCACCGGGTCACCGGGGCAGTCCCGTGCGCTCGTGGTGCCGGGCGCCAGCAACGAGGCCACGGTCCTCGAGGTGCGCGCCCAGGACCGGCCGGGCCTGCTGCACGAGCTCGGGGCCGCGCTGGCCCGGGCGGGGATCTCCGTGCGCTCGGCCCACATCGCGACGTACGCCGGCCAGACGCTGGACACCTTCTACCTCACCGGGGCCGAGGGGCTGCCCCTTCCGCCGCCCCGGGTGGCCCAGGCCGTCAGCCTGGTCATGGACACCTGCGACGGCATCGAGACCTGAGCGCAAGCCCTGCGTCCGGCATCCCGCCTCCCGTGAACAACTGACCAATAGGACGATTGTTTGCGGCCCCAGCCCGCCCCGGCTCGTAAAGAAGTGACCTATTGGTCGATTGTTTGCGCGGGCCCGGGGGGAGGGGGAGGGGGGATCAGCTCGGGAGCCAGCCGTCGGGCCCTGACGACCCCGCGGCATACTCCTCCATCGGCACCGCGTCGCGCGACCAGGCGGAGATGACCGGGGCCATGACCCGCCAGCACTCCTCGGCGGTGTCACCGCGCACCGTCAGCAGCTGGATCCCGTCGAGCACCTCCCCGAGCACCTCGCCGTAGGGCAGCATCCGGGGGCCCGCCAACGTGGTCGTCAGGGTCTTCTGCTCGAGGTCGACGGGGTCGCCCTCGGCGTTCATGGTCAGGGTCAGGGACACGGCGCCGGGCTTGAGGTCGATGACGAGCCGGTCGCCGCCGGAGGGCCCTTCGAAGCCGGTGGGTAGGTGCGCGACGTCGCGGAAGTGGGCGACCACCTGCTTCCGCGGGGCGCCGAGGGCCTTGCCGCTGCGCAGCACGAACGGCACCCCGCTCCACCGGCTGTTGGCCACCTCCAGGGTGATCTGGGCCAGGGTCTCCGTGCCACGACCGGCGTCGACCCCGTCCTCGGCGGTGTAGTCGGGCACCGAGCGCCGACCGATCTTCCCGGCCGTGTAGCGGGCGCGCCTCGACGAGCGCTTCGGGGAGTTGCCCCACAGCCGGGTGGCCCGCAGCACCTGGGCCTTCTGGTCCTGGAGCTCACGGGCGCCCAGCGTCGCGATCGACTCCATCGCGAAGAGCGCCATCACCTGCAGCAGGTGGCTCTGGAGCATGTCCCGCAGCGCACCTGCGTGGTCGTAGTAGCCCGCGCGACCCTCGAGGGCGAGGTCCTCGTCGTAGACCACCTCGACCCGCTCGATGTGCTCCGCGCTCCAGATCGAGCCGAGGACCCGGTTGGCGAACCGGAGCCCGATGAGGTTGAAGACGGTCGCGACACCGAGGAAGTGGTCGATCCGGTAGACGTCCTCCTCCGGGACGATCCGATGCAGCAGCCGGTTGAACCGGACCGCCGAGGCCTTGTCGGTTCCGAACGGCTTCTCCAGCGCGAGGCGCGTGGTCTCGGGCAGGTCGACCCGGGGCAGCAGGTCGCACACCTTCATCGTGACCTCGGGCGGGAGGGCGAAGAAGATGACGAGCGGGCCGTCACCGCACCCGGCGACGAGGTCGCGCAGCGACTGCTCGTCGAACAGGTCCGCCTGGACGTAGGCCGTGCCGGCGGAGGCCGCCTTGATGACCTTCTTCGGTGCGTCAGTGCTCTCGAAGGCACCGGTGAGCCGGTCGCTCCACTGCTTCGCGGACAGCTCGACCCGGTCCGCACCGACCACCCGCACCCGCCGGTCGGGCTCCACGGCGAGCAGGCTGGCCAGGCCCGGGAGGAGCAGCCGGTGGGTCAGGTCACCTCCGGCACCGAGGATGAGCAGGGTCGCCGTGGGGGGTGAGGTCACCATGTCTGCAGCATGGCACGGCCCCGCGCCCGCAGTGCTCGCCGTGGGTGGAGGATCGAGGACGCCCGCTCGCCCGTTAGCCTTGGTCGGTGTTCACCAGCCTCTCCGACCGCCTGACCGCGACCTTCTCGAACCTCCGCTCGAAGGGTCGCCTCTCCGAGTCCGACGTCAACAAGACGGTCCGCGACATCCGCCTCGCGCTGCTCGACGCCGACGTCGCGCTGCCCGTGGTCAAGGAGTTCACCCACAACGTGCGGGAGCGGGCCCTCGGGGCCGAGGTCAGCGAGTCGCTCAACCCGGCCCAGCAGGTCGTCAAGATCGTCAACGACGAGCTGGTCTCGATCCTCGGTGGTCAGACCCGCAACATCCGCTTCGCCAAGCAGCCGCCGACGGTCATCATGCTCGCCGGTCTCCAGGGGTCCGGAAAGACGACGCTGGCCGGCAAGCTCTCCCGCTGGCTCAAGGACCAGGGGCACACCCCGATCCTCGTGGCGGCCGACCTCCAGCGCCCGAACGCCGTCACCCAGCTCCAGGTGGTCGGTGAGCGCGCGGGGGTGCCGGTCTTCGCTCCGGAGCGGGGCAACGTCTTCGGGCACGACGCGGTCTCGGGAGGCGGCGAGGGCACCCGGTCCCACGGTGACCCGGTGGCCGTGTCGCGCGCCGGCGTGGCCGAGGCCCGGGCCAAGCAGCACGACGTCGTCATCATCGACACCGCGGGCCGGCTCGCCGTCGACGCCGACCTCATGCAGCAGGCCGCCGACATCCGCACCGCGGTCCAGCCCGACGAGGTGCTCTTCGTCATCGACGCGATGATCGGCCAGGCCGCGGTCGAGACGGCCGAGGCGTTCCTCGAGGGCGTGGAGTTCACCGGGGTCGTGCTCTCCAAGCTCGACGGCGACGCCCGCGGTGGAGCGGCCCTGTCGGTGGCGTCGGTCACCGGCCGGCCGATCATGTTCGCGAGCACCGGCGAGCAGGTCAAGGACTTCGAGGTCTTCCACCCCGACCGGATGGCGTCGCGGATCCTCGACATGGGTGACGTGCTCACCCTCATCGAGCAGGCCGAGAAGGCCTTCGACCGCACCGAGGCCGCCGAAATGGAGCGCAAGTTCCTCGCGGCCGAGGACTTCACCTTCGACGACTTCCTCCAGCAGATGGCGGCCATCAAGAAGATGGGCTCGCTCAAGCAGCTCCTCGGGATGATGCCGGGCATGGGCCAGATGAAGGCCCAGATCGATGCCTTCGACGAGCGCGAGTTCGACCGCGTCGAGGCCATCGTCCGTTCGATGACCCCGTTCGAGCGCAACCACCCGAAGCAGATCAACGGCTCCCGCCGCGCCCGCATCGCCAGGGGCTCGGGGGTCACCACCTCCGAGATCAACCAGCTCCTCGAGCGCTTCGGCGAGGCGCAGAAGATGATGAAGCAGCTCGCCAAGGGCGGTGGCGTGCCCGGGATGCCGGGCATGCCGGGCATGGGCGGGGGAGCGGGCAAGAAGGGTCGCCAGCAGGCCCCGCAGCGCAAGAAGTCCAAGTCGGGCAACCCGGCCAAGCGGGCCGCAGAGGAGCGGGCCGTCGCGTCGCGCCCGTCGACGCCGGCCGGTGGGTCGTTCGGTGCGGGTGCCTCGGGCAAGGGCGCGGCCGAGCCCGCGGCCATCGACCCCGCGTCGCTGCCCAAGGGCTTCGAGAAGTTCCTGGGCTCGTGACCCCCGGGGCGGCGACCGGCCTGCACACGCTCTCGGTCGGCACCGGCGGGCCCCGCGTCGCCTTCCTCCACGGGCTGTTCGGGCAGGGACGGAACTGGACGCAGATCGCCAAGGCACTGGCCGGCCCCCAAGGCACCGACGCCCGTTGCCTGCTCGTCGACCTCCCCGACCACGGCCGGTCTCCTTGGAGTGAGGAGTTCTCCTACGGGGGGTACGCCGCCCGGGTCGCGGAGACGCTGTCGGCCGCGGCCCCGGGGGAGCAGTGGGTGCTCGTCGGTCACTCCCTCGGGGGCAAGGTCGCCATGGTGCTGGCCCTGGAGCACCCGGACCTCATCAAGAGCCTCGTCGTCGTCGACATCGCGCCGAAGCACTACGGCGACCTCGAGCGGTTCACCGGCTACATCGAGGAGATGCGCGCCCTCCCCCTCGGTGAGCTGGGCAGCCGCGGTGACGCCGAGGCCCGGTTCCAGGAGCCCGATCCCGGTGTCAAGGCGTTCCTGCTCCAGAACCTCCGCCGCCACGGCGAGACGTGGTCCTGGCAGTCCAACCTCGACCTCGTCGCGGCCGACGCCGCGCATGGCCCTGACTCCCGCATCGCGGACTTCCCCGACACCGGCGCCCCGGCATACGAGGGCCCGGTGCTCTGGCTCGCGGGGGGTGCGTCGGAGTACGTCCGCGCCGAGGACCTGCCCGCGATGCGCGCCCTCTTCCCGCGCACCCGACTGGTCACCGTCAAGGGCGCTGGCCACTGGGTGCACTCCCAGGCCCCGGAGGTGGTCACGCAGACCCTTCGTCGGGTCGTGCGCTCGGTGCAGGCCGGCTGAGCAATCGTGGCGCCCTCTCTCGTCCCCTATCCGTCAAGGACGCCCGGGACGATACTGACCCGATGACCACGACTGGGCAGGACTCCACTGCGAGGGTCCGGGCGACGTTCGACGCCATCGCCGACGACTACGACCAGAGTGGGGTGCCCTTCTTCGGCCCCACTGCCGAGGGCCTGCTGGGCGCCCTCGCACCTCGCCAGGGGGAGCGTGCGCTCGACATCGGCTGTGGCCGGGGCGCACTGACCACCCTGCTCGCGGACGCCGTGCTGCCCTCCGGGTCGCTCGACGCGATCGACCTGAGCCCGGCCATGGTCGAGCACACGCGTGCCCTCCTGGAGCGCCAGGGGCACCGGGCGCGGACCATCGAGATGGATGCCGCCGACCCGGACCTGCCGCTCGGTGGGTACGACGTCGTGGCCTCCTCGCTGGTCCTGTTCTTCCTACCCGACCCGGCCGGGTCCCTCGCCCGGTGGGTGCGGCTCCTCGCCCCGGGCGGCCGGATCGGGCTGAGCACCATGGGGGCGGAGCATTCGGCGTGGACCCGGGTCAACGCGCTCTTCCGGCCGTATCTCCCACCCGCGATGCTCGACCCGAAGGTGGTCGGCCCGCAGAGCCCCTTCTCCAGTGATGCCGGCGTGCAGGCCCTGCTCCTCGACGCAGGAGCCACCGACGTCGTCACGACCACCCGCCGGGTCCCTGTCCCGTGGGGCGACGTCGACGGGTGGGAGCGGTTCTCGATGAGCACCGGCCAGCGGGCCATGTGGTCGTTGGTGCCGCCGGAGGAGCGGCCCACGCTGGTGGCCCGGGCCGCCGAGATCCTCGACGAGGCGCGCGACGAGACCGGCACCGTGGTGGTCTGGCAGGACATGCGCTACACCGTGGGCCGGGCCCAGGGCGCCTGAGCCCGACGCCGGGACAGCCCCGCTAGGGTCGGGCCATGGCACAGGTGCTGCACCTCACCGGTCCGGTCCTCGTGGGCCCCGACGACGTCCGCGAGCAGGGCTGGGTGGTCGGGGGGCGGATCACGTATGCCGCACCCACCGCCGACCACGACGTCACCACGGTGCCCGGCTGGGTGCTGCCGGGGCTGGTCGACGCCCACAGCCACATCGGGCTCGACGCCCACGGCGCCACCGACGACGCGACCGCCGAGGCCCAGGCGCTGGCCGACCGCGGCGCCGGCGCCCTGCTGCTCCGCGATGCGGGGTCACCGGCCGACACCCGCTGGGTACAGGATCGCGAGGACCTGCCGCGGCTGGTCCGGGCCGGCCGCCACATCGCCCGGACCCGGCGCTACATCCGCAACTACGCGTGGGAGGTCGAGCCCGACCAGCTCGTCGACCAGGTGCGCCTCGAGGCACGCTCGGGCGACGGGTGGGTCAAGCTCGTCGGCGACTGGATCGACCGGGATGCCGGCGACCTCACCCCGTGCTGGCCGCGAGACGTGCTGGCCCAGGCCATCGCGGCCGCCCACGAGGAGGGGGCCCGGGTCACCGCGCACTGCTTCGGGGAGGAGTCGCTGCGCGACTTCGCCGCCGGCGGCACCGACTGCATCGAGCACGCCTGCGGGCTGGAGGACGACACCGTGTCGGCCTTCGCTGCCCAGGGCATCGCCATCGTGCCGACCCTGGTCAACATCGACACCTTCCCCGAGATCGCCGAGCCCGCGCGGGAGAAGTTCCCGAACTACCACGGCCACATGCTCGACCTGCACGAGCGACGCTTCGCCACCGTCGCCGCGGCCCACGAGGCGGGGGTGCCGGTCTACGTCGGCACCGACGCTGGTGGGTCGCTGCCCCACGGGCTGGTCGCCCAGGAGGTGGCCATGCTCGGCCGGGCGGGGCTCGGCGCCCTGGAGGCGCTGGGTGCCGCGTCGTGGGCGGCGCGCGCCTGGCTGGGTCGGCCCGGGCTGGAGGAGGGGGAGGAGGCCGACCTCGTGGTCTACGAGGCCGACCCTCGGGCGGACCTCGCCGTGCTGGCTGCCCCGTCGCGCGTCGTGCTTCGCGGCCGCGTCGTCGCCTGACCTCCTCCCTCTCCATGCAACGAGTGCGGAAGTGGTTGCCGGGGCAACCACTTCCGCACTCATGGCGGGGAGCTCAGGCAGGCTCGAGGGCGCGCTCGAGGTCGAGGTCGCGCTCGGCGCGGTGGGCCCGCACCGACCAGGCGACGGCGGCGGCCCAGACCAGCGCGATCAGCGCGTAGACGGCATACCGGGTGACGTCGGGGGCGTCGACCCAGTCGCTGCGCAGGAGGGTGCGGGAGTTGGTCAGCACGATGAGCCCGCCGACCGCGGACCCGAGCACCCGCGGCGGCACATGCCGCACGAGCCAGGCGGCGATCGGGGCGGCGACGAGACCGCCCGCGAGGAGAGCGAGGACCCAGGCGGGGTTGATGCCCTGGGTGCCGAGGGCGAGCAGGAAGCCCAGGCTCGCGGCGATCGACACGAGGAACTCGCTGGTGTCGATGGAGCCGATGACCTTGCGCGGCTCCAGGCGCCCGCTGGCGAGGATCGCCGGGGTGCCGACCGGCCCCCAGCCGCCACCGCCGGTGGCGTCGATGAAGCCACCGAACAGGCCCAGCGGGGTGAGGAAGCGCTTGCGCAGCGGCTGCCCGAGCCGGTCGGTGCGCAGGCCGCGCACCGTGAACCGGCCCAGCACGTAGAGGCCGAGGGCCAGCAGGATCAGGGACATCACCGGGGCGGCGACCGAGGTGTCCAGGCTGGAGAGGAAGGTGGCACCGGCGAAGGCGCCGATCGCCCCCGGGATCCCGATCCGGCGCACCACCTGCCAGTCGACGTTGCCGAACTTCCAGTGCGACGCGCCGGAGGCCAGGGTGGTGCCGATCTCGGCGAGGTGGACGGTGGCGGACGCGGCGGGCCGGGTTGGTGCCGATGGCCAGCAGCAGGGTCGTGGAGGTGACCCCGTAGGCCATCCCGAGGGACCCGTCGACCAGCTGGGCGCCGAGCCCCACCAGGGCGAGAAGGATGATCTTGCGCATGAGTGCTCCTGTGAGATGTATTCAGATGGACTTAGTAGGAGTTCTACCATCTCGGCCGAAGTCGCGTGGCGGGTTTGCAGAAATGGGACACTGACCCGGTGCACATCTCCGCCCGCACCGACTACGCCGTCCGGGCGATGCTGGCCCTGGCCGACGCCGCGCGCACCGGTGCCGACCCGGTGAGCGTGGAGGCACTCGCCTCCGCCCAGGACCTCCCGCGCAAGTTCCTCGAAGCCATCGTCGGGGACCTGCGGGTCAGCGGTCTCGTGCGGAGCACTCGCGGTGCTCGCGGCGGCTACTCCCTCGGTCGTCCCGCGGCCGAGATCACCCTCGGTGACGTCTTTCGCGCCGTCGACGGCCCGCTGGCCGAGGTGCGCGGCCTGCGTCCTCAGGAGACGAGGTACGAGGGCGTCGCCGCTCACCTCCCCACGGTGTGGGTCGCCCTGCGAGCCAGCCTGCGCGAGGTGCTCGACGGGACCTCGCTGGCCGACGTCCTGGCCGGTGAGCTGCCCTGCCGGGTGACCACCATGGCCGCCACCCCTGACGCCTGGAGCAGCCGCTGAGGTCGGGGCTTCCGGTTCCGGATTCGGCCCGCGGTCCACGCTCTGGCAGAATGGGCGGCTGTACCCGTCCGGCCGGAGTTTCCTCGGCAGGACCGGACGCCTACACCGAGCTCCGGCCCCCCGCGCGATCCGTGCGCGGTCTCGCCGCGCTCACGACACAGAGCAGGAGACCACACCAGTGGCCGTCAAGATCCGTCTGAAGCGCATGGGCAAGATCCATGCACCGTTCTACCGCGTCGTCGTCATGGACTCGCGCGCCAAGCGCGATGGCCGGGCCATCGAGGAGATCGGCAAGTACCACCCCACCGAGGAGCCCTCCGTCATCCAGATCGACGGCGAGCGCGCGCAGTACTGGCTCTCCCAAGGCGCCCAGCCCACCGAGGCGGTTGCCGCGCTGTTGAAGATCACCGGTGACTGGCAGCAGTACAAGGGCGAGCCGGGCGCCGAGGGCACCCTGAGGTTCAAGGAGGCCAAGACCTCCAAGAAGGACCTGTACGAGGCCGCCCTCGCTGCCGCCGGCCGGTCCTCCTCCTCCGACGACGGCACCGGCGCCACCACGCCGCGCAAGCGTCCCGCCAAGAAGGCCGACGAGGTTGTCGCCGAGGCGCCGGCCGAGACCCCAGCCCCGGCCGAGGACGAGGCTGCGGCGCCGGCCGAGGTTGCCCCGGCGGCCGACACCGACGGTGGCGAGGCTGCCGCCGAGAGCGTCGACGTCGACGCCGACGCCACGGCCGAGAAGGCCTGACCGTGCTCGAGGAGGCCCTCGAGCACCTCGTGACCGGCATCGTCGACCACAAGGACGAGGTCCAGGTGCGCCTGAAGGACCAGCGCCGCGGTGAGATCCTCGAGGTGCGCGTGCACCCCGAGGACCTCGGCCGGGTCATCGGCCGCTCCGGTCGCACCGCGAGCGCCCTGCGCACCGTCATGGGTGCGCTCGCAGGTGGGCGCCAGATCCGCATCGACATCGTCGACACCGACCGGGTCCGCTGACCCGACCACACGATCGGCGGGGGATGCCGGGAGGAGACTCCCCGGCATACCCCGCCGTCGTCTTTCCCGACAGGATGGACCCCGTGACCGACCCCACCGTCATCGCCCGGATCGGCAAGCCGCACGGCCTGAACGGCGAAGTGACCGTGCAGCTGCACACCGACGAGCCGGAGCGCCGGCTGGGCGTCGGCACGGTGATCGACACGGAGGCCACGACCGGCACCGGGGTGCCCAGGGCGCTGACCATCCGCTCCACCCGCGTGCACAACGGCGTCTGGCTCGTGGGCTTCGAGGAGATCCCCGACCGCACGGGAGCCGAGAGCCTGCGGGGCACCCGCCTGGTCGTGGACGCCGACGAGCTGGCGGACGATGGCCCGGCGGAGGACGACGTCTTCGGCGAGGCCGAGCTCGTCGGCCTGCGGGCGGTCTCGCCGTCCGGAGAGGTGCTGGGCGAGGTCGCCTCCCTCGAGGTCGGCGCCGTCCAGGACCGGCTCGGGGTGCGCCTTCCGGACGGGCGCCTGGCCCGGGTGCCGTTCGTCGAGGCGCTCGTGCCGGAGGTCGACGTCGAGGGTGGCACCGTCGTGCTCGACCTGCCCGCGGGCCTGCTCGACCTGGCGGAGTGAGCCCCGTGCGCCTGGACGTCGTCACGATCTTCCCCGACTACCTCGCGCCCCTCGACCTCTCGCTCATCGGCAAGGCGCGGCGCGACGGCATCCTCGACGTGCGGGTGCACGACCTGCGCGACTTCACCCACGACCGGCACCGCACCGTCGACGACAGCCCGTTCGGCGGTGGCGCGGGCATGGTGATGAAGCCCGAGCCGTGGGCGGCTGCGCTCGACGCGGTGGTGGCCGACGGGCCGGGGCCGGGCGGTGCCCCTGTGCCGCACCTCGTCGTGCCCGGGCCCGGCGGCGTGCCGTTCACGCAGGCGCTGGCCCGGCAGCTCGCGGAGGAGCCGTGGCTGGCCTTCGCGTGTGGCCGCTACGAGGGGATCGACGAGCGCGTGTACGACCACGCGGTGGAGCGGATGCCGGTGACGGTGGTCTCGCTCGGCGACTACGTGCTCAACGGCGGGGAGGTTGCCGTGCTCGCCATGGTGGAGGCGGTCGGGCGGCTGCTGCCCGGGGTGGTCGGCAACTCCGAGTCCCTCGTCGAGGAGTCGCACGAGGACGGGCTGCTGGAGTATTGCCTCTACACCCGCCCGTCGTCCTGGGACGACCACGGCACCGTGCGCGGCGTGCCTCCCGTGCTGCTGTCCGGCGACCACGGGGCGATCGCCGCCTGGCGCCACCAGGAGCGGCTCGCCCGCACGGCCGCCCGCCGCCCCGACCTCCTCCCGGTCTCGGCGACGACCGGGTCCCTGGCTGACCTCGACGTGCGGCTCGCGGTGCCCGCCGACGCCCCGGAGCTGCTCGTCCTCCAACGGGCGTGCTGGGTCGAGGAGGGGCTTCGGGCTCAGGAGAGGTGGGTGGTTCCGCCGCTGGCCGAGACGCTCGAGGACGTCGTCGCGGGGGTGGCGGACTGGACCACGTATGCCGTGCGCACCAGGTCGGTGGACGGCATCCCCGGTCGTCTGCTGGGGTCCGTGCGCGGGCGGGTGCGGCCCGGCGACGAGGCGGTCTGGGAGGTCGGCCGGCTCATGGTGGCGCCTGACTTGCAGGGGCGCGGGCTGGGGCGCGAGCTGCTCGCGCTCGTGGAGGCCGCGGCCCCCGCGTCGGTGACCCGCTTCTGGCTGACGACCGGCGTGCTCGCGCAGGACAACCAGCGGTTCTACCGCCGTGCGGGGTACCGGCTCGCGCCGGGAGAGCCCACCTACCCCGGTGCCGTCGACCTCACCAAGCGCCGAGGCTCCTGAGCCCGTCCGCCCGCCCGCCAAGCCCGACCCACCCATCCCGACCCACCCATCCCGACCTCGTCGCCCCCGCCCTCCGCCCCAGGTAGTCCCACCTAACCTCTGCTAGCAGAGGTTAGGACGCCAGCCACAGGGTGCAACCTGTGGACCCGGAAGCAACCTCTGCTGAGTCAGGATGGTGAGCGGATGCCGTCCGCGCGGGTGGTGCCGGTGCCACGGCATCCGGGAGTGGTGGGCGCAGTCGCTCAGCAGACGTTCGCGCGCGAACCACAGGTTCCTGCCTATGGTTGGTGACCTAACTTCTGCTAGCAGAGGTTAGGGATGGGGGGTGGGGGAGGGGCGCACGTCAGGGGCGGAGGGTGGCCTTGAGGTCGTCGGGCAGCAGGAGCCCCTTCCCGATGAGACGCTCCGCGACCACGGCCGTCGTGGTCTGCGCCGCCATGATCCCCATGAGCACGAGCACCTGCGCGGCGGCGGCCTGGGCGGGTGTGCCACCACCGAGCAGCACGCCGATGAACGCCCCGGGCAGCGTCACGACGCCGGCTGTGCGCACCTGGTCCAGGCCGGGGATGAGCGCCTCGGGCACCCGGCGGTGGATCACCTCGCCCACGGCCTGCGAGCGGGTGAGCCCGATCGACAGGGCCGCCTCGTACTGCCCCTGCTCCTCGCGCAGCGCCGCGAACGACCTCCGACAGGCGAGGGTGTGGCCGTTCATCGTGTTCCCCGCGAGGATGCCGACGACCGGGACGAGGGCGATCCCGGTGGGCGGCACGGTGCGCGTCACCAGGATGATCGTGACGACGGGCAGCAGGCCGGCGAGCATCGCGACGCACGCCCACGGCCACGCCGCCCTGGCCTCCACGCGCCGCACCGTGGTGACCACGGCGACGACGAACATCCCGCAGAGCAAGAGGACCGACAGCGCGAGCGAGCTGACCACGCTGGCGATCACGAGCGCCGCGATGCTCAGCTGCACCATCGCCCTGGCCGCCGCGACCACGGTCGAGCGCGGGTGGGGCAGATCCCCGAGGACGTACATCGTGATCGTGAGGGTCAGCAAGAGGACGATCGCCACGGCGACAGGCCAGCCCGGGTCGATCGTCACCGGCATACCGTATGCCGTCGCCCTCCCCGCGCACCCGCTCTGTCGACCTGACCCGGCCGCGGAGCCGCGCGCTTGCACCAGACCGCATTGCTCGGACCGGGGCCGGTGGGCGTGAGGATTTCGCCGTGTCCGGTCCCCTCTGGCAGACTGGGTCGCTGCGCCCCGCCGACGAACGGCCCCCGCCACAGGGGGAGTGCCCGGACCCCGGTCCGACCAGCATGCGGCCCGGTGGAGCGCACCACACGACGAAGCACCACCGACACCCGCGGCTGACCTGTGGCAGGCCCCGAGAAAGCGACATCCGTCATGCAGCGTTTCGACGAGATCGACCAGGCGTCGTTGCGATCCGACGTCCCGGCGTTCCGCGCCGGTGACACGGTCAACGTCCACGTCAAGGTCATCGAGGGCACGCGCGCCCGCGTCCAGGTCTTCAAGGGTGTCGTCATCCGCCGCCACGGTGGTGGCATCGGCGAGACCTTCACCGTGCGCAAGGTCTCCTTCGGGGTGGGTGTCGAGCGCACCTTCCCGCTCCACACGCCGATCATCGACCACATCGAGCTCGTGACCCGTGGTGACGTGCGCCGCGCGAAGCTGTACTACCTGCGTGACCTTCGCGGCAAGGCGGCGAAGATCAAGGAGAAGCGCGACACCCCGGTGGCCCGCTAGTCACCGGCACCTGGCGCCCTGCTGACATGTCGGGCGACTACGCTCCTCGGGTGAGCGCGCCGACCGCCGTCGACCCGGCTCCCACCCCCGTGGTGGGTGCCGGGTCGCGCCGTCCCCGGCCCGCGATGCTGGTGGCGGCCACCGTCATCCTCACCGCCCTCGTGCAGGCCCTCGCCCTTCAGAGCGTCGTCGTCAGCCGCGACGACCTCGCCCCCCTCGTCGAACCAGGAGACCGTGTCCTCGTGTGGAAGGCCTCGCCCGACCCCGGCCCCGGTGACCTCGTCGTGGTCGACACCACGGACAGCGCCGCGGCGGACCGCGCGACCCCCATGGACGACGGCCTGATCGGGCGCCTCCTGTCCTCGGTGTCCGGCGTGTTCGGCATCGACATCGGGATGCAGCATCGGCTCGCCGTCGTCGGATCGGCCGACCCGCGGCAGGTGACGCTCGAGGCGCCCCAGCCGGCCACCGTGCCCCGCGGCGACGTCGTCGGCACCGCCGTGCTGCGGGTGTGGCCCCTCGACCGGTTCGGCACCCTCGACCGGGACGCACGGTGAGCCGGGTGGGCACCGACCACGTCGCCCACGACAGCGACGACGAGGACACCACCGCGCCCGGGCCCGCGGACGAGGACGGCTCGCGCGGGACGTTCGCCGCCTTCCTGGCCGGCGCCCGGGAGCTCTTCGTCATCCTCGCGATGGCCCTCGTGCTCTCCTTCGTCGTCAAGACCTGGTTGGTGCAGGCCTTCTTCATCCCCTCCGGCTCGATGGAGGACACGCTGCTGGTCGGGGACCGGGTCATCGTGTCCAAGCTGACCCCGGGCCCGTTCGACCTCGCCCACGGCGACGTCGTCGTCTTCGAGGACCCGGGCGGCTGGCTGCCCGAGACCCCGCTGGTGGAACGCTCCGGCGTCGGGGGCGCCGTCCACGACGGGCTCGTCTTCGTCGGGCTCCTCCCGGCCGAGTCCGAGGACCACCTCATCAAGCGGGTCATCGGACTGCCGGGGGACCACGTCGTCTGCTGCGGCACCACGGGGCTCCTGAGCGTCAACGGGGTCGAGATCGACGAGCCGTACACGAAACCCGGAGACGTCCCGAGCTCGGTGCCCTTCGACATCACCGTGCCCGCCGGTCACATCTGGGTCATGGGGGACCACCGCTCCGACTCCGAGGACTCCCGCTTCCACGACGACCCCTCCGACGACGGGTCGGAGGGCTCGGTGCCGGTGGCCGACATCACCGGCCGCGCCATCTCGATCGTCTGGCCCCTGAACCGTTTCCACTGGCTCTCCGACCACCCCGAGACCTTCTCCGGCGTGCCGGCGCCCACCGCGTCGCCGTGAGCCCAGCGGCGCGTCCCGCCCCGCGCGGCCGCGACGGCCGCCGGCGGTCCAAGGCGCCCAACCTGCGGGTGGAGCGTGCCCTGCAGCGCGAGGGCCACCGGGTGCTCGCGGGGATGGACGAGGTGGGCCGGGGCGCGCTGGCCGGGCCGGTCTCCGTGGGTGTGGTGTTCATCGACGAGAGCTGTCGGTCCGCCCCTCAGGGGGTGCGCGACTCCAAGCTGCTGGCCCCCCACGCGCGAGAGGCGATGGTGCCCCGGATCGAGCGGTGGGCGCTGGCCCACTCCGTGGGGCACGCCAGCTCCGACGAGATCGACGAGATCGGGATCATTGCCGCCCTCCGGCTCGCCGGCACCCGGGCCCTGGCGTCGTGTGCCGTGCGCCCCGACCTGGTCATCCTCGACGGCAACCACGACTGGCTCACCGCCCCGCAGGACGTGGGGCTCTTCGCGTTCGCCGACGAGGGCCCCCCGCCCACCCCGCCCGTCACGACCATGGTCAAGGCCGACCTGCGGTGCTCCTCGGTGGCCGCGGCCAGCGTGCTGGCCAAGGTGTGCCGTGACGCCCTGATGGTCGGGCTCGGTGGTGAGCACCCGGCATACGGCTGGGTCGAGAACAAGGGGTATGCCGCACCCGACCACCTCGACGCGCTGCGCCGGCTGGGGCCCAGCCGCTGGCACCGCACCTCGTGGCGGCTGCCCGGCACCATGCACGATGATGGCGCGGTGACCGACATGCCGAGCGCACCGCAGCCGACCGCGCAGCACCAGCCGATCGTGGATGCCGTCGACACCGACCTGACGCGAGTGGGAGAGAGATGAGCTCGGAGGACCTCGAGAAGTACGAGAGCGAGGCGGAGCTCGCGCTCTACCGCGAGTACCGCGACGTGGTGGGGCTCTTCTCCCACGTCGTGGAGACCGAGCGACGGTTCTACCTCTGCAACAGCGTGGACGTGAAGGTGCGCAGCGACGGGGGAGAGGTGTTCTTCGACGTCACCATGCACGACGCGTGGGTGTGGGACATCTACCGACCGGCGCGGTTCGCCAAGACGGTGCGGGTGGTGACCTTCAAGGACGTCAACGTCGAGGAGCTCGCCAAGAGCGAGCTCGAGCTACCCAAGGGCGAGTTCTGACCGGCTGACTTCGGCTGCCTTTCCCGAGCCGCGGGCCTGCTCCGGTCGGGGTCACGGCCCATCCACAGGGGGAGTCGCTCGGCCGGCGTCGTCCACAGGCCGGGGATCCTTCTGGTGGTCGCGTCGCCGACCCACGAGGCTCCGGTCATGACCACTCCCACCGCCGCGTCGCCCGACCCTCCTGCCGGGCCATCCACTCCGGCGTCACCGCGAGGCGGCACCCCGAGTGCTCGGCTGGGGAGGTGGGGTGAGGACCTGGCCGTGCGCTTCCTGCGAGACCTCGGGCTGGAGGTGCTCGACCGCAACTGGCGGTGCCAGTACGGCGAGATCGACGTCGTAGCGCGCGATCGGGACTGCCTGGTGGTCTGCGAGGTCAAGACGCGGCGATCCGCCCACTTCGGTGACCCGGTGGAGGCGGTGCGCTGGGACAAGGCGCTGAGGCTGCGCCGGTTGTCCACGGCCTACCTCGCGGCCCATCACCCCGGGGTCGCGCAGGTCCGCATCGACGTCGTCGGGGTGCTGGTGCGCCCGGGTCGCCCGGTGGAGGTCCGCCACGTGGTGGGGGTCGGCTCGTGACCCTCGGGCTGGGTCGCACCCGGGCAGTGGCGCTCATGGGCCTGGACGGTGCCCTCGTGGACGTGGAGGCCCACATCGGCCAGGGCCTCCCCGCGTTCTCCATCGGCGGTCTCCCCGACAAGGCGTGCGCGCAGGCCCCCGACCGGATCCGTCCGGCCGCTGCGACCTCGGGCGTGCCCATCCCGTCGCAGCGGGTGACGGTCAACCTCTCGCCGGCATCGCTGCCCAAGCACGGCTCGGCCTTCGACCTGCCCATCGCGATCGCGGTCCTGGCCGCGGCGGGGGTCGTGCCCCGCCGGGCCGTCAGCGACGTCGTGCACCTCGGCGAGCTGGCCCTGGACGGCAGCGTCCGCGGCGTGCACGGTGTGCTGCCCGCGGTGCTCGAGGCGGCGCGCAGCGGGGTGCGCCACGTGGTGGTGCCACTGGAGAACCTCGCCGAGGCGCAACTGGTCGACACCGTCACCGTGCACGGCGCAGCGACCCTGCGCGAGGTCGTGCGGTGGTATGCCGACGCGCGCGACGGGGAGCCGCTGCCACCGACCCCGCGCGTTGAGCTCGAGGCCCCGAGCCCCCGTCCGAGGATCGACCTCGCGGACGTCGTCGGACAGCCGGAGGCGCGGATGGCCATCGAGCTGGCCGCGACGGGGGGCCACCACCTCTTCCTCTCCGGCCCGCCGGGGGTGGGCAAGACGATGCTCGCGGAGCGGCTGGTGACCGTGCTGCCACCCCTCACCCGCGAGGAGGCGCTGGAGACTCACGCGATCCGCTCGTTGACCGGCCACGTCGGAGAGGTCGTGACGCTCGACCGCACTCCGCCGTTCGTCGCGCCGCACCACAGCGCCTCGATGGCCTCGGTGGTGGGCGGGGGGTCCGGGGTGGCCCTGCCGGGTGCGATCTCCCGGGCGCACCGGGGGGTGCTCTTCCTGGACGAGGCCCCGGAGTTCAAGGCGTCCGTGCTCCAGACGCTGCGCCAGCCCCTGGAGTCCGGCGAGGTGGTGATCGCCCGGGCCCGCCAGGTCGTGTGCTACCCGGCCCGTTTCCTCCTCGTGCTGGCCGCGAACCCCTGCCCGTGCGGTAGGTCCTTCGGCAAGGGGCTGGAGTGCACCTGTCGGCCGATGGAGATCAGGTCGTATGCCGGCCGACTCTCCGGGCCGCTGATGGACCGGGTCGACCTCCAGGTGCAGGTGCCGCCGGTGAGCAGGGCGGCGTTCGCGGAGCAGTCGGGCGAGCCCAGCGCGGTGGTCGCCGCACGGGTGGCGGCCGCACGCGAGGTCCAGCGCGTGCGGTGGACCGACGGGGGGTGGGGCACCAACGGGGTGGTGCCCGGGCACGTGCTGCGCCGTCCACCCTTCCGCCTCCCGCGAGACGCGACCGCGGATCTCGACCGGTCGCTGGACCGGGGTCGCCTCACCCTGCGTGGCTACGACCGCGTGCTGCGGGTCGCGTGGTCCGCTGCGGACCTCGCCGGGCGTGGGGTGCCCGGCCGCGACGACGTGGGGATGGCGCTCACCCTGCGGCGCGGCGAGAGGCCCGCGGCATGAGCGCGGTGGGTGGCGTGGGCGCGGTGGGTGGCGTGAGCGGCGTCGGGCGCGACACCGCGGGGGGAGGTCGGCGCAGCGTCCTGGAGCGGGAGGATCGCTGGGCGCGGGTCGCGTGGAGCGCGCTCGTCGAGCCACGCAACCCTGCCGCCTGCCGCGAGGTCGCGGAGCGGGGTGCGGTGGACGCCCTCGCCAGGGTGCGAGCCGGACGGTCCGGCCTGAGCTCCGACGTGGCCCCGCGCCTGGCCGTGCTCGACCTCGACCAGGTGGCCCAGGTCGTCGAACGTCGCCGCATCCGGGTCCTCGTGCCGGGTGACTCGGAATGGCCGGTCGCCGTCGACGACCTCCTCGATCCGCCGTTCTGCCTCTACGTCGACTCCGACACCTCTCTGTCGGACCTCACCGTGCGCAGCGTCTCCGTCGTGGGGGCACGGGCGGCCACCGACTACGGCCTGCGGGTGGCCGCCGACCTCGGGGAGGGTCTGGTCGGGCGGGGGTTCACCGTGGTCAGCGGAGCCGCCTACGGTATCGACGCCGCGGCCCACCGCGGTGCGCTCGCGGGCGGTGGGCCGACGGTTGCCGTCCTGGCCAGTGGGGTGGACCGGCCCTACCCCAGCGCCCACACCGGGTTGCTGCGCGACATCGCCCGCGCCGGAGCGGTCGTCAGCGAGGTGCCACCCGGGTGTGCTCCCTACGCTTCGCGGTTCCTCGCCCGCAACCGGATCATCGCCGCCCTCGGGCGAGCGACCGTGGTGGTGGAGGCCAGCCTCCGCTCGGGCTCGCTCTCGACGGCACGGGAGGCGGTCAAGCTCATCCGGCCCGTGGGTGCGGTGCCCGGGCCGGTGACGAGCATGACGTCGGCGGGTTGCCACGCACTGGTCCGGGAGACCGACGCCGTGCTCGTCACCGACCCAGCGGAGGTCGCCGAGCTGGCGGGTCGCATCGGAGAGGACCTCGCCGACCCGCCCGAGGGGTTACCGCGGTCACCGGTCGACGACCTCGACCCCACCGCCTACGCCGTCTGGTCGGCCCTCCCCGTCAGAGGTGGGGCGTCCACGGATCGTGTGGCCGTCGCTGCCGGTCTGGGGGTCGCGCGTCTGCTCGGGGTCCTCGCGTCCCTCGAAGCCGACGACCTGGCATTGCGGGTCGACGGTGGCTGGCGCAAGGCGACTGGGGTTCGCCACGGGGGAGGCGGTCGTTGATTCGGATGCTCCAGGGTGCGACGGTGGGGCGGTGAGCGAGACGGTCCCCCCAGCGTTGAGCGCTTTCCAGCGCCACCTGCGCGCCGAGCGGGGTAGGTCTCCGCACACCGTTCGCGCCTACGTGCGGGACGTGCAGGTGTTCCTCGACGATCTGGGGGTCGAAAGCGACGAGGGCCTGGGTGAGGTCAGACTCGCGGACCTCAGGGCGTGGCTCGGGGTGATCTCCCGCCGCGGTGCGGCCCGTGCGACCATCGCTCGCGCGGCCGCCTCCCTGCGTACGTTCTTCCGATGGCTGGAGCGCACCGGTCGGATCGACACCGACCCCTCCCTCCGGCTGTCGGCGCCCCGTCGGCACCGGACTCTGCCCCCGGTGCTCGCGCAACGATCCGCGTCCGCGCTGCTGGACGTCGCCACGGTCGCCGCCGACGATGACGACCCGATCCACCTGAGGGATCGCGCGGCCCTCGAGCTGCTCTACGCCAGCGGCATCCGGGTGGGTGAGCTCGTCGGACTCGATGTCGATGACGTGGACCTCGACCTCGGTGTGCTTCGCGTCGTCGGCAAGGGGGACAAGGAGCGGCGTGTCCCGTTCGGGGCCCCGGCCGGTCGCGCCGTCGTCGACTGGCTGGAACAGGGGCGCCCCCTCCTGGTTCGGGAGGGGAGCGGCGCCGCTCTCCTGCTTGGGAGGCGTGGGGCTCGAGCCGACCAGCGCCAGATCCGCACGGTCGTCCACGAGCTGCTCCGGCACGTGCCCGACGCGCCGGACCTCGGCCCGCACGGTCTCCGCCACAGTGCGGCCACCCACCTGCTCGAGGGGGGTGCCGACCTGCGCATGGTGCAGGAGCTCCTCGGGCACGCGTCGCTCGCGACCACCCAGATCTACACCCACGTGTCGGTCGACCGGCTCAAGAAGTCCTACGCGATCGCGCACCCCCGCGCCTGACGCTGGGTCCGCCCCGGGCCGGATGCCGCGGGGTCGCCCGCGCCCGAGGCCGTGAGGCACCCGTCAGGGCACGGGCGGGTCGTGCCGGGGCACCACGGGGAGGCCGGCGAGGGGCAGGAGGACCGCCCGACCCCCGATCAACAGCGGGAGCGGGTCCAGGTAGACCGAGCCGCGCCGCGCGCCGAGGTGGAGGCAGCGGCCCCCGCCGCAGTGACCGCCCGTCGCCGTGCCGGCCTCGCCGGGCGCGGGGCCGACGACGCCGAGCACCCCACCGGCCTCGACCAGCTCGCCCACCTCGACGGTGGAGTCCACGGGCTCGTACGTGCTGGACAGGCCTCCGGCATGGGCGACGGTGACGGTGCCGCGACCGGCGACCGGGCCCGCGTGGGTGACCTCGCCGGGCGCCACCGACAGCACCTCGGCGCCGACACTCGTGCGGAGGTCGAGGCCTCGGTGGCCAGGTCCGTAGGGGGTCGGGGGCGCGACGAAGTTCCGGAGCACCGTCGGCCGAGGCACGAGCGGCCACTGCCACAGAGGTCGGCCGGTCATGGGAGCGGGCGGCAGGCCCACCCGGCTGACGGGGGCTGACGATCCGGGCCGCGCGGGCGCCCCCGGGGCCATCGACTCGCTCGTCCGAGGCGTCAAGGACACGGTCGTGGCGAGACCCTCGCCGGCACCGAGCGGTTGGGCGCCCAGACCCACGACGGAGGCCAGGGTCACGGTGAGGAGCACGCGCATCGACATGCCGCGAGCCTGTGCCGGCGGGGGTCAGACGTCGAGGCCCCCTCCGAGGCTGTGGACGGGGAACAGGACCGCGGAAGGGCTGTGGACGGCGGCCGGGGGGCTCAGGCTCCCTTCGCGAGCGAGGCCAGTCGCGTGCAGCCCTCGCGCAGCACGGCATCCTCCTTGCAGAACGCGAACCGCACCAGGGTGCGCGCCGCGTCCACGTCGTCGTGGAAGACCGAGACCGGAATGGCGGCGACGCTGATACGGCCCGGCAGGTCGACACAGAACTGGAGTGCGTCGGTCGCACCCAGCGGGGCGACGTCCGCGACGACGAAGTAGGTGCCCTGGGGCACCGAGGCCCTCAGCCCGGCGGCGGTCAGCCCGTCGACGAGCACGTCGCGCTTGGCCTGCATCGACCCGGCCAGCCCGGCATACACGGCATCCGGCAGACCCAGGCCCACCGCCACGGCGGGCTGGAAGGGCCCCGAGGACCCGAAGGTGAGGAACTGCTTGACGGCGAAGATGGCCGACACTGCCTCGGCAGGGCCACTGACCCAGCCGACCTTCCACCCCGTCGTGGAGAAGGTCTTCCCACCCGAGGAGATGGTCAACGTCCGCTCGCGCATCCCGGGCAGCGAGGCGACCGGCACGTGCTCGGCGCCGTCGAACAGGAGGTGCTCGTAGACCTCGTCGGTGACGACCCAGGCGTCGTGCTCGCGGGCGAGGGAACAGATCAGGTCGAGCTCGGCACGCGTGAAGACCTTGCCGGTGGGGTTGTGCGGGGTGTTCAGCAGCACCAGCCGGGTCTTGTCGGAGAAGGCCGCCCGCAGCGACTCCTCGTCGACCGCGAAGTCCGGGAAGCGGAGCACCGACGTGCGGCGCACCCCGCCGGCCAGGGCGATCGTCGCGGCGTAGGAGTCGTAGTAGGGCTCGAACGTCACGACCTCGTCACCGGGCTGCACGAGAGCGAGCACGGTCGCGGCGATCGCCTCGGTGGCGCCGACGGTCACGAGCACCTCGCTGGCCGGGTCGACCTCGATGCCGTAGAAGCGCTTCTGGTGCTGGGCGATGGCCTCCCGCAGCTCCGGAACCCCGATGCCCGGCGGGTACTGGTTGCGGCCCGAGCGGATCGCCTCGACGGCCGCGTCGAGGACCTCCCGCGGGCCGTCGGTGTCGGGAAAGCCCTGCCCGAGGTTGATCGCGTCGTGCTCGTGCGCCAGGGCGGTCATCGTCGCGAAGATCGAGGTCCCGAAGGGGGCGAGGCTGGGGTTGCCGAGCGGTCCGGTCATGGCCCGAGCGTATGCCGTGACCCTGCACCGTCCGCTCGGTGCGTCCGGCACCTCTGCAGCAGGGGTCCCAACCTGCCGGACGCACCACGGGCCCCGCCCCGTGCGTCCGGCAGGTTGGCCACGACGGGGTCACCCTGCCGGACACAGCGGCGGATTTCTGCCGGAGGCCCACGGGCGCCTAGACTGCGGGGACGACCGGTTTGCGCCGGTCGAATTCGCGCGTCTTCCGCCGTGTGACGAGGTAGGACCTCCGAACACGGGGCGCACCACGGCAGTCCCAGCACCCGGCGACGGGGGCCGGGCGAGGTGCGTTGCAGGCGCCAGGCAGGAGCCGCACCCTTGCGGCCCCGACGCAACTGACCACCACACAGCAAGGAGAACGACGATGGCCGTCGTCACCATGCGCCAGCTCCTCGAGAGCGGCGTCCACTTCGGGCACCAGACCCGCCGTTGGAACCCGAAGATGAAGCGCGTCATCATGACCGAGCGCAACGGCATCTACATCATCGACCTGCAGCAGTCGGTGACCTACATCAACAACGCGTACGAGTTCGTCAAGGAGACCGTCGCGCACGGCGGCACCATCCTCTTCGTCGGCACCAAGCGCCAGGCGCAGGAGCCCATCGCCGAGCAGGCGACCCGCGTGGGCATGCCCTACGTCAACCACCGCTGGCTCGGTGGCATGCTCACCAACTTCCAGACGATCTCCAAGCGGCTCACCCGCCTCAAGGAGCTCGAGGAGCTCGACTTCGACGACGTTGCCGGCTCGGGCTTCACGAAGAAGGAGCTGCTCATCTTCAAGCGTGAGCGGGACAAGCTCCAGAAGACCCTGGGCGGCATCCGCACCATGGGCAAGGTCCCCTCGGCGGTCTGGATCGTCGACACCAAGAAGGAGCACCTGGCCGTCGACGAGGCCCGCAAGCTCGGCCTGCCGGTCATCGCGATCCTCGACACCAACTGCGACCCCGACGAGGTCGACTACAAGATCCCCGGCAACGACGACGCCATCCGCTCGGTCACGCTGCTCACCCGGGTCATCGCCGACGCCGTCGCCGATGGCCTGATGTCCCGTGCGGGCGCCCGCGACTCCGAGGGCGAGTCGGCCCAGGTCGCCGACGAGCCGCTCGCCGAGTGGGAGCGCGAGCTCCTCGCCGGTGACGCCGCCGCGACCACCGAGACGGTGGCCCCTGAGGCCGGCGAGACCGCGGCTGCTCCGGCCCCCGAGGCCGAGGCCACCGACGCCCCGACCGATGCCGCACCGGCCGACGAGGCCCCCGTGGTCGAAGCCCCTGTGACCGAGGCCCCTGTGGCCGACGCCGCAGAGGTCGAGTCCCCCGTGGCCGAGGCTCCTGTGGCCGAGGCCGCACCGGCCGACGAGGCCCCTGTTACCGAGGCCCCTGTGGTCGAGGCTGCCGCCGACGAGGCCCCTGCCGCTGAGGCTCCCGAGGTCGAGGCCCCTGTGGTCGAGGCTGCCGCCGACGAGACCCCGGCCACCGAGGCTGCGCCTGTCCCCACCCCCGCCGCAGGCGGGGAGCAGGCCTGAGCAACCTCCCCGTCCGACACCGCACACGGAAAGAAGCGATACGACTCATGGCGAACTACACCGCCGCTGACATCAAGGCGCTCCGGGAGTCCACCGGCGCCGGCATGCTCGACGTCAAGAAGGCCCTCGTCGAGGCCGATGGTGACCGCGACAAGGCGACCGAGATCCTCCGGGTCAAGGGTCAGAAGGGGGTGACCAAGCGCGAGGGCCGCACGGCTTCCAACGGCCTGGTCATCGCCCGCGCCTCCGAGGGCGAGGGCACCCTGGTCGAGGTCCTCTGCGAGACCGACTTCGTGGCCAAGGGCGAGAAGTTCCTCGCGCTGGCCGACCAGGTCCTCACCCAGGCCGTCGACACCAAGGCGCCCGACGCCGAGGCCCTGCTCGCGACCACCCTCCCCGACGGCCAGACCGTCAAGGAGCTGCTCGACGGAGCCAACGCGACCATCGGCGAGAAGATCGAGGTCAGGCGTGTGGCCCGCCTCGAGGGCGAGCACGTCGTCTCCTACCTGCACAAGACGAGCCCCGACCTGCCCGCGCAGATCGGCGTGCTCGTGGCGACCGCCGGCGGCGACGAGCAGGTCGCTCGCGACGTCGCCATGCACGTCGCGGCCTTCAGCCCGACCGTCCTGACCCGCGAGGAGGTGGACCAGACCACGGTGGAGAACGAGCGCCGCGTGGCCGAGGCCACCGCCAAGGAGGAGGGCAAGCCCGAGGCCGCCCTCTCGCGCATCGTCGAGGGCCGGGTCAACGGCTTCTTCAAGGAGAACGTCCTGCTCGAGCAGCCGTTCGCCAAGGAGCCGAAGAAGACCGTCGCGAAGGTGCTCGAGGAGTCCGGCGCCGACGCCAAGGGCTTCGTCCGCTATCGCGTGGGTGCCTGACACAACGTCCGATCACGCCGCATCCGGTATGCCGTCCACACAGTCGTGCGGGCGGCATACCGCTGTCTGGGTGCGGCACACCGCGGCCCGAGGGCGCCTCAGTGCTCCCGCTCGACGAGGTGGGCCCGCTCCGGCGACGGTTCGTAGGGGCTCGGCCACCAGTCCTCGACGGTCTCGACCCGCCCCGCGTGATCCATCGTGAACAGGCACAGGCCGGTCATCGACTCCCCGCCGATCGCGAACGTCGCCCGGCTCATCGCACCGCGCTCGTCGACGAGCACCCGGTCGAGCACCAGGTGCCAGTCACCGGGGAACTCGGCGTTGAAGCGCACATACGCGTCGCGTCCGCGGACCACCTCGCGCGTCTGCGGGCAGCGGTAGACCACGTCAGGGGAGAGGGTGGCGGCGAAACCCGCCCAGTCCCTCGCCTCGGCACAGGCCCAGTAGGACTCGACGGTCTCACGGTGCTGCTCCGACGTCATGGGCCGACGATAGGCGCCGGCCCCGACACCACCGCCGCAGGCGGCTTGGCCTAGATCGTCGCGGTCCGCACCTCGCCGACCTTGCCGGCGCAGAACTGCTGCACCGACTCCGGGGTGAGCCCCGTGTCGGCGACGTCGTCGGCCACCAGCACCCGGGCGTCACCGAGGTCCACGAAGTCCGGGGCGGGAGGAAGGATGCGCGGCACGTCCAGCCGCTCGTCGACGCCGGTATGGAACTCGACGTTCATCGCGTAGGTGTTCTTCACACCGAGCGCGTAACCCAGAGCACCCCCGATGAGCAGGCCACCGCGCGCGATCGACAGGATCATGTCCGCGCACCCCGTCGGCGGCGATGCGCTCCGCCAGGTCTCAGACCGATCGGTCGAAGTCGGTCCAGGTGAGCACTTCGCGCGGGTCGTCCACGCCGTCATCCTCGCACCGATGTCGCTGCCGCCGGGCCCCACCGAGCGGTATCGTGAGACGTCCGCATCGCCAGTGGAAGGGGTCGGACATGACCGAACACCACGACCGTGCACGGCACGAGGCGTTCGAGCGCCGGGTGCACACCGACCTCCCTCGGATCATGCCCGCGGACATGGTCACCAGCCAGGACGTGACCCCACCCCCTGACCCGGACGGCGGGCGGGACACCGAGCGCGACTTCATGCTCCGGTACGCGGCGTTGTGACCGGCGGGCGCCGGCTTCTCCCTGCATGACCGTCAGCCGTGAGCCCCTGACCCCGTGATCCTCCCGACGGTGCGAGACCCTCGCCTGGTGACGACCCGCCGCGGTGGCACGCTCACCGACCCTGACCACCACCTGCTCGCCCTCTGGGCCGCGTCGTGCGCGGAGCACGTGCTGGGCCTCTTCGAGTCGGCGCACCCGGGGGACGTGAGACCTCGCGAGGCCATCGCCCAGGCACGGAGGTGGGTGCGGGGTGAGGTCGCCATGATGCAGTCGCGCGCGGCCGGTGGCCACGCGATGGGGGCGGCGCGACCCCTGTGCGGCCCCGCACGCTTCGCGGCGTATGCCGCGGGGCAGGCCGCGTGCGTCGCTCACGTCCCCGAGCACGAGCTCGGGGCCGCTGCGTACGCGATCAAGGCCGTCCGAGTTTCCCTCCCGGCCGAGGAGGGGCAGGCGGCCGGTCGGGCCGAGTGCGCGTGGCAACGCAGCCGGCTCCCGGACCGCATTCGGGCCCTCGTGCTGGACGACCAGCGTCGGCGCAACGACATCTGCTGGTCGGTCTTCGAGACCTGACCCTCGCCCCACCCCTCCCGCCCCGGCCTGCGCCCGCGCCCTCGGCTGGGAGCACCGGGGCCTGGTGTGGCAGGATCGGGCGACCGCCCAGCCCGCCGCCCAGGAGGCCCCGTGACCACGCTCGCCCTGACCGAGGCCGTCCCGGCGTCCACCGAGGCCGAGCGCGCCCGCCGCGTGCTCCTCAAGCTCTCGGGTGAGGTCTTCGGCGGAGGCAGCGTCGGGGTCGACCCCGACGTCGTGCGCGGGATCGCGCGCCAGATCGCGGAGGCGGTCAGGGAGGGCATCGAGGTCGCGATCGTCGTGGGCGGGGGCAACTTCTTCCGCGGGGCGGAGCTGCAGCAGAAGGGGATGGACCGCAGCCGGGCCGACTACATCGGCATGCTCGGCACCGTGATGAACTGCCTGGCCCTCCAGGACTTCCTGGAGAAGGAGGGCATCGACACGCGGGTCCAGACGGCGATCACGATGGGCCAGGTCGCCGAGCCCTACATCCCCAGGCGCGCCATCCGCCACCTCGAGAAGGGGCGCGTGGTGATCTTCGGGGCCGGCGCCGGGATGCCGTACTTCTCCACCGACACCGTCAGCGCGCAGCGGGCCCTGGAGTGCCGCTGCGACGCGGTGCTCATGAGCAAGAACGGCGTCGACGGGGTCTACGACTCCGATCCGCGCCGCAACCCCGACGCCCGCAAGCTCGACCAGGTGACCTTCGCCGAGGCACTCCGCACGGGGCTCCGGGTCGTCGACGCCGCAGCGTTCAGCCTGTGCATGGACAACAGCCTGCCCATGGTCGTGTTCGGTATGGAGGGCGACGGAAACATCACCCGCGCCCTGCGCGGGGAGCAGATCGGCACGCTCGTCCACGCAGGCTGATTGCGCCCGGCCCCCGCTTTGACACACTGGGACCCACACCGCCGCGTCCGCACGCGGCAGACCGAAGGAGAACCGCCGCGATGATCGACGAGACCTTGTTCGAGGCCGAGGAGAAGATGGAGAAGGCCGTCGAGGTCGCGAAGGAGGCCTTTTCCGGCATCCGTACCGGTCGGGCCCACCCGGGCATGTTCCAGAAGGTCCTCGTGGACTACTACGGTGCTCCCACCCCGCTGCAGCAGCTCGCGTCCTTCCAGACCCCCGAGGCGCGCACGATCATCATCAGCCCGTTCGACAAGTCCTCGATGCGCGCCATCGAGAAGGCGATCCAGGTCGCCGACCTCGGGGTCAACCCCAGCAATGACGGCAACATCATCCGCTGCGTCATGCCCCAGCTCACCCAGGAGCGCCGCCGCGAGTACGTCAAGATGGCGCACACGCAGGCCGAGGACGCCCGGGTGTCGCTGCGCAACATCCGGCGGCAGGCCAAGACCACCCTCGAGAAGCTCGTCAAGGACGGTGACGTCGGTGAGGACGACGGCTCCCGGGGCGAGAAGGAGCTGGAGTCGGTGACCAAGCGACACGTCGACCAGGTCGACGACCTGCTCAAGCACAAGGAAGCCGAGCTGCTCGACGTCTGAGCCGGCTCCTCCACGACATGACCGACCTCCCCAGCAGCCAGGGCGCTGACCACCTCGAGGCCGAGCGCCTCGAGGCCGAGCGCCCGGAGGTCGAGGTCCCGGCGGTCGACGGCGCCGACCCCCCGGCTCCGAAGACCCCCCGCGCGGGCCGCGACCTGCGTGCGGCCGTGGGGGTGGGCCTGCTGCTCGGGGCCCTGGTGATCGGCACGCTCATCGTCGACGCCCGGGCGTTCCTCGTCGTGGTCATCGCCGCGATCTGCGTGGGCGCCTGGGAGCTGCGGCGGGCGATCGCCACCCAGGGTGCCGTCGCGCCCCTGGTCCCGCTGCTCCTCGGCGCGGTGTGCATGCTCGCCTCCGCCTACCTGCGCGGCGCCGAGGCCCTGGTCATCACCTTCGGACTGACCCTCGTCGCGCTGCTCGTCTGGCGGGTCGCGGACGGCCTGGCCGGGGCCGCCCGGGACCTGTCGGCGTCGGCGTTCGTGGCGTTCTACCCGATCTTCCTGGGGGGTTTCGCCTCCCTGATGCTCGCCGCGCCGGACGACGGGCGACAGCGGATCGTCGTCTTCGTCCTCGTCACCGTCTTCTCCGACATCGGGGGGTATGCCGTCGGAGTCGTCTTCGGGAAGCACCCGATGGCGCCGTCCCTCAGCCCGAAGAAGTCGTGGGAGGGGTTCGCGGGGTCCCTCGTCACCTGCGCCGCGGTGGGCGCCGCGGCGCTGCCACTGCTGCTGGGCGGCCTCTGGTGGACCGGTGCGATCCTCGGGGCGGTCGCGGCCACGGTGGCCACCCTGGGCGACCTCATCGAGTCCAGTGTCAAACGGGACCTCGGCATCAAGGACATGGGGTCGATCCTTCCGGGTCACGGAGGGGTGATGGACCGCCTGGACTCCCTCGTGGTCGTCGCCCCGATCGCCTGGGTGCTGCTGGTGCTCTTCGTCCCGTGACCTGACGCCATCGCGGTGTGACCCTCGTCGTCCGAACCCGCGGATGCCGTACTCGGCTCGGCGACCTGAGATGATGCACCCACCATGGAGCCGACCCCCAGCCCCCGCCCCGCCCCCGGGCAGCTCACCTTCACCGCGCCCCGTCGCGGCAAACCGCCGCGCCACCTCGCCGACCTCACCGTCGCCGAGCGCCGGGAGGCCGTGACGGCACTGGGGCACCCGGCATACCGGGCGAACCAGCTCTCCACCCACTACTTCGAGCGGCTCGTCGAGTCACCCGAGGAGATGACCGACCTGCCGAGGGCGGTGCGCGACGACCTCGTCGCCGACCTCCTGCCGCAGCTGCTCTCCCCGGTGCGCCAGCTCACCGCCGACCGCGGCGCGACCGTGAAGCAGGTGTGGCGCCTGTTCGACGGAGCCCTCGTCGAGTCGGTGGTCATGCGCTACCCGCGCCGGGTGACGGTGTGCATCTCGAGCCAGGCGGGGTGCGGGATGAACTGCCCGTTCTGCGCCACCGGGCAGGAGGGGTTGACCCGCAACATGTCGGCGGCCGAGATCGTCGAGCAGGTCGTCGGCGCCGCCCGGTTGCTGCGCCGAGGAGACCTCCCGGTCGTCGGTGAGCAGGGGGAGCAGGCCGGTCTCGGCGAGGAGTCCGACGAGCAGGCGGGGGAGCCCTTCGGGCCCGACCGGGTGAGCAACGTCGTCTTCATGGGGATGGGCGAGGCGCTGGCCAACTACAAGGCGGCTATCGGCGCGATCCGCCGACTGACCGAACCTCCGCCGTCGGGGCTGGGCATCTCCGCCCGGGGGATCACCATGTCGACCGTCGGGCTGGTGCCCGGCATCGACAAGCTCACCGCCGAGGGGATCCCGGTCACCCTGGCGCTGTCGCTTCATGCCCCCGACGACGAGCTGCGCGACGAGCTCGTCCCGATCAACACGCGGTGGAAGGTCGACGAGGCGATCGACGCGGCGTACCGCTACCACGAGGCGACCGGACGCAGGGTGAGCATCGAGTACGCCCTGATCCGCGACATCAACGACCAGGCCTGGCGCGCAGACCTGCTGGGCGAGAAGCTCTCGCGACGCGGCCGGGGCTGGGTGCACGTCAACCCGATCCCGCTCAACCCCACACCGGGGTCGAAGTGGACGGCGTCGAGGCGCGGGGTCGAGCAGCAGTTCGTCGAGCGGCTGCGGGCGCACGGCATCCCCACGACGGTGCGCGACACGCGCGGGTCCGACATCGACGGGGCCTGCGGTCAGCTCGCCGCGTCGACCGCCTGACCACTCGAAGGGCGTCGCGCATCCGGGCACCGGATGGTGTGGTCAGGGGGCGAGGGACCCCGGGTCGTCATGGGATCGCGCCGCGCAGGACATCCTCGATCGTACGGACGACGGTGTCGTTGCGGATGGAGTGGAACAGGTCGAAGGAGTGCTGCGCGCCGGGGAGCTCGGCGTAGCGCACCTCCGCGTCGGACACGGCACCCAGCCGGGCGACGAACTCCCGGGCCCGGACCGCCGGGATGAGCGTGTCGTGGTCGCCGTGGAGGACCAGGAAGGGCGGTGCGTCGGGGCGGACGTGCTCCGCGGGCGCGTCGGGAGCGCCGGGTCGGCCGTAGTAGCCGCTGAGCACCACGGCAGCCGTCACCCCCGTGTCCGCGCTCGCGAAACCGGGCTGGAACCGTGGATCGTTCGCGGTGAGGGCGGCCAGCGCGGCGAGCTGCCCGCCGGCCGAGGACCCAGCCACGACCACCGTGGACCCATCCGCGCCGTAGGGGTGCGCGGACGCCCGTGCCCACGCGATGACCTTCTTGACGTCGATGAGGTGGTCCGGGAACCGGGCCGACGGTCCGAGGCGGTAGTTGGCGCTGATACAGACCCAGCCGTGGCCGGCGAGGTGGTGGATGAGCGGAAGCGCCTGCCGGTTCTTTCGCCCGTGCCGCAGCGCCCCACCGTGCAGGTGGATGAACACCGGTGCGCCGGTCGGGGTGGACCGGTGGTGGTACACGTCGAGAAGGTTGCGAACGCCGGCATCCCCGTAGCGGATGTTCGCCACCCGCCGGACTGCCGGCGGTCGGAAGGGCAACGGGCACAGCAGGGCACGTCGAACCCGCAGCCGCGGGCGCCGGCCGGGCAACGCCCGAGCGAGCGCCTGGGCCGTCGACAGCGACCGCCGGGCCAGGACGGCCAGGCCGCCGAGCGAGAGTGCTGCGAGCGTGAGCCCGGCCAGACCGACCGGGGTGACCAGCCCTCCACCAGCATCGGTCAGCCAGGTCAGCGCGATCAGGACGTACGCCCACAGGAACGGCAGCTCTCCCACCTGGATTCCCAGGACGAACCCGAGCCATCCGCGTGGTGCGACAGCGCATGCCGTGTAGGCGGCGATCACCGCGGCGGTGACGAGGTAGCCATAGGGAGCGCTGTCCACACCCCCACCATGCCTTGTGGATCACGCCCTCGTCCATGGGTCGCCCTCGCCGCCGCCGGGTGCGCACCCGGACAGGCAGTCAGCGTTTGCTGACCCCTCGCTCAGCGTCCGCGTCGACACCGACAGGCACCACTGCCTGTCGGTGTCCGAAAGTGGGTCCCGTCTGGTCACATCACCGCGCGGTGATGAGGGCGGCGGCCTCGGCGACGTCCTCGACGAGGTGCACGGCATCCTCCATCGACCGGCCGCGGGCCAGCGCACGCAGCGCCGGCCACACCGGCAGCGCCTCGCTCCAGTGTTCTGTCCCGACGAGCACCAGGGGTGGCGACGGGTCGCCGTCGAGAGCGTAGTAGAGGCGGGTGGCCGCCTGGAAGACCTCCTGCACGGTGCCGGCGGCGCCGGGGAGCACGACGATCCCGGCGGTGCTTCGCGCCAGCAGACCGTCCTCGCGGACCGCGTTGGAGAAGTACTTGGCGATGCCGGAGCAGAAGGCGTTCGGCGGCTCGTGCCCGTAGAACCACGTGGGGATGCCGATGCTGGCGCCGCGGTCGTGGGCCGGCGCGCTCCGGAGCAGGTCGTCGTGCACCGCGAGCCCGGCCGTGGCCCAGGCGCCGACGTCCGGTGCGTAACCCGGCGCCCCGCCGAGTCGCTCCAGGGCGGCGTCCAGAGCCGTGCTCGTCGGAGCGAAGGCTCCGAGGTTGGCCGCCTCCATCGCGCCCGGGCCGCCCCCGGTGGCGACGGTGAGCCCTGCCGAGGCGAGGGTGTGCCCGAGCCGGGCGGCGGCGGCATACTCGCTGCTTCCTCGTCGCAGCGCGTGGCCGCCCATCACCCCGACCACCCCCGCATCGCCGAGGGCCTCGGTCAGCGCGTCACTGATCGAGTCGTCGTGGATGGCGCGCAGCAGGGTGACGAAGGCGTCGCGCCCGAGCGCCGCGTCCGCGCTCCAGCGGTAGGCCCGCGCGTCCGGCGTGGCGTCGTAGCCGTGCTCGGCCAGCCCGGCATACAGCTCGTGCGGCAGGTAGAGGGTCGAGCGGTAGGGGTCGACCGGCGCGTGCGGGTCGGTGGGGAAGACCAGGGCGCCGTGTGCCCTGAGGTGGTGCGCGAGGGCCTCACTGGTGCGCCCGCCGAGCACGACCAGCCCCTCGAGGTCGGTGCGCTCCAGGAGCGCGCGCTCGCGATCGTGGAGGTCGAGGTCCTGGAGCCGCAGCCCGGCCAAGGACTCACCCGAGACGAGGGCTGCATCCAGAGCAGCCTCGCTCTGGATCTCCCGCACCCACGGGACCCTACTCCGAGGGGGGTCAGTGGCCGGTGAGGCGCTCCAGGAGGGTGCCCAGGCGGGAGGGGCGGGCCGTGCGGGCCTCCTCGCGCTCGGCGAGGTCGGCCAGCCGGAGCCCGGCGTTGACCCCCAGCCAGCGCAACGGCTCGGGCTCCCAGCGCGGCGACCGGTGACCCACCCACGGCAGCTCGGTGATGGCGCTCTGCCGTCCCAGGACGAGGTCGGCCAGGGTGCGCCCCGCGAGGTTGGTCGCCGCGACCCCGTCCCCGACGTACCCCCCGGCTCGTCCGGTGCGGGTGCTGGGGTCCCAGGTCACGGCCGGGTGCCAGTCACGGGCGATGCCCAGCGGCCCACCCCAGGCGTGGGTGAAGCGCACGTCACCGAGCTGGGGGAGGAGCCCGGTCAGGGTCCCGCGCAGCGCGGCGAACACCCGCTCGTCGTGGTCGAACTCCGGACGGATGGTCGACCCCCAGTGGTAGGGCGCGCCCCGGCCCCCGAAGGCGATGCGGTCATCGACCGTGCGCTGGCCGTAGATCACGACGTGCCCGTGGTCGGAGAAGACCTCGCGCCCCGCGAGCCCCACCCGCGCCCACTGCTCCCGGGTGAGGGGCTCGGTCGCGACCATGAGCGAGTAGACCGGGGCGAGGCTCCGCTCGTGCCCAGGCAGCCCCGCCGTCCACCCCTCGGTCGCCAGCACCACGCTGCGAGCGGTCATCCGGCGCCCGTCGGGAAGCACCACGACCCCGTCACCGGCCCGCGCCACCCGCGTGCCCTCCACGACGCGCCCACCGCGGCGGCGCACCGCGCCGGCCAGGCCGTCCACGAGCCGCCGCGGGTGCACCCGGGCACAGTGCGGGGTGTAGGTCGCGCCCCTGGTGCCCGGCACGTCGAGGCGCTCGCGGGTCTGCGCGGCGTCGAGCCACACGGCGCCGGTGTCCCACGAAGCCTCGTGGGCTGCGGATGCCCGCGCTCGGGTCTCCTGAGCGGGTGTGCGGGCCACCATCAGCGCGCCGCCCTTGAGGAAGCCCGACTCCAGGCCCTCCTCGGCGTCGACCCGCCCGACCTCGTCGACGGTGTCACGCAGGGCCGCGAGCTGCGCCAGGGCTGCGGTGCGGCCGTGCTCGGCGGCCATGGTGTCGGGCGAGACCGGCCACAGGGCCGAGACCCAGCCCCCGTTGCGCCCGCTCGCACCGAAGCCCGCGTGCTCGGCCTCGAAGACGAGCACATCGAGGTCGGGGCGCGCCTCGAGCAGGTAGTAGGCGGTCCACAGCCCGGTGAACCCACCGCCGATGACCGCGACATCGACGGACTGGGGGAGTGCGGCGGATGCCGGGTCGTCGCGCTCGGACGAGGATGCCGCCGTGGCCTCGTCCCACCACAGCGGCCTCGTCATGGGCGCGGCGTCGCCCAGGCTCATCTCAGAGGTGGTTCTCGGCCTCGGTCAGCACCGAGCGCAGGCGGCGCTCGATCTCGTCGAACTCGGCCGGCCCCATGGTCAGCGCCGGAGCGAGCTGGACCACCGGGTCGCCGCGGTCGTCGGCGCGGCAGTAGAGACCCGCCTCGAAGAGCGCCTTGGAGAGGAACCCGCGCAGCAACCGCTCGGACTCGGCCTCGTTGAAGGTCTCCCGGGTGGCCTTGTCCTTGACGAGCTCGATGCCGTAGAAGTAGCCGGCGCCGCGCACGTCCCCGACCAGCGGCAGGTCGAGCAGCTTCTCCAGCGTGGACTTGAAGACCGGGGCGTTCTCCTTCACCCGGTCGTTGAGCCCCTCGCGGTCGAAGATGTCCAGGTTGGCCATCGCCGCGGCGCACGAGACCGGGTGCCCGCCCCACGTGTAGCCGTGCGGGAAGGAGGTCGTGCCCGTGCGGTAGGGCTCGAAGAGCCGCTCGCTGGCGATCATCACCCCGAGGGGGGCGTAGCCGCTGGTGATGCCCTTGGCCGTGGTGATGATGTCTGGCTGGTAGCCGAAGTCCTGGCAGGCGAACATCGACCCGATCCGCCCGAAGGCACAGATCGTCTCGTCAGAGACCAGGAGCACGTCGTACTCGTCGCAGATCTCCCGGACCCGGTCGAAGTACCCGGCCGGCGGCGGGAAGCAGCCGCCGGAGTTCTGCACCGGCTCCAGGAACACCGCCGCGACCGAGTCCGGACCCTCGAACTCGATGGCCTCGGCGATCCGGTCCGCGGCCCACCGGCCGAAGGCCTTCTCGTCGTCGCGCAGGTGCTCCGGGGCCCGGTACAGGTTGGTGTTGGGCACCTTGTGGCCGCCGGGCACCAGGGGCTCGAAGTCGACCTTGGCATCCGGGATGCCGGTGATCGACAGGGCGCCCTGGGGGGTGCCGTGGTAGGCGATCGCCCGGGAGATGACCTTGTGCTTGGTCGGCTTGCCGGTGAGCTTGAAGTACTGCTTGGCGAGCTTCCAGGCCGTCTCGACGGCCTCCCCTCCCCCGGTCGTGAAGAAGACGCGGTTGAGGTCGCCCGGGGCGTTGTGGGCCAGCCGCTCGGCGAGCTCGATGGCGCGCGGGTGGGCGTAGGACCACAGGGGGAAGAAGGCCAGCTGGGACGCCTGCTTGGCCATCGCCTCGGCGATCTCGGTGCGCCCGTGGCCCACGTTGTTGACGAACAACCCGGCCAGGCCGTCGATGTACTCCTTGCCGCGGTCGTCCCAGATCCGCCACCCCTCACCGCGGGTGATGATCGGGACCGACTGCCCCAGCCCGCCGGTGGCGGCATCCTCGAAGACCGAGTGGCGGGTGAAGTGCATCCACAGGTGGTCCCGGGCGGCGTCGCTGTAGAGCGCACCGCTCGGGGTGTGGTGCTCGGAGCCGCGCTCGGTGACCGCGGACGGTGTGATGGTCATCTCGTACCCCAGTTGTAGTGCTGTTTGTTGAGTTTCAGGTAGACGAACGTCTCCGTGCTGGAGACGCCCCGGAGCGTGCGGATGCGGCTCGTGAGCAGCTCCAGGAGGTGGTCGTCGTCCTCGCACACGACCTCGGCGAGGATGTCGAAGCTGCCGGCGGTGGTGACCACGTAGTCGACCTCCGGCATGTCCGTGAGGGCCGCGCCGACGTCGAGGAGGTCGCCCTCCACGCGGATGCCGATCATCGCCTGGCGCCGAAAGCCCACCTGGAGCGGGTCGGTCACGGCGACGATCTGCATCACTCCGGCCTCGAGCATCCGCTGCACCCGTTGCCGGACGGCGGCCTCGGACAGCCCGACCGCCTTGGCGATGGCGGCGTACGACTGTCGCCCGTCCTCCTGGAGCAGCTCGATGATCCGCTTGGCGACGTCGTCGAGCTTGGTCTCCGGAGCTGGGCGCTCGGTCCTGTGGTTGCGCGTCACCGCCACATCGTGTCGCCGATCCGGTCGGTCCGCAAGTCACATCCTGACGGAATCCGTAACCCAACCGTCGATTCTGCGTAACTTCCGCCAGCAAATCTCCGGAAGGCCTAGTGAATGCGTGGTTCGTCCCATTAGAGTGCCCGCACCACCTGACACGCTCACGAGACCGGGAGCCCCCCACGCATGAGCAGCCCCCGCGCCCTGCGCAACTTCATCAACGGCGAGTACGCCGACGCCCGCTCCGAGAAGCGGAGCGACATCGTCAACCCGTCCACGGGGGCCGTGGTCGCCTCGGCGCCCGTGAGCGGCGCGGCGGACGTGGATGCCGCGTACACCGCGGCCGACGCGGCCTTCGGGGAGTGGGGTCGCACCACCCCCGCCGAGCGCCAGCAGGCCCTGCTCAAGCTCGCGGACGCGATCGAGGGGCGGGCCGAGGAGCTCATCGCCCTGGAGTCCGAGAACACCGGCAAGATCCGCGCGCTGACCGCGAGCGAGGAGATCCCGCCGATGGTCGACCAGATCCGGTTCTTCGCGGGCGCGGCGCGGGTGCTGGAGGGGCGGGCGGCCGGTGAGTACATGGCGGGCCACACCTCGTGGGTGCGCCGGGAGCCGATCGGCGTCGTCGGCCAGGTCACCCCTTGGAACTACCCCATGCTCATGGCGGTCTGGAAGATCGCGCCCGCGCTGGCGACCGGCAACACCGTGGTCCTCAAGCCCAGCGACACCACACCCGAGACGACTCTCCTGCTCGCCGAGGTCGCCTCGGAGTTCCTCCCGGCAGGCACGCTCAACGTCATCACCGGCAACCGAGACACCGGCCGTGCGCTGGTCGAGCACCCCGTCCCGGCGATGGTCGCCATCACCGGCTCGGTGCGGGCCGGAGCCGAGGTCGCCGCCGGAGCGGCGCCCGCCGTCAAGCGGGTGCACCTCGAGCTCGGCGGCAAGGCCCCGGTCATCGTCTTCGACGACGCCGACATCGAGGCCGCCGTCGAGGGGATCGCGATCGCCGGCTACTTCAACGCCGGCCAGGACTGCACCGCGGCGACGCGCGTGCTCGCGGCTCCGCACATCCACGACGACTTCGTGGCCGCCCTCGCCGAGTACGCCAAGGGCTCCGCCCCGGTCGGGATGCCGGACGACGAGGACGCCCTCTTCGGCCCGGTCAACAACGCCTCCCAGCTCGAGAGGGTGTCGGGCTTCATCGAACGGCTGCCCTCGCACGCCACGGTGTCCGCGGGTGGCAGCCGCCGCGCCGACCTCGGCGACGGCTACTTCCTCGAGCCCACCGTGCTCTCCGGCCTGCGCCAGGACGACGAGGCGATCCAGAACGAGATCTTCGGACCGGTCATCACCGTGCAGCGCTTCACCGACGAGGACGAGGCCCTGCGCTGGGCCAACGGCGTCGACTACGGGCTGGCGTCCTCGGTGTGGACCAAGGACTTCGGCCGGGCGATGCGGATGAGCAGGGCGCTGGACTTCGGCTGCGTGTGGATCAACACCCACATCCCGCTCGTCGCCGAGATGCCGCACGGGGGCTACAAGAAGTCCGGTTACGGCAAGGACCTGTCGATGTACGGGTTCGAGGACTACACCCGCATCAAGCACGTCATGGCCAACATCGAGAGCTGAGGACGACCACCATGTCTCTGCGACGCCGGCCCCCGGCCGACCCCACGACCCGCGCCCTCGTCCGCGCCGCGCGCTCCTCCGCACTGTCGAGGCGGTCCCTGCTCGGGACCGCCGCCGTCGGTGGCGCGGCCGCGGCGCTGAGCGCGTGCGCGCCGCCCCCGCCGCCGGCCGGGGGGGCCGCCGCCGTGACCCTCCCCGAGGACCTCTCGGACACCGACAAGATCGTGCGCTGGGCGAACTGGACGGCCTACCTGGACTACGACGAGGACGCCAAGACCTACCCCACCCTCGACGCCTTCATGAAGAAGACCGGGATCCAGGCCACCTACAGCGAGGACATCGAGGACAACGACTCCTACTTCAACAAGATCGCCCCGCAGCTGCGGGCCGGCCAGGACATCGGGCGCGACATCTTCACCTTCACCGACTGGATGGCCAACCGGGTCATCCGAGAGCAGCTCTGCCAGCCGCTCGACATCATCCGGATGCCCAACGCCAGCAACCTCCTTGATCCACTCAAGGACGCGAGCTTCGACCCCGGTCGTCGCTACTCGCTCACCTGGCAGACCGGTTTCGCCGGCATCGGCTACGACAAGACCAAGGTGTCCAAGCCGCTGAAGTCGATCGACGACCTGTGGACCGACGAGCTCAAGGGCAAGGTCGTCGTGCTCAGCGAGTTCCGCGACACGGTCGCGCTGATCATGCAGCAGCAGGGCGTCGACATCACCTCCGACTTCGGCAGGACCGAGTTCGAGAATGCCCTGAACGAGGTGCAGAAACGGATCGACGAGGGGTACATCCGCCGGATCAAGGGCAACTCCTACCTCGAGGACCTCAAGTCCGGCAACGCCATCGCCGGCATCGTGTGGAGCGGGGACCTGTTCATCCTTCGCGCCGAGACCGAGAACGACAACTGGGAGTTCGTCATCCCGGAGTCGGGCGGCACCATCTGGAGCGACAACATGATGGTCCCGATGACCTCGCAGCACCGGCGCAACGCCCAGACCCTGATGAACTTCTACTACCAGCCCGAGATCGCGGCGGAGGTCGCCGCCTGGGTCAACTACGTCTGCCCGGTCGTCGGTGCGCAGGAGATCCTCGCCAAGACCGACCCGGAGCTCGCCGAGAGCCCGTTCATCTTCCCGACGGAGAAGTACATCGCCGACAACAACATCCAGGGCTTCCGGGCGCTCACGCCCGAGGAGGACCAGGAGTACAGCGCCATGTGGCAGAAGGTGCAGGGCAACTGATGGCACGCAAGAGCGGCGGTTTCCGCCAGGCCCAGGGTGACCTGCGGCTCGAGGACGTCACGAAGGCCTTCGCCGAGTTCACCGCCGTCGACGACCTCAGTCTCGTCGTGCCCCGCGGCTCGTTCTTCGCCCTGCTCGGCCCCTCGGGCTGCGGCAAGACGACGACCCTGCGGATGGTCGCGGGGCTGGAGCAGCCGAGCAGCGGCCGGATCTTCATCGGCGACACCGACCTCACCGGGAGCCGGTCCTACGAGCGCCCGGTGAACACGGTCTTCCAGAGCTACGCGCTCTTTCCCCACCTCACCATCCGCGACAACGTCGCCTTCGGTCCGAAGCGACGGGGTGAGTCCGGGGCGCAGACGATGGCCGAGGAGGCCCTCGAGCTGGTGCAGATGACCCACCTGGCCGGCCGCAAGCCGGCCCAGCTCTCCGGCGGCCAGCAGCAGCGCGTGGCCCTCGCGCGAGCCATCGTCAACCGTCCCGAGGTTCTGCTCCTCGACGAGCCGCTCGGCGCGCTCGACCTCAAGCTGCGCCGGCAGATGCAGGTCGAGCTCAAGCGGATCCAGACCGAGGTCGGGCTCACCTTCATCCATGTCACCCACGACCAGGAGGAGGCCATGACCATGGCCGACACGGTCGCGGTGATGAACCACGGGAAGATCGAGCAGATGGGAGCGCCGGCCGACCTCTACGACCTCCCCGGCACGGCCTTCGTCGCGAACTTCGTGGGGCGCTCCAACCTCGGCACCGGACGGGTCGTCGACCGCGACGGGGACCACCTCGTGGCGGAGGTCCAGGGCACCAAGGTCAAGGTGCCGCTCGCTCGCGCGGGTGCCACCGAGGGCGAGGTCACCTTCGGGGTGCGACCCGAGAAGGTGCGCGTGCTGCGGTCGGCGCCCGCGGGCACCGGGGACGACGTCAAGGGCAACGTGCTCGACGTCTCCTTCACGGGCGTGGCCACCGAGTACCTCGTGCGTCTCCCGAGTGGCGTCGTGTGGTCGTGCTACGAGCAGAACCTCGACGTCGACCCCGTCGACCTCCGGCCGGGCGACCCGGTGTGGATCTCGTGGAACCCGGCCCACGCGTTCGCCGTGCCGGTGGACGAGACGGAGGCCAAAGCGGCGGCGGAGGCGGTCTGAGATGAGCGCTCTCGCCCACGCCGGCACGCCGGGGTCGGACCAGACCCCGGCGCCGGCCCCGGAGCGCAAGGGCCGCGGAGGGATGGCCTACCTGCTGCTGTTGCCCGGCGGGCTCTGGCTCCTCGTGTTCTTCGTCGTGCCCCTGGCCCAGCTGTTCACGGTCAGCCTGCAGTCTCAGTTCCCGGGCTTCCCCGGCTACTACTACCGCGACGTCAACCTCGGCAACTACGCGACCGCGCTCACCCAGTTCGCGCCGCAGTTCGGCCGCTCGCTCCTCTTCGCCGGCCTCGCCACCTTCTTCGCGTTCTGCCTGGCCTACCCGTTGGCCTACGCGATGGCCTTCAAGGCCGGGCGGTGGCGCAGCGTCATGCTCATCGCGGTCATCGCGCCGTTCTTCACCTCGTTCATCCTGCGCACCGTCGCCTGGCGGCAGATCCTCTCCGACGACGGGCCCGTCGCCTCGACGTTGAGCTACCTCCACCTCCTGCCCGGCGGCCGGATCACCGAGACCTGGGTCGCGGTCGTGGCCGGCCTCACCTACAACTTCCTCCCCTTCATGGTGCTGCCGATCTACGCCTCGCTCGAACGGGCCGACCCCCGGGTCATCGAGGCGGGTGGAGACCTCTACGCCAACGGGTTCACCACCTTCCGCACCGTGACGCTGCCGATCAGCATGCCGGGGGTGCTCGCCGGGACACTGCTGACCTTCATCCCCGCGGCCGGGGACTACGTCAACGCCGAGCTGCTCGGGTCCGACAACACCAAGATGATCGGCAACGTCATCGAGAGCCAGTTCTTCAAGGTGCTCGGCGGGTTCCCCACTGCCGCAGCGCTCTCGTTCACCCTGATGGCGCTGATCCTGGCCCTGGTGTTCGTCTACATCCGTCGGTTCGGCACGGAGGAGCTGCTGTGATGCGCTGGCTCGGCAACCGGTTCGCGATGATCACCGCGATCCTCGTGCTGCTCTACCTCTTCCTCCCCGTGGCCTACGTCTTCGTCTTCTCGTTCAACGACTACCGCAAGTCCAACATCGTCTGGAACCCCGAGGGCAGCCCCACGCTGAAGCACTGGAAGGACCCGTGTGGCGCCCCGGGCGTGTGCGAGTCCCTCGTCACCTCGCTCGAGATCGGGCTGATCGCCACGGTCGTCGCCACCGTGCTGGGCACGCTTCTGGCCTTCGCTCTCGTGCGTCACCGCTTCCGGGGGCGCACCGCGAGCAACGTCCTGGTCTTCGTGCCGATGGCCACGCCCGAGATCGTTCTCGGCGCGAGCCTGTTGACGATCTTCGTGCAGGGCTTCTCCCGGGTCGGGCTGCAGCTCGGGTTCGCGACGATCGTCATCGCGCACATCATGTTCTGCATCAGCTTCGTCGTCGTGACGGTCAAGGCCCGCCTCCAGAGCCTGGACCCCCGTCTCGAGGAGGCCGCGCAGGACCTGTATGCCGGGCCGGGCAGCACGTTCTGGAAGGTCACCTTCCCGCTCGTGCTGCCGGGCATCGTGGGCGCGGCGCTCCTCGCGTTCTCGCTGTCCTTCGACGACTTCATCATCACCAACTTCGTCTCCGGCAACGAGACCACCTTCCCGAAGTTCGTCTACGTGTCCTACCTGCGCGGGATCCCGGCCCAGGCCAACGTCATCGGCTTCTCGATGTTCGTCCTGGCCCTGGGGCTGGTCATCGTCGGGCAGCTCGTCAGCAACGCCCGCAAGCGCTAGCCCGGCGCCCCCATCAGCCACCCCGCACCGGGGCGCGCCACGGCGCGCTCCTCGACCACGGATGGATCCTCCATGCACGTCCTCATGATCGGCGCCGGTGGCGTCGGCGACGCTGCCGCGCGCATTGCCGCCGAGCGCTCGTTCTTCGACACCTGGGTGGTCGCGGACCACGACCTCCAGCGAGCCGAGCGCACCGTCGCGGCGGTGGGCACCCGGCATCCGGGGGAGTCCCGCTTCTCCTCGGCCCGGGTCGACGCCTCGGACGCCGCGGCCGTGGAGTCACTGGCCCGCGACGTCGGCGCCACCCACGTCTTCAACGCGGTGGACCCCCGATTCGTCATGCCGATCTTCGAGGGAGCGGCGGCGGCCGGGGCGCACTACCTGGACATGGCGATGAGCCTGTCACAGCGCCACGGCTCCGAGCCCTACTCGAAGGTCGGCGTCAAGCTGGGCGACGAGCAGTTCGCCGCATCCGGGCAGTGGGCGGATTCCGGCCGGCTGGCCCTGGTCGGCATCGGTGTCGAGCCGGGCCTGTCCGACGTGTTCGCCCGGTATGCCGCGGACCACCTCTTCTCCCACATCGACGAGCTCGGAACTCGCGACGGCGCCAACCTCGTGATCCGTGACGAGGACGGGAACGAGGTCTTCGCGCCGGGGTTCTCGATGTGGACGATCATCGAGGAGTGCCTCAATCCGCCTGTCGTGTGGGAGCGTTCGCGCGCGACCGCCGCTGACGGCACAGTGGACCTCGACTCCGGGTTCTTCACCCTTCCGGCGTTCAGCGAGCCCGAGGTGTTCGACTTCCCCGGCGGGATCGGCCCGGTGGAGTGCGTGCACGTCGAGCACGAGGAGGTCCTCCTCATGCCGCGTTGGGTCGAGGCCGACCGGGTCACCTTCAAGTACGGGCTCGGCGAGGAGATGATCGGGATGCTGCGCACCCTGCACACCCTCGGTCTCGACCGCACCGAGCCCGTCGAGGTCAAGGGCGTCTCGGTGAGCCCCCGCGACATGGTCGCCGCCCTCCTCCCGGACCCGGCCACGATCGGTCCGCGGATGGAGGGTCGAACCTGCGCCGGCCTCATGGTCACCGGGACCGGGAAGGACGGTGAGCCGCGCAGCACCTACCTCTACCACGTGTCCGACAACGCGGACACGATGCGCGACTACGACGCCCAGTGCGTCGTGTGGCAGACGGCGGTCAACCCCGTCGTGGCCCTCGAGCTCCTCGCCTCCGGGGTGTGGACGGGGAAGGGCGTGCTGGGGCCGGAAGCCTTCGATGCAGTCCCCTTCCTCGACCTGCTGGCGGCCCCGAAGCCGAAGGGCTTCGGGTCGCCGTGGGGGATGGAGGAGCGGTGAGCCGCTGGCCCGTTCCCGCCCGGGCATAGGCTCGGTCGCATGACCCGCTACGGCACGCAGTTCGGGCCCGACATCACCTTCCTCGGGGTGCCGGAGTGCGACCTCGCCGATCCCGACTCGTTCGCCGGGGCCGACGTCGTCATCCTCGGGGCCCCGTTCGACGGCGGCACCTCGCACCGCCCGGGCACGCGGTTCGGACCCCAGGCCATTCGCGGCACGGACTACCTCCCGCACGACGGCAGTCGACCGTCGCTGGCCCTGCGCACCGACGCGCTGCGCGACCTGCGCGTGCTCGACGCCGGTGACGTCGAGATGTACTCCGGCGACATCGAGACGGCGCTCCCTGCGCTCGAGCGGGCGGTGACCACCGTGGTGGAGGCCGGGGCGATCCCGGTGGTGCTCGGCGGTGACCACTCCATCGCCTTCCCCGACGCGAAGGGCTGCGCCAACGTCCTGGGCCACGGCCGGGTGTCGATGATCCACTTCGACGCCCACGCCGACACCGGCGACATCGAGTTCGGGTCCCTGTGGGGGCACGGGCAGCCGATGCGCCGCCTCATCGAGTCCGGCGCGCTCCGCGGCGACCGGTTCCTCCAGGTGGGGCTGCGCGGCTACTGGCCCGGCCCCGAGACCCTCCGCTGGATGGCCGAGCAGCGGATGCGCGCCTTCGAGATGACCGAGATCGTCCACCGGGGCCTGCGCGAGTGCCTCACCGAGGCTTTCACCATCGCCACCGACGAGTGCGACGGGGTCTTCCTCTCGGTCGACATCGACGTGTGCGACCCCGGGCACGCCCCGGGCACCGGCACGCCCGAGCCGGGCGGCCTCTCGGCCCGGCAGCTGCTCGACGCCGTGCGCCGCATCTGCCTCGAGCTCCCCGTCTGCGGAATCGACGTCGTGGAGGTTTCCCCGCCCTACGACCATGCCGACATCACCGCGGCGCTCGCCAACCGGGTTGTCCTCGAGGCGCTCTCGGCTATCGCGCGCCGGCGGCAGGACGCCCGGGACGGCACCCGCTGGGACCCGTCCACCCCTCTCCTCGACGGGCGGGTGGCTCCCGTCCCGCAGGGCCACCTGCACCAGCACGACCACTGACGCTCGCGACCACCCACACTCACGACCTACACACTCACGACCTACACACTCACGACCGACGACCACGCCCACGACCCGCAGACGCTCACGACAAAGACGACGAAGGACTCCCATGGCGATCACCCAGAAGGCCCTGCTCGACTCGGTCCCCTCCGGCCTGCTCATCGGCGGCACGTGGCGCGAGGCCAGCGGCGGCGAGCGCTTCGACGTGCACGACCCGTCGAGCGGCGCCACCCTCACGACCTGCGCCGACGGCACCCCAGAGGACGGTCTTGCGGCCCTCGCCGCAGCGCATCAGGCGCAGGCGGGTTGGGCTGCGACCCCACCCCGCGAGCGCAGTGAGATCCTGCGCCGAGCCTTCGAGATGGTGGTCTCGCGGGCAGGCGAGTTCGCCACCCTGATGACCCTGGAGATGGGCAAGACCGTCGCCGAGTCCCGCGGCGAGGTCACCTACGGCGCGGAGTTCTTCCGCTGGTTCGCCGAGGAGGCCGTGCGCATCCACGGCCGTTACTCGGTGGCTCCCGCGGGCGGCTCGCGCCTGCTCACGATGAAGCAGCCGGTCGGGCCGACGTTGATGATCACCCCGTGGAACTTCCCGCTCGCCATGGGCACCCGCAAGATCGCGCCGGCCGTGGCCGCGGGATGCACCATGGTGGTGAAGCCCGCCAGCGAGACGCCGCTGACGATGCTGCTCCTGGCCGAGGTGATGCAGGAGGCGGGACTGCCCGACGGCGTGCTCAACGTCGTGACCACCACGCACTCCGGCGCGGTGTGCGAGCCCGTCATCCGTGACGCCCGCCTGCGCAAGCTGACCTTCACCGGGTCCACGGCGGTCGGGAAGACGCTCGTGGAGCAGTCGGCCGAGCAGCTGCTCCGCCTGTCGATGGAGCTCGGTGGCAACGCCCCGTTCCTCGTCTTCGAGGACGCCGACGTCGACGCCGCCGTGGACGGCGCGATGCTCGCGAAGATGCGCAACATCGGCGAGGCGTGCACCGCGGCGAACCGGTTCTTCGTGCACGAGTCGGTCGCCGCTGAGTTCTCCACCAAGCTCGCACAGCGGATGGGCGCCCTGGTTGTCGGCAAGGGCACCAAGAAGGGTGTGGACGTCGGCCCGCTCATCACGGCGAAGGCCCGCGACGGAGTCCACGCCATCGTGCAGGATGCCGTCGACAAGGGAGCCACCGTGCTCACCGGTGGCGCACCCGTGGCCGGCCGTGGCTGGTTCTACGAGCCGACGGTGCTCACCGACGTGGCGCCGGACAGCCGGTGCCTGACCGAGGAGATCTTCGGGCCGGTCGCCCCGATCTGCACGTTCACCGACGACGCGGATGCCGTCGCCCAGGCCAACGGCACCGAATACGGCCTCGTCGGCTACCTCTACAGCCGTGACCACGCCCGAGTGCTGCGGGTCGCCGAGGCCATGGAGTTCGGGATGGTCGGCGTCAACACCGGCATCGTGTCCAATCCCTCAGCCCCGTTCGGTGGCGTCAAGCAGTCCGGCTTCGGTCGCGAGGGAGGCTTCGAGGGCATCGAGGAGTATCTCGAGACCAAGTACGTCGGCATCACCCTCTGACCTCGAGCGGGTGATGGCCCGGACCGCACGGCCGACGCGGGACTGCGTGAGGGGCGGCCGACGCGAGCACGGCGCCTCGCCCCGGCGGCCGCTCGACCGACCCCCGTTTCCCGTCTGGCGGCCGGGCACAGACAATGGGGTCCGTGAGCACTCGCAGCGTCGCACTCCTCGGCTCCACCGGCTCGGTCGGCACCCAGGCCCTCGACGTCATCGCCAGGAACCCCGACGGGTTCACCGTGGCGGCCATCACGGCGGGGGGCAACCTCGAGCTCCTGGCCGAGCAGGCAGTGGCCTTCGGCGTGCCCTTCGTCGGGGCTGCGCGCGGTGAGGCGCGCGAGCTGCGCGAGACCGTCCGCCGGCACGCCGTCCGCGCCGGCCGACCGGCATACGCACCAGAGGTGGTGGTCGGGGACGACGCGGCCACGGTGGCGGCCGGCATCGGCGCCGACGTCGTCCTCAACGGCGTCACCGGGTCGATCGGCCTGCGCCCCACCCTCGCCGCACTCGCCGCGGGCTCGACGCTCGCGCTCGCCAACAAGGAGTCGCTCATCGTGGGCGGCGACCTGGTGCGTGCGGCCGCGCGGCCCGACCAGATCGTGCCGGTCGACTCCGAGCACTCGGCCATCGCCCAGTCATTGCGCGGCGGGCGAGCCTCCGAGGTGCGACGGCTCGTCGTGACCGCCAGCGGCGGACCCTTCCGGGGCCGTAGCCGGGTGTCGCTGGCCGGTGTCACCCCCGAGGAGGCCCTCGCCCACCCCAACTTCTCGATGGGCCGGGTCATCACCACCAACTCGGCGACCCTGGTCAACAAGGGGCTCGAGGTCATCGAGGCGCACCTGCTCTTCGACATCCCGTTCTCGAGGATCGACGTCGTCGTGCACCCGCAACAGCAGATCCACTCCATGGTCGAGTTCCACGACGGGTCGACCATCGCCCAGATGGGGCCGCCGCGGATGCTCGTGCCCATCGCCCTCGGCCTCTCCTGGCCCGAGCGCCTCGCCGACGTGGACGAGCCCTGCGACTGGTCGGTACCCCAGGCGTGGGAGTTCCACCCGCTCGACGACGACGCCTTCCCGGCGGTGCTCCTCGCGCGCCAGGTGGGGGAGCAGGGCGGCACCTTCCCCGCCGTCTACAACGCGGCCAACGAGGTGTGCGTCGACGCCTTCCACGACGGGGTGATCCGCTTCACCGACATCGTCGACACCGTGGCCCGGGTCGTCGAGGCCCACGCTGGCGCACCGGGGGACGCCGGCAGCGTCGAGGGCGTGCTGGCCGCCGACTCGTGGGCCCGGGCCGAAGCCAGCGCCCGGATGCCGTGACCCGGGCGAGGTCCTGACCGTCGGATCCCCGACGTATCCTTGAGCAATGGGGATCCTCGCCTTCGTCGTCGGTGTGCTGTTCATGGCCGCCGGCGTCGCGCTGTCCATCGCGCTCCACGAGGTCGGCCACCTGCTCCCCGCAAAGCGGTTCGGCGTGCGGGTGACCCAGTACATGGTCGGCTTCGGCCCGACCGTGTGGTCCAGGCGTCGCGGCGAGACCGAGTACGGCGTGAAGGCCATCCCGCTCGGCGGCTACATCCGGATGATCGGGATGTTCCCACCACGGCGCGGGGACGCCCCCGGCACCGTGCGCGTCTCCAGCACCGGACGGTTCAGCCAGCTCATGGACGAGGCCCGGGCCGCCAGCCTGGAGGAGGTCCGCCCCGGAGACGAGGACCGGGTCTTCTATCGGCTCTCGGTGCCCAAGAAGGTCCTGATCATGATGGGCGGGCCGCTGGTCAACCTGCTCATCGGCGTGGTGCTCCTCACCTTCGTGGTCACCGCCCACGGCCTGCAGACCGCGCAGCCCGGGGCGCTCGTGGCGAGCGTCTCCCAGTGCGTCGTGCCGGCCACCCAGGTCGAGACCACCACGGACTGCGCCGGCCAGGCGCCCACACCGGCCATCAAGGCCGGCATCCTCCCCGGTGACGAGATCGTCTCCATCGACGGCGTGACGATGACCGACAACCGCGACGTCGGCACGGTCATCCGCCCCAAGGTCGACCAGCCCGTCCAGATCGTCGTCAAGCGGGACGGCGAGCAGCTCAGCCTCACCGCGACCCCGATCAACAACGTCGTCCCGGTCCTCGACGCGGACGGGGTCCCCGTGACCCGTGCCGACGGTGCGGTGGAGACGACGCAGGCCGGCTTCCTCGGGGTGCGCACCACGGTGCCCACGGCCTACGAGCGCCAGTCGCTGACCGCGGTGCCCGCGATCCTCTGGTCCGGGGTGGCCCGCACCGCGCAGGCCCTGGTCTACGTGCCGCAGCGGATGGTCGGGGTCTGGGATGCCGCGTTCGGCGACGCAGCGCGGTCGGTCGACAGCCCGATGTCCGTCGTCGGGGTCGGCCGGGTCGCGGGCGAGGCCAGCACCGGCAAGTACGACGCGCTGATCGGTGAGTCGCCGGTCGACAAGTTCTTCTTCCTCGTCGGGCTCCTCTCGACGCTGAACATCATGCTCTTCCTCTTCAACCTCATCCCCCTGCTGCCCCTCGACGGCGGCCATGTCGCGGGTGCGCTGTGGGAGGGCCTGAAGCGCCAGCTCGCTCGGCTGCGCGGGCGCCCGGACCCCGGCTACGTCGACGTGGCCAAGGCGCTGCCCGTGGCCTACTCTGTCTCGGTGGTGCTGCTGGGGGTGTCGCTGCTGCTCATCTACGCCGACATCGTCAAGCCGATCAACCTCGGTGGCTGAGCGCGTGGCCGCTCCTCCCGTGCAGGGAACGCCCAGCCCGGCCACGTAGGATTTGGGGCATGTCCGTCTCGCTCGGTATGCCCGCCCTTCCCCCGCCCGTGCTCGCCCCCCGCCGCGAGACCCGCAAGATCAAGGTCGGGAAGGTCGAGGTCGGCGGGGACGCCCCGGTCTCGGTGCAGTCGATGTGCACCACGCAGACGACCGACATCAACGCCACCCTCCAGCAGATCGCCGAGCTCACGGCATCCGGCTGCGACATCGTGCGCGTCGCCTGCCCCACGCAGGACGACGCCGATGCCCTGCCCGTCATCGCCAGGAAGTCCCAGATCCCGGTCATCGCCGACATCCACTTCCAGCCCAAGTACGTCTACGCGGCCATCGACGCGGGCTGCGCCGCCGTGCGGGTCAACCCCGGCAACATCCGCCAGTTCGACGACCAGGTGGGTGAGATCGCCCGGCGCGCCAAGGCTGCCGGTGTGTCCATCCGGATCGGCGTCAACGCCGGCTCCCTCGACAAGCGGATCCTGGAGAAGCACGGCAAGGCGACCCCCGAGGCCCTCGTGGAGTCGGCCGTGTGGGAGGCGGGCCTCTTCGAGGAGCACGACTTCCACGACTTCAAGATCTCGGTGAAGCACAACGACCCCGTCGTCATGGTGCGCGCCTACCAGCTGCTCTCCGAGCGCGGCAACTGGCCGCTGCACCTCGGGGTCACCGAAGCCGGCCCCGCGTTCCAGGGCACCATCAAGTCGGCCACCGCCTTCGGGGCGCTGCTCAGCCAGGGCATCGGCGACACCATCCGCGTCTCCCTCTCGGCCCCCCCGGTCGAGGAGGTCAAGGTCGGGATCCAGATCCTCCAGTCGCTCAACCTGCGCCCCCGCAAGCTCGAGATCGTCTCCTGCCCGTCCTGCGGCCGCGCCCAGGTCGACGTCTACACCCTCGCCGAGCAGGTCACCGCCGGACTCGAGGGGATGACGGTACCGCTGCGGGTCGCGGTCATGGGCTGCGTCGTCAACGGGCCGGGGGAGGCCCGCGAGGCCGACCTCGGAGTCGCCTCCGGCAACGGCAAGGGCCAGATCTTCGTCAAGGGCGAGGTGATCAAGACGGTGCCGGAGAGCCAGATCGTCGAGACCCTCATCGAGGAGGCCATGCGGATCGCCGAGGAGATGGGCGAGCCGATGGACGAGGAGTCCGCGGGCCAGCCCTCGGTCAGCGTCAGCTGAGCGCGCGCTGCGTGGTCGGTCGTTGTCGAAGCGTGCCCGCCGGGCCGCACGGGGTCGCCTCCTGTCCGAGCGACGCACTCTAGGCTTGGGGTTGTGCTCCGCACCCGCTCACCGGTGCGTCCGCTGTCACTGACCGACGGCGACGACGCGTTGGCCGTCTGTGCCCGCGACGCGCCCGCGGGGGTGTTCGTCGCGGCCCGCATCCTGGAGGGAGCCCGCACAGGCTCCCTGTCGGCGGTCCTCGGGCACCGGGTCGACGGCGAGCTGACGTCGCTGTGCTGGGCGAGTGCCAACGTCGTCCCCGTGGCAACGACTCCGGAGAGCCGGGCCGCGTACGCCGATCGGATGCGACGGTGGCGCGGGAGGTGCGCTTCCGTGTTCGGACCGCGCGAGGAGGTGGAGGACCTCTGGTCACACCTCGAGCCGCACTGGGGGAGCGCCCGCGCCGTGCGCAGGCGGCAACCGCTGCTCGTGGCGGACCGCCCGCCGTCGACCCTCGGCGTCGACCTCGACCCGAGGGTCCGGCCCGCAGAGCCCTCGGACCTCGACCGCGTCCTCCCCGCCGCCGAGCACATGTTCACGGCCGAGATCGGCTACCCGCCCTACTCCGGCAGCAACCGGGGTTATCGCGCCTCGCTCGCCGCACTGATCGGTCGGGGCCACACCTACGTCGTCGTCCGCGACGGCGAGGTCATCTTCAAGACCGACGTGGGGAGCCTGGCCCTGGGGTGCGCCCAGCTCCAGGGGGTGTGGCTGGCCCCGCGGTTACGCGGCAGGGGGCTCGCCGTGCCGATGCTGGCGAGCGTGGTCGAGCAGGTGTTGGTGGGTCAGGCGCCGATGGTCACGCTCTACGTCAACCACTACAACGGTCCGGCCCGAGCCACCTACGAGCGCCTCGGCTTCCGCGAGGTCGGTGACTTCGCGACGGTGCTCCTCTGAAGGGCTCATCGCTCCGTGGGTTCCTTGCGGGTGGTTGGATGAGGCATGCCGACCACTGCACCACCCCTGACCAAGGACGTCGCCGCGCTGGCCGCCGTCCTCGCGACCTCGGGAGTGATCCACCTCGTGCGGCCCGATGTCTTCGAGGGCATCGTGCCGCGGGCGCTGCCCGCACCACGAGAGCTCGTCTACCTCTCCGGTGTGGTCGAGCTGCTGTGCGCCGCGGGGCTGGTGGCACCGGGCACGCGCCGCGCGGCGGGCTGGGGTAGCGCCGCCCTCCTCGTCGCCGTCTGGCCCGCCAACGTGCAGATGACGCTCACCCACGGGCGACGGGCGGCCCGCCGCGGCGACGCCTCCTCGCGCGCGAGCTTCGCCGCCACCCTGGCCCGGCTGCCCCTCCAGCTGCCCCTCATCCGCACCGCACTGCGCGCTGCCGGGCGCGGATGACCGGTCGCACCCACCGGAAGCGCTGACCGGTGTCCACCCTGGCCTGGTCACCCCTGACCGAGGCAGACCTCCCCGCCCTCTCGAGCCTGGCCGAGGCGTGCCTCGCCGTCGACGGAGGGCTGCCGTTGCTCAGTGGGGAGCCGATGCTGCGCAGGTTCTTCCTCAGCGACGCGGGCATCGGGGGCCGCGACGAGACGGGTGACCTCGTGGCCGTGGCCGGGGTCTTCCTCGACGACACGGCCCGCCGCACCGCCACGGGCCTGGTCCACCCCTCCTCCCGCAACCAGGGCCACAGCCACGGGCTCGTCGCGTGGTGCCGCGAGCACAGCGGCGGGTCCCTCCTGCGGGTCGTCGCCGAGACCACCTCCGCCGACTCCGAGAGGCTCGCCGCCGAGATCGGGCTGCAGCGGACCTTCGCCGAGCACGTGATGCGCCACGACCTGTCCGGCACGCCGGTCGTGAAAGCCCCCGACGGGGTGGGCAAGCGACGATTCGGCGCGGAGACCGCGAGCCTGTTCCACACGGCATACGTCCGGTCCTTCGCCGACCGGCCGGGCTTTCCCGACACCCCGATGAAGCAGTGGGTCGCCCTGCTCACCGAGGACGAGGCGTTCTGGGCGGCCGACTCACGGGTCGCACTCGACCCCGAGGGCGAGCCGGTCGGCTTCGTGACCGTCTCGGACTGCTGGATCGACCAGGTGGGCGTCGTGCCGGAGTGGAGGGGCCGGCGTCTCGGGGCGCACCTCGTCGTGCGCTCGCTGCGAGCCCTCGCCAAGCGGGGCTGCTCGCAGGTGTGGCTCGCCGTGAACGTCGACAACCCTGCGCACGACCTCTACCTGAGCCTGGGGTTCACCGACCACGGCGTGCGGGCGCGCTACGAGGCGACCCTGGTCTGACACACCGCTGGGACCCGCGGGCCCCGACAGGCGTCGCCGACGGGCTGCGCGGTCGGCGGCGCAGGGCGACCTCGTTATCCTTGGCGGGTTGTCCATCCACACCAGGAGTCCACCCGTGGCCATGCGCATGTCGTCCCTGTTCCTGCGAACCCTTCGTGAGAACCCCGCGGACGCCGAGGTCCCGAGCCACCAGCTGCTCGTGCGGGCCGGCTACATCCGCCGGGTCAGCCCGGGTATCTACACCTGGCTGCCCCTGGGCCTGAAGGTGCTCCGCCGGGTCGAGACCATCGTGCGTGAGGAGATGGACGCCATCGGCGCCCAGGAGCTGCTCTTCCCCGCGCTGCTGCCGCGCGAGCCCTACGAGGCGAGCGGCCGCTGGGCCGAGTACGGCGACAACGTCTTCCGGCTCCAGGACCGCAAGGGCGCCGACTACCTGCTCGGCCCCACCCACGAGGAGATGTTCACCCTCACGGTGAAGGACCTGTACAACAGCTACAAGGACCTGCCGCTGGCGATCTACCAGATCCAGATCAAGTACCGCGACGAGGCACGTCCGCGCGCCGGCCTGCTGCGTGGTCGCGAGTTCGTCATGAAGGACAGCTACTCCTTCGACCTCGACGACGCCGGGCTCGACAAGAGCTACCAGCTGCACCGCGAGGCCTACGTCCGGATCTTCGACCGGCTCGGCTTCCACTACGTGATCGTCCAGGCGATGGCCGGGGCGATGGGAGGGTCCAAGAGCGAGGAGTTCCTCGCGACCGCCGAGAACGGCGAGGACACCTACGTGCGGTGCCCCAGCTGCGGCTACGCCGCCAACGTCGAGGCCGTTCGGGTGCCGGTGCCGGATGCCGTGGACGCGTCGGGCGTGCCCGCCGCGCACGTCGAGGACACCCCGGGGACCCCCACGATCGCCACCCTCGTCGCCCACCTCGAGGAGGCGTTCCCGCGCGCCGACGGCCGCTCGTGGGGGGCGGCGGACACCCTCAAGAACGTCATCGTCATGCTCGTGCAGCCCGACGGCACCCGCGAGCCGCTCGCCATCGGGCTGCCAGGTGACCGCGAGGTCGACGAGAAGCGCCTGGGTGCGCAGGTCGAGCCGGCCGCCGTGCAGCCCTTCGAGGAGAAGGACTTCGCCGCCCACCCGGCCCTGGTCAAGGGCTACATCGGCCCCGGTGTGCTGGGCACGGAGAAGGCGTCCGGCATCCGCTACCTGCTCGACCCGCGCGTCAGCGAGGGCACGGCCTGGGTCACCGGCGCCGACGAGTCGGGGCACCACGTCATCGACCTCGTCGCGGGCCGCGACTTCACCGCCGACGGCACGATCGAGGCCGCCGAGGTGCGCACGGGCGACGAGTGCCCCTCGTGCGGGCACGTGCTGGAGACGGCACGCGGCATCGAGATGGGTCACATCTTCCAGCTCGGCACGAAGTATGCCGAGGCGCTCGACCTCAAGGTGCTCGACGAGAGCGGCAAGCTCCGCACCGTGACGATGGGGTCCTACGGGGTGGGCGTCTCGCGGGCCGTCGCCTGTGTCGCCGAGGGCAACCACGACGAGCACGGACTGGTGTGGCCGCGGGCGCTCGCGCCGGCCGACGTGCACATCGTGGCGACGGGCAAGGACGACGCCGTGCTGACCTTCGCCGAGGAGCTCACCCGCGCCCTGGAGGCCGAGGGTCTCGAGGTGCTGCTCGACGACCGTCGCCAGGCCAGCCCCGGGGTGAAGTTCAAGGACGCCGAGCTGGTCGGCATCCCGACCATCGTCGTGGTGGGGCGCGGGCTCGCGACCGGCTCCATCGAGGTCAAGGACCGTCGCAGTGGCGAGCGCCGCGAGGTACCGGTCGACTCCGTCGTCCAGGAGATTCTCGCCGAGGTGGGGCGCGCGTGAGCCGGCCGGTCGATGCCGTCGTCTTCGACTGGGGCGGCACGCTCACTCCCTGGCACGACGTCGACCTCCCCGAGCAGTGGCGGGTGTTCGCCCGTGAGGTGCACGGCATCCCGGTCGAGAGCCCGGAGGTGTCCGAGGCCGACCTGGAGGAGGCGCAGCGGCTCGCGGACCGGATCCTCGCGGCCGAGACCGCGGCTTGGGCGCGGGGGCGTACAGATCACGCCTCGGCCTCGCTCGCCGAGATCCTCGACGCCGCGGGGGTGGACGCCGGGCACGACCGTCACCACCTGGCCCTGGCGGCCTACCACGGCTTCTGGGAGCCGCACACCCACACCGACCCGCAGGTGCGTCCCCTGTGGGAGGGGCTGCGGGAGAGGGGGATCGCCGTGGGCGTGCTGTCCAACACGATCTGGTCGCGGACCTACCACCGCGAGATCTTCGAGCGCGACGGGGTGCTCGACCTCATCGACGCCGATCTCTACTCCAGCGAGATCCCGCACGTGAAGCCGCATCCCGAGGCTTTCCGGGCCATCTGCACGGCCCTCGACGTCGACCCTGCCCGCGCCGTCTATGTCGGTGACCGGGTCTTCGAGGACGTGCACGGACCGCAGCAGGTGGGGATGCGGGCGATCTGGATCCCGCACTCCGACATCCCCGCCGCCCAGCGGGTGGAGGTCACGGCGGTCCCCGACGCCCGGGCGCACGAGCTGCTCGACATCCTGGGGATCATCGACGCCTGGTCCACCACCACGTGAGCGACCTGAGCGCCGAGGTCATCGCCCTCCTCGGCCTCGCGGGCTTCGTCGCCGGGTGGGTCGACGCCGTGGTCGGTGGTGGCGGCCTGATCCAGCTCCCCGCGCTGCTCATCGGCATCCCCGGTGCGAGCCCGGCCCAGGTGCTCGCGACGAACAAGTTCGGCTCGGTGTGGGGCACCGCGACCTCGTCGGTGACCTACTGGCGGCGAGTGCGCCCCGACCTGCGGACGGCGCTGCCGATGGCGGCGGTGGCCTACGTCGGGGCGATCGTCGGGGCGCTGATCGGGTTGCACATCCCCAAGGCGGCCTTCAACCCGATCATCCTCGTGCTGCTCATCGCCGTGGGCGCCTACACGCTGCTCAAGCCCTCGCTCGGCGAGGCGACCCAGCTGCGGTGGTCCGGGCACCGGCACACCGCGGCGGCGATGATCACGGGGTTCGTCATCGGGGTCTACGACGGGGCGCTCGGGCCCGGCACCGGCTCGTTCCTCGTCTTCGCCCTCGTCGGCCTGATGGGCTACGCCTTCCTCGAAGCCAGCGCCAAGGCGAAGATCGCCAACCTCGCCACCAACCTCGGCGCGCTCACCGTGTTCATCCCGGGCGGGCACGTCATGTGGGGGGTCGGGGCGGTGATGGCGGTGGCCAACCTGTGCGGTGGCTACGTGGGGGCGCGCACCGCCGTGGCCCGGGGGAGTGGCTTCGTGCGCGTCGTGTTCGTCGTGGTCGTCGGCGCGTTCATCATCCGGATCGGCGGCGACCTCCTCGGCTTCTGGTGACCCCCCCGTCCACCCCTCCCTGAACGTGTGTGAACGCGCCGGAGATTCTCGGCGCGTCCACACACGTTCGGTGGCCTGTGGATGACGCTGACGCCGCTCGACGGGTCAGGGGCAGGCTGCTCCGATGGAGCGCGCGACGAGACGGACGGTGGAGGACACGGCCCAGGGGCAGGGTGGGGTCCTCTCGCGCCGCCAGCTCGCCGTGATCGGCGTCGACCGCGATGCCGTCGCGCGTGAGGTGCGCGCCGGCCGCTGGGCCGTCCACGGACAAGCGACCCTCGCCGTGCACCGGGGCCCGATCCCGCAGGAGGCGCTCCGCTGGAGGGCGCTTTGGGAGGTCGGGCACGGAGTGGCCCTGCTCGACGGCGTGAGCAGCTTGGTGGCGGCGGGGATGACCGGCTTCGAGGAGGCAGCGGTCCATGTGTCCGTAACTCGCAACTCGCGCTGCCCGGACGTCGACGGCGTGCGCATCCACCGGGTCACTCGCGTCGCCGACGAGCGCCACACCCTCGGGTCGACGCCTCGGACTCCTCCCGCAGTGGCGGCGGTCAGGGGCGCGGCGTGGGCGGTCAGCGACCGACAGGCAGCGCTGGTGCTTGCGATGACGGTTCAACAGCGGCTCACGACCGGCCCGCAGCTGCTTCGTGCCGTGCGGACGGTGCGCACCCGGGGCCGCAGGCCGTTCATCCGACAGGTCGCCCAGGACATCGCCGCTGGGGCGCACTCCCTCGGGGAGCTCGACTTCGTCGCCCTCTGTCGTCGCAGGGGACTCCCCGAGCCCGAGATGCAGGTGGTGCGGCGCGGTCCCAAGGGGCGCATCTACCTCGACGTCCGCTGGGCAGGCTCCAGGCTCGTCGTGGAGATCGACGGCTCGGGACACCGGATGGGTCTCGCGGTGACCGCCGACAACCTGCGCCAGAACCACGTGACCCTCGGGGGCGACCGCGTGCTTCGCTTCGATCTCCTGGCGCTGCGCCTCCACGAGGACGACGTGATGCGGCAGGTGCGCCTGGGTCTCACCGAACGTGTGTGAACGCGCCGAGAATCTCCGGCGTGTTCACACACGTTCGGGAGCAGGGAGGAGGGGGGAGGGGTCAGCCGGGGGTGGTGAGCCAGAGGACGGCATACGGCGCGAGCCAGACGTTGCCGTCATCCCCCCACGGCAGGGCATCGCCGGTGATCTCGTCCCGGCTGTCGCTCACCCCGAGCTCGCCCACGCGCCAGCCCGGCCAGGGCCTGGCCTCAGGTGTGACGTTGTGCACGGCGACGAACCGGCCCGTCGGGTGCTCCCGCACGGTGACGAGCACCCCTGGGTCGTCGACCGGCCCGACCCGGGACTCCACCGACCCGTGCAAGTGCGGCAGCCGGGACCGCGTCGTCACGAGGGAGACGAGGTCGCCGAAGACCCGCCCCGCGACCGTCGTGGGGTCGTGACGCTGCTCGGCGCGCGACCAGTCCAGGCGCGGCCGGTGCGCCCACCGGTTGTCCTCCTCGTGCCCCGGCTCGCTCGCCCAGTGCGGGTCGTTGGGCTGGCCGAGCTCGTCCCCGCTCCAGATCACCGGGATGCCGCCCCAGCCGAGCACCAGGGCGTGCGCCAGGCGCAGTGCCGACGCCGCCCGGTCGACCTCCTCCGGGCTCGTCGCGGACTCCAACCCCACGAGGGATGCCGCGCTCCCACTCGTGCGCCGGTCGTCGGTGTCGGGGTTGTACTGGAACACCAGGCCGCGAGCGGTGGAGCCGGGGAAGTCGCCGGCGTACCAGTGGGCCAGGAACCTGCGCTGTCCGTGACCACTGACCCCCACCGCAGTGGCGTCCTCGTCCATGATCGCCCAGCCGATGTCGTCGTGGCACCGGAGGTAGGTGAGCCAGGTGGCCGTGGGCGGCTTGGTCGGGAGGTGCGAGAGGGCGTGCGCGGCGAGTCGCACGTCCTTCGTGGCGAGCATCGACCACGCCTGCACCATGAGGCTGTTGTGGTAGGCGATGTCACTCACCTTGCCCGTGTAGGACCCGGTGCCGAGGTAGGCCAGCAGCTTGGTGGGAGCGACGATCGCTTCCGCCTTGAACGCCACTGCAGGACAGGCGATTCGCGTCACCGCTCGAAGCACCTGCGTGATCGCGTGCACCTCGGGCTGACCCTGGCAGTCGGTGCCCATCCGCTTCCACATGAAGGCGATCGCGTCGAGGCGCAGCACGTCGACCCCCCGGTTGGCGAGACTCAGGATGATCGAGGTGTACTCCTGCAGCACAGCAGGGTTCGCCCAGTTGAGGTCCCACTGCCACTCGTTGAAGGTCGTCCACACCCACCCGCCGAGGTGCTCGTCCCAGGTGAAGTTGCCCGGCGCGAAGTCCGGGAAGACCTCGGGGAGGCTCTGCTCGTAGGCGTCCGGCAGCTCCCGGTCGGGGAAGACGTGAAAGTACTCGCGGTGTGACGGGTCGCCGTCGCGCGCGCGCTGCGCCCAGTCGTGCTCTCGCGCGACGTGGTTGAGCACCAGGTCAAGGACCAGGCTCATGCCGGCGTCGTGGAGCTCTCCGGCGAGGGCCTCGAGGTCGTCCATGGTGCCCAGGTCCGGGCGCACCGACCGGTAGTCGGCGACCGCGTAGCCACCGTCGTTGTCACCGTCGCGCGGGCGGAGCAGGGGCATGAGGTGCAGGTAGCGCACGCCGAGCTCGTCGAGGTACCCGAGGTGGTCGGCCACCCCCCGGAGGTCCCCGGCGAAGCGCTCGGTGTAGGCGGCGTACCCGACCATCGACGGGTCCTGGAGCCAGTCGGGGCGGAGCAGGCGCTGCAGGTCGCGCTCGTGCAGCCGGTCGGCGCGATCGGCGAAGGCCGAGGCCGCGAGGTCGACGAGCGAGGACCCCACGTCGGCGGCGCGCTCCTCCCCGTAGAGGAGGCTGAGGCCGGCGACGAGATCGGGCCACCAGCGCTCGAGGCGCAACCGGAACATGGTCTGCCGGTCCTCGCTCACGCCCGCGGGCAGGGACGGCCGGGGCAGCGGTGCGACGGCGCTCATCACGGCATTGTTGCGGATCTGCGCAAGCGTTTCCACACGGTCACTGGTGGCTCCGACCCCATGCACAGGTGACGCACAGCCGGTGGCCTCATCGTGAACGCATGTCCATCACCACCGCACCCGGCTCGACCGTCGGCGCGGGCCTCGTCCCGAGGGTGCAGGCCCAGCAGGGCCGACCCGCCCCCGCGCCCCGACCGCACCTGACTCCTCGCGCCGTGCCCCGGTGGTGGCGGGACGCCAGCATCGTCGCAGCCTGGGCGGTGCTTCTCTTCGTCGTGGCGCTCTGGGTCGGGGGCGGAGGCGTGCAGGAGATGGGGTCGCTCTCCGGGAGCCTGACCTCCTCCGGGCGGCTCCTCGGCCTCGTCGCCTCTGCGCTGCTGTTGATCCAGGTGTTCCTCATGGCGCGTGTGCCGTGGGTCGAGCAGGCGTGGGGCCAGGACGAGCTGGCCCGGGTGCACCGGCTCGCCGGTTTCACGTCCTTCACCCTGCTCCTGTCGCACATCGTGCTCATCACGCTCGGCTACGCCGCGGACTCCACCTTGGGTCTCTGGGGCACGGCGTGGGACCTCGTGCTCAGCTACCCCGGCATGCTGCTCGCCGTGGCCGGCACCGCGGCGCTCGTCATGGTCGTCCTGACCTCGGTGAGGCGGGCCCGGCGTCGGCTGCGCTACGAGTCGTGGCACCTCATCCACCTCTACGCCTACCTCGGCGCGGGGCTCGCGCTGCCCCACCAGCTGTGGACCGGGGCCGACTTCCTCTCCTCGCCGGCCGCCACCGTCTTCTGGTGGAGCCTGTATGCCGGGAGCGCGGGGTCGGTGCTGCTGTTCCGGGTGGGCCTGCCCGCCTGGCGCTCCCTGGTATCCCCGATCCGGGTGCAGGAGGTGCGCTCCGACGGCGCGGGCGTCACGACCGTGACGGTGGGTGGCGCCGGGGTCCGACAGGTGCCGGTGCGCGCCGGACAGTTCTTCCAGTGGCGCTTCCTCGACGGTGCGGGGTGGTCGCGCGCCAACCCGTACTCGATCTCCGCGGCGCCGGACGGCCGCACGCTGCGGGTCACCGCCGCCCACGTCGGAGACGGTTCCGCCCGGCTGGCCGCGCTCGCCCCAGGCACCCGGGTGCTCCTCGAAGGCCCCTACGGCCGGCTTCACGCCGGGGTGCGCACCCGCCGCAAGGTGCTCCTGATCGGCTCGGGCATCGGAATCACCCCGCTCCGGTCCCTGCTCGAGGAGCTCGACCAGGCCCCCGGCGACGTCACGGTCATCCACCGGGTGCGCTCGAGCCAGGGCGCGGTGTTGCGCGAGGAGCTGGATGTCCTCGCTGCGGAGAAGGGGGCCCGCTACCTCCTCGTGGAAGGTCCTCGGGTCGCGGACCGGGAGAGCTGGCTCCCGGTGCAGGCCGGCCACGTCGGTGACGTCGAGGCCCTGTTGGAGGTCGTGCCCGACCTCGCCGACCACGACGTCTTCGTGTGTGGCGCGGCCGGCTGGATGTCCGCCGTGCGTGCGGCCTGCATCGCTGCGGGTGTGCCACCCGGCGCGGTCCACCTCGAACGCTTCGCCTACTGACCTCGAACGCCCACCGAACGGACCCACCCATGCGACGGATCACCCTCTGGCTGCTGAGCACCGTCTCGGCCCTCGTGCTGCTCTTCAGCTACCACACCTCCACCAGTGCCACGGCGAGCCCGACGGTGCTCGCCGAAGGTCCGGTCCTGGGCACCGCGGACCCGGGCACCGCCACCGCTGACCCGGGCACGACCGACCCACGCGGCACCGCACCGGACACCTCGGGCAGCGACGGGACCTTCACCGGGGACGCGGCCCCGACCCGCTTCGGCGACGTCCAGGTCCGGATCACCGTCCAGGGCGGGAAAGTGGTGAAGGCCGAGGTCACCCAGGTGCCCTGGACCGACCACCGCGACCAGGAGATCAACTCCCGTGCCGTGCCCATCCTCAACTCCGAGGCCGTCGACGCCCAGAGCGCACAGGTCGACATGGTGTCGGGCGCCACCTACACCTCCGAGGGCTACGCCCAGTCGCTCCAGTCGGCCCTGGACCAGGCGGGCCTGTGATCACCGCGGAGATCCCGGTGACGCCGGCCGCCCCAACCCCGCCCGTCCTGGGGCGCCGCGCCTGGGTCGAGCACGTCATGGGGATGCCGGTGAGCATCCATGTGCAGGCCGTCGAGCCGAGCCGGCCGGTCATCGCGCAGGCGGTGGCCGGGGTGATCGCCCACCTCCGCCGGGTGGACTCGGTGCTGAGCACCTGGCGCGCCGACAGCGACCTCCTGCAGGTGCAGCACGGGGAGGTCGGGGACGAGGACGTGCACGCCTGGGTGGCCGACGTCACCGAACTGTGCCTGGAGGCCGAGGACCGCACCGACGGCCTGTTCAGCGCCTGGCGACGGCGTGCTCGACAGCGGGTGGTGTTCGACCCGACCGGGCTGGTGAAGGGCTGGGCGGTCGCCGGTGCCGCCGCGCACCTCGAGGTCGTCCCGGAGATCTCCTGGAGCATCGGCGCCGGGGGTGACGTGGCGGTCGGGACCGGTCGAGGTCTCGGCCCCGCCGCTCCGACGTGGCGGGTCGGCCTGGAGGACCCCACCCGTGCCGGGCGGATCGCTGACGTGGTGTCGCTGCGGCGCGGTGCGGTGGCGACGTCCGGGGCCGCCCAACGGGGCGCGCACGTCGTGGACCCGAGGACCGGGCTGGGCATCGAGCGCCCCGGCTCCGCGACCGTCGTCGGCCCGGACCTGCTGTGGGCCGATGTCTGGGCGACCGCGGCCTGGGTGGACCCTGCCCGGGCCGCGGGGCTGATGGCCGAGCGCGACCCGGCATACCGCCTCGTGGTGCTCTAGCCAGCGGCCGGTCACCCCAGGGCGACGGCGAGGGCTGCGGCGTCGGTCACCGGGCGCTCGCAGACGAAGCCCCGACAGACGTAGGCCGCCGGGGCGCCGTCCACGAGCGGGCGCTGAGCCAGCAGGGGGATGCCGGGAGCGTCCGGTGCGCCGTGCGCCACGACGAGGCCCGGGGAGGTGGACCCCGTCGCGGTGGCCAGCAGATCGCGCGCGGCAGCACCCTCGCCGACGACCGCCACCTGGAGCGGGCCGGCCTCGGCCGCCTCGGCCACGGCCAGCGCCCACCCGCCGAAGCGGGGGTCGCGAGTCGCGACACCGCCGCAGGCCGCGAGGGCGGACTCGGCGGCGGCGCGGTGGCGGGTCGACCCGGTCAGCGCCGACAGGGTGAGCAGCGCACCCGCCAGCGAGGACGCCCCGGACGGCTCGGCGTTGTCGGCCCGGCCCGCGGGCCGGGACACCAGGATGTCGGCGTCGTGCGCCGTGTCGTGGATGACCCCGTCGTCGTCGACGAAGCGCTCGAGCGCCCGGCCCAGGATGGTCTCGGCCGCCTCCAGCCAGGCTGGGTCGCCGGTGCCCTGGTGCAGCGCGAGCAGCGCCTCGGCGAGGTTTCCGTGGTCGTCCAGCACGCCCGGGGCGGTGCCGACGCGGCCGCCCCGGGAGGTGCGGCGAAGCGTGCCCTCGACGTCATGGGTGTCGAGCAGCACCCGTGCGGCGCGGCCGGCCGCGGCCACGAGGTCGGGTCGGTCGGTGAGCACACCCACGTCGGTGAGGGCCGCGATGGCGAGCCCGTTCCACGAGGTCACCACCTTGTCGTCGCGGCTGGGCTGGGGTCGCTCTTCGCGAGCGTGCAGCAGCCGAGTGCGGGCGTCAGCCCACCAGGCGGGATCGTCGGGGTCGGCTCGTAGCTGGAGGGTCGAGGAGCCGTGCTCGAAGGTGCCCGGGCCGGTCACGGTGAGGAGCTCCGCGGCTCGGGCCCCGTCCTCGTTCCCCAACACCGCGGCGAGCTGGTGGGGTGACCAGGCGTAGGTCAGGCCCTCGTGCGAGACGCCGTCGACCACGGTGTCGGCGTCGAGCGCGGACGCGAACGCCCCCTCCGGCGTGCCGAGGTCGCGCACGATGAAGTCCGCGGTCTCGGTGGCCACCCGCCGGGCGAGGTCGTCGCCGGTCGCGCGCCACAGGTGGGCGTAGAGACGAGCGAGGAGCGCGTTGTCGTAGAGCATCTTCTCGAAGTGCGGCACCACCCACCCCGCGTCCACGGCATACCGGGCGAAGCCCCCCGCGAGCTGGTCGTACATGCCGCCCCGGGCCATCGCCGCGCAGGTGCTGCGCACCATGGCCAGCGCGTCGGGCGAGCCGGTGCGCGCGTGGTGGCGCAGCAGGAACTCCAGGACCATCGACGGCGGGAACTTGGGTGCGCCACCGAAGCCGCCGTGGGCGTCGTCGTGGCCGGACCGCAGCCGAACCACCGCCTCGGACAGGGCCGCAGCGTCGATCGGGTGCGGCGCCGGGGGAGTGGTGACCTCCCGCAGCCGGGCGGCGATCGTGGCCCCGGACTCCACCACCTTGTCGCGCTGGGTGCTCCACACCTCGCCGGCCTGGGCCAGCAGGGAGAGGAACTGCACCCTCGGCAGGTAGGTGCCGGCGAAGAACGGGGCACCGTCGGGCGTCAGCAGGCAGGTCATCGGCCAGCCGCCCTGACCGGTGAGCGCTGTGGTCGCGGCCATGTAGACGGCATCGACGTCGGGTCGCTCCTCGCGGTCGACCTTGACGGCGACGAACCCCGCGTTGAGCGCGCCCGCCACCTCGTCGTCCTCGAAGGACTCGTGGGCCATGACGTGGCACCAGTGGCACGCCGCGTAGCCGACGGAGAGCAGCACCGGCACGTCGCGGCGGCGAGCCTCGGCGAACGCCTCCTCGCCCCACTCCCACCAGTGCACCGGGTTGTCGGCGTGCTGGAGCAGGTAGGGGGAGAGGGATCGGGAGAGCCGGTTCGCCATCGCCCCACGGTATGCCGTGTCCCGCACCCGGCTGCCCGGCATCCCCTCCGCTGACCCCGACAACCCCGGGCCCACCCCGACAATCCTTCTCCGGGGGAGCCGGGGTTTATCGGGTGACCCGATAAACCGGGACGGGATGGATGGAGAGCAGGCTCAGTCGTCGAGGGCCTTGCCGATGGCCACGCAGGTGGTGAGGGCCTCGTCGCCCTCGACCACGCTGGCCCAGCTCGCCTCGACCCCGGCCCGCAGCAGGGTCCAGGCGCGCGCCTCCTCCTCGTCGGCGCCCATCGCCTCGGCCACGATGGCGAGACGGTGCCGCACCGACCAGCGCAGCGAGGCCCCGGTGCCCATCTCCTCGGCGCGGTTGCGCAGGAGGGGCCACACCTCGAAACCCGGGTGACCGGCGACCGGCTTCGGGTCGATGGCCAGCCACCTCCCGTCGGGGGACCGCAGGACGTTCTCGTAGTGCAGGTCGGTGTGCAGCAGCAGCTCGGGCACGGGCCCGCCGAGGAGCTCGCGAGCCAGCCCCTCGGTGCGGCTCACGACCCGGCGCGGTACGGCGGCCCGCCGCGCCATCCGGTCGAGGTGCGGGGCGAGGTAGGCGGCGATCCGCGGCACCTGCGGAGGAGCGGGCACGTGCAGCCGCGACAGGAGGCCGCCGACGACCGCACACGCCTCGTCGGTCCACACCTCGCTGAGGTCTTCGTCGGGGTCGAGCCGGTCGAGGAGCAGCAGACCGTCCGACGGCAGGGCCGCCACGAGCCGCACCGCGCCGCCGCCGTTCCACGTGCCCAGCGCCAGGTGCTCGGTGCGTCCTTCGGGGTGGGGCCAGGTCACCTTGAGGGCCAGTCGCTCCTCGCCCCGTCGCACCGGGACCACGATCGCGGTCCACCCCGTGCGAGGGGCACCGTCGACGGACAGGTCCCACCGGGCGAGGGCCTCGTCGAGGAGGCGCGGCACCGTCGCGACCCAGTCGCTGCCGGTCGGGCCGCCGTCGGCCGGGTATCGCGCGACCCGCTCGACCCAGTCCGGCGGGAGGACGACACCACTCACGTCAGGCCGGGGAACGGCTCGAGCGCGACACCCCAGCGGTGCGCCTCCACCTCGACGGTCCCGAGCCAGCGCGTGGCGGCCTCGGCGCCGGCCGCGCCGTGCCCCGACACCAGGCCCTGGAGTGCCGTGCCGTGCTCGGAACGCAGCGCGGTCAGCGACTCGCGAGCGAGGCGGGCCGCGTCGGCGGCGGTCGCCACCGGGAAGGGCAGCGGGTGGCCGAGGGCGTCAGGGGGCCTGGAACCACCGGCGACCTGGTCGGCGAAGAGGGCGTTCAGCGCCGCGAGGGTGGCATCGGCCCGAGCACGTCGGGTCGCGGTCGAGCGGGCGGCGACCACCTGGAGGAACCAGATGGATGCCGCGGTGCTGGCCGCCAGCGCGGCGACGTCGTCGCCGGTGAGGGGGCCCGCAGGCACGCCGGGCGCCGCGCCGGAGAGGAGGCTCGCCGCGGCATACCGCTGGGCGTGCAGGGCGGCGACCGGCGCCAGGAGGTCCGCGGAGACTCCTGCGAAGGCCCCTGATCCGGCGGCCGAGCGGGCCTCCTCCTCGGCCAGCGCCGCGACACCGGTCGGGCTGCCCTTCGGGCTCGGCGGCGGGCTCCCGGTCGGGCTCGGCGACGGGCTGCCGCCGGGTGCGGGCGTGGCGTCCAGCCCATCGGGGGGCACCTGCTCGCGCACCAGTGTGGTCCGCAGCACGGCGTGCTGACGGCGGTGGATGGTCGCCAGGTCGGCCGAGAGGCCACCGGACAGGGCGGCGACCTGCGCCAACCGGTCGGTCTCGCGAGTCAGCGCGATGAGCTCGATCTCGGAGGGCACGGGAGAGCGGGTGGGCACCAGAGGGACTCTGGGGGCGTCGTCCTCGAGCCGGACCCCGCACCCGGCCAACGTCGCGGCGGCCGCGCTGACGGCGATCCCCACCGCCGTCCGACGACCCACCTGCGGTCGTGCTCCCTGCGACATGGGGCGCATCATCGCACGGGTCGGGGAGCCACCCGGGGTGTCCTAGAGTGGAGCCGTCGGCCTCCGCCGGCGACAGAACTTCACAGAGGGGAGCGAGGGTGGCCACCGCAGAAGACATCCGACCCGTTCTGCACGAAGCGCTGGCCGGGGGAAGGCTGGCCCTCGAGGACCTCACCGTCAGCCCAGCCGGCCGCCGCACGGTCGTCCGAGTTGCGGTCGACCGCGCGCTCGGCGACGTCGACGAGGTCAGCACCCCCACCCCGCCCCTGACCCTCGACGAGGTGGCCGAGGCGACGAGGGCCGTCAGCGACGCACTCGACGGCACCGACGTGATGGGCGAGCAGGCCTACACCCTCGAGGTGACCTCCCCCGGGGTCGGGCGGCCCCTCACCGAGCCTCGACACTTCCAGCGCAACGTGGGGCGCCTCGTGAGCCTCGAGCGCGCCGACGGCTCGGTCACCGGGCGCATCCTCCGCGCGAGCCAGACCGAGGTGACCCTCGGTGTGGCCGGCGCCAAGGGTGCGGCCCCCAGCGAGCAGACCGTGCCGTATGCCGGTGTGGAGCGAGCGGCCGTCGAGGTCGAGTTCGCCCGCGCCGACGAGACGAAGGAGACCTGAGATGGACATCGACCCGGCCGCCCTGCGTGCCCTGGAGCGGGAGCGGGGCATCTCCCTCGACGTCCTGGTCCCCGCGATCGAGCAGGCCCTGGCGCTCGCCTACCAGCGCACCGACGGTCACTTCCGTCAGTCCCGCGCCGAGCTCGACCGCAAGACCGGGCACGTGGTGATCTGGGCTCGCGAGGAGCACGAGGTCGAGCCCGGGCCCGACGAGCTCGACGAGGACGGTGAGCCGGCCGGCATCCGCCGTGAGGTCGGGCCGGAGTTCGACGACACCCCCACGGGGTTCGGGCGGGTCGCCGCCGCCACCGCGCGCCAGGTCATCGTCCAGCGGCTCCGCGACATCGAGGACGACGCCATCCTCGGCGACTTCAAGGGACGCGAGGGCGACATCGTCGCCGGGATCATCCAGCAGAGCCCCGACCCGCGGCACGTGACGGTGGACTTCGGCCCGGTCGAGGGGATCCTCCCGCTCTCCGAGCAGGTGCCCGGAGAGACCTACGTCCACGGCGAGCGGCTGCGCTGCTTCGTCATCTCGGTCAAGCGGGGGATGCGCGGGCCGCAGATCGTGCTGTCCCGCACCCACCCCAACCTCGTGCGCAAGCTGTTCGCCCTCGAGGTGCCCGAAGTCGCCGACGGGAGCGTGCAGATCAGCGCCCTGGCCCGCGAGGCGGGCCACCGCACCAAGATCGCGGTGCACTCCGACGTGCCCGGTCTGAACGCCAAGGGAGCGTGCATCGGGCCGATGGGCGCTCGGGTGCGCGCCGTGATGAGCGAGCTGCACGGCGAGAAGATCGACATCGTCGACTACGTCGAGGACCCCGCCGCGTTCATCGCCTCGGCGCTCTCACCGTCACGGGTCAACTCCGTCGAGGTCGTCGACCCCAAGCTGCGCGCCGCGCGGGTCGTCGTCCCCGACTACCAGCTCTCCCTCGCGATCGGCCGGGAGGGCCAGAACGCCCGCCTCGCGGCGAAGCTGACGGGGTGGCGGATCGACATCCGGTCCGACGCCGAGGCCGCCCCCGAAGCCACTGTCGACGCGGGTGATGCACCGCGCCCGGCATAAGCGGTAGACTCGTGGGGATCGACCGGACTGGACTCCGGCCCGAGGGACCGGTGCGCACGTGCATCGGATGCCGTGGGACGGATAGCCGGTCGACACTCCTGCGAGTGGTCCTCGGGCCCGGAGCGGATGGCGCTGCCGTCCTGTTGCCGGATCCCGAGAGCCGCCGTCCGGGTCGTGGCGCTTGGCTGCACCCGGACTCCTCGTGCTTCGACCTCGCGGTGCGTCGTCGGGCCTTCGGACGGGCGCTGCGCAACAGCACGCCTCTCGATCCCGCCCTCGTCGCGCACTGGCTCGAGGCGCAGTCGCAGGTGCCACCGTCCGAAGAAGCAACCGAAAGCGGGTTTGACGCTGATGAGCACCCGATGAGTACTCAGCGATGAGCACCCCCCAGCCGTAACGACGGTCCGGCCACCCGGCACGGACCTGGACAGGAGAAACGTGTCTAAAGTCCGTGTGAGCGCCCTCGCGAAGGAGCTCGGAGTGACCAGCAAGGTCCTCCTTGAGCGCCTCAACGGGATGGGCGAGTACGTCAAGAGCGCCAGCTCGACCGTCGAGACCCCCGTGGTCCGGCGCTACAACGAGAAGTTCCCGGCGGCCCCCGCCGCTGCACCGTCGGCCGCCGCTTCCCCGGCCAAGCCCGCAGCGTCCAGGACGCCCGCGCCCGCGTCGGCCACCCCGACGGGCGCTGCTTCGGCGGCACCCGTCGCGGCATCCGCCCCGGCTGCGCCGGCGGTCGCTGCCCCGGCTGCGCCCGCGGCATCCGCCCCGGCAGCGCCCGCGGCACCGGCACCGGCGGCCCCGGCACCATCCGCCCCGGCGCCATCTGCTCCGGCCGCTGCCCCGGCCGCTGCCGCTCCGGCTGCACCAGCGCCCGTCGCTCCGGCCGCTCGGGCCACGCCTGCCGCCCCGGCACCGGCTGCCCCCGCGCCGGCTGCCCCGACCCCGTCGGCGCCCGCCCCGGCTGCTCCGCAGGCCCCGGCCGCCCGCGAGGGTGGCGCAGGTCGTGGTGGCGCATCCCGGCCCGGCGCTCCGCGCCCGGGCAACAACCCCTTCGCCCCCAGCCAGGGCATGGGACGGTCCCGTGAGGCCTCCTCCCGCCCCGGCAACAACCCCTTCGCCCCGAGCCAGGGGATGCCGCGCCCGCAGAGTCGCCCGGGCACCCGCCCCGGTGGTGCCGCTGGTGCGGCCGGCCCGCGCCCCGGTGGCGTGCGTCCCAGCCCCGGCATGAGGCCCGACCGCAGCGCGGTCGCCCGCCCGGGCGAGCGTCCGGCCCGTGGCGGTCGTCCGGGAGCCCCCGGCGCGCGTCCCGGTGGTGGCGGCGGTTTCGCCGGTCGTCCCGGTGGTGGTGGCGGTGGGTTCCGCGGCGGCCCCGGTGGTCGCGGTGGCACCCAGGGTGCCTTCGGTCGCGGCGGCGGTCGTCCCGGTCGGGCCCGCAAGTCCAAGCGCGCGAAGCGCATGGAGTTCGAGGAGATGCAGGCGCCGTCGATCGGTGGCGTGAGCGTCCCCCGCGGTGACGGCACGACGATCATCCAGATCCGCCAGGGCGCGAGCATCTCCGACTTCGCCGACAAGATCAACGCCAACCCGGGCGCCCTGGTCACCGTGCTCTTCCACCTCGGTGAGATGGCCACGGCGACCCAGAGCCTGGACGAGGACACCTTCAGGCTCCTCGGCGGCGAGCTGGGCTACGACATTCGGATGGTCTCCCCGGAGGAGGAGGAGCGCGAGCTCTTCGACTCCTTCAACATCGACCTCGAGACCGGCATCGCCGGCGAGGACGACGAGGACCTGGAGGCACGCCCGCCGGTCGTCACGGTCATGGGTCACGTGGACCACGGCAAGACCCGCCTGCTCGACGCCATCCGCAACGAGGAGGTCGCGGCCGGCGAGGCCGGTGGGATCACCCAGCACATCGGTGCCTACCAGATCCACAAGGACCACGAGGGCACCGAGCGCGCCATCACCTTCATCGACACCCCGGGTCACGAGGCGTTCACCGCCATGCGTGCTCGTGGCGCGAAGGTGACCGACATCGCGATCCTCGTGGTCGCGGCAGACGACGGCGTGATGCCGCAGACCATCGAGGCGCTCAACCACGCCCAGGCGGCCGACGTGCCGATCGTCGTCGCCATCAACAAGATCGACGTCGAGGGCGCCAACCCGTCCAAGATCCGCCAGCAGCTCACCGAGTACAACCTCGTCGCCGAGGAGTACGGCGGCGAGACGATGTTCGTCGACGTCTCCGCCAAGCAGGGACAGAACATCGACCAGCTGCTCGAGGCCGTGCTGCTGACCGCGGACGCGGCGCTCGACCTGCGGGCCAACCGCGAGCGCGACGCCCGCGGCATCGCGATCGAGGCCAACCTCGACAAGGGTCGCGGTGCCACGGCGACCGTGCTCATCCAGTCGGGCACCCTGCGCGTCGGCGACGCCATCGTGGCGGGCTCGGCGCACGGACGCGTCCGGGCGATGCTCGACGAGCACGGCAACCAGGTGCCCGAGGCCTACCCCTCGCGCCCGGTCCAGGTGCTCGGGCTCTCCTCGGTCCCGCGGGCCGGCGACACCTTCGTCGTCGCCCCCGACGACCGCACGGCGCGCCAGATCGCCGAGAAGCGCGAAGCGGCCGACCGTCAGGCCAGCCTGGCCAAGGCCCGCAAGCGCATCTCGCTCGAGGACCTCAACGAGGCCCTCGCGGCGGGCAAGGTCGACACCCTCAACCTCATCCTCAAGGGTGATGTGTCGGGTGCGGTCGAGGCGCTCGAGGACGCACTGCTCCAGATCGATGTCGGCGAGGAGGTCGACCTGCGGATCATCGACCGTGGTGTCGGCGCGATCACGCTGAACAACATCAACCTCGCGATGGCCTCCGACGCCATCATCATCGGCTTCAACGTGCGGGCCGAGGGCCAGAACGCCGAGGTCGCCGAGCGCGAGGGTGTGGAGATCCGCTACTACTCGGTCATCTACAAGGCGATCGAGGAGATCGAGCAGGCGCTCAAGGGCATGCTCAAGCCGGAGTTCGAGGAGGTCGAGCTCGGCACCGCGGAGATCCGCGAGATCTTCCGGAGCAGCAAGTTCGGCAACATCGCCGGCTCGATCGTGCGCAGTGGCGAGATCAAGCGCGGCACCAGGGCACGGATCACCCGCCAGGGTGTCGTGATCTCCGAGAACGTGGAGATCGCCGGCCTGCGCCGGTTCAAGGACGACGTGACGGAGGTGCGCGACGGCTTCGAGTGCGGTATCAACCTCGGCAGCTACAACGACCTCCAGCTCGGCGACCTCATCGCCACCTACGAGATGAGAGAAAAGCCCCGCGCGTGATGCGCTGACCTCTCCCGACCTCGTCTGCCGACACGTCGCCGACATCCCGTCCCCACGGGGTGTCGGCGACGGCGTCACGGGCGACGTCGGGGAGGACGGCCGGGGTCGACCACGTGTCGATCGGATGCCGGGCCGTCACTAGGCTTGTCCCCGCCCGCCCCGTCCCGCCGCAGTCCCGACGGGACCGCCCGATGACCAAGGAGGAGCCGTGGCCGACACCGCCCGCGCCCACAAGATCGCTGACCGGATCAAGACCCTCACGGCCGCGAACCTCGAGTCGATCATCAAGGACCCCGACCTCGGGTTCGTCACCGTCACCGACGTCCGGGTCACCGGGGACCTGCAGCACGCCTCGCTGTTCTACACCGTCTTCGGCGACGAGGCCCAGCGCACGCGCACGGCCTCCCTGCTCGAGACCAACAAGGGGCGGCTGCGCTCGTTCGTCGGCGGGCAGCTCGGCATCCGGCTCACCCCGACCCTGGAGTTCATCGCCGACGCGATCCCCGAGAACGCCGCCCACCTGGAGGACCTGCTCAAGGAGGCCAAGGAGCGCGACGCGCAGGTGGCCCTCGCCGCGACCGGCGCGCGCTATGCCGGGGACGCCGACCCCTACCGCAAGGAGCGCGACCTCGAGGACGACGAGGACGCCACCCCCGCTGGGGCCGCCACCCCCGCTGGGGCGGCCACCCCCACGGAGGCAACCGCGACCGATGGCGGCACCGCCACCGCACCGGCCTGAGGTCGCTCGTGACCTCGCCCGTGGCGCCGAGGGCGACGCCGACGGCCGACGGCATCCTCGTGGTCGACAAGCCACCGGCGTGGACCAGCCACGACGTCGTGGCCCGGGCCCGCAGGCTGTGCGCCACCCGCAAGGTCGGGCACGCCGGCACCCTCGACCCGATGGCCACCGGGGTGCTCGTGCTCGGGGTGGGCCGGGCGACCCGGCTGCTGACGTTCCTCGTCGGGTGCGACAAGGACTACACGGCCACCGTGCGGCTGGGGCAGGCCACGGTGACCGACGACGCGGAGGGTGAGGTCACCAGCGCCGCCGGTGCGGCCGGCGTCGAGAGGGATGCCGTCACCGCCGCCGCGCGCGCCCTGACCGGCCGCATCGAGCAGGTGCCGAGCTCGGTGAGCGCCATCAAGGTCAACGGTGAACGGGCCTACCACCGCGTCCGCAGTGGCCAGGACGTCGACCTGCCCGCCCGGCCGGTGCTCGTGTCCCGCTTCGAGGTCGCGGGGGAACGTCGGAGCGAGGTCGACGGCACGAGCGTCCTCGACGTCGACATCGAGGTGACCGTGTCCTCGGGGACCTACGTGCGAGCCCTCGCCCGCGACCTCGGAGCGGCGCTCGGCTGCGGCGGGCACCTGGTGGCGCTGCGGCGCACGCGCGTCGGCGGTTTCGACCTCGCGAGCGCACATCCGCTGGCCGACCTGGAGGCTCGTCAGGGTGAGGCGATGCCCGTGCTGCCCCTCGCCGAGGCCGCGCGGGCGGCCTTTCCGGTGCGCACGGTGAGCGATGCCGAGGCCCGCACGCTCGGCTTCGGGCAGCGACTCCCATCGGCGGAGGCGGGTCGGTCCGGGCCGGTCGCGGCGATCTCGCACGGGGGCACTCTCGTCGCGATGCTCGACGAGTCCGGCGCCACAGCGCGCAGCATCGTCGTCTTCGCCCCGTCGACTTCGTAGAGTGGTCCCGTGCACCGTTGGAACGACACCTCCGAGACGCCCGAGGCCCTGCGCCCCTGCGTCGTCACCCTCGGCAACTTCGACGGCGTCCATCGTGGGCACAAGGCGGTGCTCGCGGCGCTGGTCGACGCCGGCCGCCGGCTGGGGCTGCCCGCCGTGGCGATCACCTTCGACCCGCACCCGGTGGCGTTCCTGCACCCGGAGAGCGCCCCGGAGCTCATCGCGCCGGGAGCGGTCCGGGACTCGCTCCTGGCCGAGACCGGGATCGACGGGCTGCTCGTGCTGGGCTTCACGGCCGAGTTCGCCCGGCAGAGCCCGGAGGACTTCGTCCGCTCGGTGCTGATCCGGGGGCTGGACGCCCGCGCCGTGGTCGTCGGGATGGACACCCGGTTCGGCTACCGCAACTCCGGTGACGTCTCCATGCTGGCCGACCTCGGGGAGCACTTCGGCTTCGAGGTGCTCGCGCTCGACGACGTCGGCGACGGCGAGCGCTACTCCTCGACGGTGCTGCGCGCGCTGCTCCAGTCCGGTGACGTCGCCGAGGCGTCCCGAATCCTCGGGCGTCCGCACCGGGTGGTCGGCACCGTGGTGCACGGCAACCACCGCGGTCGCGCGATGGGCTACCCCACGGCCAACCTGTCCGCCGACGCCCTCGGACTCGTGCCGCAGGAAGGGGTGTATGCCGGGTGGCTCACCCGGCTGGACCTCGCCGACGGTGCAACCGACCGCACGATGCCGGCGGCGATCAGCGTCGGGACCAACCCCACCTTCGAGACCAGTGACCGCCGCACGGTCGAGGCCTACGTGCTCGACCGGGACGACCTCGACCTCTACGACGAGTCGGTGATGGTGGAGTTCACCTCGCACATCCGGCCGACCCTGAAGTTCGAGACCGTCGACGAGCTGCTCGAGGCGATGGCCCAGGACGTCGAGACGTGCCGCAGGCTCCTCGCCAAGATCGTTCCGGCCTGAGCCGCTGGGCCCGGCACGACGTCGGGCTCTACCTCGCGGCCGGCGGGGCTTCGGTCGTCGGCGCCCTGCTCGTGTGGTCGGCCACGGCCGGGAGCGCCGGCACGGCATACCTCGTGCGTCACCTGCTGACCGCCGGCGTCGGTCTCGCGCTGGCCCTGGTGCTCAGCAGCTGGGGTGAGAGCCGCATCCGGGTGATCGCCCCGTGGGTCTACGGCCTGTCCATCCTGGGCCTGGTCGCGGTGCTGACGCCGCTGGGTGTCACGGTCAACGGATCGAGGTCGTGGATCCCGCTGCTGGGTGGGTTCACGATCCAGCCCGCCGAGATCGCGAAGGTGGGCCTGTGCCTGGCGCTCGCCGCGCTGTTGGCGGGTCGTGGTGACCGCGGCGACCCGCCAGGGCACCGTGAGGTGCTGCTCGCCGCACTGTTGGTGGCCCTGCCCACCGGGCTCGTGCTCCTGCAACCCGACCTGGGCTCGGCGGCGGTGATCGTGGCCCTCGGGTTCGTCGTGGTGACCGTGTCCGGCGCGCCGAGGGCGTGGGTCCTCGGCGCGCTCGCGGTGGCCGCGTCCCTGGTGGTGGTGGCGCTGACCACCGACGTGCTGAGCGCCTACCAGAAGGACCGGCTCACGGCCTTTGCCGACCCCAGCGCCGACCCGCAGGGGCTGGGCTACCAGACCCGGCAGGTGCGGCTGGCCATCGGCTCGGGCGGCTGGTGGGGGGAGGGCTTCATGTCCGGGGAGCGCACCCAGGGCGGGGCCATCCCCTACCAGCTCAACGACTTCGTGTTCTCGGTGGCCGGCGAGGAGCTGGGCTTCATCGGGTCGGTGGGCCTGCTGCTCCTGCTCGGGTTCGTCGTGGCCCGGGTGTTCGTGGTGGCCGCGCGGGCGGGCAGCACCTTCGGACGCCTCGTGGCGGTCGGCGTGGCCGCCTGGCTCGCGGTGCAGGTGCTCCAGAACGTCGGGATGAACCTCGGCCTGCTGCCGGTGACCGGGCTCCCGCTCCCGTTCATCTCCTACGGCGGGTCCTCGATGCTCGTCTCCTGGGCGGCGATCGGGTTGGCGGACTCTGCCCACACCGCGGGTTCGCAGCGGTGACCATGGGCACAGGTGGGGGCGTCACCACGATGTGACCCGCGAGTAGCAAAGCGCCTCCGCTCGGGGCAGCCGGTGTGGCAGGATTCGCCCAACGCCCCCAAGGACGAGGACGATTCCCGATGAGCACGGCCCCGACGCAGATCCCCACCCCCGCCGACGAACAGATCGACCAGGACCTGCTCGAGCACCGCTCGCAGAGCATTGGACACCTCTTCCGGGACCGGGTGAACGCCACCCCGGACCGGCCGGCCTTCATGTACGCGATCGTCTCGGAGTCGGGGGACGAGTGGGTCACCCGGTCGTGGGCCGAGGTCGACGTCGTGGTCCGTGAGATCGGCGCGGGGCTCATCGCGCTGGGTGTCGACAACGAGGAGCGGGTCGCGATCGCCTCCGGCACCCGCTACGAGTGGGCGCTGGCCGATCTCGGCGTCATGGTCGCGGGTGCCGCCACGACCACCATCTACCCCACGACCATGGCCGAGGACGTCGCGTTCATCCTCGAGGACTCCGGCACCCGGGTCGTCTTCGCGGAGAACGATGCCCAGCTGGAGAAACTCCGCTTTATCCACGACCGCACCCCCGCCGTGGTGAAGGTCGTGGTCTTCGACGGGTCGACGGACGGCGACGACTGGACCCTCACCCTCGACGAGCTGCGCGCCCTGGGCCGGGAGTACCTCGAGGGCGACCCCGAGGCGGTCGATGCGCGGATCGACTCCATCGCCCCCGACCAGCTCGCCACGATCATCTACACCTCGGGCACCACGGGACGTCCCAAGGGGGTGCGGCTGCCCCACAGCGCATGGACCTACGAGGCGGCGGCCACCGAGGCGGTCGACATCCTCTCCCCGGACGACCTCCAGTTCCTCTGGCTGCCGCTGGCGCACGTGTTCGGCAAGGTGCTCCTGACCTTCCCGCTCCAGATCGGCTTCCCGACCGCGATCGACGGGCGGATCGACAAGATCGTCGACAACCTCGCGGTGGTGAAGCCGACCTTCATGGGCGCCGCCCCGCGCATCTTCGAGAAGGCCTACGGCCGGATCCAGACGACGATGGAGGCCGAGGGCGGGGCCAAGGCCAAGCTGTTCACGTGGGCCAGCCGCGTGGGTCGCGAGGTGAGCGCGCTGCGCGAGCAGGGCAAGGATCCCTCCGGGATGCTCGCCGTCCAGCACGCCATCACCGACAAGCTCATCGGTGCCAAGATCCGTGAGCGGTTCGGGGGTCGGGTGCGGTTCTTCATCTCGGGCTCGGCAGCGCTCAACCAGGACATCGCCCGGTGGTTCGACGGGATGGGCATGCAGGTCGCGGAGGGCTACGGTCTCACCGAGACCAGCGCCGCGTCATTCGTCAACCGGGTCAAGGCCTACAAGTACGGCAGCGTCGGCTGGCCGCTACCGGGCACCGAGGTGCGCATCGCCGACGACGGTGAGGTGCTCCTCCGGGGCCCGGGCGTCATGCAGGGCTACCACAACAACCCCGACGCCACGGCGGAGGCGATCGACGCCGATCGCTGGCTGCACACCGGCGACATCGGTGAGCTCGACGAGCGCGGCTTCCTGCGCATCACCGACCGCAAGAAGGACATGTTCAAGACGAGCGGTGGCAAGTACGTCGCGCCGTCGGTCATCGAGACGAGCTTCAAGGGGCTGTGCCCGTTCGCCAGCCAGCTCGTCGTCTACGGCGCCGACCGCAACTTCGTCTCCGCCCTGGTGACCCTCGACGTCGACGCGATGGCGGGCTGGGCCGCGGCCAACGGCATGGAGGGCAAGACGTATGAGCAGGTGGTCACCTCGGACGCATGCCACGCGATGGTCCAGGGCTACATCAAGGAGCTCAACGCCGGCCTGAACCGCTGGGAGACGATCAAGAAGTTCACCGTGCTCGGCCACGACCTCAGCGTCGAGAACGGCGAGCTCACCCCCAGCCTGAAGCTCAAGCGCAAGGTGGTCTCGGAGAGGTACAAGGACATCCTCGACGGCCACTACGCGAGCTGACCCGCTCCCCCGACGTCGTCTGCCCGGGGTCAGTCCTCGATGAGGGGGACGAAGCGGTAGGTGCCGTGCCCGGTGACCCGCTGCCCACCGGAGGCCGCGGGATCGCGGACCACCCGCAGCATGGTGCCCGCGACGGGGACGACGAGGATTCCGCCCTCCCGCAGCTGCTCGACGAGCTGATCGGGGAGCCGGCGGGCCATCGCCGAGACGAGCACCCGGTCGAACGGCCCTCCGGTGGGCGCTCCGAGCACCCCGGGCTCCGAGCCGCGGATGCTCGCCCACGGCGCACCTGTGCGCTCGAGGTTCGCGCGCCCCATCTCGACGAGGTCGGGCACCCGCTCGACACCGACCACCGAACCGGTGGCACCGGTGAGCGCGGCGAGCACCGCCGTGGTCCACCCCGACCCGGAACCGACGTCCAGCACGGCATCCCCGGGGCGCACATCGAGCAGGGCGAGCATCGCCGCCACGGTGCGCGGCTGGCTGTTGGTCTGGCGGTGCCCGATGTCCAGGGGCCCGTCGTGGCCGGCGCGGCGCCGCTGGGAGCGGGGGAGGAAGCGCTCGCGGGGGTGAGCCGCCATCGCGGCCCGGACCCGCTCCTCGCCCGCCCCCGTGGGGATCACGCCTCGAGGTCGGCCAGGGCGGTCTCGACGGCCCGGTGGAAGGTCGGGTAGGCGAAGGCCATCGTGCGCAACGTGGCGGTGGGCACCCGGGCGTGCACCGCGGTCGCGAGCATCGAGAGCACCTCCCCGCCCATCGGCCCCACCGAGGTGGCGCCCACGAGGTAGCCCGCCGAGCGGTCCTCGACCAGCTTGATGACACCGTGCCCGTCGGGGCCCTGGATCCACCCGCGGGTCGACTGCTCCAGCGGCGCGACGCCCACGGCCACGTCGATTCCGGCATCCCGGGCCTGCTGCTCGCTCAGCCCGACCGACCCGACCTCGGGGTCGGTGAACGTCACCCGCGGGACCGCGTGGAACTGGGCCTCGTGTCCGTCGCGGCCCAGGATGTCGGCCAGGGCGACGCTCGCCTCGTACATCGACATGTGGGTGAAGGCCCCCTTGCCCACGATGTCGCCGATCGCCCACAGGCGTTCTCCCGCGCGCATCCGGGGGTCGGTCTCGATCGTGCGGGCCTGCGGGTCCAGACCCACGGTCTCCAGCCCGATGTCCGAGATGTTGGGCCGGCGACCGGCGGCCACGAGCAGCCGGTCGGCGGTCAGGTCGAGGTCGGTGCCACCGGCGTCGGTCACCGCCAGGGTGAAGGTCCCCTCGGCGTGCTGAACCCTGCGGATGCTCGCCCCGGCCAGCACCTGAACGCCGTCGGCGGCGAAGGCTGCCGCCACCACCGCGGAGGCCTCGGGCTCCTCGGGGGCCAGGATGCGCGGTGCCACCTCGAGCACCGACACCCTCGTCCCGAAGCGCGTAAAGGCCTGGGCGAGCTCGGCCCCGATGGCCCCCCCGCCGATGACGACCATCGACGCCGGCAGCTCGGTGGCGGAGAAGACGTCCCGGTTGGTCCAGAATGGGGTCTCGGCCAGGCCGTCGATGGGCGGGGCGGCGGGGGAGGTGCCGGTGTTGAGCACGACGCCCCGCGACGCGGCATACCGGATGCCGTCGACCTCGACGACCCCCTCGGCGACGAGCCGCCCGTGGCCGCGCACGAACCGCACGCCGGCCTTCTCCAGCCGCTCCACGGCGACCGTGTCGTCCCAGTCGTCAGTGGCCTCCTCCCGGATCCGGGTGGCGACGACCGACCAGTCCGGGGTGGCCTGAGCCGAGCCGGCGAGGCCGCCCACCCGGCGCGTCTCGGCGAGGGAGTTGGCCGCTCGGATGACCATCTTGGAGGGGATGCAGCCGTAGTAGGGGCACTCGCCGCCGACCAGCCGCTCGTCGATGCCGACGACGGTCAGTCCGGCCTTCGCGGCCTCGGTGGCGAGGTGCTCGCCGCCGGGCCCGAGCCCGATGACGACGAGGTCGACCTGCTGTTCATCACTCATGGGCCCAGCCAAGCACGTGCGGGGTGTGTGCGGTGAGGGTCGTGCGCGCCGTTCACCCGGGGCTCTGTCGGTGCCCGGGGGTAGGAATGGGCATGGGACTTCCCGCCCGACCCCATGGAGGAGACATGTACGCACCCGCGGTCGACGACGAGTCGGCCAGCCTCGTCGCCTACGTCGACCAACAGCTCGAGGCGTTGCGCGCCGCGCCCTACGGGCTCACCGAGGCGCAGGCCCGCAGCACGCCGAGCCGCAGCGCCCTCTCGGTCGCTGGGCTGGTCAAGCACGCGACCCACACGATGCTCGGCGTGATCGAGGTGCTCGCCTCCGACGAGCCTCCTGCGCTGGACGAGTCGGCCTACGGCGACTATCTCGCCCAGTTCTCGCTGACCGAGGACGAGAGCACGACCGCGGTGCTGACCGCCTTCGACGAGGTTCGGCCCCGTTACCTCGCCGCGATCGCCGCCTCCGACCCGGATGCCGAGCGGCTGGCACCGCCGGCGCCGGCGCCGTGGCACGGCATCAACGAGCCCCAGCCGATCCGGGCGCGCTACTACCTCGGCTACCAGGTCGAGGAGATGGCGCGGCACGCGGGTCACGCCGACATCCTGCGCGAGCAGATCGACGGGGCCGCGGTGCCGACGCTGGTCATGACCCGCGCCGGGGCACCGGCCAACCCGTTCTTCGAGCCGTTCACGCCGCCGCCGGGGTCGATCACCGCCTGACCGTCAACGCCTGCGCACCGAGGTGGCGGGGCTTCCGGCCCTGCGGTTTGGGACGCTCCCGTGCGCGACCTACCCTTGGGGGATGCCCGGTGAGTCGATCTTCCCCGCCCTCGAGCCCCTGCTCGAACAGGTCAGCAAGCCGATCCAGTACGTCGGGGGCGAGCTCAACTCCACCGTCAAGGCCTGGGACGTCGGCGGCGAGGCCACGGTGCGCTGGTCGCTGATGTACCCCGACGCCTACGAGGTCGGGGTGCCCAACCAGGGCGTCATGATCCTCTACGAAGTGCTCAACGAGCGCCCCGACGCCCTCGCCGAGCGCACGTATGCCGTGTGGCCCGACCTCGAGGCCCTCATGCGTGAGCACGGGGTGCCGCAGTTCACCGTCGACTCCCACCGGGCGGTGGGGGAGTTCGACCTGCTCGGCCTGTCCTTCTCCACCGAGCTCGGCTACACCAACATGCTCACCGCCCTCGACCTGGCCGGCATCCCGCTGCACGCGGTCGACCGCGACGACAGCCACCCCATCGTCGTCGCCGGTGGACACGCCGCCTTCAACCCCGAGACCCTCGCCGACTTCGTCGACGCCGCGGTCGTGGGCGACGGCGAGGAGGCCGTGCTCGCCATCACCGACATCGTGGGCGCGTGGAAGCGCGAGGGACGCCCCGGCGGGCGGCGCGAGGTGCTCCTGCGGCTGGCCCGCACCGGTGGCGTCTACGTGCCCTCGTTCTTCGACGTGTCCTACCTCCCCGACGGGCGGATCCAGCGCATCGCGCCCAACGCGCCCGGCGTGCCCTGGCGGGTGGCCAAGCACACGGTCATGGACCTCGACGCCTGGCCCTACCCGAAGCAGCCGCTCGTGCCCCTCGCCGAGTCGGTGCACGAGCGGATGTCGGTCGAGATCTTCCGGGGCTGCACCCGCGGATGCCGCTTCTGCCAGGCTGGGATGATCACCCGCCCCGTGCGCGAGCGCTCCATCACCGGCATCGGTGAGATGGTCGAGCGGGGCTTGGCTGCAACGGGTTTCGAGGAGGTGGGCCTGCTCTCGCTGAGCTCGGCCGACCACTCCGAGATCGCCGAGGTGGCCAAGGGGCTCGCCGACCGCTACGAGGGCACCAACACCGGCCTCTCCCTCCCCTCGACCCGCGTCGACGCCTTCAATATCGACCTCGCCAACGAGCTCACCCGCAACGGGCGTCGCTCCGGGCTCACCTTCGCCCCCGAGGGCGGCTCCGAGCGGATCCGCAAGGTCATCAACAAGATGGTCAGCGAGGAAGACCTGATCCGCACCGTCGCCGCGGCGTACGGCGCCGGGTGGCGCCAGGTCAAGCTCTACTTCATGTGCGGGCTCCCCACGGAGACCGACGAGGACGTGCTCCAGATCGCCGAGATGGCCAAGCGGGTCATCGAGACCGGCCGCCAGGTCAGTGGTCGCCGCGACATCCGCTGCACGGTCTCGATCGGCGGCTTCGTGCCCAAGCCGCACACCCCGTTCCAGTGGGCGGCGCAGCTCGGCGCGGAGGAGACCGACGCGCGGCTCGACAAGCTGCGCCAGGCGATCCGCTCCGACCGGCGCTACGGCTCCTCGATCGGCTTCCGCTACCACGACGGCAAGCCCGGAATCGTCGAGGGGCTGCTCTCGCGGGGCGACCGCCGGGTCGGCCGGGTCATCGAGGCGGTGTGGCGCGACGGCGGGCGCTTCGCCGGGTGGAGCGAGCATTTCTCCTACGACCGCTGGATGGCGGCCGCCGAGGCCGAGCTGCCGGCGTTCGGAGTCGACGTGGCCTGGTACACGACCCGAGAGCGCGGCGAGTCCGAGGTGCTGGCCTGGGACCACATCGACTCCGGCCTCGACAAGGAATGGCTCTGGCAGGACTGGCTGGACTCCCTCGACGAGACCGAGGTCGAGGACTGCCGCTGGACCCCGTGCTTCGACTGCGGGGTGTGCCCCCAGATGGGCACCGAGATCGAGATCGGCCCCACGGGCAAGTCCCTCCTGCCGCTGACGGTGCTCGGCGCCGGCCGAGCCGCGATGGCCGAGCAGGGGCCCGCCCACACCCACGCCTGACCGGCGAGGAGCCTCACGACCGCCGGGCGGCACCTCGCCTCGGCGTCGGGCACTGCCTCAGGTCCGGGGACCCGCCCCGCCCCCGGTCGCCCGGCTCGGGCGTCGCCGGGCGGCCAGGCGCAGGGTTGCACCGGCCAGGGTCAGCGACGCGCCGAGCACGACCAGGAGGAGCAGCGGTCCGCCCGTGGAGGCCAGCGGTCTCCCACCGCCCCCCTGCCCGGGACCGCCTGACTTGCCCGGGCCCGGCGGGGTGGACGGCTCGGTCGGGGTCGGCGCTGTCGGGGTGGGAGTCGGTGTCAGCTCGGTCAGCGGCGGGAGAAGGTCGACCTCGACGGTGTCCTCGTTGTCGGCCGGTGTCTCGTCCAGTCCGCCGGACCCGGCATACGCGGTGTTGGTGATGCTGCGCAGGCCCGGGTCGGCGTCCAGGGTCAGGGTGGCCGTGACCGACTCGCCGACGGCGAGGGGCGCGAGGGCACACGAGGCGGCCCGGACGTCCTCGGCCTGGTCCAGCTGGCAGGTGCCGCCCGGTGCGGTGAACGACACGAACCGTGTGCCGTCGGGAAGGGCGTCGGACAGGCTGGGCGCCGGGGCGACGGTCGGGCCCTTGTTCGTCACGGTGAGGGTGAACACGACGGGCTGACCGGCCCCGGCTGGCGAGGTGACGACCCGCTTGTCCAGCACCACGTCCGATACGGCGATGGCCTCCACCACCGCGGTCGCCTCGTTGTCGCTCGGATCGGGGTCCTCGGTGGGTGACGTGATCGACGCCGTGTTGGTCAGCGGGCCCGGCGCGAGGCCCTCGGGGACGGCGAGGACGAGGTCCAGCACGCGCGTCGTCCCCGCCGGCAGGTCCCCGAGGGCGCAGGTGACCGGCCCCGACCCGCTGCACCCGTCGGGAAGGGACTCCAGCGTCGTCCCGTCCGGGATCGTCTCGGTGAGCACGACGTCGGAGGCGTCGGAGGGCCCGTTGTTCGCCACGGCGAGGGTGTAGGCGATGGTGCCGCCGAGCTGGACCCCTTCCGCGGCAGCGACCTTGGTCACCGAGAGGTTGGCCTGTCGCACCACCTCGACGTCGACCGAGGCCGAGTCGTCCGCGTCCTCGGGGTCGGGCACCTGCGAGGTCACGCTGGCGGTGTTGGTGATGCCGGCCGGGGTCGCGTCCGGCGGCACCGTCGCCGCGACCACGACCGTCCGGGTCTCACCGACCCCGATCGTCCCGAGTCCGCACGAGAGCCCGTCGTCACCGGCGGCACACGCGCTGTCGGTCCCGGCCGCGTCCAGGAGCAGCGGCGCCGGGAGGAGGTCGGTCACCTGCACGCCGGTGGCCACCGACGGTCCGGAGTTCGTCACGGTGATCGTGAACGTGGTGCCGCCACCGGCCGCGAGGCTCGGCGCCGCCGCGGTCTTGGTGACGGACAGGTTCGCGGACCGCTCCACCGGTGTCTCGACCCGGTCGACCACCTCGTCCGCCCCGCCCACCAGCGGGGTGGAGGCGGTGGCCGTGGCGGCGTTGGTGACCGAGTCGCCGGCCACGTCCGGGGCGACGGTGCCCGAGATGGTGACGATGGCCGGTGCCACCGGATCGGGGGTGTTCGTCGACTCGATCGTCCCGAGCGCGCAGCGCACGTCCTGCCCGGTGACCGTGCAGGTGCCCTGCGACGAGGATGCCGACGAGGGGGTCAGCCCCGCCGGGAGCGTGTCGGTGACGACCACCTCCTGGGCGTCCGAGCTCAGGCGGAGGACGCCCTCGGCGATGTCGATCCGGCCGGCGGAGACGGCGACCTGGTAGGTGAAGCCGCCTCCGGCGAGGAGTGGGGAGCTCAGGGCGGTCTTGTCGACGACGAGGTCGGCCACCGGGGCGACGACCTCGACGGTCCGCTGGTCGGCGTTGTCGCCCGGGTCGGTCTCCGGGGTGCTGCTCGTGACGCGGGCCCGGTTGAGGTAGGTGCCCTGCGGGGTGCCACCGTCGGGGATGAAGATGATCTGCGGCTGGAAGGATTGCCCGGGAAGGAGGAGGTCGCCGGTCGCGTCGTTGGTGTAGGGGCAGACCACCTCACCGTTGAGCACCTCGCACGTCGTGGTCTCGAAGTTCGAGGACTCCGGCTCGAAGGCGTCGACGACGGCGACGCCCGCGGCGGCCGACGGGCCACGGTTCTCCACGGAGAGCACGAACGCGACGGCGTAGCCGGCGGGCATCTGCAGGGCGTCGGGGTAGGGGACCTCGCGCACGACGTTGCCGTTCGCGTCGAGCTCGGCCATCAGCTTGCGGATCGTGAGGTTGGTCTCGGTGCGCACCGGCACCTCAAAGGTGGAGGTGTTGTTCCCGGGATTCGGGTCCTCGCTGCTCGTGGTCACGGTCGCCGTGTTGGACAGGAGCGTGCCCTCGGGGATGGCCGGGTCCAGGGCGATCTCGATGCCGATCCTCGTGCCGACGAACGGTGGGAACCCGCCGACGGCGGGGTCGAGGAGGCTGCCGAAGTCACAGGTCACGGTCTCCGGTGAGCCGCCGTCGCCGCTGCAGAGCCCGGGCACCTCGGGGTCCCCGGTGGGCTCGAAGTACCGCACGAAGCGCGTGTCGGGCGGCAACACGTCGGTCACGACGAGGCCGGTGGCGTTCGAGCTGCCGAAGTTGACGACCTCGAGGACGTAGGACGCGTTCCTCCCGGCCACCGGGGGGACCGTGGGGGCGAGCTTGCGCACCGACACGTCGGCCTGGGCCGTTCCGTTGGCGATGAAGACGGACTCGTCGTTGTCCGGCGAGGGGTCCGTCGTCGACGTCGTGACCCTGGCGGTGTTGGGGACGCCCTCGGGCGGGATGACGAGGTCGGGGGCGATGGCGACGTCGATCTCGAGCTCGACGACGGTGCCCGGAGGAAGGGAACCCAGGTCGCAGGTGGCAGGGGCAGTCCCGCAGGTGGGTGTCCCTCCGGTCGGTGGTGCGATGGAGACGACGCGGAACGCCGTGGCGGTCAGCCCGTCGGGCAGCACGTCGGTGACGGTGACGTCCTCGGCGACCGACGGCCCGTCGTTCGTCACCCGGACGCGGTAGGTCTTGGACTGCCCGGGCACGATCTCGGTGTCCGTGGTGCCTTCGGGGAAGGACTTCGTGACGGTGACGTCGGCTCGGGCCACGACCGTCACCGGAGCCGGGTCGGACGCCACGGGAGGGACCCCGGCCGTGGTCGCGGTGGCGGTGTTGGGGTAGGTCCCCGGAGCCACGTCGGCCGAGACGCTGGCGACGACCTCGATGCTCGCCACCGGCCCGGGCCGACCGCCCGACGGCGCGAGGAGCGGGCCGATCGGGCAGGTCACGGCATCGCCGGAGGCCGCCGGGTCCACCGTGCACGCACCCCGGTCGCTCGTCGCGGTGTCGACGGTGAAGCCCGCGGGGAGGGTGTCGGTGACCGTGGTCGCGGCGGCGTCCGACGGCCCGTCGTTGCGCACGGGCACCACGTAGCGCACGACGCTCCGACCGGCGACGACATCGCCGGCCGCCACGGCCCGCTTCTCGACCACCAGGCCGGGGCGCGCGGGACCGACCGTGACCATGCCGGTGGCCACGTCGTTCGCCGCCACGGGGTCAGGCGTCGCGGTCGACACCGAGGCGGTGTTGTCCACGGCGCCGGGTGCGGCATCCGGCCGGGCCAGCGCGCTGACCGTCATCCGCACCGACGCACCCGGGGCGAGCGCGGGAAGCGTGCACCGGGCGGAGCCGTCCGCAAACGCACACGTCGCACCAGGTGCGGTTGCGCCGGTGAGTCGCACCGAGGACGAGCCGACGGTGTCGGTCAGCGCGACGTCGGTCGCGGTCGACGGCCCGGCGTTCGTGGCGGTGAGCACGTAGGTGACCGCCTCGCCAGGGCTGACGGTGGACGGCGTGGCGACCTTGGTGACGGAGACGTCGGCGGCGCGCTCGACGCGGCTCGTCGCCGCCGAGGTGTTGTTCGAGGGGTTGGGGTCCGGGGTCGGTGAGGTCACGCGCGCGAGGTCGGTCACCGACACCGCCAGCGATCCTGCGGCGACGGTCGCCCGCACCGTGACCGTCGCCGTGCCACCCACCGCCAGCGTCCCCAGTCGGCAGGTCACCGCTCGAGCAGCCACCTCGCAGGTCCCTCCGGTGGCCGTCGCGGTGACGGCGCCCAGCCCTTCCGGGAGGTCGTCCACGACCACGACGTCGGATGCCGGGCTGGGTCCGGCGTTGCGGACCGTGATGGTGCTGCTCACCGGCTCCCCGGCGCGCACCGGATCCGGCGTGCTGGTCTTGGTCACGGACAGGTTCGCCGACGGCGCAACCGCCAGGGCGGCGGCGTTCGTGGCGAAGGTCAGGGCCTTCAGCTCCGGCACGGTGGCACCGTCGTAGGTGATCGTCGCGGAGTTGGACACGGTGGTGTCGGCGGCGGTGGGCCCCACGTCCACGTCGAAGGTGAACGGCACCGACCTGCCGATGGGGAAGTTCCCCGGCTGGACGAGCACCGCCCGGGCAGTGGGGTCGTAGCGTCCCGTGACCCCGGCGGGGACCGAGAGCGAGCCGGGGACGTACGCCGTGCCCGGCGGCAACCGGTCCACCACCGAGGTGTTCACCGCCGGGTCCTGCCCCCCGTTGACGAAGGTCACCGCGTAGCGCAGCCGGTCACCGACCGCGGCGGGGGTCCCGCCCGTGAGGTTGGTGACGGTCTTCGTCGAGGGGGAGAAGTCCGGAGCGAAGACGTCGATGGCCGTGGTCACGACACCGGGGAAGTAGCGCTCGCTCGTGCTCGCGAGGTCGATCCGGGCGGAGGTCGAGCCGTTGCCGAGGATGCCGGGGCCGTCGAAGTTCTTGATGTCGAAGCCGAGCATGTTGACGTCGGCGGGGGTGCGCGCCGTGACGACCTGCCCGTTGTCATCGTTGGTGCCGTTGAAGAAGTTCGTCCCGGGGCTCAGCGGGGTCGAGAGCAGGGTCCCGTCGGGGTTCGAGGCGTCGCGCAGAATGGCCCGGTCCCCGGTCGAGCCACGGTCGCCCTCGTACGCGACGAGCCCGATCCTGGCGTTCACCGTGCCGGTGACCGGGGTGCGGAACCCGCTGATGGACACGGTCTGCGGGTCGTCCCGCCCGACGTCGGCGAGACCGTCGAAGACCGTCAGGTTGCGCAGGGGGAGGGAGGGCGCCCGGTAGACCACGACCAGGCTCCAGCCCGAGTAGCGATCCTCTCCGGTGGCCGCGGGGACGTCAGCGCCCGTGTACGCACCCGGCCCGGCGGCGCGGACGACGTCCGTGACGTCGGCGACCGACTGGTAGGCGCGATCGCTGGTGGGAGAGGGTCCGAAGAGGCGGTCTGCGGTCACGGTGCGGTAGGCGCTCGACCCGGGCACCGCGAGCTTCATCGTCCGCCCGTCCCCGGTCGCCGCCGACCCACCAGCACCCGAGCCCAGCCTGGCCCCCCAGTACAGGCCCGCCCACTTCACCTCTCCACCGTCCGGGAGGCTCACGGTGGCGCGAGAGGACGAGTACGTCGACGGCACGTCGTCGACGTCGACGTGCACCATGGGGAAGGTGTTGTTGTTCTTCGTCGTCCGGCCGGCGCGCGTCGCCGCACACTCGCCGTCCGCCGCCGGGCAGGTCATGAGCGAGTTGCCGAAGACCGCGATCGAGCCGTTGTCGTTGCTCGTGTAGCGCGCCGCGAACGGCGCGATCGAGGACGCCTCGGCGTTCTGGCCCACCGGCCAGACCACGGCGAGTACGGCGACCAGCGAGGCGACCACGCAGGTGGCGAGGCGCCGCGACCCACGCGTTCGTCCGTGTGACATGGGGAAAATGCTGCCACCGCACCCTCGGAGCGTGGTGACTCCGATACCTGAATTTCGTGTCGGTGAAGGTTCGGGCGACCTCTGCTGAGCGGAGTGGTTCGTCGGCCCTGGCAGAGTCCTCCTACGCTGTGGTCATGAGCCGCCAGCGCACCCCCGAGGGACCACCTCCGGCCCCTGCTGTGCAGCGGCTGCGGATCCGCTACGCCAAGCGCGGTCGGCTGCGCTTCTCCTCGACCCGCGACTTCGCCCGGGCGCTGGAACGGGCCCTGCGGCGCGCCGGGGTCCCGATGGCCGTCTCGGCCGGGTTCCACCCGCACCCGCTGATCTCCTACGCCAACGCGGCGGCGACGGGCACCGCCAGCGAGGCGGAGTACTTCGAGATCCGGGTCACCGAGCGGGTCGACCCGGAGGCCGTCCGGGCGGCCCTGGACGAGGCACTGCCCGACGGGCTCGACGTGATCGAGGTCGTCCCGGCCGCCCCGGGAGCCCTCGCGGACCGTCTCGAGGCGAGCGAGTGGCGGCTGGTGGTGCGGGGCGCGGACCCGCCCGAGCTCGAGGAGGCGGTCGCGGCATACCTCGCCCTCGATGTCGCCGAAGCGACCCGCACGTTCAAGACCGGGCCGCGCACGTTCGACACGCGCGGGGCCGTGGTGGCACTCGAGACGCGTGGGGTCGACGAGCAGGGGTGTGCGATACTGCGGATGGTCGTACGGCACACCACACCGTCTGTGCGCCCCGACGACATCCTGACCGCACTGCGCGCAGTGACCGGGTACTCGCCGCCGGTCCCACCCCTGGTGACCCGGCTGGCGCAAGGCCCTCTGATCGACGCAACTGCTGGGGTGGCCGATCCACTGGCCGCCGACAAGGACGCCGCCGGCCTTTGATCGGTGCCGCGCCGCCCGCGCGAGCTGAGCAGGGGCAGAAGTCGACTTCCGTGCCGGGGTGCGCCCCGCACGATCTGATCGCGCACCACGCGGTCGGCGGGGAGCCGGCCCCCCGGGGTCGTCCCGGTGTGGTCGCCGGCTCGTGGGTGACAAGAAGGGGCCCGTGATGGCTTCCGACACAGACCAGAACACCACGACCGACCAGACCGACCAGACCGAAGAGTCTGCGGTGACCAAGCCCAGGCGCCGGCGGGCCAGTAGCAAGGCCGCGGCCCCCGCCGCGGCAGCGCCCGCTTCGTCCACGACCACGCAGTCCACCGACGCGGCTCCCGCGGATGCCGCCGACACGGCCTCGACCCCCGAGCCCGTCGAGAAGGCCGACAAGCCCGCGAAGAAGGCGCCCCGCAAGCGGGCCGCCAAGAAGACCGCCGAGGCACCGGCCGCGCCGGCCGCGGCGGCCGTCGGCGAGCCGGTATCCACAGATCCCGACGTCGCGGGTGAGGCAGCCGCGCCGAAGGTCGCGAAGAAGTCGACGACGCGCAAGCGGACGAGCAAGGCCGGCAAAGCCACCAAGGCCGAGACGGTCACCGCTGCCGAGGAGGTGGCGACCGAGGAGGTGGCGACCGAGGAGGCCCCGCTGATCAGCGACCCCGACCCCGCCGACGAGGTCGAGGACGAGGAGACTCCGGCAGTCCCGAGCTTCGGGTTGCTGTTCCAGCCGCCCGAGCCCACCGTGACGCGGCGACGCCGCGCGACCTCCCCGAGCCAGGCCCCCAGCGAGCGCGTGGCGCAGGCGCACGACGCACCCACCCCCGAGAGTGTGGAGTCCCTCGCCCCGCCGGCCGCGGAGCAGGACGACGACAACGGACGCCAGGGGTCGGCCCAGGCGGGCGATGACGCGGACGGTGAAGGTGGCTCGAGGCGTCGTCGTCGTGGTGGCCGGGGCCGCCGCGGGCGCGCCCAGACCGACGACGAGGGCGGCACGGACGACTCCTCCGACACCGCTGACGCGGGGTCCAAGGGCGCTGGGTCCAAGGACTCAGGCTCCAAGCGCGCTGGGTCCAAGGACTCAGGGGCCAAGGGCACCGGGTCCAAGGACTCTGGGGCCGACACCAGCGAGGCGAAGGCCACGGGCGACAGCGGTGAGGGCGGCTCCGCCGAGTCCTCCGACGAGGGCGACTCCGGCTCCAGCCGTCGCCGCCGTCGTCGTCGTCGCGGCGCAGGCGGCGGGGAGGACGACCCGCCCGGCACCGTGACGAAGGTGCGCGAGCCGCGCTCCCCGCGCGACGAGCAGCCCACCGCGGTCAAGGGCTCCACCCGGCTTGAGGCCAAGAAGCAGCGCCGCCGCGAGGGCCGCGAGGCCGGTCGCCGCCGCACGATCATCACCGAGGCCGAGTTCCTGTCCCGCCGCGAGAGCGTCGACCGCGTCATGGTCGTCAGGGGGCGTGGGGACCGCACCCAGATCGGGGTCCTGGAGGACGGCGTGCTCGTCGAGCACTACGTCTCCCGCGAGACCACGGCATCCATGGCGGGCAACGTCTACCTCGGCCGCGTGCAGAACGTGCTGCCGTCGATGGAGGCGGCCTTCGTCGACATCGGCAAGGGCCGCAACGCCGTGCTGTATGCCGGTGAGGTCAACTGGGATGCCGCCGGGCTCGAGGGCGGGCAGTCCCGTCGCATCGAGAACGCCCTGAAGTCCGGGGACAGCGTGCTCGTGCAGGTCACCAAGGACCCGATCGGGCACAAGGGAGCCCGGCTCACCTCGCAGATCTCACTGCCCGGCCGCTACGTCGTCTACGTGCCCGAGGGCTCCATGACGGGCATCTCGCGCAAGCTTCCCGACACCGAGCGCGCCCGCCTCAAGGGCATCCTCAAGGAGGTTGTCCCGGACACCGCCGGGGTCATCGTGCGCACCGCCGCGGAGGGCGCCTCCGAGGAGGAGCTGACGGCCGACGTCGAGCGACTGACGAGTGCCTGGGCGAAGATCGCCAAGAAGGCCGAGACCGCCGGGGCCAAGAAGGCCGGCAGCGGGGGCTCCCCGGTGCTGCTGCACGGCGAGCCCGACCTCACCGTCCGGGTGATCCGTGACGTGTTCACCGAGGACTTCAGCTCCCTCGTCGTGTCCGGCGAGAAGGCCTGGTCCGAGGTGAGCGACTACGTCCAGGACGTCGCGCCCGACCTCGCGCCGCGGCTCACCCGCTGGACCTCCGAGGCCGACGTCTTCGCCTCGCACCGCATCGACGAGCAGATCGCCAAGGCGATGGACCGCAAGGTGTGGCTGCCCTCGGGTGGCTCGCTGGTCATCGACCGCACCGAGGCGATGACCGTGGTCGACGTCAACACCGGCAAGTTCATCGGCTCCGGGGGCAACCTCGAGGAGACGGTGACCAAGAACAACCTCGAGGCCGCCGAGGAGATCGTCCGCCAGCTCCGCCTGCGCGACATCGGCGGCATCATTGTCGTCGACTTCATCGACATGGTGCTGGAGTCCAACCGGGACCTCGTCGTGCGCCGTTTGCTGGAGTGCCTGGGCCGTGACCGCACCAAGCACCAGGTGGCCGAGGTGACCTCGTTGGGCCTGGTCCAGATGACGCGCAAGCGGGTCGGCTCGGGTCTCATCGAGGTCTTCTCCGAGCCGTGCGAGCACTGCAACGGCAGCGGTGTCGTCGTCACCACCGAGCCGATCGACCGCAGCGGGTCCGCCGACCAGTCCTCCGGCCCCAGTGGGCCCGCAGGCTCACGGTCGGGTCGGGGACGTCGCGGTAACGGCTCAGGGTCGGGCACGTCCGGCTCGGGTGGGTCCGGGGCCAGCCAGAACGGGGCCACTGACGAGGCGGCACGCACGCCATCGGGGCCGACCGCCGCACAGATCGCTGCTGCAGCCCATGCCGCGGCCCTGCGCAGGGTCGAGCCCGACGACGCTGCGGGCGCGGGTCACGACGCCGCGGTCGCCGTCGCGGACGCGGTGGCCGATGCCGTCGTCAGCGCCGTGACCGGCTCGGATCCCGAGGCGTCGGGGGCGCCGGACTCCTCGGCGCTTGCGGTGGGTGGGTCGGATGCGCTCGACGCGCCTGCCATCGAGGCCGCTGCCATCGAGAACCCGGCCATCGAGAGCCCCGCCATCGGCATCCCCGACGTGCAGCCTGCCGCCGAGCCGGTCGCGATGCCTGCTGTCCAGCCGGTCGCGGACCCCGTCTCGACTCCTGTCGTGGAGCCGGTCGAGCCGCCTGCTCGTCGGGCTCGGCGCAAGCGCGGGCGCGTCGTCGCGCCCGCGGGGCCGCCCCGTGCGGTCGGCGAGGGCGACGGCCCGGCATCCGCAGAGGGCACCCCCACGGAGGCCCAGACGTCCTGATTTGGAGGGCTGCCGGAACCGCCGGTAGTCTTGACAGCCGGTGCGCCCACCGAGCCGATGTCCCGTGTTGTCCACGGGGTCGCTATCAGCCGGTCACCCAGCGAGCGTGCCAGTAGAGGAAAGTGAGTTCCAACGTGTACGCGATTGTGCGCGCAGGTGGTCGCCAGGAGAAGGTCTCCGTCGGCGACGTCCTGCTCATCGACAAGATCGGCCAGGCCGGCGACAGCATCAACCTCCAGCCCCTGCTCCTCGTGGACGGCTCCACCGTCACCAGTGACGCGGGCAAGCTGGCCAAGGTGACCGTGACCGCCGAGGTCGTCAAGGCCGCCAAGGGTCCCAAGATCACGATCCTGAAGTACAAGAACAAGACCGGCTACCGCAAGCGCCAGGGCCACCGCCAGCCGCTCACGCAGGTCAAGATCACGGCGATCGACGCCTGATTCCCCTTCGGCACTCACTGACTAAGGACTACTGATATGGCACACAAGAAGGGTGCGTCCTCGACCCGCAACGGTCGCGACAGCAACGCCCAGTACCTCGGCGTGAAGCGCTTCGGCGGCCAGGCCGTCAAGGCCGGCGAGATCCTCGTCCGCCAGCGCGGCACCCACTTCCACCCCGGCGACGGCGTCGGCCGCGGCGGCGACGACACGCTGTTCGCGCTCGTCTCCGGTGCGGTCAAGTTCGGCAGCAAGCGGGGCCGCAAGACCGTCAACATCATCACGCCGGAGACCGTTGCCGCGGAGTGACCGCGGATGCCGGATGCCCGTCACCTGGCGCTAGACCACGTCGTGAGGGGCGGGCCCACCCAGGCCCGCCCCTCACGGCATCCCACAGACCGACACACCGACCGACCTCCCCCACTTCGTCTGCGGAGACGCCGCGACACGCCGTGCCAACGTCGTGAAACCGGCAATCTGACCGACGTGGTCCGGGAGCACCCAGAGGAGCGAGAAGCATGACGACCTTCGTCGACCGCGTCGTGCTGCACGTCGCCGCCGGGAACGGTGGCCACGGCGTGGCCTCGGTCAAGCGGGAGAAGTTCAAGCCCCTCGGTGGGCCCGACGGCGGCAACGGGGGCAAGGGCGGCTCGGTCATCCTGGCGGTCGACCCCCAGTCCACGACCCTCCTGGACTACCACCACAGCCCGCATCGCCGAGCCGACAACGGCAAGCCGGGCGGCGGCGACGAGAAGAACGGTGGCGACGGGGGAGACCTCGTGCTCAAGGTCCCCGGGGGGACCGTGGTCAAGGCGGCCGATGGCACGGTGCTCGCCGACCTCGTGGACCATGACGCCATCTACGTCGCGGCCCGCGGTGGACGCGGAGGCCTGGGCAACAAGGCGCTGGCCAGCGCGCGCCGCAAGGCCCCCGGCTTCGCGCTGCTCGGTGAGCCCGGCGAGAGCGCCGAGGTGGTGCTGGAGCTGAAGTCCATCGCCGACGTCGCGCTCATCGGCTTCCCCAGCGCCGGGAAGTCCTCCCTGGTGTCGGTGCTCTCCGCGGCCCGCCCCAAGATCGCCGAGTACCCCTTCACCACGCTCGTGCCCAACCTCGGAGTCGTCACCGCCGGCTCCGAGCGCTACACGATCGCCGACGTGCCCGGCCTGATCCCGGGCGCGAGCGAGGGCAAGGGCCTGGGCCTGGAGTTCCTGCGCCACGTCGAGCGGTGCTCGGTGCTCGCGCACGTCGTCGACTGCGCCACCCTCGAGCCGAACCGTGACCCGATGACCGACCTCGAGGTCATCGAGGCCGAGCTGGCCGCCTACGTCACCGACGACTCGCTCGGAGGCCGGCCGCTCTCCGAACGCACCCGCATCGTCGTGCTGAACAAGGCCGACGTGCCCGACGCGAGGGACCTCGCCGAGATGGTGCGGCCGATGCTCGAGGAGCGCGGGCTCGAGGTGCACGTCGTCTCGGCGGTCGCGCACACCGGCCTCAAGGAGCTGGGGTTCGCGCTGGCCCGCCACGTCGCAGCCGCCCGCGCGGAGGTCGAGGCCGCCGTGGTGGACCGCCCGCGTGTCAGGATCCGGCCCCGCGGGGTCGACGACAGCGGCTTCGACGTGCGCCGGGAGAGCACCCCAGAGGGCGAGGTCTTCCGCGTGCTCGGGGAGCGCCCGACCCGGTGGATCCGCCAGACCGACTTCTCCAACGACGAGGCCGTCGGCTACCTGGCGGACCGGCTGGGCCGCCTCGGCGTCGAGGAGGCCCTGCTCAAGGCCGGTGCCGTCGCCGGGTCCACCGTGCTCATCGGCCCCGAGGACAACGCCGTGGTCTTCGACTGGGAGCCCACGATGGGCTCGGGAGCGGAGGTGCTCACCGGGCCTCGAGGCACCGACCTCCGGCTGGAGGCCGAGGGCCGCAAGTCCCGCGACGAGCGGCGCGAGGAGTTCCACCGCCGCAAGGACGCGCAGACCGCGGCGCGCGACGAGCTGGCCCAGGAGCGCCGGCTCGGGCACTGGTCCACGACGGATGAGGCCGCTGGCGCCGACACGGCCACCGATGAGGCCGCTGGCGCCGACACGACCACCGATGAGGCCGCCACCAATGCCACCGCCACCGTCGGCACCACCGTCACCGACGACGCGGGCTGAGCCGGGACGATCGGGATGCCGGACACCGCCGCGCGCCTGCGCGCCGCCATCGGGGCCGCCCAGCGGCTCGTGGTCAAGGTGGGCTCCTCGTCGCTGACCAGCCAGGGAGGCGGGCACCTCGACCCCGCCGCCCTGAGCGCCCTGGTCGATGTGCTCGCGGCCCGTCGCCGGGCCGGCACCCAGGTCGTTCTCGTCTCCTCGGGCGCCATCGCGGCGGGCCTCGGACCGCTCGGGCTCGCCCGCCGCCCGGGCGACCTCGCGACCCAGCAGGCCGCCGCCAGCGTGGGGCAGGGAGCCCTCGTCGCGGCATACCAGAGCGCCTTCGGCTCCCACGGCCTGACCGTCGGACAGGTGCTCCTCACGGCCGACGACGTGACCCGCCGCACCCACTACACCAATGCCCGGCGCACCTTCGACCGACTGCTCGAGCTCGGAGTGGTGCCGATCGTCAACGAGAACGACACCGTCGCCACCCAGGAGATCCGCTTCGGTGACAACGATCGCCTCGCGGCGCTGGTGGCCGACCTGGTCGGCGCGCAGGGGCTGGTGCTCCTCACCGACGTCGACTCCCTCCACGACGGACCGCCCGGGCGGGGTGGGTCGCTCCGGGTGCCGCTCGTGGCGACGACCGCGGACCTGGACGTCGTGCGCATCGGCGGCACCGGGTCCTCCGTGGGGAGCGGCGGGATGGTCACCAAGGTCGAGGCCGCAGGGATCGCGGGGGCTGCCGGCGTGCCGACCCTGTTGACCCGCCTGGAGGACGTCGCCGCCGCGCTCGACGGCGCGGACCTCGGGACGGTGTTCGCCCCGGCCGCCGCGACCCGCGCCTCACGCAAGCGCTGGCTCGCGCACGCCACGACGGCGCGCGGCACGGTGGTGCTCGACGAGGGCGCCGTCACGGCCGTGGCCGGGCGCGGCACCTCCCTGCTGCCCGCGGGGATCACCGGGGTGACCGGCGACTTCTCGGCCGGGGACGCCGTGGACGTGTGCGGCCCTGACGGGCGGGTCATCGCCCGCGGCCTGGTCAACTACGCCTCCGCGGAGCTGCCCCGCCTGCTCGGTCGCTCGACCAAGGACCTCGCGCGTGAGCTCGGGCCGGCCTACGAGCGCGTCGTGATCCACCGCGACGATCTCGTCGTCCTCTGACCCCGCCCCTCTCAACTTTCCCGCCCGATCCCGGAACCTTCAGGACAGCACGGCTTCGGTTCCGGTGCCCACCTGAAGGTTCCGGGCGGGAGGGTTCCGGGTGGGAGGGCGACGGGGAGGCAGCGGCGTGTGACGGTCAGCGGACCTGCTGGACCGCGAACTGCATCCGGGGGTGGGCGATCTGCTCCTGGCTCTGCACCAGCTGGAGCTCGCGTCGGCCGGACTCGTGGGTGCGCTCGAGGAGGTCGTACACGCTGGACACGGTGCGCCCCAGCGCCAGCGCGGCATCCCCGGTCTCCAGCAGGTGAGCGGTGAACAGGGCGGCGGTGACGTCGCCGGAGCCGTTGGCCTTGAGCGGCAGGTGAGGGGTGCGCACGATCCAGGCGCCGTCACCGTGCACCGCGAGCATCTCGATGGTTCCCTCGGGCCGCTCCGGGCGCAGCACCGACGTCACGAGGACCGTGCCCGGGCCCATCTCGCGCGCGCGCTCGACCGAGGCGAGGGTGGAGTCGAGGTCCCCGGGGTCGGTCTCGGTGAGGAACCCCAGCTCGAACTGGTTCGGGGTGATGACGTCGGCCTTCGGCACGACCTTCTCGCGCAGCAGCACGGGAATGGCCGGGTGCACGAAGCAGCCGGAGGTGGCGTTGCCCATGACGGGGTCACAGGCGTAGATCGCATCGGGGTTCTCGGCCTTGGTGCGGGCGACGGCGTCGAGGATGACCTCGCCGATCTGCTCCCCGCCCTGGTAGCCGGAGAGCACCGCGTCGACGTCCGGGAGCGCGCCACGCTCCTGGATGCCGGTGACGACCTCACGGACGTCCTCGGCGGGCATGAGCGGCCCGCGCCAGGCGCCGTAGCCCGTGTGGTTGGAGAAGTTGACCGTGTGTACGGGCCACACCTCGACACCGAGGCGCTGGAGCGGAAAGACCGCCGCGGAGTTGCCGACGTGCCCGTAGGCGACCGAGGACTGGATGGAGAGGATCGTCGTCACGTGCCCATCCTTCCACCGCCCGCGGCGTCGTCGAGACGCGGCCGAAGCCTCGGGGCAAGCGGCACCTCGCACCCCTCAGCAGGCCGCCGGGAGCCGGGCTCGGCAGAACGACCCGGCCGGCGGCATACCCTTGACGGCATGGCTGACCGAACCTCCGGCATCGATCCCACCGACGTGGCGTCCGTCCGCACGCTGGCCGAGGCCGCGCGCACCGCATCGCGGCGGCTGGCGCTGATGTCACGCGCCGAGAAGGATGCCGCGCTGCGCACCCTGGCCGACGCCCTCGACGCGGCCACCGACACGGTCGTCGCGGCCAACGAGCGGGACCTGGCCCGAGGGCGCGATGGCGGGATGCCGGAGAGCCTCCAGGACCGCCTCCGACTCGACCCGACACGGATTGCTTCGGTGGCCCAGGCCCTGCGAGACATCGCCGGCCTCCCCGACCCGGTCGGCGAGGTCGTGAGGGGGTCGACCCTGGCCAACGGCCTGCAGATCCGGCAGGTACGCGTGCCCATGGGCGTCGTCGGGATGATCTACGAGGCCCGGCCCAACGTCACCGTCGACGCGGCCGGTCTGGCGCTGAAGTCGGGGAACGCCGTGGTCCTGCGCGGCGGCAGCGCCGCCGCAGACACCAACCGGGCACTCGTCACGGTGCTGCGCGGCTCGCTCGCCGAGCAGGGGCTCCCCGAGGACGCCGTCGGGCTCCTCGAGGGTGGCCACGGCGCCGTCCGGGCCCTGATGACCGCCCGGGGCCTCATCGACCTGCTCATCCCGCGCGGCGGCGCGGACCTCATCCGCACCGTCGTCACCGAGTCCACGGTGCCCGTCATCGAGACCGGCATCGGCAACTGCCATGTCTATGTCGACGCCGCGGCCGATCTGGACATGGCGCTCGCGATCACCGTCAACTCCAAGACGCACCGTCCGAGCGTCTGCAACGCCGCCGAGTCACTCCTCGTGCACCGGGACGTCGCCGCCGCCTTCCTGCCCAAGGCCCTCGCGGCCCTGGCGGGTGGGGGGGTGCTCCTGCACACCGACGAGGCCAGCAGCATCCAGGCCGATGCCGCCGGCGTGGCGCACGACGGCGCGACCGAGGAGCACTTCGCCACCGAGTTCCACGCCCTCGAGATGTCGGTCGGAGTGGTGGAGGACCTCGATGCCGCCCTCGCGCACATCAGGCACCACGGGTCGGGGCACACCGAGGCCATCGTCACCCAGGACCGCGCAGCGGCTCGGCGCTTCACCGCGGAGGTCGACGCCGCGGCCGTCATGGTCAACGCCAGCACCAGGTTCACCGACGGCGGCGAGTTCGGGTTCGGCGCCGAGATCGGCATCTCCACCCAGAAGCTGCACGCCCGCGGGCCGATGGCCCTGCCCGAGCTGACGACCACCAAGTGGGTCGTCGAGGGTGACGGTCAGGTGCGGGTCTGACCTGTCCGTCCGGTCGGCACGCTGCTCGACCCGGTCGGCATGCTGCTCGACCCGCTCGGCACGTCGGCCACCACGTCGGCGTCCAGCGAGTCGTGGGCCACGAAGTAAGCCGGTCGGGCCTGGAGGGCGGTGTACATCCGCCCGACGTACTCCCCGAGGATCCCCAGGGCGAGGAGCTGCACCGCGCCCACCGCCGAGACGACGACCACGGTGGACGTCCAGCCCGGCAGGGTGTTGCCGAGCAGCATGTTGACGACCGCGAACACCAGGACCCCGATCGCGGCCACGCCGCCCAGGAGCCCCAGCCACGTGGCGAAGCGCAGGGGGGCGATCGAGAACCCCGTGACGCTGTCGACGGAGAGCCGGATCATCTTGCCGAGGGGGTACTTCGACTCCCCGGCCGCCCGCGCCGCCCGCACGTATGGCACCGACGCGCTGGGGAAGTCGAGGGCGGGGACGACGAGGCGCAGCACCCGGTGGTGCTCCGGGAGGGCGTTGACCGCCTCGACCGTCGCCCGGGACATCAGCCGGAAGTCACCGGCATCCACACGTGCGTCGACGTCGGACAGTGCCTGGATCGAGCGGTAGAAGGCCCGGGCCGAGAGCCGCTTGAAGGCCGTGTCGCTCGAGCGGTCCTCCCGCACGCCGTAGACCACGTCCGCCCCCGTCCCCCGGGCCACCGCAAGCATCTCACCGATGACCTCCGGTGGGTCCTGGAGGTCGGAGTCGATCGTCACGACCCACTGACCCCGAGCCCGGGACAACCCAGCTGAGATGGCGGCCTGGTGCCCGGCATTGGCCCGCAGCCGCACCACGCGCACCTCGGGCCACTCCCGGCGCAGCCGCTGGAGCACCACCGGCGTCCCGTCGTCAGAGCCGTCGTCCACGCAGACGATCTCGTAGCCGATGCCCCACTCGTCGGCGACCGGGCGCAACCGGTCGACGAGGAGCGGGAGGACCGCTTCCTCGTTGTAGATGGGGATGACGACGCTCAGGTCGACGGGGTGCTCCGTCATGGGCCAAGGGTAGATCGCCCCGACGAACGCGATGGACGCGATGAGCCACCCGAGGGAAGACGGGCACCACGGGGACGGCCGAGGGCCCCCGAGTATGAGTTCGGGGGCCCTCGGTGCCGGCCTGGGCCAGCGGTAGAGCCGGTCGGTCCCTGCGGACGAACCGCTCAGGTCTGCCACGCGACGGTGGCGCCGCCCCCGGAGGGACGAACTTCGACTCAGGCCGTCGGCCGCGGCACCCGCGCCGTCGCGCGCGACGCACCGAGCTCCGGAGTGAACCCCGAGGCTCGCTACGACTCGACCGGGGGGACCCGGGCGAGACAGGTTGTGCCGTTATCCGATCGACCCACCCGCGTCCGAGACACGCCGCCGAGGTGTCCCGGCCCGTGTCCCCTCCGGGGGCGTGTCCCTTTTCTAGCGGGCGATGTCGTTGCCGCGCAACCCGACTGACGGGTCGAATCCACCGGTCTCACCGGATGCGCGTGTCGTCCACAGGGCGCCAGACTCAGGTGAGCGGTCATGCACAGGGCTGTGGACGAAATCCGTGGACGACGTGGCGGTACGCTGGGGCCATGACGATGACTGTGGCCCGGTTCGTGGCCGAGGAGGCCGTCCACCGCGAGCTGCCGATGCCCCCGTGGGTCTTCCCGGCCATCGCCCTCCTGGGGTTCGCCTTCCTCCTCGCGGTGACCTGGTCCTTCCGGGGCACGGCCCAGAAGCATGCCTCCCCGGGGAGCCAGCACGAGACCGGTCACGCACCCGCGGCCGAGGCGTCCTCCGGTCACGCCTACCAGGCAGGGCACCCTGAGCCCGAGGGTGACGACCCGCACTGGCCCGAGCACCCCGGGCACCACTGATCGGCACCCGGATGCGGTTGGGGGTCATGGGCGGGACCTTCGACCCGATCCACCACGGGCACCTCGTGGCGGCCTCGGAGGTGCAGTCCCTCCTGGATCTCGACGAGGTGGTCTTCGTGCCCACCGGCCAGCCGTGGCAGAAGGAGGGGCGCGATGTCGCGCCGGCGGAGCATCGCTACCTCATGGCCGTGGTGGCCACGGCATCCAACCCCCGGTTCACCGTCTCCCGCGTCGACATCGACCGCGACGGCCCGACCTACACCATCGACACCCTGCGGGACCTGCACGAGCAGCGGCCCGACGCTGAGCTCTTCTTCATCACCGGCGCGGACGCCCTGGCCCAGATCCTCTCCTGGAAGGACGCCGAGGAGCTGTGGTCCCTGGCCCGTTTCGTGGGCGTCACCAGGCCCGGGTACGAGCTCTCCGAGACCGGTCTGCCGGCGGAGCGGGTCACGCTGTCCGAGGTGCCAGCGATGGCGATCAGCTCGACGGACTGCCGGGCCCGGGTGCGCGGGGGGGAGCCGATCTGGTACCTCGTCCCGGACGGCGTCGTCCAGCACATCTCCAAGCACCACCTGTATGCCGCGCCGGCACCCGCCGCGGCCCACGCACCACCCGAAGGAGCCCCGTGACCGCCACTGACCGAGCCCTCGAGCTCGCCCGTACGGCCGCTTCAGCGGCCGCCGAGAAGCTCGCCACCACGATCACGGGCATCGACGTGTCCGACCAGCTGGCCCTCACCGACGTGTTCCTCATCGTGTCGGCGGAGTCCGAGCGGCAGGTCGGGTCGATCGTCGACGAGGTCGAGGACGTGCTGCGCGCGCAGGGCGTCAAGCCGGTGCGCCGGGAGGGCCAGCGCGAGGGCCGGTGGGTGCTCATCGACTTCGCCGACATCGTCGTCCACGTGCAGCACGACGAGGAGCGCTCCTTCTACGAGCTCGAGAGGCTCTGGAAGGACTGCCCCGCGATCGATCTCGGCGTCGTCGGGACCGAGCAGGGCGGTCGGTGAGCGGCTCCGCCCCCCGCCGCGTCGTCGTCCTGCGGCACGGTGAGACCACGCACAACCTCGCCGGCATCTGGCAGGGCCAGCTGGACTCGGAGCTCACCGACCTCGGACGAGAGCAGGCGGATGCCGTCGGGCCGGCGATCGCCCGCCTGGCGCCGGTGCGGGTGCTCTCCTCGGACCTGAACCGGGCCCGCGCGACGGCCGAGAGCATCGGCCGTGCGACCGGCGTGGCCGTCGAGCTGGACCCGCGCCTGCGCGAGATCCACGCCGGCGCCTGGCAAGGGCTCACCAGTGACGAGGTGACAGCGGGGTGGCCCGAGGCGCAGGCGGCCCTGCGTCGAGGCGAGGACATCCGGCGCGGTGACACCGGTGAGTCGATGGCCGACGTCCTCGCTCGGGTGGGGGAGACCGCCGACGAGGTGCTGGCGGGCGCGCGGCCGGGGGAGTGCATCGTGTTCTCCACCCACGGTGTCGCCGGGAAGGCCCTGACGGCTTACCTCCTGGGCATCGAACAGCACCTTGCGTGGCGGGTCCTCGGCACGCTCGGCAACTGCCACTGGGCCGAGCTCGTCGAGGGCCGGGAGGGCTGGCGCATCCGGACGTGGAATGAGTCGGCCGGCACGGCGTCGCGACCCGGGACCTCACCCCCCGTGACCTCGTCGCCGTGACCTCGATTTGGTCGTGCACCGGGTGGCATGGGTAAACTTCCGCAGTCGCCCCCGGGTGTTTCGGGGCTGTAGCGCAGTTGGTAGCGCACCTCCATGGCATGGAGGGGGTCAGGGGTTCGAATCCCCTCAGCTCCACCGATCGAGAAGAGCCGGCCCGCGGGTCGGCTCTTCTGGTCCGCCTCCCGCGCCGACCCGCCAGGGGCCGGCCGAGCTCCGCGCGTCAGCCCGGCCAGACGCCGCTGGTGCCCCGCCGGTGCGAGCCCAGCAGGTGGGTGTCGATGATCCCGACGGCCTCCATGAGCGCGTGCATCGTCGTGGGCCCCACGAACACGAAGCCGTGAAGCTTGAGCGCCTTCGACAGCGCGACCGACTCCGGCGAGGTGGTCGGCACCTCCGCCATCGTGGCTGGCCGTGGCGTAAGAGCGGGCCGGAACGACCACACGAAGGCCGCGAGGTCACCGGCGGGGTCCTCCCGCAGGCCCAGCGTGGCGCGCGCGTTGGTGATCGTGGCCAGCACCTTGGCCCGGTTGCGCACGATCCCGGCATCGGCCATCAGGCGCTCGACGTCGCGGTCACCGAAGCCCGCCACGACCTCCGGGTCGAAGCCGGCGAACGCCTCTCGGAAGGCGGGGCGCTTGCGCAGGATCGTCGCCCACGACAGCCCGGACTGGAACGCCTCGAGGGACAACCGCTCGAACAGCCCCCGCTCGTCGCGCACCGGCATCCCCCACTCGGTGTCGTAGTAGTCCCTCAGCATCGGGTCCACCGACGCCCAGACCGGCCGGGCCAGCCCGTCATCGCCGGTGACGAGCCCGGGGTCGCTCACGACCGTCTCAAGGTGATGATGGGGACCTCAGGGGGAGCAGCCACCCGGATGGCCGGGCCCCACGCCCCGATCCCGCGAGAGGTCACGACACTGACGTCGCCGATCCTCGCGAATCCCTCGAGCATCGGCTGCTGGAGCGGGACGAGGTAGTTGATCGGCCACATCTGCCCACCGTGCGTGTGGCCCGAGAGCTGGACATCGACGCCCCGACCGTCGAGCGAGACGGCCTGGAGCGGCTGGTGGGCCACGAGCAGGGTGAAACCCGCCGGGTCGACCCCGGCGAGCGCGGCATTGGCGTCCGGGGCGAAGTCACCGTCACCCTCGAGGTCGTTGACCCCGACGAGGGTGATGCTCGCGCCGTCGCGTTCGAGGGGGACCGAGACGTTGCGCAGCATCGTGATGCCCAGGCCCTCGAAGGTGTCCACCCAGTTCGCGGTGTCGCGGTAGACCTCGTGGTTGCCGATGGTGGCGTAGACCCCGAGCGGGGCGCGCAGGTCGGCCAGCGGTGCGATCTCGGGTGCGTAGCGGGCCGCGGTGCCGTCGACGAGGTCTCCGGCGATGACGACGAGGTCAGGGTCCTGGCCGTTGACGAGGTCCACGACCCCCGCCGTGAAGTCGGCGCTGCGCACGGCTCCGGCGTGGATGTCGGTCACCAGCGCGACGCGGACCCCGTCGAACTCCGCGGGCAGGCTCGGCGAGGACACCTCGAACCGGGTCACCGATCCGTGGGACGCCTCCACCGCCCCGTATGCCGTCGCGCCGACTGCCGCGAGCGCCACCAGCGGGGTGGCCACCCGGTTCAGGGCCTGCCGACCGGCGCGACCGTGGTCGTGGCGCCAACGGACGAGCCAGATGACGACGCAGACCAGCCACACGGGCACCAACCCGAGGAACAGGTACAGGCAGCAGGCGAGGAAGGCCTGCCCGACCCAGACCCCGGGGCGCATGGTGGCCGGCGAGAAGCGGCCACCCCAGAGGTCGAAGCCGGCCAGCGCGAGCGCGGTGAGCGCCAGCAGGAGGAGCGCCACGGCATACCGGACCCAGCGGGCGCGCCAGTGGGGCGCCACCGCGAGCCGGTGCCAGAGGAACGTCAGGAGCCCCCCGAGCAGCGCGAGGGGGACGAGCAGGAGCCAGCGGCTCATGCGGCGGGGGCGCTCCCGGTGCCCGGGGAGCCGGCGGCGAGCGCCTCACGGATGTCGTCGGCGAGGGCCGCGGGCTCGGTCTTGGGGGCGTAGCGGTCGATGACCGTGCCGTCGCGACCGATGAGGAACTTGGTGAAGTTCCACTTGATCCGGCCGCCGAGCAGGCCCTTCTTCTCCGACTTGAGCCACTCGAAGACGGGGTGGGCGTCCTCGCCGTTGACGTCGACCTTCGCGAACATCGGGAAGCTGACGCCGTAGTTGACCTGGCAGAACTCCTCGATCGCCTCGGCCTCACCGGGCTCCTGGCTGCCGAACTGGTTGCACGGGAACCCGAGGATGACCAGGCCCTCGTCGCCGTGCTCCTTCCAGAGCTCCTCGAGGCCGGCGTACTGCGGGGTGAAGCCGCACTTGCTGGCGGTGTTGACGACGAGGACGACCTTGCCGTCGTAGTCCGACAGGGGGCGATCTTCGCCGGCGAGGGTCGGAGCGGTGAAGTCGGAGAGTGAAGTCATGCACCAATCGTCACACGCGGATCCGACAGCACTGACACCACTGCGGCATCCCCGCCACCACCGGACGGGCCGCCGCCCCCGGCCAGCGTGACCCGTCGGAGCAACGCGGCGGCCTGGCGCACGCTCGGCAGGTCGGACCACCCCTGACCCAGGGCCCAGGCCACGACGTCCCGGAGGTCAGCGAGGTCACCGTGGGCCGCGTCGAGACGGAGCCGGGCCCCGAGCAGCAGCGGGGTGCACTCCAGCCGCTCTGCTGGGCTCAGGGCCTGCACTCGCAGGTGCAGCGTGCCCTGCGGCGGTGAGAGCAGGCAGATCGGATCGGCGGAGTTCGGGGGAGCCCTGCGTGCCGCCGGCGCGGGCGCCACGAGCCGCAGAGCCGTCGCTGCCAGCACGGCCGTCACGACCGCCGTGTGGTAGCTCGTCTGGACGACGTAGGTGGAGCGCGCGCGAGACGTGAGCGCAGCCGCAGTCGAAGGGTCGTGCTCGGGACCCGGGACGAAACCGAGGGAGTCCGCGGCAGCCGCGATGACCCTCAGGGCCAGCTCCGCCGACGGCCCGAAGGGCAGCCCGAGCATCGGCCAGGTCCACAGGAGCTCGCCCGTGATGTCCAGGTTGCCGCTCGCTAGGGCGGCACCGAGGAGTGCCTCCGCGTCGTCCACGAGATCCGAGGGCGGGCGGTGGGCGCTCACCCGCACCCGGCCGGCGTCGGTGGCGTGCAGCACCGCGTGGGTGAACCCGTAGGCGGCGCCGAGGTCCCCGGTCAGCAGGTCGGCGCCGCGTTCGAGCACCGAGCCGACCGGCACCGGGACGGCGCCCGTGACCCCGGCGGCGAGCGATCGCAACCAGGCGCGCTCGAGGGTGTCGAAGGGAGCGGGGGCGTCGCCGAGGCACGTCCATCCCCCCGATGCCACGGCGCTGGATGCCGTCGCGCTGGCTGCCGCGGTGCTGGATGCCGTGACAGCGGGGTCGTCGAGCCCACCGAGGTTGACCAGGTCGCGAGCGGTCGACCGGTGACCGGCATCCAGGTCCCCCAGCAGGGCGAAGGCGAAGAGGTGCTGCACGCAGGTGCCGGGGTCCACCGCGACGGCCACGCGGGCACCGGCCGGGTCGAGCGCGGCGTCGAGCGCGGAGCGCAGTGCGGCCTGGGCGCCGGCCAGCCGGTGGTCCGTCGCCATCCCGGGGTGCTCCTCGAGGAGCCGACCCGTCACGGCGCAGGCGAGAGCCGCCTCGCCGAGCACCTTGGTGCGCACCAGCGGGCGCGCACCACCCACGCCGGCCAGGCCCTCCCCACTCGCGACGACGCCGGCCGCGGCGAGCCGGAGCCCACCCGCGAGCCAGCGCCGAAGCCGGGTGTTCGAGGTCACCCGCCGATGCCCTCCTGCTCCAGCCCGAACTGGCGCTGCAGGGGCCCGGGCCACCCGCAGTTGATCATCACGTGCTTTCCCACCGCCAGGACGAGGTCGTTGCCCTGCACGAGCGCGTCCTCGGCGAAGCTCTTGTAGACGTCGGTCATCTTCGCGAGGTCGATCGCGCCCGACTCGAGCAGCGACTTCGCGACCTCCTGGTTGAATCCCGACCGCACCGGTGAACCCATGGTGTCCTCCTTGCTGATGGGGGACCGCCTCGTGCGGTCCCCCCGATGGCAGTCAGGAGGAGCGGGGGACGGGTGGTGATACGCGTGCGGGCCGACGCCAGGAGCGCCCCGCCACCCTGCGATACCCTGTGGTCGTGACGAGGCCACTGCTCCTTCGATAGCCGCGCAGGCGACGAGCCGCGCGGCGACCCCTCCTGTGCGAGGGGTTTTTTCATGGGCACGGGCGCTCCCCACGGCGCAGACGAGACGAGGACGAGGACCTGATGAGCGACACCCCGCACCGCTACACCGCCGCGCTGGCCGACACCATCGAGGTGGCCTGGCAGGACCGGTGGGCCGAGCGTGGCACCTTCCACGCGCCGAACCCCGCCGGGCCCTGGGCGGACCCGGAGGGTGTCGCGAAGCACTCGGCGGGACACCTCCTGGTGCTCGACATGTTCCCCTACCCCAGCGGCGCCGGCCTGCACGTCGGCCACCCGCTCGGCTACATCGCGACCGATGTCTTCGCCCGCTACAACCGGATGCTCGGGAAGAACGTGCTGCACTGCCTGGGCTACGACGCGTTCGGCCTGCCCGCCGAGCAGTTCGCCGTGCAGACCGGCCAGCACCCTCTCAAGACCACCGAGGACAACATCACGATCATGGCGCGCCAGCTGCGCCGCCTGGGCCTCGGGCACGACGACCGGCGGGCGATCCGCACCATCGACCCGGACTACTACCGCTGGACCCAGTGGATCTTCGTCCAGATCTTCAACTCCTGGTACGACACCGAGGCGCCGCGCCCGGATGGCGGGCTCGGGCGGGCTCGGCCGATCCACGAGCTCGTCGAGGAGTTCCGCTCGGGCACCCGAGCGCTGCCCGCCGAGGATGGACGCGGGTGGGACGACCTGTCCGACGCCGAGCGCGCCGGCATCCTCGACGCGCACCGGTTGGCCTACACCAGCGAGGCACCGGTGAACTGGTGCCCGGGGCTGGGCACGGTGCTGAGCAACGAGGAGGTCACCAACGAGGGCCGTTCCGAGCGCGGCAACTTCCCGGTCTTCAAGCGCAACCTCCGCCAGTGGATGATGCGGATCACGTCCTACTCCGACCGGCTGGCCGACGACCTGGACCGGGTGCAGTGGCCCGAGAAGGTCAAGACCATGCAGCGCAACTGGATCGGGCGCAGCCACGGCGCCCGAGTCACCTTCCCCCTCGCGCCCGTGACCACCCAGGACCCGCAAACAACGGACCAGTTGGTCGATTCTTCACCGCCGGACCCGCAAACAACTGACCTATTGGGCGATTCTTCACCGGGGCCGGTGGAGGGTCTCGGGATCGAGGTGTTCACGACCCGGCCCGACACCCTCTTCGGGGCGACGTTCATGGTGCTCGCGCCCGAGCACCCGCTCGTCGACGTCCTGGTCCCGGACGGCGACTGGCCGGAGGGCACCAAGGACGCCTGGACCGGTGGAGCGGCCACGCCCGGTGAAGCCGTCGACGCCTACCGCCGAGCCGCCTCTCGCAAGAACGACATCGAGCGGCAGAGTGAGGGCAAGGACAAGACCGGCGTCTTCACCGGCGGGTGGGCCACCAACCCGGTGACCGGCATCCACGTTCCCGTGTTCATCGCCGACTACGTCCTGATGGGCTACGGCACCGGCGCGATCATGGCCGTGCCCGCCCAGGACCAGCGCGACTGGGACTTCGCGACCGCGTTCGACCTGCCGATCATCCGCACCGTGCAACCTGCCGAGGGCCACGACGAGTCCACCGCCTTCACCGGCGACGGCCGGGCGATCAACAGCAGCAACGCCGACGTGAGCCTCGACGGGCTCGGGGTCGCCGAGGCCAAGGAGCGGATCACCGCCTGGCTCACCGAGAGGGGTGTGGGCGAGGCCACCGTCACCTACAAGCTGCGCGACTGGCTCTTCAGCCGCCAGCGCTACTGGGGCGAGCCGTTCCCGGTCGTCTTCGACGACGAGGGGCTGGCCCACGCGCTGCCGGAGTCGATGCTCCCCGTCGAGCTGCCGGACGTGCCCGACTACAGCCCCAAGACCTACGACCCGGAGGATGCCGGGAGCGAGCCCGAGCCGCCGCTCTCGCGGGTCCAGGAGTGGGTTCAGGTCGACCTCGACCTCGGTGACGGCCGCGGCACCCGCCGCTACCGCCGCGAGACCAACACCATGCCCAACTGGGCGGGCTCGTGCTGGTACTACCTGCGCTACCTCGACCCCGAGAACGCCGCCGCGCTGGTGGACCCCGAGAACGAGGCCTACTGGATGGGGCCGCGCGCCGAGCCGGTGGCGGGCGCCCCCGCGGGCACCCGTGACCCCGGCGGCGTCGACCTCTACGTCGGCGGGGTCGAGCACGCGGTGCTCCACCTGCTCTACGCCCGCTTCTGGCACAAGGTGCTCCACGACCTGGGGCACCTCTCCAGCGACGAGCCCTTCCGCACCTACTTCAGCCAGGGCTACATCCAGGCCGCCGCCTTCCGCGACGACCGCGGCCAGCCGGTCGAGGCCAAGGAGGTGCAGGAGGGCGTCGACACCGACGGTCACCCCACCTTCACCTGGAACGGTGAGCCGGTCACCCGGGAGTTCGGCAAGATCGGCAAGTCGCTGAAGAACATGGTCAGCCCCGACGAGATGTATGCCGCGTTCGGCGCCGACACCTTCCGCCTCTACGAGATGGGCCTGGGGCCGCTGGAGCAGAGCAAGCCGTGGGACACGCGCGCCGCCGTCGGGCCGCAGCGCTTCCTGCAACGGCTGTGGCGCAACGTCGTCGACGAGGAGACCGGTGAGGCCGTCGTCGTCGACGCGCCGCTCGGCGACGCGGTCACGCGCGTGCTGCACCGCACGATCGACGCGGTGCGCACCGACTACGCCGAGCTGGGCTTCAACACCGCCATCGCACGGCTCACCGAGCTCAACAACGCCCTGACCAAGCTCGAGGGCGGGGTGCCGCGTGAGGCCGCCGAGCAGATCGTGCTCATGGTGGCGCCGCTCGCGCCGCACGTCGCCGAGGAGCTGTGGATGCGGCTCGGGCACGGTGAGTCCCTTGCCCACGAACCCTTCCCGGTCGCCGACCCGGCGCTGCTCGTCGAGGAGTCCGTGACCTGCGTCGTGCAGATCAAGGGCAAGGTGCGCGACCGGATCGAGGTGCCCTCCGACATCACCGAGGACGCGCTGCGCGAGCTCGCGCTGGCCCGCCCGCGCGTGCAGGAGGCGACCGCCGGCGGCATCCGCACGGTCATCGTCCGCGCCCCCAAGCTCGTCAACGTCGTCCCCCTCTGACCCCCTGCACTGGAGGGGCCGCTCCGATGAGGGCGGTCGAACGCCGCCGGCGCCGACGTCCTCATGGGGCCTTGCGCCGGATGTTGGTCCAGCCGGTCCAGCCGCGCTCCTCGAGATGATCCAGGAGCCGGCGCGCGATGGGCAACGAGTCGAGGAAGACCGAGTCGAGCAACCCGGCGAGCTCCTTGGTCAACTGGGTCTCCTGGGTCTCCCCCCCGGCCTCGCCGGATTCGAGAAGGTCGACGAGCCGGTCGGCGACAAGCGCCACCCGCCAGTCGTCTGCCTCCCAGTGGATCGCGGCGGCCAGATCTTGGTACAGCTCGATCGTTCGCGAGTCGTCCAGCTGCTGCTGCTTCACCTCCATGTAGAACGGCATGTGCTCCGGAAACTGGGCGGCCACCAGGATCCAGGCATCCCGTTCAGCGTCGACCAGCAGCTGCGGTAGGCCGATCTGGCGCATCCGGTCGAGGTAGGCGACCGCCTCGGGCGGCAGGGCCAGGCTGTCGCCGGCCGCGAGGCGCGCGATCCGCTCCCGGTGCCGTTGCCGTTCGCGGATCTCGGCGCGCAGGCGGCGGTCGATGTCCTTCACCGCCGCCGCGAACTCCTCGTCGCCCGCCGTCAGGAGCTCCCGCACGCGTGAGAGGGGCACGCCGGCCTCGGCCAGGGTGCGGATCCGCACGAGCTCGACCGCGGCGGCCGCGTCGTAGCGGCGGTAGCCGGAGTGGTCGCGCTCGGGTTCGGGGAGCAGCCCTTTCGCGTGGTAGTGCCGGACCGCGCGGACCGTCACCCCGGCATACGAGGCGAGCTCGCCGATCGTCAGCATGGCCCCATCGTGCTCTCCTCCTGATCGGCTCATCGCCCGAGTGTTGTGTCGGCGGCAATCGTCAGGCGATCTTCCTGCGGTAGGTCCGCATCGCCAGCGCGTAGGCGACGAGCAGCAGCCCGCCGCACCAGGCGAGGGCGAGCCAGCCGTCGCCGCCGACCGGCTGGTCGGCGAAGAGGTCCCGGATCGTGTTGACGATCGGGGTGACCGGCTGGTGTTCGGCGAACCACCGCACCGGACCCGGCATCCCGGCGGTGGGGACGAAGGCCGAGCTGATGAACGGCAGGAAGATCAGCGGGTAGGAGAACCCGCTCACCCCGTCGACCGTGGTCGCGGTCAGCCCGGGGATCACGGCCAGCCAGGTCAGGGCGAGGGTGAACAGCGTCATGAGCCCGAGCACAGCGAGCCAACCGAGCACGCCGGCGCCGGAACGGAACCCCATGGCCACCGCCACGAGCACGACGAGCACGAGCGAGGTCAGGTTCGCCACGAGCGAGGTCAGTACGTGGCTCCACAGCACGGACGACCGCGTGATCGGCATCGACTGGAACCGTTCGAAGATGCCGCTCGACACATCGGTGAACAGCCGGAAGGCGGTGTAGGCGATTCCGGAGGCGACGGTGATCAGCAGGATGCCGGGGAGCAGGTAGTTGACGTACGTGGCCCCACCGACGTCGATCGCCCCACCGAGGACGTAGACGAAGAGGAGCAGCATCGCGATCGGCGTCACGGCGGTGGTGATGATCGTGTCCGGGCTCCGCAGGATGTGGCGCAGGGACCGCTTGAGGAGGACGGCGGTGTCGTGGACGAAGAACGTGGTCATGCTGGGTCCTCAGGGCTGGGCGTCGTCGTGGCCGACGATCGCGAGGAAGATGTCTTCGAGGGTCGGCTGCTTCTCGACGTACTCGACCTCGGTCGGCGGGAGCACCCGCTTGAGCTCGGCGAGGGTGCCTTCGGCGATGATCCGGCCCTGGTGGAGGATCGCGATCCGGTCCGCCAGCTGCTCGGCCTCGTCGAGGTACTGCGTGGTGAGCAGCACGGTGGTCCCGTGCCCGGCGAGCTCCCGGACGGTCCTCCAGACCTCGAGGCGCGACTGCGGGTCGAGCCCCGTCGTCGGTTCGTCGAGGAAGAGCACCGTCGGGTCGCCGATCAGGCTCATCGCGATGTCCAGGCGTCGGCGCATGCCACCGGAGAAGGTCGCGGCTCGGCGCCCGGACGCCTCGGTCAGCGCGAACCGCGCGAGCAGGGCGTCGGCGATCGCACCCGGGTCCTTCAGCCGTCGCAGCTGGGCGACGAGCACGAGGTTCTCCCGCCCCGTGAGGACCTCGTCGACGGCGGCGAACTGGCCGGTGAGGCTGATCGACTCGCGGACGTGGGCGGGATCGGTGGCGACGTCGAAGCCGTCGACGGCGGCCGTCCCGCCGTCCGCCGTCAGGAGGGTGGAGAGGATCCTCACCACCGTGGTCTTGCCGGCGCCGTTGGAGCCGAGGAGGGCGAGGATGGTTCCCGGGGCGACCCTCAGGTCGACGCCCCGCAGCACCGGGGTGCGTCCGTAGGACTTGGTGAGCCCGGTCATCTCGATGGCGGGTGCGGAGGTCATGGCACCAGCCTGCAACCCTGACCTTGCGTCAAGGTCAAGGTCAAGGTCAAGGTCAAGGTCAAGGTCAAGGTCAAGGTCAAATTCAAGGTCAAGACCGGATCCGGAGGTGGCGGCGGGTGCGGGGTCCGGCACGATCGGTCCGGATGCCGCACCCGGTCGCGACGGTGGAATCCGTCGCCGATCAGGCCGATGGTGTGGATTCCGTGTGTCCGTTCGGCCATCTTTAGTGAATCGTTGCGAACCACGGGTCCAAGATCGTTGTGTCACTCGGTGTCGTGAGGTTGAATCGGCGGAATCCGTATTGAGGAGCCGCCAGTGCCGACCGCACCGCACGACACCGAGACCCAGACCCAGACCGAGGGCGCGACCGCAGGGACTCCGCACGCCGTCGTCCTGACCCGGGTGAGCAAGTTCTACGGCGCGACGGCCGCCGTCGACGACATCAGCCTCACCATCCGCAGTGGCGAGTTCCTCTCGTTGCTGGGTCCCTCCGGGTGCGGCAAGACGACCACCCTGCGGATGATCGCCGGGTTCGAGCACCCCGACACCGGTGACATCGAGGTGGCGGGCGAGAGCGTGCTGGGGGTGCCGCCCTACCGGCGTCAGGTCAACACCGTCTTCCAGGCCTACGCCCTGTTTCCGCACATGTCGGTCGCCGAGAACGTCGCGTACGGCCTGGAGCAGCGCCGCACCCCGAAGGCGGAGATCAGGGAGCGGGTGGCGGAGGCCCTCGACCTGGTGAAGATGCGGTCCTTCGCGAACCGCAAGCCGAACCAGATGTCCGGTGGCCAGCAGCAGCGCGTCGCGCTCGCCCGAGCCCTGGTCAACAAGCCCTCGGTGCTGCTGCTCGACGAGCCACTCGGCGCCCTGGACCGCCAGCTCCGCGAGGAGATGCAGCTCGAGCTCAAGCTGCTGCAGTCCCGCCTGGGCATCAGCTTCGTCTTCGTCACGCACGACCAGGGCGAGGCCCTGTCGATGAGCGACCGCATCGCGATCATGCGCAGCGGTCGGATCGAGCAGCTCGCCGACGCCGACACGATCTACGCCTCGCCGGCGTCGGCCTACGTCGCCGGCTTCGTCGGGCAGCAGAACTTCATCGGCGGCACGGCGGGCTCCGGCGGCTTGATCGACTCGGTGCTCGGCCCGGTGCGCACCTCCCGGGACGTGCCCGGCATCCGGCCCGGGGATGCCGTGCAGGTGGCCGTGCGACCGGAGTTCATCGAGCTCGACGCGACCGAGCCCGTCGGCACGAGCGAGAACTCGGTGCGCGGCACCGTGATCGGGGTGGCCCACCAGGGTGAGACCCGGCAGTTCCTCCTCGAGGTGCGACCCGGCCAGTCGATGCTCGTCCGCCGCCCGACGCCGGTGGCACCCGACCTCTCCTCAGGAGACACCGCGTGGTGCCGGTGGGACGCCGACGACGTGCACGTCTTCCCGGCCGACCCCGACACCCCCGAGGTTCCCGACCCCGACGAGGCCCTCGCCCGCCCGGCCTCCTCAGCCTGACCCGACCCCATTCCCGACCGTCGCACCACCACCGTCCGGAGAGGACTCCACCATGGGCACCCCCGCGCAGCCGATCCGCATCCTCGCCCACTCCTCCGTGCTCCCGCGCATCCGTCGGGACATCTCCCGGCGCCAGATGATGGCCTTCGCGGCCTCGGCCTCGGGGGCGGCCTTCCTCGCGGCCTGCGGCGGTGGTGACTCCGGGTCCTCCGCGAGCGGGGGTGCCGGCGCGATCACCGAGCCGATCGCGACCGGAGGCCCCCTCGAGTCCTCCCTGTCGATGTACTCCTGGGGTGACTACGACGCGCCGGAGGTGCTCAAGGCCTTCACGACCGACCTCGGGCCGACGGTCACCAGTGACTCGTTCAACTCCAATGAAGAGCTCATCGCCAAGCTCGTCGCCGCCAAGGGCACCTCGGGCTACGACATCGTCGTGCCCACCGGGCCCTTCATCCCGCAGATGGTGCAGAACGGCCTGTTGGCACCGATCAACCGTGACCTCGTGCCCAACATCTCCTCGATGGACCCCGACTTCCTCTCCCAGGCGTGGGACAAGGACAACCAGTACTCCATCTGCAAGGCGTGGGGCACCACGGGGTTCGTCTACGACAAGACCGTCATCACGCGCGAGCTGAAGACGTGGAGCGACTTCGTCGACGCTGCGCAGAACGAGGCGAGCGGCAAGACGTCGGTGCTCGACGACCCCGCGCCGATGTGCGGGATCTACTACTGGTCCAACGGGATCGACTGGAACACCACCGAGCAGGCGGACCTCGACGCCTGCGAGAAGTTCATCGTGAGCGACCTGGCCCCGCACATCGCCGCCTTCGACTCCTACCCCGGCGGCCAGGCCATCCCCCAGGGGACCCAGGCCCTCATGCAGGTGTGGAACGGCGACGCGCGCATCGGCATCCAGGAGAGCGACGACCCCGACAAGTGGCAGTGGGTGCTGGGAACCCCGGCCACCGAGCTGTGGATGGACAACTGGGCCATCGCCGCGGGAGCGCCCAACCCCGAGGCGGCCCACGCCTTCATCAACTTCATGCTCGCGCCGGAGAATGCCGTGCCCACGGTCGACTACATCGGCTACCACACAGGAGCCAAGGACATCGAGAAGGACGCGGAGGACGCCGGGCTCGAGATGCTCGACCTCGTCTTCTTCAGCCCCGAGCAGATCGCGACGATGCACACCGGCGAGGTGACCGACGCCCAGCAGCGCACCGTGGACATCTGGAACAAGGCGAAGGCCGCCGCGAGTGCCTGAGACGCGCCAGCGGCTGCCGCGCTACGCCCTGGCCCTGCCGGCGTGGTTGTGGCTCTTCACGTTCTTCGTGGTGCCCATCGGCACGATCGTGTGGTTCAGCTTCGGCTACAAACCGGGACTGTTCGGCACGCACGCCAACGACGTGCTCTCCCTCGACCGCTACGGCGAGGCCCTCTCACCGACGTTCTTCGCGACCTTCCAGAACACCCTCTGGGTCGGCGTCGCCGGCACCCTGATCTGCCTCGTGATCGGTCTGCCCACGGCCTACTGGATGGCGGTGAAGGTGCCGCCGCAGCGGCGCGGCCTGCTCGTCGCCCTGGTGATGGTGCCCTACTGGACCAACTTCCTCGTGCGCACCATCGGCTGGCAGGTGATTCTCGCGCCCCAGGGTTGGCTCTCGGAGTTCCTGCAGACCATGCACCTGATCGGCGCCCCCCTCGACCTGCTCTACACCCGCACCGCGGTGCTCATCGGTGTGGTCTACAACTACCTGCCGCTGATGATCCTGCCCCTCTTCGTCGCCTTCGACCGCGTCGGGGCGCCCCTGCGCGAGGCCAGCAAGGACCTCGGGGCCAACCGGTGGCGCACCTTCACCCGGGTCACGCTCCCGCTCGCCAAGCCGGGCATCATCGCCGGCGCAGTGCTGGTCTTCATCCCGCTCATGGGTGACTACGTCACCGCGACCGTGCTCGGTGGCGCCCGCGGCAACATGGTCGGCCAGCTCGTCGCGAGCCAGTTCCAGACCGCTCAGAACTGGGCCCTGGGCTCGGCGATGGCCGTCGTGCTCATCCTCGTCATCGCGATCACCGTCGCAGTCATCGCCCTGCTGCTCTGGCTGGTCGGCCTCCCGGTGCGCGCCCGCCACCGCCTGGTCCTGGAGGACGCCACGTGAGCACCCAGACTGCACCGGACCCTGCGACGGACCCCACGACGGACCCCACGACGAATGCCGGGCCGCCGCCGCCGAGGAACCCTCTGCGGCGACCGTGGAGCGACCGCGGGCTCAACCTGTGGGGCGTGCTCGTCATGCTGTTCCTCTTCGCCCCGATCATCGTCATCATCATCTACTCCTTCAACGACGGCCGTCTCCTCGTATCCTTCGACCAGGCCGGGCTCGCCTCCTACCGTGCGCTGCTGGAGAAGCCGGCGATCCGCGGCGCCGTCGTCGTCTCGCTCCAGGTCGCGGCGCTGTCCTCGATCGTCGCGACCCTCTTGGGCACGGCGGCGGGCGTCGCCCTCGCCCGACGCCCCGGCCGCTGGACCTACTGGTTCATCGGCCTGCTGCTGCTCGTCTCGGTCACCCCCGAGATCGTCGACGCGGTGTCGCTGCTCCCGTGGTTCGTCTACCTCGGCCAGGACGCCGGGCTGACCCCGTTCAACAACGGCATCGTGCGCCTGGTCGTGGGCCACTCGCTCTTCTCCACCGCCGTCGTCGCCTACATCGTGCGGGCCCGGCTCATCGGCCTCGACGAGAGCCTCGAGGAGGCCTCGGCGGACCTCTACGCGCCACCGTTGCGCACCTTCCGCCGGATCACCGTGCCCCTGGCGATGCCGGCCGTGCTCGCCGGTGCGCTGCTCGCGTTCACCCTCAGCCTCGACAACACGATCGTGTCCGCGTTCGTGCAGGTGTCCGGCTCGACCCCGTGGCCGGTCTACGTCCTCTCTGCGCTGCGGTCCGGCCTGCGACCCGAGATCGCCGCGGTCTCGACCGTCATGCTCGTGCTCACCCTCGCCGCCCTCGCGCTCGTGGCCGTCGTGCTGCGGCGCTCCGGGGACTCGGCGACCGACATCGCCCGCACCATGGGAGGCAGCTGATGGTGGACCTCATCCTCTCCGGCGGGCCGGTCTTCACGGCGGATGCCGTGCCGTCCCGTCCCACGGCCGTCGCGGTGGACGGAGGGCGCATCGTCGCGGTCGGCCACGACGAGGTGCTCGACCTCGCCGGGCCCGCCACCGAGCGGGTCGACCTACGAGGCCGGTTGCTCGTGCCCGGCTTCCAGGACGCGCACGTGCACCCCGTCTGGGCCGGGGTCGACCTGTTGCGCTGCGACCTGTCGGACCTGTTCCGGGCGGACGACTACCTCGCGCGGATCGGTGACTACGTCGCGGCCCACGAGGGCACCGAGTGGGTGCTCGGCTCCGGCTGGTCGATGTCGGCGTTCCCGGGCGGGACCCCGACGGCCACCGCCCTGGACGGCGTCGTCGGCGACCGGCCGGCGTTCCTGCCCAACCGGGACGGGCACGGTGCGTGGGTGAGCAGTGAGGCGATGCGGCGCGCGGGCATCGACGCCGACACTCCCGACCCCGCCGACGGGCGGATCGAGCGCGACGCCTCCGGTGCGCCCACTGGCACCCTGCACGAGGGGGCGATGGACCTCGTGGGGAGGCTGGCCCCGCCGGTGGGCGACGACGAGCAGCTCGCCGGCCTGTTGCTGGCGCAGGAGCGCCTCCACGCGCTCGGCGTCACCGCGTGGCAGGACGCGATCATCGGCGTCTACGGCGACGGCGGCGACCCGGCCGCGGCATACGGTCGGGCCAGCGCCGAAGGGACCCTCACCGGCCGGGTGGTCGGGGCCCTTTGGTGGGACCGCGGCCGAGGGCTCGAGCAGGTGCCGGAGCTCATCGAGCGACGAGAGTCCCTCTCCACCAACCGGTTCCGCGCCACGAGCGTGAAGATCATGCAGGACGGAGTGGCCGAGAACTTCACCGCGTCGATGACCGAGCCCTACTGCGACGGCCACGGCCACCACACCGACAACTCAGGCATCTCGTTCGTGCCCCCCGAGGTGCTGCTCCCCGCCGCGGCCGAGCTCGACGCCGCCGGCTTCCAGCTGCACTTCCACGCGATCGGTGACCTCGCCGTGCGCCAGTGCCTCGATGCCGTGGAGCACGCGCTCGGCGCCAACGGCCGGCGCGACGCCCGACACCACATCGCCCACCTCCAGGTGATCCACCCCGACGACATCCACCGCTTCCGCGAGCTCGGGGTGGTCGCCAACCTGCAGGCCTTCTGGGCGGCGCTGGAGGCGCAGATGGTGGAGCTGACCCTCCCGTTCCTGGGGGAGCCGCGCTCGTCGTGGCAGTACCCCTTCGGTGACCTCCGCCGGTCGGGGGCGGCTCTTGCGATGGGCAGCGACTGGGCCGTCTCGACGGCCGACCCGCTCGCCGCGATCCACGTCGCGGTCAACCGGCTCATGCCCGAGGCCTACCGCGAGGGGGAGCCCCAGCACCCGGTCTTCCTCCCCGAGCAGCGGCTCGACCTCACGACCGCCCTCACGGCATACACCGCCGGGTCGGCCTTCGTGAACCGGCACGAGCACACCGGCACGATCCGCGAGGGGGCGCTGGCCGACCTCGTGGTCCTCGACCGTGACCCCTTCGCCGGCCCGCCCGAGGAGATCGGCTCCACCCGGGTGCTCCAGACCTTCGTCGACGGGGCACGCGTACACGCCGCCCCCGATGCCTGACCCCCGACCGGTTTCTCGGGTGACCCGATATACCCCGGCGCCCCCCGCGAAGGCTTGTCCGGTGACGCCGGGGTTTCTGGGGGCACGCCAGCGCCGTCTCGGGTCGTGGACCGGGGATGCCGCGCCGAGGGTCGCCGCCGCTAGGGTTCTCCTCGTAGGTCATGAGTGCCAGCGACAAGCCCCGGCTCGTTGGTCAGCAACCCTCCTTCCGCGGTGGGGTGCTCCGGGTGACGACCTGGTCGACGCCGAAATGGCGCCGGCAAGCGCGGGATCCCGGGAGATCGCCCGAGGTCCTCTGACCTCGGGAGACACCTCTCATGTCGATCGCCAGCAGCACCGTCCCCACCTTCCTCCGACGCCCGCGCCTGCGGGCCGTGCCGGATGCCGCGCAGCCTCTTTCTCCCCTGGTGACCCGGGGAGCCCTCGGCGCGCCCGCGGGATCGGGCACCAGCACCCAGCGTGACCTCCCGCCGGTCGTCCGGCCCGACCTGGTCCCCACGATCTCCGGAGACCTCGTCGACTACGCCAACCTCGACCACGGTGCGTCCACGCCGGCCTTCGAGCGGGTCGTCCGCGCCGTCGAATCCGCCACGCGCACCTACTCCTCCGTGCACCGCGGCACCGGGTGGCTCTCGCGCGTGACGAGCGCGCACTACGAGGCGGCCCGCGAGGAGGTGGCCCGCTTCGTCGGCGCCCGCGAGGACGACGTGGTGGTCTTCACCCGCAACACGACCGACTCGGTCAACCTGCTGGCCCGCACCCTTCCGCGCCGCACCACAGTCCTGGTCTTCGCCTCCGAGCACCACGCGAGCCTGCTCCCGTGGCGTCGCAGCGACACCGTGCGAATCCCCGTGCCGGCCAGCCCTGCTGACGCCGAGGCGCTGCTGGAGGAGGCCCTCCGGGCGTTGCCCACGGGCACCGCACGCCGCCCCCGACAGGCGCTCGTCGTGCTGGCCGCCTCCTCCAACGTCACCGGTGAGCTGTGGCCGGTCGAGCAGCTGGCGGCCGTCGCTCGCCGCCACGGTGCCCGGGTCCTGCTCGACGCCGCGCAGTATGCCGCTCACCGCCGGGTCGACCTCGGCGCGCTGGGTGTCGACTGGGTCGTGTTCTCAGGTCACAAGGTCCACGCCCCCTACGGCACCGGCGTTCTGGCGGGGCGTCGCGACTGGCTCGACGCCGCCGAGCCCTACCTCGCTGGTGGAGGGGCCAGCGTGGAGGTCACGGGGTGCTCGACCCGATGGGCGGCGGGCGCTGCCCGTCACGAGGCCGGCAGTCCGAACGTCCTCGGCGCCATCGCCCTCGCGGCCGCGTGCGCGACGATCCGGGAGCACCGCACCGCGATCGAGACCCATGAGTCCGCGCTCACGACACAGCTGCTCGACGGTCTTCGGGCCATCGACGGCGTCGAGACCTACTCCATCTTCAGCGACGAGCACGACCGCGGACCGGTCGTCACCTTCACCGTCGAGGGCCTCGACAGCCAGCTCGTCGCCGCCGCCCTCTCTGCGGAGCACGGCATCGGGGTGCGGGCCGGCAAGTTCTGCGCGCACCTGCTCGTCGACGCACTGCTCGAGGACGGCCCGGGTCACGCCACCGCGGTCCGCGCCAGCGCCGGTCTCGCCACGACCGCCGCCCACGTCGAGCGGCTCCTGCTCGCCGTCCGGCTGCTCGCTGAGCACGGTCCCGGCGCGGCATACCGACAGGACCCGGAGGCCGGCTGGGTGCCGGTCGACGACTCCCGCGAGCTGGACGCGCCGCTGCCCTGGTGACCCGGTGCACCACCGTGCCCGCGCTGGTCAGTCGCCGGGGGTGCTCTGGTTGAGGAACCAGCGGTGGCCGAACGGGTCGACGAAGACCGCCACCCTGCCTGCGGGCGGGCTGTCCTCGGGGCCGCGCAGCATGGGTGTCCCGCTCGCGACGACGCGCGCCGCGGCTGCGTCGACGTCGTCGACCGTGAGGTGCAGCGACACCGCAGACCCGCGGCCGGGATCCGGCGCGGCCACGCCCGCGGAGTCGAACTCGTCGGACATCATCCACCGCGCACCGCCGACCGCCAGCTCGCAGTGCCCCACGCGGCCGTCGTCCATGACGATCGGCTCGTAGGTGACCTCCGCGCCGAGCGCGGTGCCGTACCAGGCGATGGCGGCACGGGAGTCGGCCACGCAGATGTATGGGGTCAGATCGCTCATGGGGTCTCCTCTTCGTCGGTGCTGGTGAGGGGCGTCTGGAAGGACCACAGGTGGCCCTCCGGGTCGTGCACGCTGTACTCGCGCACGCCGTAGGGCATGTCGGTCGGCGCGTGCGCCACCGCGGCGCCCGTCGCGGCCACCCGGGCGTGGTGGGCGTCGACGTCGTCGACGAGGACGGCGATCGAGGCGGTGACCGTGCCGGTGGTGAGAGGCGAGACCATGCGGTGCTCAGGGGCCTCGCGATGCAGCCACACGACGCCGTCTCCGGCGTGCACCTCACCGTGCACCGCCCGCTCACCGTCGTAGCTGACCGGCCCCGGAGCCAGGCCGAGGACGTCGACGAGGAAGGCGTGCCCGGCGGCGATGTCGCGGTAGACGAGCAACGTGATCCGGCGGGTCAGGGCCGGTTCGTCGACGGGCAAGCCGGACAGCAGGTCGAGCAGGGCCTCGTCGCTGGGACGGTCCCCGACCAGGAGGTGCGCCTCGACGGCTCGGACCCGCTCACGAACCCGGGCGAGGTCGGCCAGTCGGGTGTCGAGGTCGGCCAGGTGCCGTCCGGTGAGCTCGCGCAGGTCATCCGCGTCGGGGTCGATCTCGGCCAGCGGCGTGCCGAGCTCGCGCAGGAGTCGCACGCGGTAGAGCCGGTCGAGCGTGTCGCCGTCGTACCTGCGCCGGCCGCCGCCGTCCCGGGCCGGGGCGAGCAGGCCGAGCTCCTCGTAGTAGCGCAGCGTGCGCTCGGTGACACCGGTGCGGCGGGCGACGTCGCCTATGCCCCACGGTCTCGGGTCGTTTTCGGCCATGGACGCCACGCTAGGACCTCACGTCGCGTCAGGAGCAAGGGCGTGGTCGCGGCCGCACCGCGACCGACAGGTTCCGGGGCTCCGGCACGGGTCGGAGCGGCCGCCGGACCGGGTGCCGACCCCCCGGCAGACCGGCTCCCGTGGCGCGCCTCTGGCAGGAACGGCCGTGAGGGTGTTGGCTGGGGGCACGGGACGCGACCCCACCGTGTCCACCGAGGAGGACCACATGGCCATGTTCGATGCCGCCCAGCTGCTCGCGGAGCTCGAACCCACGGTGGAGGACAACCTCAACCGACACCTGAAGGTCGCGACCGACTGGATGCCGCACGAGTACGTGCCGTGGTCCCTCGGGAAGGACTTCGCCGAGCTCGGCGGGGACCCGTGGTCGGTCGACCAGAGCCAGCTCTCGCCCATCGCCCGCACCGCGCTCGAGGTCAACCTCCTCACCGAGGACAACCTGCCGAGCTATCACCGCGAGATCGAGCGCGCCTTCGGCCGCGACAGTGCGTGGGGCGCCTGGGTCAACCGCTGGACCGCGGAGGAGGGCCGGCACGCGTTCTGCATCCGCGACTACCTCCTCGTCACCCGTGGGGTCGACCCCGACGAGCTCGAGCGGGCCCGGATGGAGACGATGGAGACCGGCTACGACACCGACGACAAGCCGCTGCTCAACGTCTGCGCCTACGTCTCGTTCCAGGAGCTCGCCACCCGTGTCTCGCACCGCAACACCGGCCGCTACACCGATGAGCCGGTGGCCGAGAAGCTCCTCACGCGGGTCGCCAAGGACGAGAACCTGCACATGATCTTCTACCGCAACATCATCCAGGCGGCCTTGGAGCTGACCCCGAGCCAGACGATGCGGGCGATCACCGACGAGGTGAAGGACTTCCAGATGCCGGGCTCGATCATCCCCGGCTTCAACCGCAAGGCCGTCCAGATGGCGATGGCCGGCATCTACGACCTGCGCATCCACCACGACGACATCGTCGCTCCGCTCCTGCGGCAGTGGGGCGTGTGGGAGCTCGAGGGGCTCGACGCCGACGGTGAAACCGCACGCGAGGAGCTCGCCGCGGCCGTCGCGGCCCTCGACGCCGAGGCCACGCGCGTCGTCGAGAAGCGCGAGCAGCGGGCGGCCAAGCTCGCCGCTCGACAGGCCACCGCGGCGGGGCACTAGCCTGCGCCGGTGACCACCGCTCTCGTCACCGACTCCACGGCCTACCTGCCCACAGACCTCCTCGAGGGCCTCGACGTGCAGGTCGTGCCCCTGCACGTCGTCGTCGGTGGTCGGGAGCTCTCCGAGGGCGTGGACATCGGGCCCGGCCAGGTGGCCGCAGCCCTGCGTGACTTCACCCCGGTGTCGACCTCGCGCCCCGCGCCGCAGGCCTTTCTCGAGGCCTACCGTCGCGCTGCCGACGCCGGGGCCGACAGCATCGTCTCCGTCCACATCTCCGCCGAGATGTCCAGCACCATCGGTGGCGCCGAGCTTGCCGCCGAGCAGTCGCCGGTGCCCGTGACCGTGATCGACTCGCGGGCCCTGGGCATGGCGATGGGGTATGCCGTGCTGGCCGGCGCACGGTCGGCTGGCACGGGGGCCGGGCTCGAGGAGGTCGCCGAGGTGGTGCGGGCGACCTGTGCCTCGGCATCCGTGGTGTTCTACGTCGACACCCTGGAGTACCTGCGGCGGGGGGGCCGGATCGGCAAGGCGGGGGCGCTCGTGGGGTCGGCGCTCTCGATCAAGCCGATCCTCGGGCTGCGCGACGGCAGCATCGTGCCGCTCGAGAAGGTGCGCACCGCCACCCGCGCGATCGCCCGGCTCGAGGAGCTCGCGGTGGAGGCGGTGCAGCGGGCGCGGGACGGAAACGTGGGCGACGCGTCCGCGCCGGGTCGGCGGGATGCCGGTGCCGCCGTCACCGTCGACGTCGCCGTGCACCACCTCGACTCGGTGGACCGGGCGGAGCGTCTCGCCGATCGGCTCACGGCCCGCCTCGGCGGCGGCGGCGAGGTGCGGGTCGTGGAGCTCGGTGCCGTCGTCGGGGCCCACGTCGGTCCCGGCACGCTGGCCGTCGCCGTCGTGCCGCGACCGGCGCCCTGACCCGTGTCCGGGCTCATCCTCCAGGTCGCCGTGGTCGCGATGGTCTGTTTCGTCATCGGTGGGGTCAACCCCGCCTCGCTCGTGTCCCGCACGCGCGGTGTGGACCTGCGCACGTCGGGGTCGGGCAACCCGGGTGCGGCCAACGCCGGGCGGGTGCTGGGCCGCAAGTGGGGCGTGCTGGTGCTCGTGCTCGACGTGCTCAAGGCCTACCTGCCCACCCTGCTCGTGCTGCGCACGATGGGCACCGGCGCGGCCCTCGTGGCGGGGTTCGCGGTCGTCTTCGGGCACGTCTTCAGCCCCTTCCTCGGTGGCAAGGGCGGGAAGGGGGTCGCGGCGGCGCTCGGGGCGCTGATCGCGCTCGCGCCGTGGATCGCCCTCGGTGCTGTCCTGGTGTTCGCCGTCTCGGTGGCGGTCCTCCCGTTCGTGGGGGAGGCCTCGGTGGTCACCTCGTTCGGGTTGCTGGTCGTCGGGGTCCTTGCCCTCCTCGGTGCGTTGCCCGCTCTCGGGGCGCTCGAGGGAGTGTGGCTGGTGGCCCTCGCCCTGCTGGTGCTCTCCCGCCACCGGGGCAACATCCGCGCCTGGTGGAGTCGGCGCCTGGACTGAGAGACGGTCACGGAGCGGGGCCGGCTGCTTGGGATGTGGGTCGTGGCCGTCCACAGGCGCGGTGCCGCGGTCCGGTCCTCCACAGCCCAGCGGTGACCGGCGCAGTTCGGTCCGGGCCCGCCTAGCGTCGCCGTATGCCGCGACGTCACACCTCCGACCTTCCCTCGCCGAGGGCGATGGCCCGGTTGCGTGGCACGGATCGTCCGTTCGTCCCGACCGAGGCCGACCTGTTCGGCGGGGCCGGTGGTCCGTCGGGCGAAGCCCGCGGGGGGACCGGTGGTCGGACAGGTGTGGAGGAGAGGCACGACGGCGAGGCATCGCGGGCGCGGCACGCCCGGGTCGCGCTGCCTCGCCGGTGGGTGCGGCTGCCCCGGGCCCTGGTGTCTGCCCGGTGGCAGCCGCGCGGGGCCTCCGTGGCGGGTGTCGTGGTCATCTGCGTGCTCGTCGGGGCGATCCTGGGGGTGCGGGTCGCCTGGGCCCGCTCGGCCGACACCGCCACGGTCATCGCGCCCGGTGGGGGCTCCCGGGCCGGGCCGGTTCCGACGGCGCTCGAGGCCGGTCCGGGCCCCTCCCTATCGGCGTCGGCGTCGCCCTCGCCGTCGACGGCCTCGGGGGTGGCGCAGGAGGGGGCGCCACCGGCCGTCGCGAGCGTGGGCGCCGACGTGGTGGTCCACGTGGTCGGTCAGGTGCACTCCCCGGGGGTGCTGCGTCTGCCGGTCGGGTCACGGGTCTCCGACGCGGTGGCCGGGGCTGGGGGTGCCACCGCGCGGGCCGACCTGAGCGGCATCAACCTCGCGCGACTCCTCCAGGACGGTGAGCAGGTCCGGGTGCCGGCGCCGGGCGAGGAGGTCCGCGAACCCGCCGCACCCGGGGGCAACGGGTCTGTCGGCGGTGCGGGAGCCGGAGGGAGCCCCGGTGGTGGCGGGTCTGCGGGTGCCGGCGGGGTGGTGCCGCTCAACACGGCCGACCTCGCCACGCTCGACACCCTGCCGGGCGTCGGGCCGGTCCTCGCCCAGCGGATCCTGGACTGGCGGGCCGAGCACGGTCGGTTCGCGGCGGTCGACGAGCTGTCCGAGGTGAGCGGGATCGGCGAGAAGCTCCTCGCCCGGCTCCGACCGCTGGTCTCGGTGTGACCCGCGAGCTGGAGCGCGTCGAGCCGGTGCCCGTCGAGGAAGCACGTTCCGACGTGCGGCTGCTCGGGCCTTCCTTGTTCGCGTGGGCGACCGCCGCGGTCGCGCTGGGGTTACCGACGTCCGGACATCTCACCGTCGCGGTCCTGGCCGCCCTGGTAGCCGCGGGCGTCGCGGGCGTCGCCACGCTCACCGGGTGGGGTCCGCACCGAGCCGACCGGCCGGGGTCGTCGGGCCCGGGGCAGGCAGTTGCCCTGGCCCTGTCCCTCGTCGTGCTCACGCAGGTCGCCGCCGGGGCCCAGTCGAGCCTGCGCGCCCGCGGCGGCGTGCTCGAGCGGGCCCGGGACCGGGCCGCGGTGACCGCGCTGGTGACGGTGACCGGCGACCCGATCGAGGTCAGCTCGGTCCGGGGTGAGCCGAGGGTCCTGGTCGATGTCACCGCCCGGGTGCTCGAGGTGCGGGGTCGACGCGTCGAGGTCTCCGCACCCCTGCTGCTCACCGGGGGGCCGGAGCTCAGCCGGTTGCGCTGGCGCGAGGACGTTCGGGTCGCCGGCCGCCTGGGCTCGGTGGATCCCGAGGACGACCGCGTCGCGACCCTCGCGGTCCGGGGCGAACCGGTCTCCGTGGCACCGCCGGGCCTCGTCGCCCGGTCCGCCGAGCGACTCCGGTCGGGCTTGCGCGCCGCCGTCGACGGAGCGCCCTCCGACGCCCGCGGCCTCCTCCCGGGGCTGGTCATCGGTGATACCGCCCGCACCCCCGAGGACCTGACCGCGGCCATGCGCGCCACCGGGATGACCCACCTCACCGCCGTCAGCGGCAGCAACGTCGCCGTCGTGACGGGGCTGGTCCTCGCCCTGTGCATCGCCCTCGGTGTGCCGAGGTGGCTCCGGCCGGTCCTCGCGGGGCTGGCCCTCGCGGGGTTCGTCGTGCTGGCCCGTCCCGAGCCGAGCGTCGTGCGGGCGGCCGCGATGGGGGCCATCGGGCTCCTCGGGATGAGCCGGTCGCGGCGTTCGGCCGGTCTCCCGGTGCTCGGTGCCGCCGTGGTCGTCGTCCTCGTCCTCGACCCGTGGCTCGCGCGGTCCTACGGCTTCGCCCTCTCCACCCTGGCCACCCTCGGGCTGCTGCTGTTCACCAGGCCCTGGGGTGACGCGATCGGCGCCCGGCTACCGGCCCGGCTGCGGCCCCTCGGCCCGGCCCTCGCGATCCCCGTCGCTGCCCAGGTCATGACGGCTCCCGTGGTGGTGCTCCTCCAGGGGTCGGTCAGTGTCGTCGGGGTGCTCGCCAACCTCCTCGCGGCGCCACTCGTGCCCCCGGCGACGATCGCCGGCGTCGTGGCCGCACTCGTCTCCGTGGTCTCGGCTCGGGCGGCTGCCCTGGTGGGCTGGGCCGGCGTGCTGCCGACGGAGGTCATCGCGCGGGTCGCTAGGTGGTTCGCGACCATCCCGGGCGGCACGGTGAACTGGCCGGACGGCGGGCTCGGCGCGGTCCTCCTCGCCGCCCTCTTCCTCGTGCTGGTCCTCACCGGTCGTTCGATGGTGTCGGGGGTGCGCGCGCACCCCCTCGCGG
>JBBSQC010000001.1:0-211323 GCA_038258215.1 Actinomycetales bacterium | reverse complement strand
TATGCAGCGATGCTCGACTACCTACAGCGCACCCCCGGGGTGCGCGACGTGGTCGTCTCCGGTGGTGACGTCGCCAACATGCCGTGGAAGAACCTCGAGGGGTTCCTCGACAAGCTCCTCGACGTCGAGTCGATCCGTGACATCCGCCTCGCCACCAAGGCGTTGATGGGTCTGCCCCAGCACTGGCTCCAGCCCGATGTCGTCGAGGGGGTTGCCCGGGTGTCCGCCAAGGCTCGCTCGCGGGGGTTCTCCCTGGCCATCCACACCCACGTCAACAGCGCCCAGTCGGTGACCCCACTCGTGGCCGAGGCCGCGACGGCGATGCTCGACGCCGGGGTGCGCGACGTGCGCAACCAGGGCGTGCTCATGCGGGGGATCAATGACTCCCCCGAGGCGCTGCTCGACCTCTGCTTCGCTCTCCAGGACGACGCGATGATCACGCCGTACTACTTCTACATGTGCGACATGATCCCCTTCGCCGAGCACTGGCGGGTCTCGCTCGCTCGGGCCCAGGAGCTGCAGCACTCGATGATGGGCTACCTCCCGGGCTTCGCGACACCGCGCATCGTGTGCGACGTGCCCTTCGTGGGCAAGCGGTGGGTGCACCAGGTCGACAGCTACGACACGGAGCTCGGAATGTCGTTCTGGCGCAAGAACTATCGCACCTCGATCGAGGGCGACGACGAGCTGGCGCTGTCGCGCGAGTACGTCTACTACGACCCGATCGACACCCTCTCCCCCACCGGTCAGCAGTGGTGGCGGGACAACACCGACACCGAGGCCGCCCACGAGGCCGCGCTCGTCGGGGCCGGTGCCAGCCGAGCGGCATCCGCGGCCGACCTCGGGTAGGTGGGCACCCGGCATACCGTGGGGGTATGCCGCGACCCGACTCCGTCGGCACCCCGGCCACCGTGGCCCTCACGGAGGCCGGGGTGCCGTTCTCGGTGCACACCTACGACCACGACCCGGGCGCGCGCTCGTTCGGGTCGGAGGCCGCCGAGGTGCTCGGGCTCCCCCCCGAGCAGGTCTTCAAGACCCTGGTGGTCGACACCGGCGCGGGCCTCGCGGTGGCCGTCGTGCCGGTTGCGGGCTCCCTCGACCTCAAGGCCGCTGCGCAGGCGTTGGGTGTCAAGAGGGTGTCGATGGCGGATCCTGCTGCGGCGCAACGATCCTCGGGCTACGTACTCGGCGGCATCTCGCCGGTGGGGCAGAAGCGCCCCCTGCCCACGGTGCTCGACGAGAGTGTCGCGCTCTTCGACGTCGTCTACGTCTCGGGCGGACGCCGAGGGCTGGACCTGGGCCTCTCGCCCACCGATCTGGTCGCCGTCGTCGGCGCGGTGGTCGCCGAGATCGCCCGTTAGCCCGGTCCCGACGATGGGCGTCAGCGGTGCTCGTCGGCCGCGCGCTGGATCCCGGAGACGTGCTCGGTCCAGTAGCCGTCGTCGCCCACCTCGCCGCTGTCCCGGCCGCCCTGCCCGTCCAGCTGTTCGCGGAGGATCTCGGCGTGACCGGCGTGCTGCGCGGTCTCCGCCACGACCCGGACGACCAGGTGGCCCAGGGTGGTGACCCGACGCTCCTCCGGCCACCACGCGACGGTGGCAGGAGCATCGAGCGGGACCTCGGCGAGGGTGGCGTCGCTGAGGGTCCACGCCTGCCGGTACAGGCCCATGATCCACTCACGGGGCTCCCCCGCCCTGACCCACATGTCGGCGCCCTGCCACACGGAGCCGTCCTCGTTCCACGGGAGCGTCAGCGCCGGCCGACCGACGGACTCCACCAGGTAGCCCAGCTCGCCTCCGGTGACGTGCTTGACGAGACCGAGCAGGTTGGTCCCCGACGGGGTGAGCGGCCGCCGGACATCGTGCTCGGACAGGCCGTCGAGGGTGCGCACCAAGGCGTCTCGTCCCTGCTGCAGGTAGTGCCGCAGATCCGGGGCAAGGTCGCCGGTGGGTCTCGCGCTCACTCCCACGGGGTCGAGAGCACCACCGTGGTGCGCGTCGACACGTTGGCGACGGCCCGCACTCGGGCGAGGAGTGCCTCCAGGTCCGGAGGGGTGCCGACCCGCACCTTGAGGATGTAGTTCTCATCCCCGGCGACGGAGTGACACTCCTCGATCTCGTTGAGCCCCTGGAGCCGGTCGGGGATGTCGTCGGGCGCCGCGGGGTCGAGGGGGGTGATCGAGATGAACGCAGTCATGCCGTGACCGAGTGCCGCGTGGTCGACCTTCGCGGTGTAGCCCTTGACGACACCGCGCTGTTCCAGGCGCCGGACCCGCTGGTGCACCGCGGACGTCGACATGCCGAGGGCCTTGCCGAGGTCGGTGAAGCTGATCCTGCCGTCCTTGGCGAGCAGCCCGACGATCTGTCGATCCAGTTCTTCCACGGTGGCAGCCTAGTGCCGCCCACTATCCTTCGGCGCATGCCCGACGACCGCCGCCTCATGCTCCTGGACTCCGCCTCCCTGTACTTCCGGGCCTTCTTCGGTGTGCCCGACCAGCGCACCTCACCGGACGAGACGCCCACCAACGCCCTGCGCGGCTTCCTCGACATGATCGCGACCCTCGTCACAGCGCACCGACCCACCCACCTCGTGGCCTGCTGGGACGACGACTGGCGTCCGCAGTGGAGGGTCGACCTCATCCCCACCTACAAGGCGCACCGCGTCGTGGAGGGCTCTGAGGTGCAGGAGGAGAGTCCCGACGACCTCACGCCGCAGGTGCCCCTCATCCGTGACGCCCTGAGGGCACTGGGGATCCCGCGGCTCGGCGCGGCGGGCTTCGAGGCCGACGACGTCATCGGCACGCTCACCGAGCGGCACCGCGGGGTCATGCCGGTGGACGTCGTCACCGGCGACCGCGACCTCCTCCAGCTCGTCGACGACGCGCACGGCATCCGCGTCCTCTACACCGGCAAGGGCGGGGTGCGCGATCCGGACATCGCGACCCAGGCCTACCTCCAGGAGCGGTATGCCGTGCCCACCGGTGACCTCTACGTCGACATGTCGGTGCTGCGCGGCGACACCAGCGACGGCCTCCCGGGCGTGAAGGGCATCGGTGACAAGACGGCCGCCATGCTCATCGAGGCACACGGATCACTGGCCGGGGTGCGCGCCGCGGTGGAGTCCGGGGACCCGAGCATCAAGGGGGCCAGACGGGCCAACCTCGAGGCGTCCACGGCATACCTCGACGTCGCCCCGACCGTGGTGCGCGTCGCTCGGGACGCGCCCGTTGCCGAGGTCGACCTGGCCCTGCCCTCGAGGGTGGCCGACGTGCGGTTGCTCAGCGAGCTGGCGTCCACGTACGGCGTGACGAACCCGATCAACCGGGTGCTCTCCGCCATCGGCATCCCCGACTGACCCTCGACCACCCCCGACTTATTGCGCCACACCCACGCCCGGACCAGCCAAACGGGCTGTTTCGCCGTGGGTGGGGCGCAAGAAGTCGAGGTCAGTCGAGGCGGTCGGCGGCGACCACTCCGCGGCGCACGCCGTCGATCGCCGCGCGCGCGGTGCGCCGGATCTCGCCATCGGTGGAGGCCTTCGCTACCTGGTCGAGGAGGTCGACGAGCTGCTTGCACCGGCGGACGAAGTCTCCGGCGGCCATGTCCTGGCCGCGGAGCACCGCGTCGAGGCGCTCACCGGAGGCCCAGCGGTGCACCATCCAGGCCATGCCGCCGTCGGGCATGGACGCCGAGGGCAGGTCGTGCTCGGTCTCGAGGTCCTCGATCCCGCTCCACAGCCGCTCCATGGTGACGATCGCCTCGGCGACGTCGTCGTTCGGCATCCGCGGGGAGACCTCGGCCTCCTCGTGGCGCGGCTCGTGCACGAGAGCCGAGACGACGGCGGCGAGGCTCGGCGCGTCGAGGCGTTTCCAGACGTCGCGGCGCAGGCACTCGGCGGCGAGCAGGTCCTTCTCGGTGTAGAGCCGCCGCAGCCGCTCCCCTCGCTCGGTGACGACGGTGCCACCGTCCTCGAGGTAGCCGAGGGACTCCAGTGCCTCGCAGATCCGGTCGAAGGTGCGCGCCACGGTGTTGGTGCGCCCCTCGACCTTTTGCTGAAGCCCCACGGTCTCGCGCTTGAGCCGCCACCAGCGCTCTGCCCACCGGGCGTGGTTCTCGCGGTCGGGGCAGGGGTGGCACGGGTGGGCCTTGAGCTCGGCCCGCATCCGGGCGACGTGCTCGGGCTCACCGGGTGGGACGTCGAGCGCTCTGCGCCGGGGCGAGTCCTCGGTACCTCGCGGGGTGGCGATCCGCAGGCTGGTCGCGAGGTCCCGGCGGGACTTCGGCGACTTCGGGTTGAAGTGCGGGGGCACCTTGACCTGGGCCTTGGCCTCGACCGGCTCGGGCACGTCGACGAGGGTCAGCCGGCGGAACTGCTTGTCCTCGGTGACCACGGCGGGGCCCGATGAGGTGCCCCGACCGGCGCGCGAGGGCTGGACGACGACGGCCCAGCCGGCTCGCCGTCCTCCCGGGATCCGGATGACGTCACCGATCTTCAGCGCCTCGAGGGACATCGCCGCCTCGGCTCGCCGGGACGCCGAGCGGGCCTTGGCCCCGTCCTTCTGGGCGTCGGCGAGGGACCGGCGCAGTGCTGCGTACTCGCGGAAGTCGCCCAGGTCGCAGTGCATCCCCTCCGCGTAGCCCTCGAGGCCCTCCTCGTTGCGGCGGACCTTGGTCGCCATGCCGACCACGGCGCGGTCGGCCTGGAACTGCGCGAAGGAGGTCTCCAGGATCTCGCGGGCCACCTCGCGCCCCACCTGGGCGACGAGGTTGACGGCCATGTTGTATGTGGGCCGGAAGCTCGAGCGCAGCGGGTAGGTGCGTGCCGAGGCGAGACCACCGACGGCCATCGGGTCCACCCCGCGGGCCCACTGGACGACCGCGTGCCCCTCGATGTCGATGCCGCGCCGGCCGGCGCGGCCGGTGAGCTGGGTGTACTCGGCGGGCGTGATGTCGACGTGGGCTTCGCCGTTGAACTTCACGAGCTTCTCGAGGACGACGGTGCGCGCGGGCATGTTGATGCCGAGCGCCAGGGTCTCGGTCGCGAACACGGCGCGGATGCGGCCCTCGGTGAACAGCTCCTCGACGATCTCGCGGAACAGGGGCAGCATCCCGGCGTGGTGCGCCGCGAAGCCGCGGGAGAGCCCCTCGACGAAGTCGAAGTAGCCCAGGACGGTGAGGTCCTCCTCGGCCAGCGCGCCCACGCGCTCCTCGACGTGCCGGCGGATGCGCAGCCCCTCTCGCTGCGGGACCAAGGTGGTGCCTGCCGAGAGGAGCTGGCCCACCGCGGCCTCGCACCCGACCCTGCTGAAGATGAACGTGATCGCGGGCAGCAGGCCGTCGCGGTCCAGCTCCTCGATGACCTCCGGCCTGCTCGCCCCCCCACCGGGCCGGCTCCCGCGAACCAGTCCTCGACCGCCGGCGCCTCCACCCGGCCCACGCCCGGCGCCGCCACCATGACTGGCGCCGCCACCGCGACCGGCGCCGTGGCCCCCACCTCGGCCGCCGCCCCGACCCCCGCCCTGGTAGCGGGCCTGGCTCCCACCACGAGCACCACTGCGTGGCGAGGAGTCCTCGAAGCGGCCCCGTTGCTCGGACGTGCGGATCGCGGCGAGCAGGTCGGGGTCGACCCGGTTGCCCGCGAAGAGGTCGAACATCGTCGTACCGACGAGCACGTGCTGGAACAGCGGCACCGGGCGGTGCTCGGTGACGACGACCTCGTGGTTGCCGCGCACCTCCGCGAGCCAGTCGCCGAACTCCTCGGCATTGCTCACCGTCGCCGAGAGCGAGACCACCTGCACGTGCTCGGGGAGGTGGATGATGACCTCCTCCCACACCGCCCCGCGGAACCGGTCGGCGAGGTAGTGCACCTCGTCCATGACGACGAAGCCGAGCCCCTCGAGCGTCCGCGACCCGGCATACATCATGTTGCGGAGCACCTCGGTGGTCATGACGACAACCGGCGCCTCGCCGTTGACCGAGGAGTCCCCGGTGAGGAGACCGACCCGGTCCGAGCCGTGGATCCGCACCAGGTCGTGGTACTTCTGGTTCGAGAGGGCCTTGATCGGGGTGGTGTAGAACGCCTTGCGCCCGGTCGCGAGGGCCAGGTGCACCGCGAACTCCCCGACGATGGTCTTGCCGGCGCCCGTCGGCGCCGCGACGAGCACACCCTTGCCCTCCTCGACGGCCTCGCACGCGCGAACCTGGAAGTCGTCGAGGGGGAAGTCGAGGCCGGCGATGAACCGGCCGAGCTCGAGGCGTTCTCGACGGTTCCGGGCCGCAGCAGCGGCATACCGCTCGGCTGGGCTGGGCATGGCCTCAGGCTACGTCAGCCCTCAGGCGAGCACGGTCAGCGCGCCCGGCACGGCCTCCACGGTCATCGGCAGCGCCCCGAAGCGTTCGCCGTCGGCGTAGCCGACGATTCCGGTGGCCTCGAGCCGCACGGTGGCGACCCGCACGACCTCCACCGCCGGGTGGTCGGTGTGGGTGCCCTTGAAGACGCGCGGGAAGACGCGGAGGAACTCGACCGTGGAGATCCCGTGGAGGATCAGCACGTCGAGCAGCCCGTCGTCGAAGGACGCGTCCGGCGTGACCCGCATGCCGCCCCCGTATGCCGGGCCGTTGCCGACCGCGACGAGCATCGCCTCGGTCTCGACCCGGCGCCCGTCGAGCTCGAGGACGTAGGGGATCGGGCGGAACACCGGCAGCTCGCGAAGCACCGCGAGGTTGTAGCGCATCGGGCCGCGCGGCCATCGCCACTGGTTGGCCCGCTCGTTGACCACCGCGTCGAAGCCGGCCGCCAGAACGCCCACGAACCACCGCCGCTCCCCCGCCTGCGTGGTGCGGCAGGCGGCATCCACCGCCCGGGTGCGGCCCGCGAGGATGCGGTCCACGGCCTGCTCGGCGTCGCGCACCGGCAGGCCCAGCTCCCGGGCGATGTCGTTGCCGGTGCCGGCCGCGATGACGCCGAGCGCCACGTCGGTGCCGGCGCAGAGGTTCGCCCCGACGTGCACCCTGCCGTCGCCCCCGGCGACCACCAGCCGGTCGATCTCACCGGCGGCGATCGCGGCCCGACCCTGCTCGGCGGCGCTGCGGGCGTCGGCCGCGCTGAGGTCGAGGATGTCGACGCCCGCGGCGCGCAGCAGGGTCAGGGCGCGGGTGCCGATGAGCGCCCCGGTGTTCTTCCCGGCCGTGGGGTTGACCATGAGGCCCAGGCGAGCGGACATGGCGCGAGGCTAGCGCCAGGCCGCGCTCAGAGCTCGGAGGCCTCGGTGTCGTCGACCTCGAGCCAGTCCGGTCGGGCCTTGGCCTTGCGCTTGTCCAGCACGCGACAGACCAGCCAGGCGCCGAAGTAGAGAGCGGTGAGGGGGGCCGCGAACACGAACATCGTGAACGGGTCGGCCGTCGGGGTGGCCACTGCCGCGAACACGAAGATCAGGACGACGGCGACCCGCCACCCCTTGATGAGCCGGCTCGCGGGCATGATGCCGACGACGTTCAGCGCGACGAGCACGACGGGGAACAGGAAGCCGATGCCGAAGACGAGGATGAAGCGGGTGACGAAGGCGATGTACATCGACACCTGCTGGATGTTCGACGTCCCCTCGGGACTCAACCCGTAGAGGATCGACAGCGACTGCGGCAGGATCGTGTAGGCGAGGTAGCACCCGGCGAGGAACAGCGGGACGATCGAGCCGACGAAGGCCAGCGAGATCCGCTTCTCCTTCTTCGTCAGGCCCGGCACGATGAAGGCCCAGGTCTGGTACAGCCAGACGGGGCTGGACACGACCACCCCGACGAAGATCGACACGCTGATCAGGTTGGACAGCGCCGAGGTGGCCTCACCGAAGTTCAGGCTGATCAGGCTCTCGGGGTTGGCGTCCTTGTAGTCCATGAAGGGTGACTGGAGGAACGCGAAGACCTGGTCGTAGTAGAAGCCGGCCACGATCGCGGCGACGAGCACCGACGCGGCGGCGATGAACAGCCGGCGGCGGAACTCACGGAAGTGATCGCCCAGCGTCATCCTGCCCTCGGGGTCGTGAGGGCGCCGGCGGAGTCGGGCCATGGAGCGGGTGGAGGACTGGGGGTCAGGCCACCGGGCCGGACTGGTTGTCCGTGCGCGGTGCCTTCTCGTGGACGGGGTTCCCGTCGGCAGTGGGCATGGTGGGGTCCGCGGGGCGGTCGGCCGCGATGGACTCGCTGCGCACCGTCTCTGCGGATGCCTCGGACGTCGACTTGTTGGCCTCGTTCTCGCGCTTCATCTCGTCGACCTCGGACTTGAAGACCCGAGCCGATCGTCCGAGGCTGCGCGCTGCGTCAGGCAGCCGCTTCCAGCCGAAGATGACGATGAGGAGCACTGCGATGATGATGATCTCGGGAGGTCCGATCCTGCCCATGTGGGTCAACCCCTTCAGTGGTGACGATTCGCCGTCAGTGTACGCGTGCCCAGGCGGGCAGACGCTCAGCTCGACGATTCGCCCTCACTGCGGCGGCATCCTCGCGCATGGCCTGATACTGCGCCCGGAGTCTGTACGGATCCTGTGTGACCGCCGTGGGCACCGGCACCACCTCGCTCAGCGCGTCGGCGCGCGCCTCGAGCTCGGACACCAGGTCGCTGGCCCGCTCGACCTCCGCCATGAGCAGCTTGGTCTTGCGCCAGACCTGCCGGCACAGCCGGTCCACCACGGCCGCCGAGCACGCGAGCAGCCCCACCCACACCAGCACCCATCCCCACCAGGGCAGCACGTCAGCCCTCGCCGTCCGTCGCCGGGGAGCCGTATGCCGCGAGCGCGTCACGGGCCGCCGTCGCCAGGTCGTCGACGACCTCGGGGGGGTCAATCACGAGCGCGCGCCCCCCGAGCCGGAGGATGAGGCGGTGCAGCCACGCGGTGTCGGCCGTGCGCAGCGTGACGACCTGACCGCCCCCGTCGCCCGCGGCGACGTCGCGCACGGACTCGACGGGGTAGTAGTCGCTGACCCAGGTGGCCCCGGGCAGCAGCCGCACCGTGACCGCGAGGTCGTCGGGGCCGGGCTGGAAGGTGCCGACGCTCAGGTCCCGCTGGTGGGCCTCCTGCGGTGGGGTGCCGTCGACGTCCAGCACCACAGCATCCTCGACGCGGTCGACCCGGAACATCCGGGTGCCGGTGGCCCGGTGGCACCACCCCTCGAGGTACCAGTGGCCGTCGAGGTGGACGACCCGCATCGGGTCCACGTCGCGCTCGGTGGCCTCGTCGCGCGCCGGCACGAGGTAGCGCAGGTGCACCCTGCGGTGCGCGGACACTGCGTCCCGCAGGGTCGAGAGCACCACCGGGGACGCGTCGTCGGTCATCGCGGCCCGCACCCGGTTCGCGGGGGCGGCCGCCGAGCCCGCCGCCGCCTCGAGCTTGGCCAGGGCGCGGTCCAGGGCGTCGCGCTCGGCCAGGCCCGGCACCTCGCGAAGCGCGCGGAGGCCGACGATGAGCGTCACGGCCTCGTCGACACCGAGACGGAGCGGGCGGGCGATGCTGTCGGCGTTCCCGACGAAGACCCGGCCACCCTCCCAGTCGGCCTCGATGAGCTCGTCGGGCATCTGGCCGTAGCCGCAGAGGAAGAGCAGGTTGAGGTCGGCCTCCAGCTGCTCGACGCTGACCCCGAGGTCGTCGGCGGCCTGCTGCACGTCGATGCCCTGCCGGTTGACCAGCCAGGGCACCATCGTCAGCAGCCGGGAGAGCCGGGCCGTCGCGGTCTCGGCGGGGAACCCGGCCATCACCAGTCTCCGCCGTGGGCGTCGAGCACGGCGCGCAGCCGGCCGACCACGGCATCCACGAGCTCGGGGGGCTGCTCGACGACGACGGTCGGGCCGTAGCCGGCGACCTCCTCGGCGAAGCCCTCGAGATCGGTGTAGTCGAGGTCGAGCAGGGACCACGTGTCGTCGACCTCGCCGACCGTGCGAGCCCGCAGGCGCAGGGTGCGACCGCTCCCCTGACGCACCCGGAGCACGGCCGGGCTCGGCGCGATCGACGGTCGGGTGCTGCGCTCGACCATCACCTGGGGCTCGTGGTCCTCGGGCACCTCGAAGGCCCCGGGGCGTCCTACGGTCCGCACCGGGCCGGTGATCCGGGAGAGCCGGAAGACCCGGCTGGCGTCGCGGTCGACGTCGAAGGCCGTGAGGTACCAGCGTCCGTGCCAGGAGATCAGCGACCACGGTCGGACGTGCCTCGTCGCGGCATCCGGGGACTCGGGGCGGCGGTATTCGAACCGCACCGGCACCCGTCGCACCACCGCGTCCTTCACTGCGTCGAAGGCGGGCTCCGAGGTCCGCAGCCTCGGCTCGATGCCGACTAGCCCGTCGACGTCGCGCTCGACCCCCGCGGCCCGCAGCTTGCGCAGCGCCTGGGCCGCCTCGCCCGCCAGCGACGCCTGGGCCCAGGCCCGGCTGGCCAACCCGAGCACCGCGAGCTCGTCGGGCGCGAGGTCGAGCTCGGGGAGGGCGTAGTCGCGCTGGTGGATGCGGTAGCCGGGCTCGTCGTCGTGCAGGGCGTCGATGTCCTCGGTGACGAGCGGGATGCCGAGCTCGCGCAGCTCGTCCTTGTCGCGCTCGAACATCCGCTCGAAGGCCTCGGTGCTCGCGGACTGTCCGTACTGCGGGACGAGCCGGCGGATCTGGGCCTTGGGCATCGGCCGACGGGTCGAGAGGAGCACGAGCACGAGGTTGAGGAGTCGCTCGGTCTTGACCTGGGCCGCCGACGGCGCGGTGGGACCGGACTCGCTGCTCACCCGCCAGAACCTACCCGACGGCTACGCTGCCGGGCGTGATGCAGTGGCGAGCCGGGAGCGTGCAGCGCGTCGTGCGGCGGTGGGCCGGGGCGGCGGAGCTCGAGGTGCGCCTGGACGAGGGTGGGGACCCCGTCCGCGCCCTCGCCTACTCGGCCGTCGTCGGCGAGCCCGACCCCGGTGAGCGGGTGCTGCTCAACGCCTCGGCGCTGCTGCGCGGGCTGGGCACCGGTGGTCTGGCCTTCGTCGTCGCGCGCGCCGACGTGCTCCCTCCGGACCCACCGCTCGGACCGGGACACATCGTCAAGGCCCGGTACACCCCGCTGCAGCAGATGCTGCTCGCCGTGGATGAGCAGGACAGCCCGCACCACGGCGCGCTCCGCGAGGCCGACGACCTGGCGGGCCTCCCCGTGGTGGTGGCGGACCTGCACTCCGCGCTCCCCGCCGTGGTGGCCGGCATCCGGCGCGTGCGGCCCGAGGCTCGGGTGGCCTACGTGATGACCGACGGGGGCGCGTTGCCGGCGGCGTTCTCACGAGCCGTCGCCGGGTTGCGCGACGCCGGCTGGCTCGACGCGACGATCACCGTCGGGCAGGCCTTCGGCGGGGACCACGAGGCCGTGACGACCCACACGGGCCTGCTCGCGGCGCGGCACGTGGTGGGAGCCGACGTCGCCGTCGTGGTGCAGGGACCGGGCAACGTGGGCACCGGCACCCGGTGGGGCTACTCCGGTGTCGCGTGCGCCGACGCCCTCCACGCCGCCGACGTCCTCGGCGGGCGCGGTGTCGCCTCGCTGCGGGTCTCCGGGGCCGACCGACGCGAGCGGCACCGCGGGATCAGCCATCACAGCAGGACGGCATACGGGAGGGCCCTCCTGACCGCCGCCGACGTGCCGGTCACGACCCTTCCCGACCCCGAGCTGGACGCGCTGGTCCGGGCCCAGCTGGAGGACCTCGTGGCCTCCGCCCGTGCCGCCCTCACCGTGGTCGACGTGCCCGGTGAGGGACTTCTCGACGCCCTGGCTGGGTCACCCGTGGCCCTGACGACGATGGGGCGGGGCCTGGACACCGACCCCGCCCCGTTCCTCGCGGCTGCCGCCGCGGGTGCTCACGCAGCGGCGCTCAGCGCACACCCATGAGGTCGACGACGAAGATCAGGGTCTCCCCGGGGGCGATCGCGCCACCCGCGCCGGCGTCACCGTAGGCCAGGTGCGGCGGGATCGTCAGCCTGCGGCGGCCGCCGACCTTCATGCCCTCGATGCCCTGGTCCCACCCGGCGATGACCATGCCGACACCGAGCCGGAAGTCCAGTGGTGCGCCGCGGTTCCACGAGGCGTCGAACTCCTCGCCGGTGGAGTGGGCCACTCCGACGTAGTGCGCGGAGACGGTGGAGCCGGCGGCTGCCGGGGCCCCGTCACCGACGGTGATGTCCTCGACGACCAGGTCGGTGGGCGGCTGGTCGCCGGGGAAGTCGATCTCTGGCTTGGTGGGCTGGGTGCTCATCGTGGGTCCTCCTGTGACGACGGGGTGGGACGAGGTGCCGGCGGGGGTTGCGGTGCGGGCGGGATGGCTCGGGTCAGTAGGCCGCGAGGATGTCGACCACGAACACCAGGGTGTCGTCGCCGGCGATCTTGGGCGGGCTGCCCGCGTCGCCGTAGCCCTCGGCCGGCGGCACGACGAGCAGCACACGGCTGCCGACCTTCTGGCCCACCAGACCGGTGTCCCAGCCCTTGATGACCTGGCCCTGGCCGAGTTTGAACTCGAAGTAGGGCTGCTCGGGGCGGCTGGCGCTGGAGTCGAAGACGCTGCCGTCCTTGAGCAGCGCACCGGTGTAGGCGACCCGCACGGTCTGGCCGTCCTTCACCTTGGCGCCCTGACCCTCGATGAGCGGCTGCACGACCGTCTTCTTGGGGGCCTTGGAGCCCTTGGGCACCGTGATGGTGGCCGGCTTCCCCTCGTTCATCGTGACCGTGGGGAGCCCCTTCTTCGGGGCGACGGCCGTGCCGGAGGCCTCGGAGAGGATGGGCGAGGACCCCACGACGTCGACGACGAAGACGACCGGATCGTCCTTCGCGATGCCGAGCTGGGTGTTCCCCTGGTCGCCGAAGGCGTCCTCGGGGGTCGAGGCGATGACCAGGCGCGAGCCGATCTTCTGGCCGGGGAGCTGGTCGCGGAACGAAGCGAACAGGTTCTGGTCACCCAGGTCGAGACCCACGGGGCCCTGTTCCCAGGTGCTCGTCGCGACCTTGCCGTCCGTACCGTTGAGGATGACCGCCTGGATGGAGACGAGCTCGTCGTCGCCGACAGCGGCCCCGGTGCCCTCGGTCACGACCTTGGACTCGGTCTTGGTCACGGTGACCGGCGCGTCGACGGTGACCGTCGGCTCGGCCTCGGGGTCCGATCCCGAGACCTTCACAGCGGAGACGGCCGAGGAACCGGCCGTGTCCGAGCCCTCTCCACCACAGCCGGAGAGGACGAGGGCCGACGCCAGGGCGCCGGCCGCGAGGATGGTGGGGAGGCGACGTGCCACGAGGGAGAACCTTCGGTCGGGGGCGTGGGGCGGGCCGCAGGGACGGCACCGGACAACGCCGTCCACGATAACTGCGCCCGATGGGAAGTCCCGCATCGTGACCTGTGAGAACGCTGGACGGCTGTCTCGGCCCGTACCCTCCTGGGTGGTGCGGGTCGACAGGGACCCGTGCCCAGGTCCGATCGTTCGTCGGCACCGCTCAGGTGGCGGCCGGCTTCGTCAGGGGGCCGCCGAACGTCACCGCGTTGGAGCACGTCTTTGGCGCCGGCGACACTCCAGGGGGTGCGCCGACCCGACGGCAGACGATCGTCATCGTGACCTCCGCCTTCCCGGGCGCGACGAAGGGCGAGACGAAGTGATAGTCCGTCGTCCGGAAGCTCTCCAACGCCTGCTCGAGGATGACGGTCCCGTTCACCGTGACGCGGAGCAGACCCTCGTCACCCTGCGAGTTCTCCAGCACGAAGTCCGTGAGGCTCAGGCTCTGGCCGTCGCCAACGGCATACGAGTCGGCGTTCGTCTTGCCACCAGTCGTCTCGACGGCGAGGCGCCCCGAGAACGGCGCCGTGACCGTCTTGGGTGGCGGGGGTCCGCTGGCGACCTTCTCGGCCTTCTCGGCCTTGGCGGCGGACGCGGCGGCCTGCTCGGCCGAGGTCGCGGCCTGCCCCTGGGCTTCCTCGGCCGACTGTGCGCTCGTCGACGCCTGCACGGCGGGAGCGCCGATCGACTCGGCGGCTGCCTCCTTGGCCGCCGACTCGATCGCCGGTCGGAGCAGCCAGTACCAGAGGGCGGCGAGGGCCAAGAGCAGGGCCAGCAGCGCGAGCAGCGCCTTTCCGAGCCACGGAGGGAACAACGGCTCCTGAAGGTGCGCGCCCTCGAGGGCGACCGACGGTGAGTCCTGTGGACTGACCGTGACCGTGAAGGGGATCGTGCGCGGTGTGCCTCGCCACAGACGCGCCGCCGGCTTGACCCGCACCTCGGTGAAGACGGCCCGGCCCGGTTGCACGGTGACCGCCGACCCGGTGGGGCTCTCGCGCAGCAGCTGCCCCGGGTCGGTCAGGGTGAGCAGCACGGTGACGGGGATGTTCCCACGGTTGTCCACGGCCACCTGGTGCGTTCCCCCCAGCCGACCGCGGGAGGTGTGCGGCACCAGCTCGGCGGTGGTCTCGAGGTAGGGCAGCACCTCGACGACCGCCTCCGGCACCACCGAATCCTCGGGGTGGTCGACCGGGATGACGCGGATCCCGAAGCGCAGCTGGCCGGCAGGGACCTCGGAGGAGCGCGGCGGGTGGACGTCGAGGGTCGCCACCGTCGAGGTCCCCGGGTACAGGGTGAAGTCACTGTGGTCGATGCTCGTCCACTGGGCCGGCACCCCCACGAGCTCCAGGTGATAGTCCTCCACCGTGTCGCCGTCGTTGCGCACCTCCAGAGGCAGCGATGCGTGCTCGCCCGCACCGAGGCTCACGGTCTCCTGTTCCAGCACGGCAACGGTCGTCATCGCACGAGGGTGACGCGCTCGGGCGAGCCTGCGACACGTCGGACCGGGCTCTCTCGAGGGCACCGAAGTTGCCCGTTGAGCCGTTGGTGAGTGCCCGGAGAGCGCGACCCGGCACGCTGTCCCATCGAACGCGAGGAGTGCCCGGGGAGGCACCCGGGCACAGCAGCCAGCAGGAGGACGACATGGAACGTGTTCCGGTCTACGTGCATGCACGCGACCCCATCTCGGCGGCGGGCGTCGCCGCCGAGCTCAAGCCCCGACCGGAGGTGCTGGTGCTGCCCGAGCGAGAGGGAGACCGTGCCCGAGTGGTCGTCATCGTCGTCGACGCCATGGACGAGGACGCCGTGCAGATGCTGCGACGCGTGCAGCGCCGGGGGTCGTGCCGCACCGTCCTGGTGGCCAGCAACCTCGACGACCGCGACCTGGTCTCGGCCGTCGAGGTCGGGGTGGTCGGTCTGGTCAGACGGTGCGATGCCACCCCCGACCGGCTGGTCGACGTCATCAGCCGGGCCGCCTGTGGAGAAGGCAGCGTTCCCCCGGACCTCCTGGGCCGGCTGCTGGAGCAGGTGGGGCAGCTTCAGCAGCAGGTGCTGACCCCTCGTGGCCTGACGTTCACCGGGCTCGCGACCCGGGAGGTCGAGGTGCTCCGCCTCATCGCTGACGGCTACAGCACCGGCGAGATCGCCGTGCGGTTGTCATACTCCGAGCGGACGGTCAAGAACGTGCTGCACGACATCACGACCCGCCTGCAGCTGCGCAACCGGTCGCACGCCGTCGCCTACGCGCTTCGGCAGGGTCTGATCTGACGGCGTGGTCGCCAGCCGGCGGAGTGCGAGTTGCCCGATCGCACCGCTCCCCCTGCCTCATGGGCTGACCGCCCGCTCGCTTCGGTCGAGGGGGCGGCGGCCCGACGGTGGAGGACGACCGTGACCACGGCGCAGGAGGTGTGCCCATGAGAGGGCCGCGAGTTCGGGCCAGGGCGGGCTGCCGTGCGCTCGCCGTGATCCTTTCCGTCCCCGTGGTCGCGGTGCTGGTCACGACCGCCGCGCCGGCCCAGCGGATGGGGGCCGTCGTCGTACCGGTCGCCATGTCGGGAGCCGTGCCCGCGGCGACAGCCCCGCGCATCGCATTCACCGACGGCCGAGACGACGTGGACTACGCCGTGGACAGCGGCGACCGAGCGCTCGCACAGGCGCCGGTCATCCACGCCGGCGAGACCTCCGTGAACGAGGAGGGCACCTCGGCCAGCGTCAGCACTGCGGACGACCCGAACGGTGAGGTCTACCTCACCGGCCCACCCGATCCGGATGGCGCCCCCACCCGTCGCCTCACCTGCAACACCGCGGTCGAAACGCACCCCGTGGTCTCACCCGACGGCACCCGGGTCGCGTACGCATCGAACGCCTCCGGGAGCTTCCGGATCTGGCTCGGTGTCCTTGACGACGATGCGGTCCCGAGCTGCGACACGACCACGCACGACCAGCTGGCGGGTGCCCCCGGCGGAGAGAACCTCTGGCCCGCTTGGGTCGGAAACGACACTCTCGTCTTCAGCGGCACCGGGCTCGACCCCCTTGGTGACATCTGGCTCGCCTACGTCGGGACGGCTCGCACGCCAATCCTGGACGCGCCCGCGACCCGGCTCACCGACGGGCCCGCAGCGGAGACCCAGCCGAGCCACGGCTGGGTCCCCAGCTTCGACACCGACAGCGCGGACGACATGTCGGTCGTCGTGCTTACCACCACACAGTTCCGGTCGGACGGCTCACTGGGCTACATCGTGTTCCCGGAGCCCGAAGCGAGCCCCGGCCCCGCTGGCCCCGCAGGCCCCCCGGCCACCTCCGCCGTGAGGTCCCTGTGGAGGGGCGGCGCTCCCCAGAGCATCGAGGGTGTGTGGTCACCGAATGGCACCGAGATCGCCTACACGACGACGGAGCACGACCCGTACGGTGATGTGGTCAGGGCAGACGTGGAGAACACCGACGGCACGAGCGTGGTGCTCGACGGAGAGTCGGCCCTGGACATCGCTGCGCAGCCCGGAACCGCGGAATCGCACCCCGCTTGGCTCCCCGAAACGGATGGTGACAACCCCCAGGGGTGGCGCTACACGGTGCGAACCGCCACCGGTGACGTGTCTGACGTGGTAGCCGCCGACGGCACCGGGCGACGGACGATCGCGAGCGACGTCCGGGACCTTCCGCTGGACGAGTCGACGCCGACGTATTCACCCGACGGCTCACGGATCGCTTACAGCCGTACGGCCCCACTCGCGGGCGGGCGGGAGATCGTCATGGCCGACTCCGGCGGGGGCAACGTCGTCGTGCTCGACCGCGAGCGCCTCGATGACGCCATCGACGTCGAGCCGGCGTGGTCGCCGGACGGCACCCGCATCGCCTTCGTCCGGTTCCCGGGGTGCGAGTGCAGCTTCCGAACCTCCGAGATCTGGGTGGCGGACGCGCAGGCCCGTACCGCGGAGCGAATCACCACCGTGCCTGACGACACGGCCTACTGGGACGAGAACCCGTCGTGGTCGCCGGACGGCACCCGGCTGGTCATCGCCCGGACCGTCGAACACCTCCAGCCCGACCTCGTAGTGACCGTGGCGGGTCCGGCAACGGTCCCGGTCGGCGCCGACACAGAGGTGACGGCGACGATTCGAAACAGGGGGCGCGGTTCCGCCAATGCCGTCCGGCTTGAGGTCCGAGGACCCCCCGATGGACCACCGGAGTTCCCTGCGCCGCTGGGACTCGAACCTATAGACGGCCCGTGCAGCGCAGAGAACGCGTTCACTGTCGCGTGCGACATCAACAGGATCGGCGCCGGCGCCGAGCAGACCGTGACGCTCCTCCTGACCGGAATCCTTCCGGGAACCAGCGAGCTCGCGGCTTCAGTCTCAGTGCTGGGAGCACCCTCCGAGAGCGAGCTCGGCAACAACCATGGCACCAAGGCGATCACCGTCACCGCCGCACCACGCAGCCCACCACCACCCACCACCGCACCACCTGTCACGTCGCCGCCCACGATCAGCCCGCCGACGATCACCCCGCCCACCACCACCCCGCCAGTTGTGATCAACGCGGCAGTTCCACAGGCACTCACCACCGGCGGACATGTCGGCACGGGTGTTCCGACCGCGGACCTGCCACGTACGGTGCGGGAGGTGGCGGAAGCACCGTCCGACGGCCCCGCCTCGACCCTGTGGGTCATCGACGCCAAGACCGGGGCGGCCCACGAGCTCGCGGGCGCCGGGCCCCGCCCTGAGGTCATCCCGGGTCGAGGGCCGTCCTGGTCCCCCGATGGACTGCGGGTCGCCTACGAGAACCGCGGTTCGGTGCTGGTCCTCCATCTCGCCGACCCGCACGGGGATGCCGTCGCATTCCGCCCGGGTACCGAGCACCCCCTCGTCGACGTCGTCACCGGCTTCTCCGCGTGGAGCGGCACCGCGAGCACACCCACCCCGAGTCGCCCCCTGATCTCGGTCGCCGAGGACCCGGCCTGGTCCCCCGACGGGCGACAGCTGGCCATCACGGCTCAACCGGCCGGGCAACCAGACCAGCGCGGGATCTACCGGATCGCGCCGGACGGCACCGGCCTGGCCGTCGTCGCCCAGGGCCGCGGACCGGAGACCGAGCCCGCCTGGCAACCCTTCGCCGACCTCGGTGTCACTCTGACCGCCGACCCCGCGGCCGTCCTCATCGGCACCGGCTCCACGCTGAGCGCCACCGTCACCAACGCCGACGGGGTGGCCGTCTCGGGCGTCGTGCTGGAGCTCACGGCCCCGGCAGGGCTGTCGAGGACCTCCATGCCGGAGTCCTGCACGGCATCCGCCCCGGGGGTGGTCTCGTGCGACATCGGCACCCTGGCGTCGGGAGGGTCGACATCGGTGAAGGTGCCCGTCACGGGGAGCGTCGTGGGCACCCACGTCTCTCGCGCCGATGTCGGATCCGCCCTTCCAGACCCCGACGCTGCGAACAACACCGCCAGCGCCGCGGTGGACGTCACCCTCGTCCCTCCGATCCGCAGGGTGACCGACGTGTCGGTGACCGTGCGGATGGACCCCGATCCGGGCTACGTCGGCGGCACCGGGACCTTGAGGGTGGAGGTTTCCAACCTCGCCACCGGGACGACCACCGGCATCCGGGTGACGATCTCCCACCCCGCCGCGATCCTCGCACTCACCGGCGCCCCGACCTGCTTCACGGGGAGCGAGTGCTCGATCGGCTCGCTCCCGCCGGGCGGGAAACGGGTGCTGACCGCGCCGGTGCGGCTCGTGGCGGCGGGGACCGGGGCCCTCACCGCGTCGGTCGGCTCGACGGTCGAGGACAGCACCGCGACGAACGACCGCGCCACTCGGACGATCGCCGTGAAACAGCCCGTCGTGCGAATTCTGCAGCCGATCGGAAGCCCCGGCTCGATCGCCATGGCCGTCGGTGAGGAGTTCCCACCGGGATCCCGGGTGCTCCTCACGTGGGACCACGGACTCAGCCAGCGCGACATCGGGGTCGTGGTGGCACGCGACGGAACGGTGCCGCCGACCCAGGTGCTGGTCTTCCGTCGCGACCAGGTCGGGACGCGCCTGTTGCTGGCGAGCCCACAGGACCCGACTCAGTACACAGCGGTGTCGACCCCCATGCTCATCACCCCCCGGACCGTCACTCCACCGGCCGACTTCGTCTCGCGGAACTGACCGTGATCTCCGAGGTGGACGAGGCCCTGCGCTCCCTGGTGCGCGCAGAGGCGATCAGCACCGACATCGACGTGGTCTTCGACGCGCCGACCAAGGACTGGGCTGCGCGCCGCAACTCCCCCACGGTCAATCTCTACCTCTATGACATCCGTGAGGACCTGCGGAAGCGGGAGCGCGGGTGGACCGACGTCGTTGACGCAGGTGGGGTCGTGGTGTCGAGGCGGCCGGTCCCGCGGCACTTCAAGCTCTCCTACCTCGTCACCGCCTGGACGCAGCGCCCGGAGGATGAGCACCGCCTGCTCTCCGGCCTGCTCCGATGCTTCCTGCGCAACGACGCGATGCCCACCGAGCTGGTGACGGGTCCCCTCGGGGAGACGGGGATGGACGTCCCCATCACCGTGGCGCTCCCGCCCCCCGAGGACCGAGCCTTTGCCGACGTGTGGTCAGCACTCGGCGGCGAGCTCAAACCCTCGCTGGATGTCGTGGTCATCGCACCCATCGACACCGGCGTCGTCTTCCCGGCGGGGCCGCCGGTGCGCGAGGGGACGCGCATCGACCTCTCCGACGTGCACACCGGGGCCGCCGACAGCGACCACTACCGGCACGCTCCCGACGGTCCCGGCCGCGCTTCCCGCGCGGCGAAAGGGCCGACTGCCGGCGCCGGGGAGCCGATGAGCACCCCTGAAAGACGGCTCAGCGCGCCCCCACCGGCGGGCGCCCGCACCACAGGACGAAGGACACGATGACCGACAACCCCAGCCTCGCGGACCTCCTGACGCGGGTCGCTGACGTGGAGGAGCGCATCCGGGCGCTGGTCGGGGCCCGGCGCGCCGCCGACCCACAGCCCGACGACCCGTTCCGTGGGCTGTATCTCAGCGAGGATGCCGTCGACCGACTCCTGAATGCCGAGTCCGACGCGGCATTGCGCTGCGTGCCCGCCATGGCCGAGGACGACAGCCGGGTGACCACGGGAGCCCCGGCGCTGTCCGGTGCCGACCTCGCGAGTCCTCCTGAGGCGCTGCGCCTGACCTCTCTGGCCCGCACCTGCGGGTTGTCCGCACTCGACGTCGAGCTGCTGCTCGTCGCCTTGAGCTGCGACCTCGACGCGCGGTTCGAACAGCTCTTCGGCTACCTCAACGACGACGTGACCCGACGTCACCCGTCGGCCGGCGTCGCGCTCGCCCTGTGCGGGCTGCCGCTCTCGTCCGCGGCGGGCCGCGAGCGCCTGACGAGCGGGCCGCTCGTGCGGGCCGGGCTGCTGGTGGTGAACGACCAGGACCGTGCGTTCCCGGGGCGCGCCCTGCGGGTGCCTGACCGGGTCGTCGCCCACCTCATCGGCGGTGACACCCTCGACCCGGTGCTCACCGGCATCGTCGTCGCGCCGCCGACCGTGGCCTGGGGAGATGGCTCGGCGGTGGCCGACGCCCTCGGGGAGGGGGTGCGGATGTGCTACCTGCGCGAGCCCGCCACCGGCTCCGGCCTCCTGGTCGCCCTCGACGCACTTCGCCGAGGAGGGCTCGAGGCGATCGTCATCGACCTGGATGAGCTGGCCCGACAAGCCGACCCCCTGGTGCCGGCCAGGGTGGCGGCGCGCGAGGCGCGACTGCGCGGCAGCGGGCTGGTCGCGACACCGGTGGAAGCCGTCGCGTCCTGCCCAGAGGTCATCGCCGCGTTGCGTCCCGACCCGCTGCCGTTGCTCCTGGTTGGGTCGGGCCCGTGGGACCCGGCGTGGAGTGGGGACCCGGCCCTCCTCGTGGACGTCCCGGCAAGCACACCGTCCGAGCGTGGTCAGCTGTGGCGCACAGCGTTCGACGGCATCCCCCTCGACTTCGATCCGGGATTGGTGACGACCCAGTTCCTGCTGCGGCCGCCGCAGGTCGAGCGGGCCGCCCGGGGGGCGAGGCTGCAGTCGAGTCTCGCGTCGGACCACCGCCTGACCGTGGAGCACGTTCGGGCGGGTGCCCGGTCGGAGAACGCCAGCACGCTCCAGCGGCTGGCCCGCCGGATCGAGGCTCGCGTGGGGTGGGACGACCTCGTGCTGCCGCTCGGCACCCGCACCGCCCTGGAGGAGGTCGCCGGTCGCGCCCGCAACCGCGAGCGCGTGCTCGGTGAGTGGTCGATGCGCCCCGGCGGTGGTCGTGGTCTGGGTGTGGCCGCGCTGTTCGCGGGTGACTCCGGCACCGGGAAGACGATGTCGGCCGAGGTGGTCGCCGGTGAGCTGGGCCTCGACCTCTACGTCGTCGACCTCGCGACGGTGGTCGACAAGTACGTCGGCGAGACCGAGAAGAACCTCGAACGGATCTTCACTGCCGCCGCCGGGGTCAACGGGGTGCTCTTCTTCGACGAGGCCGACGCTGTCTTCGGCAAGCGGTCCGAGGTGAACGACGCCCACGACCGCTACGCCAACGTGGAGAGCGCCTACCTCCTCCAGCGGATGGAGAGCTTCGACGGGCTGGCCATCCTCGCCACGAACCTGCGCGCCAACATCGACGAGGCCTTCACCCGGCGGCTCGACGTGCTCGTCGACTTCCCGCTCCCGGACGCACACCACCGGCTGGCCCTGTGGAACTCCTGCCTCGCACCACTACCGAAGTCGGGAAGCCTCGACCTCGAGTTCTGCGCCCGGTCCTTCGAGCTCTCGGGCGGAGCAATCCGTTCCGCAGCAGTGACCGCCGCCTATCTGGCCGCCAACGCCGACGGGGCGGTCACCATGGCCCAGGTGGTCATGGCGGTGCAGCGCGAGTACCGCAAGCTCGGTCGTCTCTGCCTGGAGCACGAGTTCGGGCCCTACCACTCGATGCTCCGCTGAGAATGCATCATGCGGGTGCCCGATCGGGCAGCGATCGTCGCCTCGACGGACAGGCCGGTGCACCGGGACACGGCGCGGAGTCCACGTCATCGTGGAAGGAGTCCGTTGTGAGGAGGGGCAACCATGCACAGCCACAACCACGACCATGAGCAAGAACGCGAGACCCAGGACTCCCTGCGCCCCAAGCCGTCCCGGCTCGAGGAGCGTGCGGATGCCGCCCTCTTCCGTGCCGCGGTCGACGGACGTGCGGACGTGGTCGGGCCATCGGGGATGCTGCGCCTCCAGCGTGCCGTCGGGAATGCCGGGGCGCGCGGGCTCGTCGACGGCGGTGGTGTGCTCGACGTGCTGTCGCGCAGTGCCGGCAGCCCGCTGGACGAACCCGTGCGGACCGACATGGAGGCTCGCCTCGGAGCGGACTTCTCGAACGTGCGGGTGCACACCGGCGACGACGCGGACGGGTCGGCGCGCGCGGTGAACGCTCACGCCTACACGGTCGGGTCGAACATCGTGTTCCAGCGCGGTCGTTACGACACGGAATCCACGGCCGGGCGGACGATGCTCGCGCACGAGCTGACCCACGTGGTCCAGCAGCGCAGTGGGCCGGTCGACGGCACCCCGGCCGAGGGTGGCGTCTCGGTGAGTAGCCCCTCCGACCGGTTCGAGCGGGAGGCGGCTTCGACTGCGGAGCGCGTGATGACCGCGCCCACCCCGATCGCGGCGACAGCGCCCGCCGCCGCGACGCCCGGGGGCACCGTGCAGCGCGACGTGGACCCGCCGCTGCAGCGGGACGGCGGAGACGAGGAGGAGGCGGTGCAGGGGTCGTTCGTCCAGCGCGCCGAGGACGAGGAGGAGACCGCCGAATAGCGGTCTCGTCACGCCGTGGACCGCATGCGGGAGGCGCCCACCCGCCCGGCGCACCGGCCAGCCGGTGACGTGGCGCGGCATCCCACCTCCGTCCCGGACCGGCACGTCCTGGCCACGCTCCAGGGCAGCGCCGGCAACGCGGCCGTGGCCGCGGTCGTACAGCGGCTCCGTGAGGGCGCCGACCCGCCCAGACCGGTGCCCGTTCGCCCCGGCGCGGACCCCCGGTTCGCCGCCCTGACCAGGCAGGTGAAGGGCAAGGCCGCGAAGGCCCGGGCCCACCCGACGCCGGCGCGTGAGGTGAACAAGGCGAAGGCCGCGGCGCTCCCCCCGGCCAACGACAAGGAGGCCCAGGCCAAGGCTGGCCAGTCCGAGGTCATGGAGGGTGCCAAGCCCGCTGGTTTCGACAAGCCCGGGTTCGTCGCCGCGGTGAAGGCTGCGATCGCGGCGCAGGCACCGAAGAACCTCGAGGAGGCCGAGGAGTTCGGGTCATCCGGCAAGGCCGATGCGGTCAAGGGTCAGGTGGCCGGTCGGGTGACCGAGGGCAAGGAGCGGTCCGGCAAGGACATCGCCGACAAGACCGCCGCCGCACCCGATCTCAGCGCAACCAAGGACAAGCCGGTGACGCCGCTGACCAGCGATCCGGCCCCCGCCCTCGGTTCGCTCGGCGCGGCAGCCGGGATGCCGGCAAAGGCGCCTGCCGAGCAGACCGACTTCAGCGGGGGAAAGCAGCAGACCGACCAGCAGATGGCTGAGGCCGACGTCTCTGAAGAGCAGTTGGCGACGAGCAATGAGCCCGAGCTCACGGGCGCGGTCACCGCCAAGAAGGAGGGGGAAGCGCACTCGGCGGCGGCACCGGCGCAGGTGCGTGAGTCCGAGGCGGCCACGCTGGCGGCCGCGAGGCAGGGAGCGACCGGCGACGCCAAGGGCGGGCTGGTTGCGCTCTTGGGCGCCAAGGCCTCCGCGCTGGTGAAGGGCCAAGCGGGGAAGGCGACCGCCACGTCGCAGGACGAGAGCGCCCGGGCCAAGGTCTCGTCGGGCATCAAGAACATCTTCGATCGCACCAAGACCGAGGTGGAGGCCATCCTCGGGGCCCTCGACAAGGAGGTCGCGTCCCGGTTCGACAACGGGGAGAAGGCGATCCGCGCCGACTTCACCCGTGAGCACAAGACCGAGATGGCGCGGTACAAGGACAAGCGCTACGGCGGCTGGGACGGCGCGGCGCTGTGGCTGGCCGACAAGGTCACCTCCCTTCCCAAGGAGGCCGACCAGATCTTCGTGGAGGCCAAGGGGAGGTACGAGCAGCGGATGTCGGACCTCATCTCGACGGTCGCGGACTTCATCGGGGCCCAGCTGACCGCTGCCAAGGACAAGATCGCGGCGGGGCGCAAGGAGATCAAGGCGTTCGTCGCCCAGCAGCCGAAAGACCTTCAGAAGGTGGCCGGCGAGGCCGCGGAGAAGTTCGAGGCCCAGTTCGACCAGCTCGAGGGCGACGTCGACAGCAAGCAGGACGGGCTCGTCCAGGACCTGGCGTCGAAATACGTCGAGGCCCGCTCGGCGGTCGACGAGGAGATCACGGCGGCGCAGGAGGAGAACAAGGGACTCTGGGACAAGGCCAAGGACGCCATTGGCGGCGCAATCCAGACCGTGCTCAAGCTCAAGGACATGCTTCTGGGGGTCCTGGCCAGAGCGGCCGGAGCGATCGGCAAGATCATCAAGGACCCGATCGGCTTCCTCGGCAACTTCGTCAACGCGGTCAAGGGCGGGATCCTCGGGTTCGCCTCGAGGGTCGAGGACCACCTCGCCAAGGGCCTGAAGAGCTGGCTGCTCGGTGCCTTGGCCGCTGGTGGGATCCAGCTGCCCGACAAGTGGGACCTGCAAGGCGTGGTCAAGCTGGTCCTGTCGATCCTCGGCCTGACCTGGGAGACCATCAAGGGCCGCATCGCCCAGAAGATCCCGGCCAAGGCCCTGGACCTCGTGATCAAGGGCTTCGACGTCGTCCAGGTGCTCGTGTCCCAGGGCATCGGTGGCCTGTGGACGTGGGTCCTGGAGAAGGTCGGTGACATCAAGGAGATGGTGATGAGCCAGATCCAGGACATGGTGTCCATCGAGATCCTCAAGGCGGGCATCACCTGGCTCATCTCACTGCTCAACCCGGCATCGGCGTTCATCAAGGCCTGCAAGATGATCTACGACGTCGTGATGTTCTTCGTCGAGAAGGCCGATCAGATCAAGGAGTTCGTCGACTCGGTGCTCGACTCGGTCGAGTCGATCGCCGGTGGCGGCGTCGGCGCGGTCGCGGGATACATCGAGAAGACGTTGGCCAAGATGGTGCCGGTGCTCATCGGCTTCCTGGCCTCGCTCCTGGGGCTCGGCGGGATCTCGGGCAAGATCCAGAAAATTCTGGCGTCCGTGCAGAAGCCGGTCATGAAGGTCGTCGACTGGGTCGTCGGCAAAGCCGTCTCCTTTGGGAAGAAGGCTTGGGCGGGCCTGAAGAAGCTCGGCGGCAAGGCTAAGGCCAAGGGCAAGGCTCTCCTCGGCAAGGCCAAGAAGAAGCTCGGCTTCAAGGAGAAGACCCCCGAGCAGATCGAGGACGAGAAGAAGACGCGGCTCAAGAAGGGTCTTGGAGCGGGGGTCGCCGCAGTCAGTCGGCTGAGGGGCAAGCCACTCATCGAGACGCTGATCGGACCGGTGCTGACCGCGATCAGGCTCCGATACAGGATGAAGTCGTTGGAACTCGTGGACAAGGGGACCAAGACTTGGTTCGTCCGGGGGGAGGTGAATCCGGTGGGCGACCAGGACTCCGGCACACCGATCGGTGCGGCCACGGCAGATGAACTCGCCGGCGCCAAAATCCTCGGCAAGGTCGCGCCGTATGACAAGCAACCCGAAGGCGGCAAGAAGGCTGTGTGGCGGGAGCACGTCATACCTCGTGGCTACGTGGATGCTGCTCTGCTCGCGAGCGGGCTACCGGAGACGACCGCCAAAGAGTATGGCGACATGCACACAGTCATCACCTGGTATGGCGCTAAACAGCAGAAGGACAACAGGGGCCTTCAGCCCTTCCAGGTCAGTGGAGACCTCAGCTTGTCGAAGAAGGTGAAGGGGCGGGGCCGCACCAAGACGGGTATGGGGAAGTCGCCGGAATCCATGGAGCGTGGGCTCAGACTTCTGACCACCGGGGCGATCAACAGGACAATCTCGGCCGTCAAGCGCGATCACGATGCCAAGACGGCCGAACGCAAAGCAAAGGGGCTGCCCTTCGATCAAGACCCCGACGAGGCGAAGGTCCGCGATACGGCCCAGCGGCAGCAAAAGGACATCGTGGCCATCTTCATGAAGCGGGTGTTTCCATAGTCGGCCCGAAGGGGCAGGTGCGCATACCCGACCTGACGCGCTGACGGACGTGCCCGGCATCCCCCACCGCTCGGATCCTTGGTCTATCGCCCACGGACCACCCGAGGAGGGGGCATGCCGAACTATCTGTCGCCCGGTGTCTACGTCGAAGAGGTCGAGGCCGGGTCGCGCCCCATCGAGGGGGTCGGCACCGCCGTCGCCGCCTTCGTGGGCTTCGCCGAGAAGGGCCCGCTCAACCAGCCGACCCTGGTCACCAACTGGACCCAGTTCACCGAGGCGTTCGGTGACTTCCAACCGGACAGCTACCTGGCGCACGCGGTCTACGGATACATGCAGAACGGCGGCAACACGGCCTTCATCGTGCGGATCGGCAGCGGGGTGGCCCCCGAGGGAGCGAAGCCGCCCAAGGGCACGGTCGCCAAGGGCCGGGCCAAGGAGGAGCTGGCCGGGCCCCCGCGCGCAACTCTGGGCGGCTACCGCGTCCAGGCCGTCGGCACTGCCGCCGGCAAGAACATCTCGCTCGAGGTGACCGACCCCGGCGGGGACAGCCCCCCGAAGGACCAGTTCAGGCTGGTCGTGCTCGTCGACGGCACCGAGGCCGAGGCCTTCGACAACGTCTCGGTCGCCAAGGGCGACACCAACGTCGCGACCCGCGTCAACACCGTCTCCACGGTGATCGCGTTCGACGAGGTCAAGCCCGGCACCGCCCTCAGCCACCCTCCCAAGGGCACCACCGCCCTCGTGGCTCCTCCGCAGCCGGCGCCCGAGTCCAGCCTGTCCCCCGACGACTACGTCGGTGACGTCGCGAAGCGCACCGGCTTCAGCGCCCTCGAGACGGTCGACGAGGTCACCATGGTCGCGGTGCCCGACCTCGTGGCGGCCCTCGAGGCCGGCGCCATCGACCTCGAGGCCTTCAAGGCGGTGCAGCTCGCGGTCATCGCGCACTGCGAGCTGATGGGCAACCGGCTCGCCATCCTCGACCCGCCGCCAGACCTCAACCCGCAGCAGATCAAGGACTGGCGGGTGAACGAGGCCGGCTACGACTCGAAGTTCGCGACGCTCTACTGGCCCTACCCCAAGGTGTTCGACCCCGCCACGGGCACCAGCAAGTTCGTGCCGCCGAGTGGCCACATGGCCGGCATCTGGGCGCGCAACGACGACACCCGCGGCGTGCACAAGGCCCCCGCGAACGAGGTCGTCCGCGGCGCGATCGCGCTGCAGAGCCGCATCACGAAGGCCGAGCACGACCTGCTCAACCCGGTGGGCATCAACTGCATCCGCTCATTCCCCGGTCGAGGGGTACGGGTCTGGGGAGCGCGCACACTGTCGAGCGACCCTGCGTGGCGCTACGTCAACGTGCGACGGCTGTTCAACTACCTCGAAGAGTCCATCCTCATCGGCACGCAGTGGACGGTCTTCGAGCCCAACGACCCGCAGCTGTGGGCCCGGATCCGTCGCACGATCAGCGCCTTCCTGGTCAATGAGTGGCGCAAGGGGGCGCTCTTCGGCGCCACACCCGACGATGCCTACTACGTCAAGTGCGACGACGAGACCAACCCCTCCGAAGGCATCGACGCCGGCCAGGTGGTGTGCCAGATCGGCGTTGCACCAGTCAAACCGGCTGAGTTCGTCATCTTCCAGCTCTCGCAGTTCTCCGGCGGCGTCAGTCTCGTCAGCGAGTGATCCGCAGGCACTCATCACCCAGACAGGAGCACTCCCATGGCACTCGCCGACCCCCTCGACTCCGCCGCCGCCCACGGCTTCCGCTTCATCCTCGACGGCATCGAGGTGCCCAAGGTCATCGAGGTCAGCGGCCTGAAGGCCGAAGTCGACTCGATCGAGATGAAGCAGCAGACCAAGGAGGGCAAGTTCATCGTGCGGAACATGATCGGTCGGCCGAAGCCCGGCAAGATCACCGTGACCCGCGGCCTGACCGACAGCAAGGCGATCACCGACTGGCTCAAGCAGGTCATGGAGGGTGACGTCGCCGGTGCACGCAAGACCGCTGCAGTGGAGGTCACGGACTACGCCGGGCAGGCCATCAAGACGCTCGAGTTCAAGAACGTGTGGGTCCAGAGCGTCGAGGTCAGCACCCTGAAGGCGGGCGCCACCGAGGCAGCCACGGAGAAGTTCACCCTCTGCTTCGACGAGTCGTCGGTGGCGTGATGCAGCGCTCGAGGGTCAACGGTGCGGCGCCGGGGTCGGACACCCTCGACCTCGACCACCCCGTGGCGTTCGCCCCCGAGCGGCCGGTGCTGCGTACCGAGTTCGAGTTCGAGCTGCCCCGAGGGTTCGTTGACTCGGGCGGCGCGGTGCACCGGCACGGAACGATGCGTCTCGCGACCGCTCGCGACGAGCTGCTGCCGCTCTACGACGCCCGGGTCATGGAGAACCCCGCCTTCACCTCCGTCGTGTTGCTCGCCCGGGTCATCACCTCGCTGGGCACGGTGTCGGCCGTCACCCCGAACGTCATCGAGAACATGTTCGCCTCAGACGTCGCGTTCCTGCAGGACTTCTACCGCCGGGTCAACACCGAGGGCCACACCCGGGCTGCGGTCACCTGCCCGGAGTGCTCGCACCGCTTCGCCGTGGACCTCTCGGGTGGCCGCCTGGGGGAATCGTGACGTACGCACCCGACCGCATCCACGAGGAGGTTGCGTACGTCGCCTACCACTTCCACTGGGCACTCGACGAGATCCTCGACCTCGAGCACGGCCAGCGGGGTCGCTATGTGCAGGAGATCGCCAGCATCAACACCCGGATCTCCGAGGAGGGCTGACCGTGCGCTGGCCGTGGGGGGTCCGGGCGCAGCCGGAGCCGGCCCAGGTGGATCGACGGCATTCTGTCCCCACGGTCTCCCCTGCTGGGTGGGCTGCACTCCCACCACTGAGCACCCAGCTCGCTCCTGTCCTCACGACCGCCGACCTCACGTTTCCCGGTCCCAGGTCGTCGTGGAGCAGCCCTGCGCTCACCGGCACCGTCCAGCGTCAGGTGACGGTCGGGATGCCGGTCCTCGCGCGCCCGCGCTTCCCCGAGCCCGCGGCCGGCGCACCCCCGGGGAGGGGTGCGGCCGCAGGGCTCCCCGTCCTCGCCCGCCGAGCCCCTGCGCCTCACGCGGAGAGCACGCCGAGGCATGCGGGTGCATCCCCGCCGTCGAGCGCGCTCGCCGAGGTGCGTATGCAGGCGCCCCACCCGGTGATCTCGCGGGCGCTCACTACGTCGACCGACGACATCCTCCCGGTGCTCACCCTGACCGCGGAGCCACCGGGCGAGTCGCCCCGCGAGCACCGCGACGCCCCGGTCGCCGGCGGGCCCGGCGAGCCTGAGGACCTCAGGCCCCTCCACCCCGGGCCCGAGGCCCCGTCGTCATCGATGGGGCCAGAACCGCCCGCGTCGGCCGCACCACGTACGGGTCCGTCGAGCGGGGCGGTCGCTCGCCCACCCGCAGCCCTCCCCCTCGCGGTGCAGCGCTCGACCGCCTCACCGCCGGGCCCGTCCGCCACCGAGGTAGCCATCCCGAGCACCAGTGACGCGCCGGCCATCTCCACGGGCGCTCCTCCCCCGAGCGCGGCCCCCGTCGACCAGCGAACCGCCGGGCCCGACCGGTCCGTGTCCGACCACCTCACCCCTGTGCAGCGGCAGGCCGCTCGGGCACCTCAGGCCACGCACGCGGCATCGAGCAGATCGGGCCAGCGCCTGGGACTGGGGGCGCCCTTGCCCCCGGCCCCACCGGCGACGGCGACGGCGACGGATCACCCGCTCCCGGTGGTGCAGCGTTCGACGTCCTCGCCGGCGGCGGCGACGCGGCCACCCCAGCATCGCCCTGCTCCCTTCGTCGCGGAGCCAGGGCTCACCGCCCTCGCGCCCACGTCGACAGCTGATCGTGCGGCAGACCCGGATCCCAACGCCGGCGACGCCGAGCCGTCGCCCAGTGCACCCTCCCTCGGGAGTGCACCCTTCCTCAGTGCACCCGTCGACGTGGCCGACGCCTCAGAGGCGTCGCCGCACACCGAGGGCGGCGGCATCGGGGACGTCGTCGGGCCGGAGGCCCCCACGGCACCGCCACCGATGCCGCTCACTCTCTCCCGGTCGGTCGACCCTCCGCCGGACGAGATCGTCGACCACCCACTCCCCGCGGCCACGCGCACCGACCCGGCACCACCGACCCAGCACCACACCGTGCCGGAGGTCGCGCCAGGGTCGTGGGCCCCAGGGCCCACCGTGTCGCGCACGCCCGACAGCGGGGAGCCACGCGGACTCCCCCCAGGCACAGCACACCGCGAGGTGGTGACCCCGCACCCCCCGCCGACGCCGGCCCTGCAGCGGTCACTCCCCGTGGTGGGTCGGGATGCCGGCCGGCTCACCGAGATCGTCGTCTCCCGGTCGGGCGCGGCCGGCCCGCAGCCGCGGCTCCCGGAGCCGGTCGACCGACCGAAGCCGGGCGATGCCCCGTGGTCAGCACACCCTCAGTTCGTCACGCGGACGAACGGGGCCGCCGCACACGGACGGGGGAACCAGTCCACGCTCACCCTCCCCCGGGTCCAGCGGGCCACCCAGATCACCGGGCATCCGGGGCCGCCGACCGTGCAGCGGCTTCCTGGGCTCTCGACCCTGCCACGGACCCTGCCCGACCGGCCGTCGCTGCCCGCCGGCCCGCCCAGGTTGCCGGGGGCGCTGACCCGACCGCCGGCCGGCCTCCCGGACTCCTTACCGTCGGTGCCGGCGGACCTGCCCTGGGCCCTTGGCGCGCCGGCCATCCGGTCCGAGGTCGTACCCGATCCGGGACGGCTGCCGATGCCCGTGTCCTCGGCTCGAGCTCTTGTCGCCGCCGTGGCAGGGGCGTCGCCGGCCGATAGTGGCACACCACCCATGGCGGCCGGCATCCCGACCGCGGCGCCCATTGCGGGAGCCCCCGCGGACACGGCCCCGGAAGGCCCGCCTGCACCGGCCCCCGGCGTGGCCGCCGGGCCCACCCCTCCTGTGGGACCGCCCGCGACGACAGGGGCCGTCCCCGCGCTTGGCGCCGTCACGACCCCGCAACAGCTCGACGAGCTGGCACGACGGCTCTACGGCCCGCTGGCCGCGAGCCTTCGGGCCGAGCTGCTCCTGGACCGCGAGCGCCGCGGTCTGCGCACGGACGCCTGGTGAGGAGGGCTCATGATCGAGGACATCGAGACGGCGCTCTCCGTGCGGTTCAGGGTCAGCCTGGACGACCAGGACCTCGGCGAGTTCGCCAGCTGTGAGGGCCTCGGCTGTGAGGTGGTGCTGGAGACCCGTGAGGAGGGCGGCAACAACGGCTTCGCGTGGCAGCTGCCGACACGCCTGAAGTACCCCAACATCAAGCTCACCCGGCCGCTGGGTCGCGACACCGAGAAGATCGCGACGTGGCTGTCCAGCCTGCAGACGGGCTACACCCGCAAGACCGGCACCATCGTCGCCATGCGAGCGGACGGAAAGGTCATCGCCTCCTGGGGGCTGCTCGACGTGGTCCCCGTCCGCTGGACCGGGCCCGCACTGACGCCCGACCAGCCCAAGGTCGTCACCGAGACGGTCGAGATCGCCCACCACGGCTTCGTGGCGAGCGGTCAGGGGGCGTGATGGGGTCCAGTCCGGTCGCCTTCGACGCCACCGCGACGGGCGGCACGACGCTCGACGCCCATGGACGCCCCAAGCTGGAGCACGCCTACCTCCTGCTCCACGAGCCGTCCCCGGACGGGAACCTGTCCAAGCCCGGCCCAGAGATCGGCAAGATCACGTTCCAGTTCAACCCGAAGGAGCTCAGCCTGAGCAAGTCGGCGAGCTGGAACCGCGATGCGGGCAAGGGCAACAAGAAGAGTTCGCCACCGCAGTACATCGGGTCGCAGCCGTCCAAGCTCGCTCTGGAGATGTTCTTCGACGCGTCCGACACCCAGGACGCCAGCGTGGTCAAGCGGGTCGAGAAGCTCTTCGCGTGCTGCGTCCCCACCGCACCGTCCCACCAGAAGGACAAGGGCTCCCCCCCATGGGTTCTGTTCCGGTGGGGCGGGTTGACCGGTTTCCTGTCCTACATCGGCAGCGTGACGGCGAAGTACACGATGTTCACCCCGGGGGGCACCCCGATCCGAGCGGTCTGCACCGTGAACCTCGAGGAGCTGGCGGGCGAGCCGCCCAAGCAGAACCCCTCGTCCGGCGGGTTGGTGCCACGCCGGGTGCATGTTCTCGTCGAGGGCGACACGCTGCCCGTCCTCGCTTACCAGGAGTACGGCGACCCGGGCCTCTGGCGGGCGGTCGCCGACATCAACGGCATCGACGACCCCATGCAGCTGCGGCCGGGGACCACGTTGCTCATGCCCGCGGCCGAGGACCTCGTCGCCACTCCCACCGGCCCCACCCCAGTGGTGGTTCCGAGCGACCACCCCGCGGGCACCATGCTCCCACCGGCCTCCGCAACCGTGGCGGTGAGTCATGTCAGGTGAGGAGACGAGCAGCACCCTGCTCGTCCACCTCGACGGGTCGCCGCTCGCGCCCGACGTCGCAGCCCGGCTGGGGAGCGCCTTCGTCGACGACAGCCGCACGGTGCCGGACCTGTTCGTGCTGCGCTTCCTCGACGACGGGGCCAAGGTGCTCGAAGACGCCCGGATCTCGATCGGCTCCACGGTGCGTCTGTCCGTGCAGCGCAGCGGACCCGGCGGCGCCGAGCCGCTGATGACCGGAGAGGTCACGGCGGTCGAGGTCGAGGTCGGCCCCGGCGGCACGCGCACGATCGTGCGCGGTTACGACACGTCGCACCGGCTCTTCCGCGGGCGGCGCGTCGAGGCCTATGTCAAGGTGACCGCCGGCGACATTGCCAGGCAGGTCGCCCAGCGCGCCGGGCTGAAGGTCGGCACGATCGACTCCTTCCCTCAGGTTCGCGACCACGTGGGCCAGGGCGGAGTCAGTGACTGGTCGTTCCTGCGCACCCTGGCCGCCGACGTCGGCGCAGAGGTGGCCGTGCACGACGGCGCCCTGGACTTCCGACGGCCGGAGTCGGCGACGAGCGCCCCGTCGGGTCAGGCCGGTGCCCGCCAGGACCCCTTGGTGCTCGAGAGGGGCGTCAACCTCATCTCGCTGCGTGCCAACGTCTCCGCGTCCGACCAGGTCCCTGGCGTCGAGGTGCGAGGCTGGGACGTCGCGACGAAGAAGCCGCTCGTCGCCAACGCGCCCGCGGCCACGACCAGCGCGACGCTGCCCGACGCGGATCCGGCGAAGCTGGCCCGAGGGTTCGGTGCGCCCACCTGGGTCGAGCCCCGGCCCGGACAAGGGACCCAGGCCCAGTGCGACGCGTCGGCCAAGGCGGTCGCCGAACGACTCGCGGGCTCGTTCGCCGAGCTCGAGGGCGTCGCTCGGGGCAACCCTCGCCTGCGCGCCGGCACGGCCGTCACCCTGACCAAGGCAGGGAAGCCCTTCGACGGCCGCTACGTGCTCAGCAGCACACGTCACGAGTTCTCGAAGGACGTCGGCTACGTCACGAGCTTCACGGTGAGCTGCGCCTCGGAGCGCTCCCTCTACGGCATCGCCACCGGCGCGACCCGCGGTCAGGGCGGTGCCGGTCACGGGCGGATCGACGGTGTGCTCACCGCGACGGTCACCGACCTCAAGGACCCGGACGACCGCGGCCGGGTCAGGGTGACCTTCCCGGTTCTGTCGGACTCCTACGTCAGCGGCTGGGCACGGACCCTCCAGGCCGGCGCCGGCTCCGGCCGAGGGGCCCTGGTGCTCCCCGAGGTCGGTGACGAGGTGCTCGTCGCCTTCGGCCTCGGCGACTTCGGTGAGCCCTACGTCCTCGGCGGGCTCTACAACGGGCAGGACGAGCCGACCGTGCCGTGGAAGGAGCACGTCGACGCCACGAGCGGCGCGGTCCAGCGCCGCGCCTTCGTCTCCCGCACGGGGATGGTCGTCGAGATGGTCGAGTCGGCGCAGGACGAGAAGATCACGATCAGCACCCACGGCGGGAAGCAGAGGCTGACCCTCGTGCAGAAGCCGGACGCCGCCGTGCAGATCGTCTCGGAGGGACCCGTCACCGTGGTCGCCAAGCAGGACGTCAGCGTCGAGACGAGCACCGGAGACATCACGCTCAAGGGCACCAAGGTCTCCGTGGCGGCCACCGGAGACCTCGAGCTCAAGGGCACCAATGTCACCGTGAAGGCGACGGCGAACGGCGAGCTGTCCGGGGCCACGGTCAAGGTCGCAGGCTCGGCCACCGCCGAGCTGTCCGGCAGCGCGACCACCACCGTCAAGGGCGGCCTGGTCCGCATCAACTGAGAGCCGTAGGGAGGTCAACGATGCCAGCAGCAGCCCGCGTGGGCGACATGACCGGTCACCCGGGGGTGATCACCGGCCCCGGTGTGGCCACCGTGCTCATCGGCGGGATGCCGGCTGCCGTCCTGGGCGACCTGCACACCTGCTCGTTCCCCCCGCCTCCCCCTCACCCGCCCACCCCGCTCGCGCCGGGCTGCCCCACCGTGCTCCTCGGTGGCCGGCCGGCCATCCGGGTCGGCGACATGTCCGGGTGTGGCGCGCCGGTGATCCCGCCGGGGTGCCCGACCGTCTTGATCGGGGGCTGACCATGGCCCAGGAGTTCGTCGGGCACGGGTGGGCCTTTCCGCTGCGCGCGGACCCCACGGGTGGCATCAGCCTCGTCGGAGGAGTGCAGGAGGTTGAGGAGAGCATCCGGCTGATCCTCGCCACCGCCCCCGGAGAACGACCGATGCGGCCCGAGTTCGGTTGCGCCGTCCACGACTACGTCTTCGCGCCGGCGGATGCCGGAACGGCTGGCGACCTCGCGTATGCCGTCCGGGTGGCCCTGGACCGGTGGGAGCCGCGCATCGAGCTGGAGGAGGTCGCCGTCCGCTTCGACGCCGTCGACCAGGGCACGCTCTACATCGACATCCAGTACTCCGTGGCCGGCACGAACGACCCGCGCAACCTGGTCTTCCCATTCTACGTGATCCCGCCGACCGAGGGGAGCGCCCTCACATGACCCTTCCCCTGCCGAACCTGGACGACCGGCGATTCCAGGATCTGGTCGACGACGCCAAGCGGATGGTGCAGCAGCGCTGCCCGGAGTGGAGCGACCACAACGTCTCCGACCCGGGGGTGACCCTGATCGAGACGTTCGCCTTCATGGTCGACCAGCTCCTCTACCGGCTCAACCGGGTGCCGGACAAGCTCTACCTCGCCTTTCTCGACCTCATCGGGGTGCGGCCGCACGCACCCACCGCAGCGCGGGTCGACGCCACGTTCTGGCTCTCGGCACCGCAACCGGAGGTCGTGCTGGTCGGCCGCGGCACCCAGCTGAGCACCCAGCGCACCGAGCACGAGGACGCCATCGTCTTCGAGACCGTCGCCGACCTCTCGGTCGCGCCCCGACGCCTCGCCGGTGTCGCCACCCACGGCGCGGACGGCGATGTCGTGACGCGCACCCGCGAGCTCCGCGAGCGGTCGAGCTTCGACTGCTTCGGCACACCGCCGACCCCTGGGGACGCCGTGCTCCTCGCTCTGGACGACGCGGCACCGAGGTGTGCCGTCGCGCTGCGCTTCGCCTGCGACGTCCAGGGCGCCGGTGTCCATCCGGACTTCCCGCCCCTGAGGTGGCAGGCGTGGACCGGCAGCGGCTGGACCGGCTGCGAGCTCGACCGCGACGGCACCGGTGGGCTGAACCGCTCGGGCGACGTCGTCGTCCACGTTCCGGCCGCGCACGTGGTGTCGACCTCCGGGGGCATGCGGGCCGGTTGGCTGCGCTGCCTGGTGGTGGCGCCGGAGGGGGACTACCCGGCATACCGCGTGTCCCCGGTGATCCGATCGGTGGAGGCGTTCACCATCGGCGGGTCGATCCCTGCCCTTCACGCCGAGGTCGTGAGCGACGAGGTCATCGGGCTCTCGGAAGGCGTTCCCGGCCAAGGTTTCCCGTTGGCTCACCATCCTGTGGTGGACGACGGGCACGCACTCGTCCTCGAGGTCGCAGGTGGTGCCGGGTGGGACACCTGGGAGGAGGTCACCTCGTTCGCGGACCGTTCGCCCGACGAGCGCGTGTTCCGGGTCGACCGGGCATCGGGCATCGTCGAGTTCGCCCCGGCAGTTCGTGAGCCGGACGGCCTGCTGACCTGCTTCGGCGCCGTCCCACCCAAGGGCGCTCCTCTCCGGGTCCCCAGCTACCGCTTCGGGGGCGGCCCCCGGGGCAACGTCGCCACCGGCGCGCTGTCGGTGCTGAGGACCTCGATTCCCTACATCGAGCGGGTCCAGAACCGTCACCCGGCCGTCGGCGGGGTGGCCGGCGAGACGATGGACGAGGTCCGGCGGCGCGGCCCACTCGACCTCCGCACTCGGGACCGCGCCGTCACCGCCGAGGACTTCGAGGTCCTGGCCCTGCGGTCGGCACCCGGGCTGGCTCGAGTGCGCTGCATCCCCGAGGCGGAGAGCGGGGCGAGGCTGCTCGTGGTCCCCGGAGCCCCACGAGAGGTGGACGGCACGATCCGGTTCGAGGACCTGGTCCCCACCGAGGAGCTCCTCGAGGTCGTGACGCAGCATCTCGACGAGCGTCGCGTCATCGGCACCCGCCTGGTGGTGGAGCCTCCGTTCTACCAAGGAATCACCGTCGTGTCTCGACTGACGGCCCGGCCCCGGACGGATCTCGAGTCGTTGCGCGGCCAGGCCCTGAGAGCGCTGTTCCGCTACTTCGACCCGCTGTCCGGCGGGCCGGACGGCACCGGGTGGCCGTTCGGGAGGCCGGTGCAGACGGGCGAGGTCTACGCCGTCCTCCAGCGGCTCAGCGGCACCGAGCTCGTCGACGAGGTGCGGCTCTTCGCCGCAGACCCCCTCACCGGGGTACGGGCGGAGCCGGTGAACCGGGTCGAGCTGGACCCGCACGCCCTGGTGTTCTCCTTCGGGCACCAGGTGCGCGTGTCGAAGGGGGGCTAGGTCATGCGCGGGGTGGTCGACGGACTCGAGAGCGCTGTGCCGATGGTGTACCACCTACCCGGTCCGTACCAGGAGGACACCTTCACAGTGCGGTTCGTGGCTGCCTTCGACGACGCCCTTGCCCCGGTGCTGCTCACCCTCGACACCCTGGCGGCCTACGTGGACCCCGACCTCGCCCCTGAGGACTTCGTCGCCTTCCTCGCGGGCTGGGTGGGTGTCGAGCTCGACGAGCAGACCCGCCTGGAGGATCGGCGCCGGGCGGTCCGTTCAGCGGTCAATGCCTATCGGCGTCGCGGCACCTCCGTCGGGTTGGCGGAGGTGGTCGCGCGTGCCAGTGGTGGGGACGTGGAGGTCACCGAGACCGGTGCCTCGCGGTGGTCCACGGTTCCGGGCACCGACCTTCCCGGTGGGCCCGCCCCAATGGCGCGAATCAGGGTGGCGGTGGACGATCCCGACGGCGTCGACCTGGCCCGGCTCCGGGCCGTGGTCGAAGCGGCCACTCCAGCGCACGTGCAGCACGTGCTCGAGGTCGTGGGTCGATGAGCCAGACGGTGGGGAGGCACACATGACGATCTGCGATCAGTGCGGGGCGTCGACCCAGCCCGGGGAGTCCTTCTGTGGAGCCTGCGGGTCCTTCCTCGAGTGGCAGGAGTCGACGTCGGACCCGATGGGTGCCACCCCCCTCGTGCCACCGGTGGCCGACGGCCCGGGATCCGAGCCGAGCAGCACCGTGGCCGCTCACGGGTCTCCCGCCAGTCCCAACAGCGCACCTCGTGTGGAGACGCACGCGACACCCGGTGATGACCGCGACCACTCACCCCCGCCGCCGGGCCCCTCGGAGTCCGTACCGCCACCACCTGGTCGTGCGGTCCCCGTCCGCCCGGGAGCCGCCGCCGCACCCCGGCCTCGTCGCCGCGAGCTTCCGGCCGAGGACCGGCGCCCACTGCCGGGCGAAACCGTGTGCCCGCACTGCGGCGCGGGGAACGTGCCCACGCGGCGGTACTGCCGGCGGTGTGGTGACGACCTCGTCGACGCCCCTGTCGTTGAGGCGCCGCCGTGGTACCGACGTCTCTTTCGACGCACGCCGCGCCCGGCGCGGGAGGCGGGGTCTCGGCCCACGAGCCGGCGGCGCAGGCTCGGCCTCAACCGCCCGTTGGCCATCCTGGTGCTGCTGGCAGCGATCGTGGCTGGAGGTTGGTTCGGCCGTGTCCGCGCCGTGGAGGCGGTCGGCTTTGCTCGTGACCGGATCTCGCACGAGATCGTCCTTCCAGAGGCGTTCGCGGCGTCGAGCGCCTCCCGGGGACACGCCGCGAAGACGGTCGGTGACGGTGCGCCCAACCAGTACTGGTCTCCGCGCCCGACCGGCACGGCCGCGGGCGAGTTCGTCACTCTGGATCTCGAGGAGCCGATCCGACTGGCCTACATCACCCTGTACAACGGACCGACGTCGGAGCCCGGCAAGGCCTACCACGCGACCGCGCGAGTCCACAAGGTCGAGCTCACCATGACGCGACCCGACGGGGGGACAGAGACCCAGAGGATCCGGCTCGTAGACGTCGCCGGGGCGCAGAACTTTCACGTCGGCGTGGACGACGTCGTCTCCGTGCGCCTCACCATCCGGGCCGCTTACGGCGCCGGGCCGAACCACCGGGTGGCGCTCGGTGAGGTCGAGCTGTTCAAGAGGCCCTGAGAGCGTGGCACCTGCCTCGTCCCTGGAGCCTCCACGGCATCGACGCCGAGGTCGTGCAGGCGCCTCCTGTAGCTGCGGCGGGCCATCGCCTCGCGCGCGGGGTCTCCAGCCTGGACGTGCCCCTCGATGAGCCGGCGCCACCCCGCGTCGTTCCACGGGTCGAGTTCGATGCTGCGCTTCGCCGCCGCCACGGCGCCGGACAGGTGCCCGCGATCGAGCTCCAGCCCGGCCAGCTCCGCCGCAGCGTCGGCGACTCGCTGCCGGAGCTGATCCCGGATCCCGACCACCCACTCGGCGGGGCCGTCTGCGGGGAGCACGTCGCCGGCATACAGCTCCAGGACGGATCCGAGCGCGGCGCTCCGTTGTGCTCCGTCGTCGGCTGCCACCTGCAACGCGAGCTCCAGGCGCTGGATGTCGGTCACGAGGTCGGTGTCGGGCGCCAGCACGTACGCGTCCCCGCACCTCGCCACCAGCTCGCGACTGCGCCCGGGTGCGGCACCCTCGAGGCAGTGGCGGAGGGAGGAGATGGCCACGTGGAGATTGTGGATGCCGGACTCGAGGCTGCGATCTGGCCACAGCAGCTCGACGAGCTCCTCGCGATGGACCGGAGCGCCAGCACGGACCGCGAGGATGCGCACCACGGTCCGCGCCGATGGACGCACCCGGGCGAAGTCGACGTCGCGTCCCCCGGCACGCATCTGGAAGGCACCGAGGCAACGCACGTCGAGTCGCTCGATGTCCTGCCCGATCTCACGCACGGCGCGCTCGCGCAGCCCGTGGGCAGGGGGTCCACCGGTTGACTGGGCCTGCAGGTGGGCCCGAAGGACCGGGTGACAGTGGAAGACGTCGGCAGCCTCCGGGTCTGCTCGCACCAGGCCCGACCGCTCGGCGATCTCGCGCAGCGCCTCCCGCGAGCCGTTCCATGAGAGGAGCAGGTCGCAGCCCTGCACCGTGAGCGGGTCGAGTCCACAGGTCAGCTGGAGGAAGTGCACCAAAGGCGGTGGCAACGGGGCCAGGACCTCTCGCGCCAGGTAGGACCACGTGAAGCCGGGATCCACCAGCAGGGGTCCGGGCGGGTCCGGGGCCCGGATCCTCATCGGTCCGCTCGGCGACGGGCGATCGGAGAGGTGGCGCAGGTACAGAGCCGCCGCCCAACCCTGGGTCGTCCTGGCCAGCTCGCGGCACAGAGCCTCGGAGATCGGCGCGCCGTAGACCTGCCCGTAGAGGTCCGCGATCTCCGGCGGGCGGAACTGGAGGTCGTCCTGGGTGACGAGTACCGGGACCGGGAACTCGCGGTGCGCGAGGTTGAACGGCGGGAGCGACCTCGCGGCGATGACGTAGATGTTGCCGGGGGTCGTGTGTTCGATCTGGAGCGCCAGGTCCGACAGGGCGCGACCGCCGAGGCACTGGGCGTCGTCCACGACGACGGTCGCCCCTCGACGGGGCAGCCCTACGAGCTGGTCGACGTCGTCCGACGAGCTCACCCAGTGCACCTCGTCCGACCGGCCCAGGGCCCACTGCTGAAGCAGGGTGGTCTTTCCGCTGCCCAACGGCGCAATCACCAGCGCGAGCCCCGATCCGCTCGCAGTGTCGAGGACCTCGAGCAGACGCTCGCGGTGCAGCCACCGGTCGGTTCGGGTGGCGAGCGGCTCGCTCGACCCACCACGGACGTCGAGGCCGACATCGAGGTGGATCTCGGTCGCGGTCACGGCGATGGACGCAGGGTCCTCATACCTCCCCCTCGGGCTACTGCGCGCCGGCGGCACCGCCTACCCGATTGCCTCCGGCGACACACTTCTTCACCTGGTGCGCCAGCCGTCCGAAGGAGTCTCGCCACGGCTGACAGCATCCTGGCCCTGAAACGTACTGCTGTACGGCCTACTCACACGTGGTGAGGGTATCGCAGGCACACGCAGGGCGCATCCGAGATGCCGGCCCGCCTCGACTGCTCACCGAGACCGACGCCGGACCGACCAGCGACGTCCCCCGGCTGGAGTCGCCATCGCTCGACGACGAACGCTCCAGGACCGGGCCGGTGCCGGATCACGACATCATCCCCTCGATGAGCCGGTCCACCCGAGGGTCCGAGGCGACGAACGGGTCCTTGCAGAGCACGGTGCGCTGCGCCTGGTCGTTGAGCTTGAGGTGCACCCAGTCGACCGTGAAGTCCCGACGGTGCTCCTGGGCGGCCCGGATGAAGTCCCCGCGGAGCTTCGCCCGGGTCGTCTGCGGCGGAAGCACCTTGGCCCGGAACACCTCGGGGTCGCTGACCACCCGCGCGATCCGCCCCCTGCGCTGGAGCAGGTAGAACAGCCCCCGCTGTCGGTCGATGTCGTGGTAGGCGAGGTCGATCTGCGCGAGCCGCGGGTGGTCGAGCCCGAGCCCGTTGCGGGAGGCGTACTCGTCGATGAGCTTGTGCTTGACGACCCAGTCGATCTCGGTGTCGACCAAGGAGAGGGTGTCGGTCTCCACGGCCCGCAGGGTGCGGTCCCACAGTTCGAGCACGCGCTCGTGCAGCGGGTCGGTGGCCCCCTCGCGGGCCACGAAGGCAGCGGCCTTGTCGTGGTACTCCCGCTGGAGGTCCAGGGCCGACATCTCCCGACCGTTGGCGAGGCGCACGGTGCGGCGGCCCGTGAGGTCGTGGGAGATCTCCCGGATCGCCCGGATCGGGTTCTCCAGGGTGAGGTCGCGCATGACGACCCCGGCCTCGATCATCCGCAGCACCAGGTCGCACGACCCGACCTTGAGCATGGTCGTCGTCTCGCTCATGTTGGAGTCCCCGACGATGACGTGCAGTCGTCGGTAGTGCTCGGCGTCGGCGTGCGGCTCGTCGCGGGTGTTGATGATCGGCCGGCTGCGGGTGGTCGCCGACGACACGCCCTCCCAGATGTGGTCGGCCCGCTGGCTCACGGCGAACGACGCCCCCTTGGAGGTCGTCACCAGCTTGCCGGCGCCGCAGGTGAGCTGGCGGCTGATGAGGAACGGCAGCAGGGCGTCGGCGATGGTGGCGAACTCCCCCGCACGCCGAACGAGGTAGTTCTCGTGACAGCCGTAGGAGTTGCCCGCCGAGTCGGTGTTGTTCTTGAAGACGTAGATGTCGCCCGCCACCCCGTCCTCGCGCAGGCGCTGTTGGGCGTCGACGACCAGACCCTCGACGATCCGCTCCCCCGCGCGGTCGTGGGCGACGACGTCCCGGATGCGGTCGCACTCGGCCGTGGCGTACTCGGGGTGCGACCCGACGTCGAGGTAGAGGCGCGAGCCGTTGGTGAGGAAGACGTTGCTCGACCTGCCCCAGGCGACGACCTTCCGGAAGAGGTAGCGCGCCACCTCGTCCGGGGTCAGGGTGCGCTGGCCGCCGGTGGAGCAGGTGATGCCGTACTCGTTCTCGATCCCGAAGATTCGGCGTCCGAGGGGAGTCACGCGTCCGAGCCCCCCTGCTCGGGGCGCTGCGTCTGCGGGTTGCTCGAGGCGTCTCGCGGGCTGTCGGTGGTGCCGTCGGCACCGTGCTGCTCCGCATCGTCGAGGCTCGGCGGACCCCCGCCGTCCGGCATGTCGTCGACGTCGGGGGCGTCGAGCGTGGGGTCCTCGCTGCTGAGCAACCGCCCGAGCAGGGTGCCGTTGATGCGGCGGAAGGTGCGCCGCGGGCGGTGCCGGTCCAGCACGGCGACCTCGAGCTGCTCGGGGGCGAGCTCGCGGGCCGCGCCGCCCGCCGGGTCGGTGCCCAGGAGGCGCACCGCCAGGGTCAGCGCCTCGGACAGGTTCAGGCCCTCGCGCCAGCCCTCGCGCAACCCCGTCTCGATCTGCTCGGCGCCACCGCCCATCGCGACGAAGCCGTGTTCGTCCGCGACGGAACCGTCGTAGGTCAGGCGGTAGATCTGGTCGGCCCCGGGCCCCGGGCCCACCTCGGCGACGACGATCTCCACCTCGTAGGGCTTGGACTCCTGGGTGAAGACCGAGCCGAGGGTCTGGGCGTACGCGTTGGCCAGACCTCGCGCGGTGACGTCTGACCGGTCGTAGGAGTAGCCCCGCAGGTCGGCATACCGCACGCCGGCGACCCGCAGGTTCTCGAACTCGTTGTACTTGCCCACCGCGGCGAACGCGATGCGGTCGTAGATCTCGGAGATCTTGTGCAGCGCCCGGCTGGGGTTCTCGGCGACGAACGCGATCCCGTTGTCGAAGCCCAGCACGACGACGGAGCGGCCACGGGCGATGCCCTTGCGCGCGAAGTCCGCCCGGTCCTTCATCAGCTGTTCGGGCGAGACGTAGAACGGCATACCGGCGGTCATCGGGCACCCCCCGGGTTGTCGGCGCGGTCAGCGATGATGGCCTCCACGACCGCCGCGATCCGGGAGTCGGGCACGAAGGCCGCACCCTCATCGTCGACGGTGGCGACCGTGGGCCAGATGCGGCGCCCGACATCGGGCCCGCCGGTGGCGGAGTCGTCGTCGGCCGCGTCGTAGAGCGCTTCGACCGCCACCCGCAGCGCGTCGTTGGCAGACATCCCGCGGCGGTAGAGCTTCTTCATGGCGCCGCGCGCGAAGAGCGAGCCCGACCCGACACTGTGGTGGTCGTGCTCCTCGTAGCAGCCCCCCGTCACGTCGTAGGAGAAGATCCGCCCGAGCGAGCGCTGGGTGTCCCAGCCGGCGAACAGCGGCACCACCGACAGGCCCTGCATGGCCATCGCGAGGTTGCCCCGGATCATCGACGCGAGCCGGTTGGCCTTGCCCTCGAGGGACATCAGGGTGCCCTCGATCTTCTCGTAGTGCTCCAGCTCGACCTGGAACAACCGCACGAGCTCGATCGCCAGCCCGGCGGTGCCGGCGATGCCGGCCAGGGAGTACTCGTCGGTCGCGAAGACCTTCTCCATGTCGCGGTTGGCGATGAGGTTGCCCATCGTGGCCCGGCGGTCACCGGCCATGAGCACCCCACCGGCATACGTGATCGTCACGATGGTGGTGCCGTGCGGAGCGTCGATCACCCCACCGGGCGGCAGGCTGCGCCGCGAGGGCAGCATCGCGGGGGCCTGCGCGGAGAGGAACTCGGTGAAGGACGACGAGCCCGGGACGAGGTATGCCGCCGGCAGGCGTCCGTGGTCGGCTCCGGCGGTCACTGGCCACCCTTCTGGACGAACCCGCGCACGAACTCCTCGGCGTTGGACTCCAGCACCCCGTCGATCTCGTCGAGGATGTCGTCGATCTCGCTGGTCTGCGCCGTGGGTGCCGCGACAGCACTCTCGGGCAGGTCGTCGGGTCCGTCGTCCCGACGCTGCGGCCTGACCTGTTCCTGACCTGCCATGGTGAGCCCTCCTCGAGGTGTGCCTTCCTGCGAGCCTAGACGCTGGGTCGCGCTCGCCGACGGTGGGTGGGACGACCGGGGCTCCTCCGGAGGATGCCGGGTGGGCGCGGTCCACCACCGGACGCTGCGCCGTCGGGTCAGTCGCGGGAGGTGGCCGCGAGGGCCTCGAGCAGCGCCGTGGCGTCGGGCGCGGCCCGTACCAGGTCGCCCACGCCGGCCTCGGTGCCCTTGTGCGGGTCGAGCATCGGCACCCGCTGCAGGGTCCGTTGGCCGGCGACGTCGAAGATCACCGAGTCCCACGACGCCGCGACCACGTCGTCGGGAAAGCGGGTGAGGCACATCCCGCGGAACCACGCGCGCGTGTCGGTCGGGGGCGCGTCGACCGCCGCCACCACGTCGGCCTCGTCGACGAGCACCTCGAGCCGGCCACTGGCCACGAGCCGGTGGGCCAGCCCGCGCTCGGCGCGCACGTCGGACCACTGGAGATCGACCGCCTTGAGCCGGGGGTCGCCCCAGCCGAGGGAGTCCCGCTCGCGATAGCCCTCGAGCACGGCGAGCTTGGCCACCCAGTCGACCTCCCGGCGCGCCTCCATCGGGTCCCGCCCCAGCCGGTCCAGCACGGTGGCCCACCAGTGCATGACCTCGACGGTGTCGGGGTCGGGCTCACCGGCATACCGCTCGGCGACGTAGGCGGCGGCGCGGTCGTGGTACTCCCACAGCAGCTCCAGCGCCGTCATCCGACGACCGTCGGTCAGCTCCACCTTGGCGCCCAACGTCGTGTCGTGAGACACCTCGTGCAACGTGGCGACCGGCCGGCGCACGCTGAGGTCGTCGCGCATCGCTCGATCCTCGATCATCGCCAGCACCAGCGAGGTGGTGCCCATCTTGAGCAGGTTGGCGACGTCGCAGTGGTTCGCGTCACCGAGGATGACGTGCAGCCGGCGATAGCGGTCGGCGTTCGCGTGCGGCTCGTCGCGGGTGTTGATGATCGGACGCTTGAGCGTGGTCTCCAGCCCGACCTCCACCTCGAAGAAGTCGCTGCGCTGGGCCAGCTGGTAGCCGGTGGTGCGCGAGTCGACGCCGATGCCGACCCGCCCGGACCCGCACATCACCTGCCGGACGACGAAGAACGGGGTGAGGTGGCGCACGATGTCGGCGAACGGGGTGGACCGGGCCATGAGGTAGTTCTCGTGGGTGCCGTAGGAGGCGCCCTTGCCGTCGGTGTTGTTCTTGTAGAGGTTGACCCCCGGCGGCACCGTGGCCAGCCGGGCGACGGCCTCGCGCATGACCAGCTCCCCTGCCCGGTCCCAGGTGACGGCCCCGCGGGGGGTGGTGACCTCGGGCGAGCTGTACTCCGGGTGGGCGTGGTCGACGTAGAGGCGGGCCCCGTTGGTGAGCACGACATTGGCCAGGGTCGGGTCCTCGACGTCGGTCAGCTGGCTGGAGTGTGCGACGCCCCGCCCCATGTCGAAGCCCCGTGCGTCCCGCAACGGCGCCTCGTCGGAGTAGTCCCAGCTCGCCCGGGCCGGCCGGATGCCGCGTGAGGCAGCGTATGCCGTGACGACGTCACCCGAGGCGGTCATCGGGTTGGCCGTGGGGTTGCCGGGCACGACGATGCCGTACTCGGTCTCGATGCCCATCACGCGTCGCACGGTCATGGGTCGACCATACTTTCCGAATGCGCTCCTACCGAGGGATGTCCCCCACCACCGCCCTGCTCGTCGCCGCCATCGACCGCATTCGCACGCCGATCCAGGAGATGGACATCGACGCCATCAACAAGGAGCGAGCGGCGGTCCTGCCCGTCAACCGCCTCACCCAGCGGGTCACCGGGCGCGTCGACCCGGGCGTGGGGATCACCTACGGCACGGCCCCGGCGCGCGACGAGCACGAGATCCCGCTGCGCATCTACCGGCCGAGGTCGCTTCCCGACGCCCGCGACGACATCCCCGTGGTGATGTGGTTCCACGGCGGGGGCTGGGTGCTCGGCAACCCGGTCAACTACGACCCGATCTGCACCCTCATCGCGGCAGGGGTCGGGTGCGTCGTGGTGTCGGTCGACTACCGGTTGGCTCCCGAGCACCGCGCGCCCGTCGCGGCGAACGACTGTGTGGACGCCACCACGTGGGTGCAGGTCTCCGGTGACGCCCTGCGTGCGGACACCTCCAAGATGGCGGTCGCCGGTGACTCCGCGGGTGGCAACCTCGCGGCCGTGGTGGCGCAGGTGATGCGCGACGCCGGTATGACCGCCCTGCGCCACCAGGCCCTGATCTACCCCGCGACCGACCTGACGATGTCCTCACCGTCGATCGCCGAGCACGCCAACGGCGGCATCCTCACCCGGCAGGCGATGGATGTCTTCCTCGACCACTACGTCGGGCCCGGCACCGACGTGCACGACCCCCTCCTGTCCCCGCTCTTCGGCTCCCTCGAGGGGTTGCCTCCTGCGCTCGTGCAGACCGCAGACCTCGACCCGATCCGGGACGACGGCATCCGGTACGCAGCGGCGCTACGCAGCGCCGGGGTCCCGGCCCGGCTGACGAACTACCTCGGCGTCCCGCACGGGTTCGCCTCCTTCCCCGGGGCGAGCCCCGCCGGTCGTCAACAGCGCTGGGAGCTGGTCACCGAGCTCTCCGCCGCGCTGGCCTGACCCGCACGCGGTTAGGCTGCCCGCATGCGGGAGATCGTCGTGGTCTCGGGGTCGGCCCACACCGGGCTGGCCCACCGGATCTGCGACGGGCTGGGGGTGCCGCTCTCCGAGGCGGTGATCAGCCGGTTCAGCAACGACTGCCTCCAGGCCCAGCTACTGGCGAACTGCCGCCAGCGCGACGTCTACATCGTCCAGCCCCTGGTGCCGCCGACCCAGGACTCCCTCATGGAGCTCCTGCTCATGATCGATGCCGCGCGGGGGGCGTCCGCCGCCATGATCACCGCGGTGATCCCCCACTTCGCCTACGCCCGCTCCGACAAGAAGGACGCGTCGCGCATCTCCCTCGGTGGGCGGCTGGTCGCCGACCTGATCGCCACCGCGGGCGCCGACCGGGTGCTGACGATGAACCTCCACGCACCCCAGGTCCACGGCTTCTTCTCGGTGCCGGTCGACCACCTCACCGCCCTGGGGGTGCTCGCCGACCACTTCAGGGACAAGGACCTCGACGGGACCGTGGTCGTCTCACCCGACCTCGGCAACGCCAAGGACGCCACCCAGTTCTCCCGGCTGCTCGGCCTGCCGGTGGCGGCCGGCTCCAAGCGGCGCCTCACCGACGACCGGGTGGTCATCGACTCCATCGTCGGTGACGTGAGCGGCCGCCGCGCGATCGTGCTCGACGACGAGATCGCCACGGGCGGCTCGATCGTCGAGCTCCTCGACCGGTTGTCCGACCAAGGGGTCACGGAGGCTGCCGTGGCCTGCACCCACGGGCTCTTCGCGGGTCAGGCGGTGGATCGCCTGCGCGAGCACCCCCTCATCACCGAGGTGATCACGACCGACACCGTTCCGGCCCCACGCGGGTGGCCCGAGCTGCGGATTCGTTCGGTCGCGGGCCTTTTCGCCGAGGCGATCAGCCGCATCCACGACGGCGAGTCCGTCTCCAGCCTGTTCGACGGGGTCGACCCGACGCACGCTCCCCCGCGCCAGCGCTCGCTCTTCGACCGGGTGCGGTGATGGGCCGTGCCCTCCCTGCCCTCCTCGACGTGGTCGCAGTGGTCTTCTTCGCCGCCGTCGGGCGGCGCTCGCACGCCGAGGGGATCGACCTGACCGGCATCGTCCGGACCGCGGGACCCTTCCTCGTCGGAACCGCCGCCGGGTGGCTCGTGGCCTCGCTCACCCTGGATGCCGGTCCGCGCACCCTCCAGTTCGGGGCGGTGGTGCTGGCCGCCACCGTCGTGCTCGGGATGCTCTTCCGGCGGGTCGCCGCCGAGGGGACGGCCCTCTCGTTCGTGCTCGTGGCCACGACGGTGCTTGCGGTGCTGCTTCTCGGGTGGCGCCTCCTCGCCCGACTCGTCGACTAGGCCGGTCCGCCGGGCCCGGCGCTACGATCGCGCGGTGGAGGACACCGCCTGCGACACCCTCGAAAGGCTCGCGCTGTGCGACCTCCTCGCCGAGCTCGGACCGGACGTGCCGACCCTCGTCCCCGGCTGGACGGGCAAGGACGTCGCAGCCCACCTCGTGCTCCGGGAGAGTGACCCCCTGGCCGGCCCGTGCATGGTGCTTCCGGGACGCTTCCGGCGCGTGGCCGACCGGCGGATGGCCAACCTGGTGGATGAGCGGGAGCTGGGGTGGCTCCTCGCGCGGCTCCGGGCGGGGCCCCCGCCGGGCTTCTTCCGCATCGGGTGGGTCCGCTCCTACCCGAGCCTCAACGAGTTCTTCGTCCACCAGGAGGACGTCCGACGCGCGAACGGTCTCGGCCCCCGCGACAGCCTGGGACCGGACCTCGAGGAGGCGCTGTGGCACAACGCCCGCCGTGGAGGGCGCTTCCTGGCCCGACGGCTCGGTGGGGTGGGGCTGGAGCTTCGGAACACCGTCACCGACGAGCGGTTCGTGGCCCGGCGCGGCACCCCCACGGCCGCACTCGAGGGCGCACCCGGCGAGCTCCTCCTCTTCCTCTTCGGGCGCACGGGCGCAGCATGCGTCGGGGTGTCCGGCCCCCCGGATGCGGTGGCGGCCGTCCGGCACACCACCTTCGGCATGTGAGGGGCGGCAGCGTCAGAGGTACTGGCCGGTGTTGGCGACGGTGTTGATCGACTTGCCGGGCTCGGTGCCCTCCTTGGTCTTGATCAGGGTGCGGATGTAGACGATCCGCTCCCCCTTCTTCCCCGAGATGCGCGCCCAGTCGTCGGGGTTGGTCGTGTTGGGGAGGTCCTCGTTCTCTCGGAACTCGTCGGTGCAGGACTGGAGGAGGTGCTCCACCCGCAGCCCGCGCTGGCCGGTGTCGAGGAAGTCCTTGATCGCCATCTTCTTCGCACGGTCCACGATGTTCTGGATCATGGCCCCGGAGTTGAAGTCCTTGAAGTAGAGGATCTCCTTGTCGCCCCCGGCGTAGGTGACCTCGAGGAAGCGGTTCTCCTCCTCCTCGGTGTACATCCGCAGCACGGTGGCGTCGATCATCGCCTGCACGGTCGCGTCCTCGGACCCGCCGTTCTGCTCGACGTCGTCGGGGTGCAGCGGCAGGGTCACCGTGAGGTACTTGGCAAAGATGTCGCGAGCCGCTTCGGCATCCGGCCGCTCGATCTTGATCTTCACGTCGAGCCGACCGGGGCGCAGGATCGCAGGGTCGATCATGTCCTCGCGGTTGGAGGCGCCGATGACGATGACGTGCTCGAGGCCCTCCACCCCGTCGATCTCGGCGAGCAGCTGGGGCACGATCGTGGTCTCGACGTCGGAGGAGATGCCCGACCCGCGCGTGCGGAACAGCGACTCCATCTCGTCGAAGAACACGACCACGGGGTAGCCCTCGTTGGACTTCTCGCGGGCCCGCTGGAAGATCATCCGGATGTGTCGCTCGGTCTCGCCGACGTACTTGTTGAGCAGCTCGGGGCCCTTGATGTTGAGGAAGTAGGACTTCCCCGGCTCGCGGCCCTCCTTCTCGGCGACCTTGCGGGCCAGAGAGGCGGCCACGGCCTTGGCGATCATCGTCTTGCCGCAGCCGGGGGGGCCGTAGAGCAGCACACCCTTGGGGGGCTTGAGCTGGTGCTCGGTGTAGAGGTCGGGGTGCAGGTAGGGCAGCTCCACCGCGTCGCGGATCGCCTCGATCTGCCCCGTCAGGCCGCCGATGTCCTCGTAGCCGATGTCGGGGACCTCCTCCAGCACGAGGTCGGCCACCTCCGCCTTGGGGATCCGCTCGAAGACGAACCCCGACCGTGACTCCAGCAGCAGGGCGTCGCCCGCACGGATGGTCTGGCCTTCCAGTGACGCGGCGACCCGGCAGACACGCTCCTCGTCGGCCTGGGCCACGACGAGCACCCGGCCGTCGTCGAGCAGCTCCTTGCACGTCACGACCTCGCCGGTGACCTCGTAGCCGTGGGCGGCGACGACGTTCATCGCCTCGTTGAGCATGACTTCCCGTCCGGGCACGAGGTCGGCCGCGGCCACCGAGGGGCTCACCGCGACGTGCATCTTGCGGCCGCTGGTGAGGATGTCGGTCGTGCCGTCGTCGAAGACCTCGATGACGATGCCGTATGCCGCAGGCGGCTGGGCGAGGCGGTCGACCTCGGCCTTGAGGCTGATGATCTGCTCACGGGCGTCGCGCAGGGTGCGGACCAGCCGCTCGTTCTGCGAGGAGAGCGTGGCGATCTGCGAGCGCAACCCCGCGAGGTCGCGCTCGAGGGTGCGCAGCTGGGTCGGCGTGACCTGACCCCTCGCCCGCAGGGCGGCGATCTCGGACTCCAGGGCCGCACGCTCCGCCTCCAGGGCGGCACGGGTGCCCGGGACGTCCCCGTTCGGCTCGTCGGTGCTCATGAACGACGATAACCCGCGCGGCTCAGGAGCGTGGGGATGTCTCGGAGTCTTGACCTGCCGTCATCGAGCGTCGAACCTTGCGCACCCGCTTCTCGGAGGGGACCCGCTCCCCGATGCTCTCCGGGGTCCACTCCTGCACGGGGGCCTCCTCGTCGGTGACGTACCCGCCACCGGGGCGCCGCTTGCGCAGCGGGGGCGGCACGCCGGGAGCCAGTCGTCGGCTGGTGATGAGGAAGCCGGTGTGGCCGTGCATACGGTGCTGGGGCCGCACGGCCAGCCCCTCCAGGTGCCAGCCGCGCACGAGGGACTCCCAGGCCGACGGCTCGGTCCACGAACCGTGGTCACGCATCGCCTCGGCCACCTTGGACAGCTGGGTCGCGGTGGCGACGTAGCAGATGAGCACCCCACCGGGTGCGAGGGCGGTGGCCACGGCATCCAGGCAGTCCCACGGTGCCAGCATGTCGAGCACGACCCGGTCGACCGAGCTGTCCTCCACCGCTGACGGCAGCGACTCGACGAGGTCGCCGACGGTGACCGTCCAGGCGGGGTGGTCACCCCCGAAGAAGTCACGGGCGTTGGCCCTGGCGATCTCGGCGAAGTCCTCGCGGCGCTCGAAGGAGTGCACGTGCCCGCCGTCGCCCACGGCGCGAAGGAGCGACATCGACAACGCGCCCGACCCGACCCCGGCCTCGACGACCACCGCGCCGGGGAAGATGTCGGCCATGGTCACGATCTGCCCGGAGTCCTTGGGGTAGATCACGGCGGCACCCCGCGGCATGGACATGACGTAGTCCGACAGCAACGGCCGTAGTGCGAGGTACTCCACCCCGGAGGTGTTCTTCACCGTGGAGCCGTCGGGGGCGCCGATGAGGTCGTCGTGCTGGAGGTAGCCGCGGTGGGTGTGGAACTGCTTGCCCGGCGCCAGGGTGATCGTGTGCAGCCGGCCCCGTGTGTCGGTGAGCTGCACGCGGTCACCCTCGGTGAACGGCCCACGGCGCAGCTCGGATCCGGTTGCTGTCATGAGCCCGGAGTCTAGTTGCGCGCGGCGACGCTCTTGGCCACCGCGTTGAGCCGCTCCGAGGTGATGGCACCGCGGGCGACACCGCCCGTGGTGACGACGACGAGGCCCCATCCGGTGCTCGCCAGGGAGCGCAGCACCGCCTCGGCGGAGTCCCCGGGGGCGAGCTCGACGAGGCAGTCGTCGGGGAGTCGGACCACCACCGAGGAGAGCGGAGTCCCTGCCGCCAGCGCGGCCAGGTCGGGAGCACCGTTGCCGCCCGGTGGGAGGACGAGGGTCGGCCGCCCCGTCTCGTCGAGGCACAGCACGCGCCGGCCCGTTCCGAGGGCCTGCCCCAGCGGTGTCGCCGGCGGCAGGACCACCACGGCGTCCATGACGTCCTCGGGGCGGACCCGCTCCAGCAGCCGGTCCAGCGGGGCGCGCCGAATCGCTGCGGTGGCCCCTGACCAGAGGATCCACGCCATGACCAGCGCCAGCCCCACCTGGAAGAGGTCGGCCCGGCCCTGGAGCACCGGGCGCACCCCGAACCACAGCACCACCACACCGGCGACGACCCTGCCGCACCATCCGGCCACGAGCAGTCCCAGGTCGCGCCGCCCGCTGACGCCCCACACCAGGGAGTGCACGAGCTGCCCACCGTCGAGCGGGAGCCCGGGCAACATGTTGAAGCCACCGAGGAGCAGGTTGAGCACGACGAAGGGCCAGGCGAAGCCGCTCAAACCGACCGGCAGGACGGCCTCGACGGCAAGACCGACCCCGGCCATGACGACGTTGGCCAGGGGCCCGCTCACCGACACCACGGCGTTGCGTCCGGGAGTGACCCGGGACCCGTCGAATGCCGTGTGCCCGCCCCAGAGGTCCGCGACGATGCGGTGAACCTGCAGGCCCACTGCCCGGGCACTGAGGGCGTGGGCCACCTCGTGCCCGAGCACGGCCACGAGGATGCTCAGGACCAGGGTCGCGGCGTAGGCGATCGCGGTGCCGGTCTCCAGGTCCCGGTTGTTGGACCACCCGGTCCACGCGACGAACGCGGCGAGGAGCAGCCACCCGCGACCGATGTAGACCGGCACGCCTGCGACGCGGGCGACCCGGACGGCACCTCGCGGCGGTGGCGGATCACTGACGGACATGGCTCGGACCCTACGTGAGCCGCGCGGCATACTGGGTTGCAGACCCTCGACCCCGACCGAATCGACGCTCCCGTGACCGTGCCGCACCGCCCGGACGCCACCGACGACCTCACCGCCGCGCTCGGTGGGCGCGTGCTCGTGCTCGACGGTGCGATGGGCACGATGATCCAGGCCCACGGCCTGTCCGAGGCGGACTACCGGGGTGAGCGTTTCGCTGACCACCCGAGCGACCTCCAGGGCAACAACGACCTGCTGTCCCTGACCCAGCCGGACATCATCGCGGACATCCACACCGCCTACCTCGAGGCGGGCGCGGACATCGTCGAGACCAACACGTTCAACGCCCAACGGATCTCCCTCGCCGACTACGGGATGGAGGGTCTCGCCTACGAGATGAACGTCGCGGCGGCCTCGCTCGCGCGCGGCGCCGCCGACGCGATGACCGAGCGGACCCCGGACCGGCCACGCTGGGTCGCCGGTGCGATCGGCCCCACCAACCGCACCGGGTCGATCTCTCCGGACGTCAACGACCCCGGCGCACGCAACATCACCTTCGACGGTCTCGTCGAGGCCTACCTGGAGCAGGCGCGCGGCCTCGTCGACGGCGGCGCCGACGTGCTCCTCATCGAGACGATCTTCGACACCCTCAACGCCAAGGCGGCGATCTTCGCCCTCGAGACCCTCTTCGACGAGCACGACCGGCGCTGGCCGGTGATGATCTCGGGCACGATCACCGATGCGTCGGGGCGCACCCTCTCCGGTCAGGTCACCGAGGCGTTCTGGTACTCGGTGCGGCACGCCCGGCCGCTGTCGGTCGGGCTCAACTGCGCCCTGGGGGCCGGGGAGCTGCGGCCCTACGTGGCCGAGCTGTCGCGCTTCGCCGACTGCTTCGTCTCGGCGCACCCGAATGCCGGTCTGCCCAACGCGTTCGGTGAGTACGACGAGACGCCGGACGCGATGGCGGGAGTCGTGGGCGAGTTCGCGACGTCCGGGCTGGTCAACATCGTCGGTGGCTGCTGCGGCACGACACCGGACCACATCGCGGCCATCGCGGCGGCGGCCGCGAGCGGCATTGCGCGCGAGCCCGCCGAGGTGCCGCCCGCGCTGAGGCTGTCGGGCCTCGAGCCCTTCGTCATCGACGCCGACAGCCTCTTCGTCAACGTCGGTGAGCGCACCAACATCACCGGGTCGGCGCGCTTCCGCCGGTTGATCACCGACGGGGACTACGGCACGGCCCTGAGCGTCGCGCGCCAACAGGTGGAGTCCGGCGCCCAGGTCATCGACGTCAACATGGACGAGGGGATGATCGACGGGGTGGCCGCGATGGACCGCTTCCTCAAGCTCATCGCCACCGAGCCCGACATCTGCCGGGTCCCGCTGATGATCGACTCCAGCAAGTGGGAGGTCATCGAGGCCGGGCTCAAGGTCACCCAGGGCAAGCCGATCATCAACTCGATCTCCATGAAGGAGGGCGAGGAGCCCTTCCTGCACCACGCGCGGCTGGCCCGGAAGTACGGCGCGGCGGTGGTCGTCATGGCCTTCGACGAGGACGGCCAGGCCGACAACCTCGAGCGCCGCAAGAAGATCTGCCAGCGGGCCTACCGGCTGCTCGTCGAGGAGGTGGGCTTCCCCGCAGAGGACGTCATCATCGACCCCAACGTCTTCGCCGTGGCCACGGGCATCGAGCAGCACGCGGCATACGGCACCGACTTCATCGACGCGACCGCCTGGATCAAGGAGCACCTGCCTCACGCCCTCATCTCCGGTGGCGTGTCCAACGTGTCGTTCAGCTTCCGTGGCAACAACGCCGTTCGCGAGGCGATCCACGCCGTGTTCCTGTTCCACGCCATCCGGGCCGGCATGGACATGGGCATCGTCAACGCCGGGGCCCTCGTCGTCTACGACCAGATCGACCCCGACCTGCGCGAGCGCATCGAGGACGTCGTCCTGAACCGGCGGTCGGACTCGACCGAGCGGCTGCTCGAGGTGGCCGACAGCTTCAACACCGGCGACACCAAGCAGGAGGCCATCGCGGAGGAGTGGCGGTCCCTGCCGATCGGCGAGCGGATCACCTACGCGCTGGTCAAGGGGATCGACGAGCACGCCGAGGCCGACACCGAGGTGCTGCGCCTGGAGATCGCCGCACGCGGCGGACGCCCCATCGAGGTCATCGAGGGGCCGCTGATGGACGGCATGAACGTGGTCGGTGACCTGTTCGGCAGCGGCAAGATGTTCCTGCCGCAGGTGGTGAAGTCCGCGCGGGTGATGAAGCGGGCCGTGGCCCACCTCATCCCGTTCATCGAGGCCGAGAAGAAGCCCGGCGACGTCCAGCGCAGCAAGGGCAAGATCGTCATGGCGACCGTGAAGGGCGACGTGCACGACATCGGCAAGAACATCGTCGGCGTGGTGCTCCAGTGCAACAACTACGACGTCGTGGACCTCGGGGTCATGGTGCCGGCGCAGAAGATCATCGACGCGGCGCGGGCCGAGGATGCCGACGTCATCGGCCTGTCCGGGCTGATCACCCCCAGCCTGGACGAGATGGTCAACTTCGCGGTGGAGATGGAGCGCCAGGGGCTGGAGATCCCGCTCCTCATCGGTGGGGCCACCACCTCGCGGGCACACACCGCCGTGAAGGTCGACCAGAAGTACCACGGCCCTGTCGTGTGGGTGAAGGACGCCTCGCGATCGGTGCCGGTGGTCGCCCAGCTGCTCTCCGACGAGCTGCGGCCCAAGCTCCTGGCGGACGTCACCGCGGACTTCGACTCGCTGCGCGCTCGGCACGCCGCGAAGTCGACCGAGCGTCCACTGGTCACCCTCGAGCAGGCCCGCGAGCGCGCGACGCCGATCGACTGGCAGGGCTACCACCCGCCGGTCCCCCACCTGCTGGCCCAGCAGGAGCGCGGGCTGCTGGACCGCCGGGGGGCGGGCGCGCACCGCGCCCCCACCCAGTTCGTGCGCACCTTCACCGACTACCCGCTGGAGGAGCTGCGCCAGTACATCGACTGGGGTCCGTTCTTCCTCGCCTGGGAGATGAAGGGCCGTTTCCCCGACATCCTCAACAACCCCGCGACGTCCGAGGCCGCCACCCGGCTGTACGACGACGCCCAGATCATGCTCGACGAGGTGGTCAAGCACGCCTGGCTACGGGCCAACGGCGTCCTGGGGCTGTTCCCGGCCAGTGCCGTCGACGACGACATCGAGGTCTACACCGACGAGGGCCGGGGCTCGGTGCGCACCACGTTGCACACCCTGCGCCAGCAGGGGCAGCACCGGGAGGGGGTGCCCAACCGGGCGATGTCGGACTACGTGGCACCGCGGGAGAGCGGCCTGCGCGACCACGTGGGCGCGTTCGCCGTCACCGCCGGGCTGGGGAGCCACGAGAAGGTCATGGAGTTCAAGGCCGACCTCGACGACTACAACGCGATCCTCCTGGAGTCCCTCGCCGACCGGCTCGCCGAGGCCTTCGCCGAGCGGATGCACGAGCGGGTGCGGCACGAGTTCTGGGGCTACGCACCAGACGAGCACCTCAGCGGTTTGGACCTCGTCGCGGAGAAGTATCTCGGCATCCGCCCTGCGCCGGGCTACCCCGCGTGCCCAGAGCACACCGAGAAGGAGCTCATCTGGGAGCTCCTCGACGTGCAGGCGCAGACCGGCATGGAGCTCACCGAGTCGATGGCCATGCGCCCCGGGGCGTCGGTGTCGGGCTGGTACTTCTCCCACCCGCAGTCGCAGTACTTCGTCGTCGGGCGGATCGGGCGCGACCAGGTCGAGTCGTACGCCGAGCGCAAGGGCTGGGACGTGCGCACGGCCGAGCGGTGGCTCGCACCCAACCTCGGCTACACCCCCGACGACTGAGCCCCGGCCCGCCCCGTCCGCCCAGCACCACCCTCCTCTTCCCCGACGAAGTCGGGGAGGTCGGGCGGGGTGTGGGCGGCCCGGCATACTGTGTCGCCCATGAGAGCAGCCCTGTCCCCGAGCCGCGCCGCGGACTTCAAGCAGTGCCCGCTGCTCTTCCGGTTCCGCACCATCGACCGCCTCGAGGGCCCGCCCTCACCGGCGGCGGCTCGCGGCACGCTGGTGCACGCGGTGCTGGAGCACCTCTTCGACCTGCCGGCCGAGCACCGCACGACCGAGGCCGCCCTGGGCCTCATCGAGCCGAGGTGGCGAGCGCTGGTCGAGGAGCGGCCCGAGCTGGCCTCCATGGTCGAGGACGACGAGACCCTCACCGAGGAGTCCTGGCTCGCCGCTGCGCGCCCGCTGGTCGAGCAGTGGTTCGACCTCGAGGACCCCACGCGGCTCGAGCCGGAGGCCCGCGAGCTCTACGTCGAGACCGAGGTCGACGGGCTCACCCTGCGGGGGTACGTCGACCGGCTCGACGTGGCCGCCGACGGCGCGATGCGGGTCGTCGACTACAAGACCGGCCGCTCCCCGAGCGAGCTCTTCGAGGCCAAGGCCCTCTTCCAGATGAAGTTCTACGCCCTGGTGCTCTGGCGGATGCGCGGTGAGATCCCCCGCCAGCTCCAGCTGGTCTACCTCGGCAACGGTGAGGTGGTGCGCTACGCCCCCGACGAGCGCGACCTGCTGGCGGTGGAGCGCACCGTCCGTGCGATCTGGGATGCGGTGGTGCGGGCGGCCAAGAGCGGGGACTGGCGACCGCGCACCTCGAAGCTGTGCGACTGGTGCGACTTCCGCGACCTCTGCCCCGCCTGGGGCGGCACCCCTCCCCCACTGCCCGAGGGGGCGAGCGAGATCGCGCTCAACCCGGAGCGCTCGGGCGAGGCACTCCCCGCACAGGACTGAGCGCGCCCGGGCCCGGTCGGGCGGTCAGAGGAGGTCCGAGAGCAGATCGGCCACGCGGGCTGCTCCGTCGCGCTCCACCGGCAGGTAGGCGACGTCCCGCCCCAGGTCGGCGACGATGGCTGCCGCGAGCTGGTCCGGGTCGCGGGCCTCGTCGTAGGGCAGGCAGCGACCCGCGCCGTGCCGCTCCAGCCGGTGTCGGACGTGGAACTGCTGCTCGAAGTGGTGACGTAGGGGGACGTAGAGGAAGGGCCGGTTCACGGCGGTGAGCTCCATGCAGGTGGTGAGCCCTCCCTGGACGATCGCGAGGTCGGCCGCGGCCAGGTGGCGGTGCAGGTCCGGCACGAACCCGCGGACGGTGACGCCCCGGCGCCTGGGCAGGGTGCGCGGGTCGATGCGTGGGCCGGCCACGACGAGCACCCGGAGGTCGGGCACCGAGCGCCGGGCCAACGGGACGGCGTCGAGCACCCGGCGCAGGAGGTCCTCCCCCACCCCGGTGCCCCCGACGGTCACGACGCACAGCGGTTGGTCGAGGTCGTAGCCCAGCTCGCGGCGAAGGCCGACCCTGTCGTCGAGCACCGTCGGGTCGAAGCCCGTGACATACCCCGGGAACTCGAAGTTGTCCTGCATCCAGTCCCGGATCCCGGGCAGTCCCGGGCCGAAGGACGCCGGCACCACGTCCTCGGGCGAGCCCACGAAGATCGACCGGTCACGCACCCGGTGGTAGCGCTCCCGTTGCGCGATCATCTCGGCGTTGTAGTCGGCCGTGAGCGCGGCCTCGGCGGAGCCCCCCTCGGGCATGGGCAGCCAGCCGACGAAGTCGGTCAGCCATGCGAACGCGAATCGCTTCAGCTCCGGGTTCTCGTGGAGGTGGTGGTCGACGTCCCACGCCTCGTCCGCCACGACGAGGTCGACGTGCTCGCCACGGACCACGTCGTCGAAGACCATGAAGTTGTTGACCAGCACCTCGTCCATCGACCGGATCGCCTGGAAGGCGTGCAGGTCGTGCTCCCCCGCCTCGTGCTCGACGTGCGCGCTCTCGCTCGCCAGCCAGGCCGACGCCGGGTGCACGCTCTCCCCCGCGGCCTCGAGGAGCGCGGTCACGGGGTGCTGGGTGAGCCACGAGACCTCGAGGTCCGGATGGAGCTTGCGCAGCTCGTCGACGACCGCCAGGTCCCGCCGCGCATGCCCCAGCCCGATGGGAGAGGACAGGACGAGGGCCCGCCTGCGCCGCGCCGGCGCGCGGGTCCAGCTCGGCGGTCGGGCGAACGACACCGGGGCCGGCGCGGTGTCCAGACCCTCGACGAAGGCCCGCACCAGGTGGTTGACCTTGACCGGGTCACGGGCCATCACCCCGTGCCCACAGCCCTGGAGGAGCACCACGGTGCCGCCGGTGAGCTCGGCCATCCGCTCGCTCACCGCCGGCGGCGAGATCCGGTCGGCCGTGCCGTGCACGAGCAGCACCGGGCACCGCACCTTCCGACAGACCTCCTCGATCGGGGTGATGGCCAGGCCGTCGAACCCGTGCATCCCCGCACTCGCATCGGCGACGACCTGCGCCGTCGTCTCGCGCGACCAGCCGACCGCGTCCTCGATCTGCTTGGTGCTGTGCGCCTCGCTCCACATCTGGCTGAAGAAGAAGCCCATGAAGTCGTCGAAGCCGCCGTCGAGCCAGACGCCCTTGTTGTATCCGGCCCATCCCTCGCGGCCCCGACTCGGCCCCTCCCAGTCGATGGCCGAACGATCGCCTCGCGGCACGTCCACCGCACTCGACCCGGCGATGCCCATCACGCCCAGCACCCGGTCGGGGTGGGTGGCAGCGAGGTGCACGGCCCAGGTCAGGCCCCAGGACATTCCCACGACGGCGGCCGCGGCCGTGTCGGTCGCGTCGAGCACCGCGAGAGCGTCAGCGGCATACTCCTCGTCGCGGTAGGCGCTCGGACCAGTGGGGCGGTCCGAGCGTCCGCTGCCGCGACCGTCGAAGGTCACCACCCGGAAGTGCCGCGCGAGGTAGCCGACCTGCGCCTTCCAGACCCGGGAGTGCACCACGATCCAGGTGGGCATCAGCAGGATCGTGGTGCCGGCGTCGCCGTGGACGGCGTAGTGGATCCGGACGCCGTCGCGCACGACGGACCCCCGGTCCGTGGGCTCTAGCAGCACCGTCGTCGGTGACATGTCCCTCAGTCTCCACCCGGTCCTCGTCAGGGACGCACCTCGAGTACCCGGTTGAAGGGAGTCTGTGCCGCCGTCGCGAACCGCGTGAACCCGCTGGTGGTGACGACGTCCCTGATCCGCGCCGGCCCGGCCTGGGTGCCGAGGGCGAGGCCGACCTCCTGCGCGAGCGAGGAGGGGGTGCACAGCAGGGTGGAGAAGCCGTAGTAGGCCCGGCCAACCGGGTTGAGGTTGTCGCTCACCGTGTCACCGGCCATCGGCTCCACGATCAGCCAGGTGCCGTCGGGCGCCACGGCATCCCTGACGTGCCGCGCCGCGCCGACCGGGTCGCCCATGTCGTGGAGCGCGTCGAACGTCGCGACGAGGTCGTAGCCACTCCCCGGGAACTCGGTCGCCGAGGCGACCTCGAACCGCACCCGGTCCGAGACACCCGCGGCCTCCGCACGCTCACGGGCCGTGGCGATCGAGGCCGGGTGGTAGTCGAAGCCGACGAAGGTGGACTGTGGGAAGGCCTGGGCCATGATCACCGTCGAGGCTCCGTGGCCGCACCCGATGTCGGCCACGCTCGCGCCGCGGCTCAGCTTGTCGACGACACCCTCGAGGGCCGGCAGCCACTCACCGACGAGGTGGGCGTTGTACATGGTGCGGAAGAAGCGCTCGCACCCGTCGTGCACGTCGGTGTGGTGCTCGTGCCAGCCGACTCCCGCCTGCGACCGAGCCGCCTGCACCACCGAGTCGACGTCGTGGGCGGTGCCGAGGGCGATCTGGAAGAAGCCGGGCAGGTATGCCGGGCTGCTCGGGTCGGTGAGCGCGGCGGCCTGCTCGGGCGGAAGGGTGTAGAGCCCCGTCTCCGGGTCGAACGACACGATGCCGCCGGCCGCCTGGGCGTTGAGCCACTCCCGCGCGTACGGTTCGCCCGTCGCGCTGAGCTCGGCGAGACGAGTGGGTGTGACCGGCCCGGCGTCGGCCATGAGGCGGTAGTAGCCCAGCTTGTCGCCCATCACGACGAGGGCGGTGTTGAGTGTGGCCCCGACCTCGTCGACCGCCTTGAAGACGAAGGCCATCAGCTTGTCGAGGTCGATGGTGGGTGTTTCCTGCAGATCGGTCATGACGACGGCTCTCTCCTGCTCGACGTGGTTCGGGCCGCCACCGTAGGACGGCTGACGAGGCCGCCGAATCAGGTGGCCCCCCTGGTCTTTTCGGAGCGACACCTGGGGCGGGACCTAGACTGCGAGCGTGCTCGTCGGACGGATGGCCGAACGACAGGCGATCGAGCGGGTCCTCTCCGGTGCCCGGGTCGGGCGCAGCGGTGCGCTCGCGATCGTGGGGGACCCCGGCATCGGGAAGACCGCCCTCCTGGAGTTCGCGCGGGCTGCCGCCTCACAGATGCGGCGGGTGGGGGCGCGCGGCGTCGAGGCTGAGCGCGAGGTCGCGTTCAGCGGCCTGCATCAGATCTGTGCCCCCCTGCTGGGGGGCCTCGACGAGCTACCGCCCCCCCAGGCAGAAGCGCTCGCTGTCGCGTTGGCGCTGCGCGCCGGATCCGCTCCCGAGCGGTTCGCCGTGGGCGCCGCGGTGCTCGGGCTGCTCACCCGGGCCGCGGACGAACGCCCGCTCGCGGTCTTCGTGGACGACGCCCACCTGCTCGACCCGTCGTCCGGCCACGCGCTGGCCTTCGCGGCCCGGCGGCTCGAGGCCGACCGTGTCGCCCTCGTCGTCAGCCTCCGCTCGGAGGAGGAGTCCCCGCTCCTCGACCTGCCGGTCCTGCGTCTCGACGGCCTGGGGGTCGAGGACACCCGAGCCCTCGTGACCGCGCGCGGTGACGAGCCGTGGGGCGAGGTGCAGCTGCAGCGCTACCACGAGGCGACGGGGGGCAACCCGCTGGCCATCATCGAGATGGCCTCCGACGCGCAGCGGCTGACGTCGGCACCGTCGGGGTCGCCGCTACCCCTGACCGGCGAGCTGCTCGAGCGCTACTCGCGCCGCATCGTCGCCCTTCCGGATGCCGCGCGGTCAGTCCTGCTGCTGGCGGCGACGGACAGCCACGACCTGCGGGTGCTCTCGCGCGCCTGTGTCGCCGCGGGGTGTTCCCTCCAGGCTCTGGCGCCGGCGGAGGCCAGCGGGCTGGTGACCGTGACCGACGACGGTGTCGAGTTCGCTCACCCTCTCGTGCGTGCTGCGGCCTACGGCGCCGCGACACCCGCTGACCGGCGAGCAGCTCACCGGCACCTGGCCGCCGCGACACCGGAGCTGGACCGCCGCGCGTGGCACGTGGCGGAGGGGGCGCTCGGACAGGACGACGCGGCGGCCGACGTCCTGGAGCAGGCAGCGCAGCGCTCAGCCGGTCGGGGCGCGAACGCCGTCGCCGCGGCGCAGTATCAGCGCTGCGCCGCCCTGACCGGACGGCCGGGGGACGTCAGTCGTCGACTGTCCCTGGCCGGCGGCCAGTTCTGGCTGTCGGGTGCCAGTGGGTCCGCGGTCGTGGTGCTGGAGGAGGCACTCGACCGGTCCGGCACGCCGCTCGCGGCAGCCACCGCACGAGGGAGGCTCGGTGCGATCGCAGCACGGTCGGGCTCCCTGGAGCGCGCCCGAGACCTGCAGCTGGCCGCTGCTGACGAGATGGCCCCGCAGGACCGGGACGCGGCGATCCTGCTGTTCGCCGATGCCGTGGACACGTGCTTCTTCCTGTGCGACACGGAGACTGCGCTGCGCACCGCGGACCGGCTGGCCGAGCTCACCGCCACCGGAGCGGGGCCTGCTGCCACCCGGCTGGGCCGCCTCGCGGCGGGGGTGGCCCTGACCCTCGGTGGGAGCGGTGACGAGGGCGCGAGGAACATCCGGGCCGCGATGGCCCTGTCGGCCCGGTCCGCGGTCGAGCCCGACCAGTGGCAGCTCCGGTGGTCGCTCATCGGCCCCTTGTTCCTCCGCGAGTCCGGACCCGCCCGGCACGCCATGACCGCCGCGGTCTCGGCGGTCCGGACCCGGGCGGCCGTCGGCACCCTGCCGTTCCTGCTCACGCTCGTCGCCCGCGACGACGCCGGCGCCTCGAGCTGGGCCGACGCCGAGTCGGGTTACGACGAGGCGATCCGCCTCGCACGGGAGGTGGACCAGGGCAACGACCTCGCCCTGGCGCTGGCCGGCCTGGCGTGGCTCGAGGCGCGGACCGGTCATCCCGAGGCCTGCCGCGTCCACGCCGCGGAGGCGGAGGCCCTCGGCTCCGAGAACTCGGCCCACCTCGCTCGGATCTGGTCCCGGTTCGCCATCGGTGACCTCGAGCTGGCCGGCGGCGACCTGGTCGCCGCCACGTCCGCGTACGACCGCCTGGCACACGTCCTGACCGACCTGGGGGTTCGCGACCCCGACCTCTGGCCCGGACCCGAGCTCGTCGAGTGCCACCAGCGTCGCGGCGACGTCGAGCGGGCCGCGGAGGTGGCCCACGCCTACATGGGCATGGCCTTGGCCAAGGGCCAGCCGTGGGCCATGGCCAGGGCGCATCGGGCGATGGCCCTGACGGCATCCCCCGATCGTGCCGAGTCGGCGTTCGCCGAGGCGCTGGCCCTGCACGACCGGACGCCGGACGCCTTCGAGTCGGCGCGGACCGTCCTCGCCTACGGCGAGTGGCTGCGGCGGGCCCGGCGACGGGTCGACGCCCGCCCGCTGCTCCGCGCTGGTCTGTCGGGTTTCGAGGCCTTGGGCGCCCGCCCCTGGGCGGACCGGGCGGCCAGCGAGATCGAGGCGACCGGCGAGCCGGCGCTGAGGGGGCCGGCCGGCATCATGAGCGGGCTCACGCCGCAGGAACGGCAGATCGTGGTGCTCCTGGCCGACGGGCGGACCACCCGCGAGGCAGCGGTGGCACTGTTCCTCAGCCCCAAGACGGTGGAGTACCACCTGCGCCACGTCTACCAGAAGCTGGACATCCACTCCCGGGAGGAGCTGGCCGCGGCAGTCGGCGACCCGGACCGATCAGGCGAGGCCCTCTCCGCCCAGGACTGACCCGGACCGAGCCCGGTCGGCGAGCGTGGCCAACCGCTGCGGTGTGACGCCCTCCAGGCTGTCCAGGTGCACGGCCCCCGCGAGCTCGGGCACCGACACCACGTGCGGCACCGCCACCGTGGGCACCCCGGCCGAGATCGCCGAACGCACCCCGGTCGGGGAGTCCTCGATCGCGACGCAGTCCCGCGGCGAGACCCCCAGGGCTCGGGCCGCGGCGTGGTAGGGCTCCGGGTGCGGCTTGCCGTGCTCCACCTCGTCCCCGGTGACGACGACCTGGAAGGTGCCCTCCGGCAGGGCGTCGAGCACCGCGTCGGCCAGCGACCGCCACGACATCGTGACGAGCGCGTTGGGGACGCCGGCCTCCCGGAGGCCGTCCAGCAGCTCGAGGGCCCCCGGTCGCCAGGGCACGTGCTCACGGATCCGGGCGACGACCCGCACGAGCAGCTCCTCGACGATGCGGGGCGGGTCCCACGTGATCGGTGAGTTGGCGCGGATGAACTCCGCGGACACCAGCAGGTCGCTGCCGACGATCTGGTGGGCGAACTCGTCGTTCCACTGCCCGCCGTGCTCCTCGACGATGTCGTGCTCGGCGTCGATCCAGTAGGGCTCGGTGTCGACGATCGTGCCGTCCATGTCCCAGAGGACGGCTGCGGGCAGGCTCATGACCATGGAGTCTAGGGAGCCGTAGGGTGGAGTCCTGACGACAGGAGGACGCGGTGATCGAGCTTGAGGACCTGCCCGAGCTGAAGGACGCGGTGATGATCGCGGCCTTCGAGGGGTGGAACGACGCCGGTGAGGCCGCGAGCGCCGTCATCGAGCACCTCGCGGAGATCTGGGACGCGGAGGTCGTCGCGGCCCTGGACCCCGAGGACTACTACGACTTCCAGGTCAACCGGCCGCGCGTCGTGGCCGAGAACGGACGGCGGCGGATCAGCTGGCGCACGACGCGGGTCCTCGTCGCCACCGACACCCCGCTGGGTCGGGACGTCGTGCTCGTGCAGGGGGTCGAGCCGTCCTTCCGGTGGCGCGCCTTCGCCATCGAGCTCATGGAGCTCGCGCAGGCCGCCGACGTCAACACGGTCATCACCCTCGGGGCCCTGATGGCCGACGTCGCGCACTCCCGCCCGATCCCGGTGAGCGCCACGTCCGACAGCGAGGACACCCGCCACCGCCACGACCTGGAGCTGAGCTCCTACGAGGGGCCCACCGGCATCGTCGGGGTCCTCGCGGATGCCGCCACCCAGGTCGGCATCCCCTCGGTGTCCTGCTGGGCCGCCGTGCCGCACTATGCCGGCCACAGCCCGTCCCCGAAGGCCACCCTGGCCCTGGTGAGCCGCCTCGAAGAGCTGCTCGACGGCCCGGTCGACCACCGTGAGCTCGATGAGGACTCCCGGGCCTGGGAGCGCGGTATCGACGAGCTGGCCTCCTCCGACGAGGAGGTCGCGGAGTACGTCGAGAGCCTCGAGGAGGCCCAGGACACTGCCGAGCTCCCCGAGGCGAGTGGCGACGCGATCGCCAAGGAGTTCGAACGCTACCTGCGTCGCCGCGGCTCCGAGGAGCCCGGCCAGCCCGGCTGAGCCCCAGCCTCGAGTGCGGAAGTCGTCGCCCTGGCGACCACTTCCGCACTCGAGGCCAAGGATCTTGTCGTCAGCCCAGCGGCACGTGCACCTCGGTGACGAGGTCCTCCTCGGCGCACACCCCCGGGTCGGCCAGGTAGCGGTTGAAGACCTTGGTCTCGATCGGGGAGCCGGCGCCCCGTGCGGCGACGGTGAGCCCCTCCGCCTGCACGAACTCCTCGATCCGGGCGTGCGCCTCGGAGATCAGGGAGTAGGGGCCCTCGACACGCGCCAGGACGACGTCCTGGGGCGGGAGGTCGATGACCTCCAGAGGGGCTGACGCGGTGGTGCCGTACGCCACGGGGAGCCAGATCGACTCGTCGACGTCGGCCTCCCGGTACTCGGGATCGTGCTCGATGCACCCACCCGGCCCCGTCGGGGTGATGCCCTGGGCCTCCAGCTCGGGCGCGAGCCGGGCCCAGAGCAGGCCGTCGTCGGAGTAGGTGGGGATGGTGCCGCGCAGGGCGACCACCCTGCGGGCGGGGACGGTGGTGCGGGTGACGGTGATGCTGGTCATGGCGTGTCCTTCGGTGTCGAGGAGCTGGTCGATGAGGGCCAGCCGTGCGGTGACGGCGTGCAGCTCCTCGCGCAGGGCCACGCGCTGGAGCTCGAGCGCATGCACGTACGCGGGGGTGCCGCGGGCCGCGATGACGGCGGCGATGGCGGACACGGAGAACCCCACGTCCCTCAGGCGGCGCACGTGCGCGGCGAGGGCCAGCTGCTCCCGGTGGTAGCGGCGGTAGCCCGAGTGCGGGTCCACCATCGCGGGAACCAGCACGCCGTGCTCGTCGTAGTGACGGAGCATCCGCACGCTGAGCCGCGTGCGGGCGGAGAACTCCCCGATCGACATGAGGGTCTCGGTGTCGTCCATGGCCCCCACGATGGCCCCTCTCACCGTGTGAGGGTCAAGGGCGCGGTCAGATGCGGATGCCGAGCAGCGCGTCGAGGAGACGGGCGAGGGGGCCGGGGGCGGCGCGCGTCGTCCACTCGCCGGCGAGGGTGCGCTCGGCCCAGGCATCGACCGCCGCGAGGGCCGCCGGGGTGTCGAGGTCGTCGGCCACGGCCGCGCGCACCGCGGCGAGGGTCGTGCTGGACTCCGCGCCCAGGTTGACCGACAGTGCCTCGCGCCACCGGTCCAGGCGCGCCTGCGCGCTCTCGAGCAGGTCCGGGGTGTAGTCCCAGTCCTCACGGTAGTGCTGGGCGAGGAGCAGGAGGCGAATGACCATCGGGTCGACCCCGTCGGCGCGGAGCCGCGAGACGAGCACGAGGTTGCCGCGGGACTTGCTCATCTTGGCGCCCTCGAGGCCGACCATCCCCTGGTGCACGTAGTGCCGGGCGAACTGACCCTCGCCGGTCAGTGCGAGAGCCTGGGTGGCGGTCATCTCGTGGTGCGGGAAGACGAGGTCGGTGCCACCGCCCTGGATGTCGATCACGTCGCCCAGGTGGCCCAGGCAGATCGCCGTGCACTCGATGTGCCATCCGGGTCGGCCGGCGCCGAGCACCGCGTCATCCCAGGACGGCTCGCCGGTCCGGACGGCCTGCCACAGCAAGGGGTCGAGGGCGTCGCGCTTTCCCGCGCGGTCGGGGTCGCCTCCCCGGTCGGCGTAGACGGCGAGCATCGCCCCGCGGTCCCAGCCGGAGACCGACCCGAAGGCCGGCGCCCGGCTCAGGTCCAGGTAGAGGTCGTCCCCGTCGCCCGCACCGTCAGGAACGGGCAGCCGGTAGGCGGCCCCGGAGTCCAGCAGCGCCCGGACCGACGCGATGATCTCGGGGATCGACTCGACGACGCCGAGGTAGTGCTCCGGTGGGATGACGCCCAGGGCGGTCATGTCCTCGCGGAAGAGGTCGATCTCGGCCGTGGCGAGGTCGCGCCAGTCGATCCCGTCGCGTGCGGCTCGCGCCAGGAGCGGGTCGTCGACATCGGTGACGTTCTGGACGGACTCGACCCGGTGGCCGGCGTCAGCCAGGGCACGGCGCACGACGTCGAACGTCACGTAGGTCGCGGCGTGCCCCAGGTGGGTGGCGTCGTACGGCGTGATGCCGCAGACGTACATCCTGGCCACCGGCCCGGCATCCACCGGGCGCACCGACCGGGTGCGGGTGTCATAGAGGTGGAGGGGGTCGCCGGCGCCGGGGACGGCCGGGACGAAGGGAGCGGGCCACGACTTCACCGGGTCAGCCTAGACGGCAGCGGTCACAGAGCCGGCCACGGGATGGCGGGCCAGCCCGGAGTGGGCAACGGGTGCCGCCCGCCGCCCAGCAACGCGGTCACCCGCGCGCGCAGCGCTCGCACCTCGGCGCGGGTCAGCAGCTCCAACAGCTCGGCCTCGACCGGGCCCGACAGTGCGTCGTCGAGCGCCTCGAGGCGGGCCAGGTCGCTGCGAGCGATCGCGTCCCCCGCCCATCCCCACAGCACGGTGCGCAGCTTGGGCTCGACCCCCAGGCTCACGCCGTGGTCGCACCCACGGACCAGGCTGCCGTCCCGGATCACGTGGCTGCCCTTCCGGTCGGAGTTGTTGATCACGGCGTCGAGCACGGCGACCGTGCGCAGCGCGGGCTCGCGGCTGTGTGACACCACGACCGGGTCACCGTCCGGGCTGCGACCTTCGAGCACCACAACCCAGCCGTCCGGCACCGCCTCCGCCGACGTGACGTCGACGAGCGGCTCGGGGTCGGTGTCCACCGGTCCGACCCACTGCTGCACCGAGCCCCTGCCGAGGGGGCCCTCTCGCAGGACCGTCGGCGGGACCACGCCGAAGCCACCGGCCGCGCTGACGACGTAGGCCGCTCGCTCCCGGGCGGCGAGGGTGCCGTCCGGGTAGTCCCACAGCGGGCGCTCGGAGGCCTCGGGCTTGTGGATGACGAGCAGGGGCTCCTTCGACGACTCGAGGGAGCAGAGGAGGGCACCGTTGGAGGAGGCCGAGATCCGCCCGACCGGGGTGAGCGCACCGACGGCGAGGAGGTCCGCGACCTCAGCGTCGGTAGCCGTTGGCACGGGGGCAGATGTGGCCGGAGGGGTCGAGAGGTTGACCGCAGAAGGGGCAGTTGGGGCGGCCGGCCGAGACGAGCGCGGTGCACCGCCGCGCGAACGCTCGTGCCGCCTCGGGCGCGAGCACGACCCGCAGGGTGCTCAGGGTGTCGGCGTCCGCCTCCTCGGGGTCCTGGTCGTGGCACTCGATGACGACGACGCCACGGGCGGGGTCCCACGCGAGGCTCAGGGTGTCGACGCGGAACTCGTCCTCGATCGGTGTGCCGAGCGGGTCGGTGTCACCGGGGCCGACCGGCTCGGTGGCCGTGCCTTCGGCGTGGGTGTCGAGCAGCTCGGTCACCCGTTCGGCGAGGACGCTGACCTGGACCTTCTCGAGGGACACGGAGCAGAGCTGGCCCTCGCCGGTCGCCTGGAGGAAGAACGTGCGACCCCCGGGGGGCCCGACGGTGCCGGCGACGAATCGCGAGGGCGGGTCGAACTCGATGGCTGGCATGCCTCCAGCCTAGATCGAGAACCCGACGGGGAGCTCCAGGCGGTGGCGAGCCATGAACGAGGAGTCCGCGAGCACCTCCCGCGTGACCCCGTCAGCGACCACGGTGCCCTCGGACAGGACCACCGCGCGCTCACACAGCTCGACGGCATACGGGAGGTCGTGGGTGACCATGAGGATGGTGACGTCCAACCCGCGCAGGATCTCGGCGAGCTCCCGGCGCGAGGTCGGGTCGAGGTTCGACGACGGCTCGTCCAGGACGAGGACCTCCGGGTGCATCGCGAGCACGGTGGCGATGGCCACGCGCCGCCGCTGCCCGAAGGAGAGGTGGTGCGGGGCCCGGTCGGCGAGGTCGCCGACCCCCACCGCTTCGAGGGCCTCCACCACCCGCGCGTCGAGCTCGGGGCCCCGGAGGCCGAGGTTGGCCGGGCCGAACGCCACGTCGTCGCGCACGGTCGGCATGAACAGCTGGTCGTCGGGGTCCTGGAAGACGATGCCCACCCGGCGTCGGACCTCCAGGAGGTTGTCCCCGGTGACGGGAAGGCCGGAGACCGCCACCGTGCCCCGACCCGGGGTGAGGATGCCGTTGAGGTGCAGCACCAGGGTCGTCTTGCCGGCGCCGTTGGGCCCGAGGAGGGCGATGCGCTCCCCACGGTGCACGTGCAGGTCGACCCCGAAGAGGGCCTGGTGCCCGCCGGGATAGGCGTAGGCGACCCCGTTCAGGTCGAGGACGGGGATGCTCATGACGCGCGCACCGCGAGGGAGACCCCGGCCGCCAGCAGTGCGGGGGCCATGGCCAGTGCCCACTGGGGCGTCGTGGCCGACAGCGGAGCGGTCACCGGCATCGACCCGGAGTAGCCCCGGCTGACCATCGCCAGGTGCACGCGCTCACCGCGCTCGTAGCTGCGGATGAACAGCGCTCCCGCGCTCGACGCGATGGTCGGCCAGCCCCGCACCGAGGAGGAGCGGAAGCCCCGGGACTCCCGCGCGACCCGCATGCGGCGCATCTGGTCGACCACGACGTCGACGTAGCGCACCATGAACGACGCGATGAGCACGAGGGGGTCGGGCACCCGAAGGTGCTGCAGGGCGCGCACGAGGTCGCGGGGTCTGGTCGTGACCGCGAAGGTGACAGCCGCGACGACGCCGCAGGTGCCCTTGAGGAGCAGGGCGATGGCGGCATCCAGCCCCTGCTCGGACACGCTGAACGGGCCGACGTCGATCTTCGGCCCGACGGCCACGAACGGGAGCACGATGGCGAACACGACGAAGGGGATCTCGACGGCGAGCCGCGGCAGCACGTGCCGCGCGGGCACCCGGGTCGAGGCGAGCACGGCGACCGCCAGGACGAGGAGGGCGCCGAGGGCGACGTGGGCGGTGGACGGGACGGACACGACGAGGAGCACGAACACCACGAGACCGACGAGCTTGGCGTGCGGGGCGAGGTCGTGCAGGGCGCTGCTGCCCTCGACGTGAAGGTGCGCGGTGTGGCCGGATCCCACCGTCAGGTGCTCTGGTGCGCGGGTCGGCGACGCAGCAGCCAGACCAGGCCGAGCATCAGCAGCCCGACGGTGAGGACACCCACGATCCCGGCGGCACCACCACTGAGCCGGCCGTCCGAGATGCTCGACACGCCGTAGCCGGCGAGGGGTGAGCCGGAGGTGGCCGAGTCCTGCGCCGCGGAGTCGAACCCCAGTCCACCGGCGACGTACTCCAGGCCGTCGGGGTGGCCGGAGGCGTAGAACGACACGACACCCGCGAGGATCAGGCTGACGGCCAACCCGACGAGGACGACCGTGCGGGTGCGGACCCGGCGCGCGGTGGTGCTCACGCCGCCACCTCCTGCGTGCTCAGCTCGAGCTCGGGGACCAGGCCTCGCGCTCCGACCACGAGGTCGGGGCGGGCAGCGACGATGCTCGTGACGGCGAGGAAGGTGATGAGCGCCTCACCCAGACCGATGAGCGAGTGCCATCCGACCATCGCCGAGGCCAGCGATGCGAGCGGGATGGGCGCGGCGCCGCCGACCGCGTAGAGGCCGACGAAGGCCAGGGAGGCCGTCGGCACGCTGATGACGGCACCCGCCGCGGCGGCCAGTGGCACGCTGGAGAGACGGTGCGGGAGCAGGCGCAGGACGAGCCGGAAGACCCCCCAGCCGACCCAGACGGCGACGACCCCCATGAGCAGGACGTTGGTGCCGAGCGCCGTCACCCCGCCGTCGGCGAAGAGCAGGGCCTGCACCGTGAGGACCACCGTGATGCACAGGGTCGCGGTGGCCGGGCCGACGAGCACCGCGGCGAGCGTGGCGCCGATGAGGTGGCCGGACGTGCCCGCTCCCACCGGGAAGTTCAGCATCTGGGCGGCGAACACGAAGACGGCGACCAGACCGGCGAGCGGTGCGGTCCGGTCGTCCAGCTCACGCCGGGCCCTGGCCAACGACGCGGCGACGACACCACCGGCCACGACCGCGGTCGCGATGGACGTCTGAGCGTCGAGAAAGCCGTCTGGGACGTGCATGGGTGCTCCTGTCGGTGGGGCGGTCTTGTTGCACATTATTCGCAACAACGCGACAAAGCCACCACTTCGACCAAACCCGTCCAGGTTGGCCGAGTCCGCCGGGGGGTCGAGCCCGCCGGGGGGTCGAGCCCGCCGTCAGTCGTCCATCGCCTCGATCCCGAGCTCGGTCAGCTCGGCCATCCGCTGGCGCATCCGCTCGATCATCTCCGCCGGTGGCCGCGTCCAGCCCTCGACCTCCTCGAGGACCCGCAGCGGCTCGGTCGTCCGGTAGGACCGGGTCGGGTTCCCGGGGAATCGCTTGTCGGTGACGTTCGGGTCGTCCTCGATCGTGCCGAGGGGCTCGACCCGGTACACCCGTCCCGGCCCCTCGCCGCGAGCGAGCTCGGCCGCCAGCGGCGCGCCCTCGCGCGACGCCGTCAGGTAGATGTGGTTGGCCCGACGTCCCGAACCGTAGTTCGAGCTCCACCCGAGTGTGAGCAGGTCACCCGGACGCACGTCGGCCTTGGTCCCGTGGAAGAACGGCCCGAGGTCATCGACCACGCGCGGCGGCGGCGGCGGATCCCGAAGCAGGTGGTCGAGGCGTTGTGTGAGGGCCGCGATCCGGCTGCGCCCCGTCGGCACTCGCGGATAGCGGGACAGCACGTCGAGGACGCCGGGCGCGGCTCGCTTGGCCGCGGCCGTGATCACGTACTCCGCCACGACCGGGTCATCGCCGCGTGCGAGCTCGGCCGCCCGGGCGGCGTGGGCGGCCGACCCCAGGATGTGGCGCACCTGCGTCGCCTGCGCGAGCGGATGGAGGTAGGCCGCCGCGGCGGCGGCCCCAGCGGCGCTCGCTGCGTGCCGGGCGGCTTCGGTCGTCGCGTCCTTGGCTGCTCGGTGGGCGTCGGCCGCCGCCGACCGTTGGAGGCGCGAGCGGGGCGCCCCCGCGGCGAAGAGCCGCGCGGCCTCGAGAGCCGAGGCCGGGCGAGGGTCGTCCGGACAGGCCTTCTCGAAGATGACGAGTGCAGGTTCCGCACACGCCACGGCATACAAGGCAATGGCCCGCAGCTCGTCCATCGTCAGCTCGAAATCACCCGAGCGTGTCTGCATCTCCCCAGATTCGCACACAGCGAAATGCGTCGGTAGTGGGCCCATGGCCCCGCACGCGGTTGGGGCTCGGCACGGGAGGCGTGAGGTTCGCAGGTGAACGCAACCTTGCGGACCTCGGACCACCCCCATGGGGCGGGAGAGCTGCGGCAGGCCCGGCGGAGTCCTCGTTCAGCCGGACTCCCCGCCGACCGTCCCCTCCCCCGCCGGGGCGTGCTTGGGCACCGCGACGAGGGGTGCGAGGGGGCCCTCGGAGGTGTTGCTCGCGAGCAGCACCATGCGCGTCGGCGTCACGTGGATCGCGGTGAGGGAGCCCGGGTCGACCCGCACCCGTTGCAGGCCGGCCAGGCCGGCGCCGACCGCCTCGGCGACGACGGCCTTGATCGGGTCACCGTGGCTCACGGCCACCCACACGGCATCCTTCCCGTGCTCCGCCTCGATCTCCGCGTCGAGGGCGCGCACCCCGCCGACCACCCGAGCCGCCATCTCGGTGAGCGACTCCGCGGCATACACGTCGTGCCGGGGGAAGATGGCCGAGGCCGGGTCGTCCTGCACGACCCGCCACAGGTCCTGCTTGGCGGCCTCCCCGAGCCGGAGCCCGGTCCACGCACCGTAGTGGCACTCCCCCAGCCGGTCGTCGACCGCGACCTCGTGGTCCGGCAGGGCCAGGGCCACGGTCTCGCGGCAGCGCTGCAGGGGGCTCGTGACGGCGGCCGCCACGGACACTCCCTCGAGGCGGGCGGCGACCCGCTCGGCCTGCTGGCGCCCCGCGTCGGTCAGCCCCACTCCCTCGGTCCACCCGGCGAGGACGCCCTCGGCGTTGGCGGTCGAGTGACCATGACGAAGGAGCAGGACGATGGCCACGGGCAGACACTGTATGCCGCGTGGAGCCGACGGGTGTCGTGGCTACCGTCGCCGGGCACCGGCTGCGACGATGAGCCGGTGATCATGGACCGTGGCCTGTACGTCGACGGGGCGCGTCGACCCTGTGGGGACCTCAGCAACGAGCTCGAGGCGCTGCGCCGAAGGGGGCCCGACGGCTCGTTCCTGTGGATCGGCCTGAAGAACCCGACGACCGCGGAGTTCGACGAGGTCGACGAGGAGCTGGGCCTGCACCCCCTGGCGGTCGAGGACGCCGTCCGCGGCCGCCAGCGGCCCAAGGCGGAGGTCTACGAGGGCAACGTCTTCGTCGTCATCAAGCCGCTGCGCTACCTCCAGGAAACCTCCGACGTCGAGACCGGAGAGCTCATGGCGTTCGTGGGCGACCACTTCGTCGTCACCGTGCGCCGCGGCGAGGCGAGCCCCCTCACCGATGTCCGAGCGCACCTGGAGGCCGACCCCGCACGACTCTCGCTCGGTCCCATGGCGGTGCTCCACGCGATCGTCGACAGCGTCGTCGACGGCTACCGGGTGATCGACACCGAGATCGAGGCCGACATCGAGGAGATCGAGGCGGCGGTCTTCTCCGGCCGACCGATGGGCTCGGGCACCGTCTACCGGCTCAAGCGGGAGGTGCTCGAGTTCCGCAGGGCGGCCGTGCCGTTCTCCGCCGCCCTCGAGATCCTGCACGAGCAGGCCGCGGGGGCCGACGACGAGGGTGAGCTCCAGCTGCTCCTGCGTGACGTCGCCGACCACCTGCACTCCGTCATCGACCACATCGAGTCCTACGACCGCCTGCTCACCGACATCCTCGGGGCTCACCTGGCCCAGATCTCGGTGCAGCAGAACTCGGACATGCGCAAGATCTCGGCGTGGGTGGCGATCGCCGCAGTGCCCACGATGATCGCCGGGATCTACGGCATGAACTTCGACAACATGCCCGAGCTGCACTGGTACTACGGATACTTCGTCGTGCTGGCGGTGATGGCCCTGACCTGCGGAGCGCTCTACCGGGCGTTCAAGCGGTCCGGCTGGCTCTGAGCCCACGCGTGCCCGGAACGGCCCGGTCGCCGTCCGGGCGCGGTCAGGTCGCGGTGAGGACGCCGGTGGCCAGGAGCCCGGCCAGCAGCACACCGAGCCCGACGCGGTACCAGATGAAGGGTCGCAGCGAGTTGCTGGCGACGTACCGGATGAGCCAGGCGATCGAGGCGTAGGCCGTGACGAACGCGACGAGGATGCCGACCACGATCGGACCCACGCCGAGGGTCGTCAGGTTGTCCTTCTCCTCCACCGCCTGGAAGATGCCGGCGGCCGTGAGGGCCGGGATGGCCATGTAGAACGACAGCTCGGTGGCCACGACCCGGTCCAGTCCGCGGATCAGCCCCGCGGAGATCGTCGCTCCAGATCGGGAGACGCCGGGGATGAGCGAGAAGCACTGGATCAGTCCGATGAACAGGGCGTCACGCAGGCTGATGCCCTCCTCGCCGCGCTGCTGCCCGGCAGCCTCGATGATGTCGTGGCGCTGCTCGGCGACCCAGATCACCACGCTCCACACCACGAGCGCGCCGGCGACCACCCAGAGGCTGCGCAGCGGGCCGGAGATGACGTCCCGCAGCGCGAAGCCGACGAGCCCGACCGGGATCGAGCCCACGATCACGGCCCACGCCAGGCCGTAGTTGCGGTCCGTGCGGGCGGCCGGGTCCCGGATGCCTCGCACCCAGGCCATGAACAGCCCGGCGATCTTGCGTGCGAAGTAGAGGAAGGTCGCGACGATGGCGCCGATCTGGATGATGGCGGTGTAGGCGGTGACGGCGGGCGCGTCGACGGGCAGGCCGAGCAGCTGCTCGGTGATCGTCAGGTGGCCGGTGGAGGACACCGGGAGGAACTCGGTGATCCCCTCGACGAGGCCGAGGATGATCGCCTGGAAGTAGCTGAGTTCGACGGGCACGAGCCGACAGCCTAGGCGTCGCCCGGCAGCGCCTCGGCCACGGCACGCAGGACGGCGACCTGTTCCTGCGGTGAGGACGCGTGGGGGGCCACGCTCAGCGTGGTGACACCGGCGTCGGCATACCTCCCGGCCCGTTCGGCGATGCGCTCGATCGGTCCGATCAGTGCGGTGGCGTCGACGAGCTCCAGGGGCACCGCGGCCGCGGCGTCTCGGGGCCGCCCCGCGAGGTAGAGGTTCTGGATCTCGTCGGCGGCCTCGTCGAACCCCATCCGCCGCGCGAGGGCGTTGTAGAAGTTCTGCTTCCTGCTCCCCATCCCGCCGATGTAGAGCGCGGTGTAGCCGGCGATCGCCGCCCGACCGGCCTCGAGGTCGTCGGTGACGCACACCGGGACCGTCGCGACGGTGTCGAACCCGGCCATCGGGTCGCCCGCCTCACCGGCCTGCACCGCCGTCCGACCCGCGCGCACGGCCTCGAACTGCTCGGCGCAGTGCTCCGGCGAGAGGAACACGGCGAGCCAGCCGTCGGCCACCTCACCCGCGAGCCGCAGGTTGCGCGGCCCCACCGCCGCGAGGTAGATCGGCAGGTCGGCGCGGGGTGGGTGGATGGTGAGCCGCAACGGCTTTCCCGGCCCATCGGGCAGCGGCAGGGTGAAGTGGTCACCGGCATACTGCACCGGCTCCCGGCGCAGCGCCATGCGCACGATCTCGACGTACTCGCGGGTGCGGGCCAGGGGGTTGGCGAAGCGCACGCCGTGCCAGCCCTCGCTCACCTGCGGCCCCGAGACGCCCAGGCCGAGGTGGAAGCGGCCCCCGGAGAGCGAGTCCAGGGTGGCTGCGGTCATGGCCGTCATGGCCGGGGTCCGCGCCGGGATCTGCAGGATGCCGGCACCGAGCCCGATGGTGGACGTGCTGGCACCGAGCCAGGCCAGCACCGTCGGAGCATCCGAGCCGTAGGCCTCGGCCACCCAGGCGCAGGAGTAACCGAGCCGCTCGGCCTCCCGGACGGTGTCGACGGTGCTCGTGCCCAGTCCCATGCCCGCGTAACCGCAGGTGATCGCCAGCCGCATGCCGACAACCTATCCACACCTGTCCCGATAGGGTTTCCCACATGCTGACCCGCCGCCTGGGGGCCTCCGGGCTGTCCGTCTCCCGCCTGGGCCTGGGGACCATGGCCTGGGGCACCAGGACCAGCCCGGAGGACGCCGCCGACCTCTTCGCCGCCTTCCGGGGCGCCGGCGGCACCCTGGTCGACACGGCCCACGGGTATGCCGGTGGCGCCGCCGAAGAGCTGCTCGGCGGCTTCCTCGCCGGCGCGGTTCGCGAGGAGGTCGTGCTGCTCACCAAGGCCGGGATCAGCAGGGCCACCGGCACTCGCGTGGTCGACTGCTCGCGCCGGGCCATGATGAGCCAGCTGGACACCTCGCTGCGCCGGATGCGCACCGACCACGTCGACGTCTGGCTGGCCCACACGTGGGACCAGGACACCCCGGTCGAGGAGACGGTGAGCGCCCTGGTGTGGGCGGTGGAGTCCGGACGGGCCCGCTACGTCGGGGTCTCGAACCACCTCGGGTGGCAGGCGGCCCGCGCGATGTCGCTGCTGGCGCAGGCGCGGGTGCCGCTGGTCGCCGACTCCGTGGAGCTGAGCCTCGTGGCTCGCGCCCCCGAGCACGAGCTCGTCGACGCGGCGCTCAGCCTGGGCTTCGGCCTGCTCCCGTGGTCACCGTTGGGCCGGGGCGTGCTCGCGGGGCGTTACCGCTCCGGGGTCGCGGCGGACTCGCGCCTGGCCTCCGGGGAGTTCGCCTCGTTCGCGGGGCGGCACGTCGGGGACCACACCCGCGGCGTCGTCGACGCGGTCCGCACGGCGGCGACCGGCCTCGGCGTGCCCCCCGCGGTGGTGGCCCTGGCGTGGGTGCGTGACCGACCGGGTGTGACCGCGCCCATCATCGGCCCCAGGACGCCGCAGCAGCTGGCGACGCTGCTGGCCGTGGAGGACGTCCAGCTGCCCGAGCAGATCACCCAGGCGCTCGACGAGGTCTCCGTCGACCACGTCTGAGGGGCTCAGCCCCTCTCGTCGTCCGAGCCGTCGTCGGAGTCGTCGTCGGCCGAGGCCGAGTCGTCGTCGAAGTCGATGTCCACGTCGAACCCCGAGTAGAGCCGGGCGCCGTCGCCGTCCTCGTCGTCGTGGTCCTCGACGCCGTCGGTCTCGGGCCCGTCCTCGTCGCCGGTGTAGATGTCCAGCGGCGTCATCTCGCCGTAGGCGTCGTAGAGCGCCCCGTCGTAGGTCTCGAAGGCGTCGGCAAGGTCCTCGTAGGTCGCGATGACTGCGGGGTCGTCATCGCCATGGCGGCTGCTGCTGGCCTCCAGGTGGCGTTCGAACGCCGTGAACAGCTGGGACAGGGCGGCACGCGGGTCGGCGCTCATGGTGGAGACGGTACCGGTCCTGAGCCACAATGTGCCCGTGGTGGAGTACGAGTACCTCGTCCTGTCCTTCGGGCGCGATACCGACCGGACGTCGATCAGGCGCGCCCTCACCGATCACGCCGAGTACGGCCGGTGGGAGCTGGAGCGCACCCGCATCTATGTCGGGGGCCGGACCCGCACCTGGCTGCGGCGCCGCATCATCCGGCCGAGGCGCAGCCTGACCCACGCCGTGTGAGCCTGTCGCGAGACTCACGACGTTGCGAGGCCCTCACCGCAACGGCAGACATCGCCCAGTTTCGACCTGCAGCTTCGGCCCGCATCGTCCGTTCGGATGATGCACGGCTCCCCGATACGGCCGGTTCTGGCGGTGAGGACCCGGAAATGGTCGACCACCGTATGGGCACCCGTCAGGATGGCCGTGCATCGCGGCTCCCGACCGCGGCCTACGGACAGGTTCTGGCCCATGAAACGCCCCTTCTCCATGCTTGGCAGCGTGCTGGCTCTCGCCCTCGCAACGATTGGCCTCACCCCCAGCGTGGGGTTCGCGTCGACCGGCGGGACCAACGCCGATCCGACGACGCACAACTCCGTGGTCTCCGCGGTGCCCTCCGCGCAGACCCCCAACGTCGACGATGGCACCGTGCTGGCGTTCGCCCAGGTCGGCAACACGATGGTCGTCGGTGGGCACTTCACCGGTGTCACCGACAACACCGGCCACATCGCCCGCAAGAACCTGTTCGCCTTCGACCTCTCGACCGGCAACCTGATCACCGCGTTCGCGCCCAAGCTCGACGGTGACGTCAACTCCCTCGTCCCCGGACCGACGGCCGGCACGGTCATCGTGGGTGGCGAGTTCAACGTCGTGTCCGGTGCCAAGTCCAAGGCCCTGGTCACCCTCGACGTGAGCAGCGGTGCCCGGATCAAGGCCTTCAAGCCGGCCGTCACCGACGGTGGCGTCAACGTCATCAAGCGCGCCGGCGACCGGCTCTTCGTCGGCGGCTCGTTCACCACCCTCGACGGGTCGGCCCACGGTGGCATCGGCACCGTCAACGCGACCACCGGTGAGCTCGACAGCTTCGTCAGCAGCACCGTCGAGGAGCACCACAACTGGAGGCCGGGCAGCAACGGCAGCAAGGGCAACATCGGGGTCACCGACCTCGCCATCACCCCGGACGGCACCCACATGGTGGCGATCGGCAACTTCAAGACCGTCGACGGGCTCTCTCGTGACCAGGCGGCCGTCTTCGACCTCACGGGCGCCCAGGCGGTCGTCCAGGCCAACTGGCACACACAGGGTTTCCAGGCCGCCTGCTACGGCAACGCGTTCGACGCCACCGTGCGTGCGGTCGACGTCTCCCCGGACGGCAAGTACTTCGTCGTCGCCTCCACCGGTGGCGGCAGCGGCACGCTGTGCGACTCGGCCGCACGGTTCGAGTTCAGCGCCACGGGGGACAACATCCAGCCCACCTGGGTGTCGTACGCCGGAGGGGACAGCCTGTTCTCGGTCGCCATCACCGGCGCCGCAATCTACGTCGGCGGTCACCAGCGCTGGATGAACGACCCCAACTGCGCCGACTGCGCCGGCAGCGGTGCCGTGCCGCGACCCGGCCTCGCGGCCATCGACCCCACGACCGGTATCCCGCTGGACTGGAACCCGGGCCGTAACCCCCGCGGTGCCGGCGCCTACTCGATCTTCGCGACCCCGTCCGGCCTCTGGGTCGGTTCGGACACCGACTTCATCGGCAACTACCGCTACAAGCGGATGAAGATGGCGTTCTTCCCGCTGGCCGGCGGCGCTCCGGTCGCTGCCGACTCGACACCTGCCCTCCCGGGCAACGTCTACCTCGGCACGGCGGGCTCGGGCTCCTCCAACGTGCTGTACCGCGTCGACGCGGGCGGCAACGCCGTCCAGTCCCTCGACGCAGGGCCGGACTGGAGCGATGACTCCGGGTCGTCGAGCACCCTGCGCAACAGCGGCAGCAACGCCGCCAGCTACGACCCGGTGCCCCACGTCGACTCGACGGTCCCCACCTCGACCCCACGCGCCATCTTCGACACCGAGCGGTGGGACCCGGGCCACGGACAGAGCTCGGACAACCTGACCTGGAGCTTCCCGGTCACCGCCGGCACCCAGGTCGACGTCCGCCTGTACTTCGCCAACCGCTGCACCTGCACCTCGGCGAGCGGTAGCCGCAAGTTCAACGTGACCGTCAACGGCGACAGCTTCCTGTCGGACTTCGACATCGTGGCGAGCGCCGGAGACCAGACCGGCACCATGCGCGACGTCGAGGTCACGAGCAACGGGACCGTCACCATCTCGTTCAGCCACTCCGTGGAGAACCCTCTCGTCAACGGCATCGAGCTGGTCAAGGTCGGCGGCGGTACCACCGCGCCCACCGAGTCCTGGAGCACCCGCAGCTTCAACGGGACCTCGGCGGGTGGCGCATCGGCAGCCGCAGTGCCGGTGTCCACCGTCACGACGCGGGCCGCCACGATGATCGGCGGCAAGCTCTACACCGCAGGCGCCGACGGCACGTTCGCATCGCACACCTTCAACGGGAACACCTTCGGTCCCGAGGTGGACATCGACCCCTACCACGACCCCGCATGGGCCAACATCTCCAACGGCTCCGGCGGACTGTACGACGGCTCGACGAACAGCTTCTACAGCCAGATGCCGAACCTGTCCTCGATGTTCTACGACCCGTCCACCTCGCGGCTGTACTACACGCTGTTCAACAGCAGCGGCCTGTACTACCGCACGTTCTCGGCCGACTCCGGCATCCTGTTCCCCAACGCCACCCAGGTGAGCGGGGTCAGCCTTCCGGTGCTGTCGGGTGCCTTCCTCACGGGCGGCAACCTGTACTACGTCTCCCGCGCCGACGGCGTGCTGCACAAGGTCGGCTTCGCGTCGGCCACGGGCGGCCTCACCGGCTCCGCCACGAGCGTGAGCGGCCCGGCGATCGACGGCGTCAACTGGAGCAACCGGACCCTGTTCCTCGGTCCGCTCGCGGCAGTGACCACACCGCCGACGTCGTCCTTCACGGCCAACTGCACCGGCCTGACGTGCTCCTTCGACGGCAGGGACTCCTCCTCGCCCAACGGCGGGATCACGGGCTACGCCTGGGACTTCGGTGACGACAAGACCGGCACCGGGTCCACGACCAGCCACACGTACGACGAGGCCGGCCCGCACACCGTCGTCCTGACGGTCACCGACGCGAAGGCGTCGGCGGCGAGCACCAAGTCGGTCAACCCACAGCCTCGTGCGGTGACCGCCACGGCGAGCGGCACCTGTGCGGACCTCACGTGCACCTTCACCGCGACCGGTTCCTCCCCGGACGGGAGCATCGTCTCCTACGACTGGGACTTCGGCGACGGCGAGACGGGCACGGGGGCGACGGCGACCCACCCGTACGCCGAGGCTGGTCCTTACACGGCGACCGTGACCGTCACCGATGACGCTGCGGGCACGGCCACGGCCACGGCCGACGTCACGCCGAGCGCACCGGTCGCCGGGGCGATCCAGTTCCGGGGCGAGGTGGGAGTGAGCCAGAACCAGGCCAAGCCCAACCTCACCCTGCCCTCCTCGGTGCAGCCGGGCGACACCATGCTCCTGTTCGTCTCGACCAACAAGAACACCACCCAGGCCACCCCGGCCGGATGGAGCGTCCTCGGCACCCAGAGGTCCCAGGCGCTGCTCACCACCGTGTTCCAGCGGACCGCGACCTCCGCGGACGCCGGCACCAAGGTGACGGTCAACCTGGGCGCGTCGGCCAAGACCGACCTGCACGTCGCGGTCTACTCCGGTGCACTCCCGGCGAGTGACATCAAGCTGGCCCCGGACACCGCCGGGACGCAGGTTGCTCCCGCGGCCGAGGTCGCCTCGAGCGGCAGCTGGGTGGTCCGGTACTACGCGGACCGCACGTCGTCGACGACCGCGTGGACCGCTCCGGCGGGTGTCACGACCAGGGACTCCCTCATCGGCAAGGGCGGCGGCCGGGTGAGCACCCTGCTCGTCGACTCCGGCGCCGGGGTCCCGACGGGCTCGACCGGAACGGCGACGGCCACGTCCAACGCCGCGAACGGCCGTGCCGTCTCGCTGACGATCGTCCTGCCGACGGCCTGACGCGACCGAGCGACAAGGGCTCACCTCCCCTACGGGAGGTGAGCCCTTTCGCCGTCGGTTGCGTTGACCCCGGTTCGGGCGTGGGGGGTGTGGCGGGCGCGGCGGCTCGGGGGACCGACGTCAGCAGGTGTCGATGAGGCGCCGCAGCACGCGCGTGCCGAAGCGCAGCGACGACGTCGGCACGCGCTCGTCGATGCCGTGGAACATCGGGGCGAAGTCGAGGTCGGCGGGCAGCTGCAGCGGGGCGAAGCCGTAGCCGGTGATGCCGAGCAGCGACAGCGCCTTGTTGTCGGTGCCGCCGGAGAGGCAGTAGGGCAACACCTCGGCGTCCTCGTCCTCGGCGCGCAGGGCCGCGACCATGGCCTCCACCAGGTCGCCCTCGAAGGGGCTGTCCAGCGCGATGTCACGGTGCAGCATCTCGACGTCGACGTGCTCGCCGGCGAGCTCGCGGATCGTCGCGAGCAGGTCGTCCTCGTGCCCGGGGAGGAACCGGCAGTCGACGTTGGCCGAGGCGTGCTGTGGGATGACGTTGTGCTTGTAGCCACCGTCGATCATGGTGACGTTGCTCGTGTCCTGCAGGGTGCCGCGAACGAAACCCTGTGCACCGCCGAGGTGCTCGAGCAGGTCGTCGAGGTCCTCGTCGGACCAGCCGGTGCCGGTGAGCTCGCTGAGCCCGTCGAGCAGGGTGCGCACCGAGGGGATGTACTCGCGGGGCCACTTGTGGGCGGCGATCCTCGAGATGGCCTCGGCGAGACGGACGATCGCGTTCTCGTCGTTGGGCACCGACCCGTGACCGGCGCGCCCGTGCGCGGTCATCCGCAACCAGGCGATCCCCTTCTCGGCCGTCTGGAGCAGGTAGGTGCGTCGCTCGTGTCCCTCCCGGTCGGTGACCGTGACGCTGTAGCCACCCACCTCGCTGATCGCCTGCGTGACGCCGTCGAAGACCTCCGGGTGCTCGGTCACGAGGAAGTGCGAGCCCTTCGTGCCGCCGGCCTCCTCGTCGGCGAAGAACACCACGACGAGGTCGCGGGGTGGCACGGCCCCGCTGCGGGCGAGGTCGCGCACGCAGGCCAGCATCATCGCGTCCATGTCCTTCATGTCCACCGCCCCCCGGCCCCAGATGCACCCGTCCCGCTCGATCCCACCGAACGGGTCGACCTGCCAGTCCTCGGCGGTGGCGGGCACGACGTCGAGGTGGCCGTGGATGCACAGGGCACCCCGGTCGCGGTCGACGCCCGGGATCCGCACGGCGACGCTCACCCTGCCCGGGTCGCTCTCGAAGAGCTGCGGCTCCAGCCCCACCTCGCGCAGCCGGTCCGCGACGTATGCCGCGGCCGCGGCCTCCCCCGGCCCGCTCCCGTCGCCGTAGTTGGTGGTGTCGATCCGGATCAGCTCCTGGCAGATCCGTACGACCTCGTCCTCCGCGCTGACCTCGCTCATGGTCAGCCACTCTAGGCCGACGGCGGTCCGCCCTGCGATTTCGGATCCGGGCGCCGAACCGTGTATCGTTCCGGGTCGCAGGACGCCCCTCCCCGGGGCGGTCGGCAGCACTCGTCCGGGTGGCGGAATTGGCAGACGCGCTAGCTTGAGGTGCTAGTGCCCTTTATCGGGCATGGGGGTTCAAGTCCCCCCTCGGACACCGCAGAAAGGGCCTCGAACCAGCCGGTTCGGGGCCCTTTCTCCTTCCCCTGCTACTCCCCCGTCGGGCTCACGCTGGGGGCCGCGGACGGCGGGATCGACGGGCTCGAGGTCTTCGGGGGGCTCGGCGACTCGCTGTCGGAGGGTGTCGGGGTCGGGGTCGGCGACTCCGTGGTCGGTTCGGTGGAGGGCGTGCTCTCGCTGGGGGTGTCCGACGGCGTGGGGGTGCCGGCCGTCGACGTCGAGGAAGTCGGTGACGGCGTGTCGTCCGCGCTGCCCGAGAGGTCGAGGGTCGACAACCACCAGCCGAGGAGAGCGACGAGGAGCACGACGACCACGACACCGACGATCCAGGACGAGCCGCGACCGGCCGGCTCCGGCAGCGGCGGAGGTGGCGGGGGCGGCGTCGCGACCCGCGTCGCGGCACTCTCCAGCGGCTGGGTGGTGCCGGTGGTGGGGAGCACGGCCGTGGCTCCGGCCGCCGGCGCCGTGCGCGCGGTCAGCGCAGCGGCCACCGCAGCAGCCCCGGACGGGCGGTGCTCGGGGTCCTTGGCCAAGAGGGAGGACACCAGGTCGGCGAGCCAGTTCGGCGTGTCCGGACGGGCCTCCTGCACGTCGGGGACGGCGTCGTTGGCGTGCATCATCATCGTGGCCACAGCGGTCGGACCCCGGAAGGGTGGGCCACCGACCAGCAGGGCGTAGAGGACGCAGCCCAGGGCGTAGAGGTCCGCTCTTCCGTCCACTCGTCCGCCCATGGCCTGCTCGGGCGCGAGGTACTCGGCGGTGCCCATCACCGTGTGGGTCGCCGTGAGCGACGGGACATCGGTGGAGTCGGCCAGCTGGGTGATGCCGAAGTCCAGCACCCGCACCCGGCCGTCCGCGGCATACGCGACGTTCGCCGGCTTGATGTCGCGGTGCACCAGCCCGCGTGCGTGGGCGGCGGCCAACGCCGAGGAGACCTGTCGTCCCACCTCGACCACCTCCTCGACCGGCAGCGGCCCCTCCGACATGCGCTCGGAGAGCGTCGGCCCCGGAAGCAGCTCCATGACGAGGTATGCCGTGTCACCCTCCACCCCGCTGTCGTGCACGGTCACGACACCCGGATGACTCATGCCGGCAGTCACGCGGGCCTCACGCTCGAAGCGGGCCGCGGCGGACTCGTCGGACACCCTCGAGAGGTCGATGGTCTTGACGGCCACCTGGCGGTCCAGCACCGAGTCGGTCGCTCGCCAGACCTCTCCCATGCCCCCGGCCCCGATGCGGGTGCCCAGGACGTAGCGGTCGGCCAGTCGGCGCTGCTCACTGCTCACGCCCGCCACCCTAGTGGCCCTCGCGTAGCCTGACCCTGTGCTCGAGATCGTCACCGCCCAGCGCTACCTGACTCCGCTCCGAGAAGGTGGGTCGCTGCCGGGGCTCGTCGAGGCCGACGACCTGGGCACCTACGTCGTGAAGTTCTCGGGCGCGGGCCAGGGCCTGAAGGTGCTCGTGGCCGAGGTGATCGTCGGCGAGCTCGCCCGGCGCCTGGGCATTGCCACCCCCCGGCTCGCAGTGGTCGACATGCCCGCCGCCATCGCCCGTTACGAGGCCGACGAGGAGGTGCAGGACCTGCTGACCGCCAGCCCGGGACACAACCTCGGCGTCGACTTCCTCCCGGGGGCCTTCGGCTATGACGGGTCCCGTCCACCTGCCCCCGCCGAGGCCGGCGCGATCGTGTGGCTGGACGCCTTCACGGCCAACGTGGACCGCACCTGGGCCAACCCGAACCTCCTCGTGTGGCACCGCCGCACCTGGGCCATCGACCACGGTGCGGCGCTGTGGTTCCACCACTCCTGGCCCAACCGGCCGCCGGACGCACGTCGGTTCGCCGAGCAGCCGTTCGACGCGAGCGGGCACGTGCTCGCAGCGGTGGCCGAGCCGCTCCGGGAAACCCACGCCCGGCTGGCACCGCAGGTGACGCACGAGGTGCTCTCGGACGTGGTGGGCCTGGTGCCAGCGGACTGGCTCGAGCCCACGGCCAGCATGCCGGACGGGGACGTGTTGCGAGCCGCCTACCTCGACCACCTCGTCGGCCGGCTGGCCCGACCCGCGGCGTGGATCGGCGGTGCCCCGTGAGCCATCCCTACCAGTTCGTCGTGCTGCGCTTCGTGCCACGAGTCGACCGCGGCGAGTGCGTCAACGTCGGTGTGGTCCTCCACTCGCAGTCCGCTGGCGTCCTCGGGTGTGCCTTCCACCTCGACGAGCAGCGCATCCTCGCGCTCTCCCCCGGCGCCGACGTCGACTCCCTCCGTGGTGCACTGGAGGCCGTGGCCACCATGTGTCACCAGCCTCCAACCGAGGTTCAGGAGTCGCTGCCCACCGCCGGCAAGCGCTTCGGCTGGATCAGCGCACCCCGGTCCACCGTGCTCCAGCCAGGGGCGGTGCACGGCGGGTCGTGCGCGGACCCGCTCGACGAGCTGCACCGGTTGCTCGACCGGCTCGTGCGCTGAGGGCGTCAGTCACACACGGCGCCGGTGCTCGCGCTGCCGACCAGGCGGCGGTACTTCGCCAGGACCCCGCGGGTGTACTTGGGCGCCGGGTGCTCGACTCCCTCGGCCCTGCGGCGCTCCAGCTCGTCGACGTCGACGAGCAGGTCGAGGGTGCCCGAGGCCACGTCGAGGCGGATGCCGTCCCCGTCCCGGACGAACGCGATCGGCCCGTCGTCGACGGCCTCGGGCGCGACGTGCCCGACGCACAGGCCGGTGGTGCCGCCGGAGAAGCGGCCGTCGGTGAGCAGCAGGACGTCCTTGCCGAGGCCCGCACCCTTGATCCCCCCGGTGACGGCCAGCATCTCGCGCATCCCGGGCCCGCCCTTGGGTCCCTCGTAGCGGATGACGACCACGTCCCCCGCCTTCAGCGAGCCGTCCTCGACCGCATCCATCGCGGCGCGCTCACCGTCGAAGACGCGCGCCGTGCCCTCGAAGACGTCGGAGTCGAAGCCCGCGGACTTCACCACCGCCCCCTCGGGGGCGAGGGTGCCCTTGAGGATCGTGATGCCACCGGTGGCGTGGATCGGCTCCTTCATGGCGCGCACGACCTTGCCGTCGACGTCGGGCGGCGCGATGTCGGCAAGGTTCTCCGCCATGGTGCGCCCGGTGACGGTGAGGCAGTCCCCGTGCAGCAGACCGGCATCCAGCAGGGCTCGCATGACGACCGGCACCCCACCGACACGGTCGACGTCGGTCATGACATAGGAGCCGAACGGCTTGACGTCGGCCAGGTGCGGCACACGCGCCCCGACGCGCGCGAAGTCATCCAGGCTGAGGTCGACATCGGCCTCGTGGGCCATGGCCAGCAGGTGCAGCACGGCGTTGGTCGAGCCACCGAAGGCCATGACGACGGCGATGGCGTTCTCGAACGCCTCCTTGGTCATGATGTCGCGCGCGGTGATTCCCCGGCGGAGCAGCCCGACGACGGCCTCGCCGGACTTGCGGGCGAACCCGTCACGGCGCCGGTCCGTTGCCGGTGGGGCGGCCGACCCGGGCAGTGACATGCCGATCGCCTCGGCGACCGAGGCCATCGTGTTCGCCGTGTACATCCCGCCGCAGGCCCCCTCACCCGGACAGATTGCGCGTTCGATCGCGTCGACGTCCTCCCGGCTCATCAGCCCGCGGGAGCAGGCGCCAACGGCCTCGAAGGCGTCGATGATCGTCACGGTCCGCTCCGAGCCGTCGGACATCTTCGCGATGCCCGGCAGGATCGATCCGGCGTAGAGGAACACCGATGCGAGGTCGAGCCGGGCGGCGGCCATGAGCATGCCGGGCAGCGACTTGTCACAGCCGGCGAGGAGCACCGACCCGTCGAGGCGCTCCGCGTTCATCACGGTCTCGACCGAGTCCGCGATCACCTCACGGCTGACGAGGGAGAAGTGCATGCCCTCGTGGCCCATGGAGATGCCGTCGCTGACCGAGATGGTGCCGAACTCGAGCGGGTAGCCGCCGGCCGCGTGGACCCCGTCCTTGGCCGCCTTGGCCAGTCGGTCCAGGGAGAGGTTGCACGGGGTGATCTCGTTCCACGAGCTCGCCACCCCGATCTGGGGTTTCGCGAAGTCGTCGTCCCCGAGGCCCACGGCTCGCAGCATCCCCCGGGCTGCGGTCTTCTCGAGGCCGTCGGTGACGTCGCGGCTGCGGGGCTTGATGTCCGGTGACGTGCTCATGGCGCCATCCTAGGTATGCCGGCGCCGTCTGCGACGTCCCGGCCACCACGCGACCCGGGTGTTCCGGGTGGGCTCCAGCCGCCCGTCAGGCCGGGAGGGTCCCGCGGACGACGCTGTCGCCGGAGTGCTGCGGCTTGTCGTCGTAGCCCTCCCGGGAGATGTCGACGATGACGTAGCCCTTCTCGATGAGCGACTGCGGGATCGCGAACGTCTGGTCGGTCTGCCCCGGCGGCAGCACTCCCACGGACACCATCCGCTTCCCGTCGCGGTTGATCAGCCACACCTCGAGGTAGCCGTCATCCGGGTCGATGGGCTCGGTGCGCACCACGAGGTCGGTCTGACCGTCGCTCCGGAGCAGGTCGGCGCTGCCGCGGGCCTGGAGGGTGTCCAGGGTGTCCAGGGAGGTGCTCGCGACGGTGACCGGGGCCGGTGGGGCCTCCTCGTCGGCCACGACCTTGACTCCGACCGCTCCGCAGACGATTCCGGCTGCGGCCGCGCACGCGACCCACCCGAGCCCCACCCGCCTGCGAGCCGGTCGGGTGCGTCGAGCGGCGACCTCGTCCGTGTTCACGGCCACCGGCGGGAGGTCGGTCTCTGGCGGAGCTGGGTACTGAACGGGGGTGAGCCCGCTCGCGTGCACGCGGCCGTCTGCGGTCGAGCCGCTCTCCGACTCGTCGATCACGGAGGTGACGCGACCCCAGACGTCGGCAGGGACGCCCACGAGCTCGGGTCGTGGTGCGCGCGCGACCTCGAGAGCCATGCGCAGGCTCTCGAGGTCCGCACTGCACACCGCGCAGTCCGAGACGTGTGCCGACGTCTCGGTCGGGACGGGCTCGCCGAGCGCGAGGTCGGCCAGCAGGTCCTGGTCAGGATGGGACATGGTTGACCTCCTCCATGCGGGTCCGTAGGTGGATCAGGCCACGACGGACGTGGCTCTTGACAGTGCCGAGAGGCATGTCGAGGCGGCGCGCGATCTCGTCGTGGGTCAGGTCGTCGGTGAAGGCCATCCGCAGCACGGTGGCGCGTGGCTCGCCCAGCCGGTCGACCTCGTCGGCCAGCACCAGGCGCACGGCGAGCTGCTCGTCGTGGCTCGGTCCGTGCTCATCGGCGAGGGGCCTTCCGGCCACCGCCGCCAGGTCCCGGGCCCTGCGGGCCCGCAGCGCGTGGACGTCGGCGACCTTGTGGCGGGTGATCCCCACGAGCCACCCGGGCACGGTGCCCTTGTCGGGACGCAGGGTGTGCCGACTGCGCCAGGCGGCGACGAAGACCTGTTGCGTCACGTCCTCGGCGTCGTGATGGTTTCCGAGTGAGCGGACGGCCAGGGTGTGCACCAGGGCGCTCCACCGCTCATAGGCCTCCGCGAAGGCCTCCCTCGAGCCGTCGCGCAGCCGCTGGGCGAGGTCGTCTGTGACGACCTCGGTGTCCTCACTCATCTGCACGGGTTCCACGATAGCCATTGCGCCCCTCGTCCTGGCCTGGAGGGACCTCGACGCCACCGGCGCGCGCCGGCGCAGGGTGCCCGACCGGTACGGGCCGGTGAGCACCCCGTGCGGGGCCAGTGCGAGGTCCATGGGTCGGTGAGTCGCTCCTTCGGAGGTCCAGCGGACGCAGCATGAAGACGATGCCGTGGCCGATCTGCTTGTTGCCCTTCTCGGTGTGGGCCGGTCGTCCATGACGACCCTCTTCCACTTCCTCCGAAGAGCTCCCGTTGGATGCACCCGCGACGAAGTGGCCGCAGCGCGCCACCGGGGGCATCTCCCGTGTCGAGAGTGCCCCCGGTGGTCGGGTGTGCTGCAGGGCCGACGAGGCTCGGACCTCAGAGGTCCAGCGGACGGAGCACGAAGACGATGCCGTGGGCGATCTGCTTGTTGCCCTTGTTGATGTCGAGGGCTCGCGGGTCGAGGAACGGGTTGGCGTCGTTGTAGTCCTTGTCCTTCAGCTCGATGATCGGCACCGACCGGTTGTAGACCCGGACCTTGATGGTGCCGCCCTGGGCGGTCTTGAGCCTCGCCCCGTTCGCCTTCGCCGCGTCTCGCTTCGTGATGGTGGCGCCGGGCACCACGTGGTAGAGCAGGACCGCCTCGATGGCGTCGACCCCGGCCGCGGCGACGAGCTTGGTGAAGACCCTCTTCTCCGACCAGTACCGCGTGCCGGTGAGGTCCTTGGTCAGGGCCTGGAAGGCGCGGTCGTTGGGGAGGAAGGCGGTCAGCGGCGTGCTGCCGTCGGCGAGGACGCCGACCGCGCTGTCCGGCTTGGCCTTGAGCACGGCCAGGACGGCCTCGGTGAGGATGTCGTAGTCGTTCCAGTTGTGGTCGAAGGTGTCACCGTCGGCGAGGAGCACCTCGGCGAGGCTCTTCTCCCCCAGTGGCTTGTGGGCGTGGGCGGAGGCGGGGGCCGCGAAGGCGGCGGGCGCGGCGACGGTGGCGGCGAGGCCCAGGGCTGCGGTGGTGACGGCGAGACGGCGGAGCTTCATCAGGGTGTCCCTTCTCGGTGTGGTCGGTCATCGTTGACGACCTGCCACCATTTCCCTGCACGCCACTCCCGTGGATGCACCCCGGTGCGGGTTCTCTCGACCGCGTCAGGCCACGGCGCGCGCCGGGCGCCAGTAGCCCACCGACAGGGCCGCGGCGACGGTGAGCCAGCCGGCATACGGCACCAGCAGCCACCCCGCCCACACCAGTGCCGAGCCGGCCACGCCCACCAGCAACCAGGTGAGCAGTGCGGCGCCCCCCAGGGCCACTGCAGCCGGCCAGGCCACCCCGAAGACCCAGGGTGGGGGCTGCCAGGCCGGCTTGCGCAGTCCCGAGTACCAGCCGGGGTCGGCGCAGACCCAGCGCCCGGCCAGCACGGCATACGCCGCGACCGTGGCCAGCGTGGACACGGTGACGGCGACCTGGCCGGCGCTCACGCCGCCTCGGTGGGCCCCACGTGTCTCGGCCACCAGAAGCGGTCACCCAGGAGCAGCGCGATGGCCGGGACGAGGAGGGTGCGCACCACCAGGGTGTCCAGGAGGACTCCGACGCAGATCACGACACCCACCTGGGCGAGGACCACGAGTGGGAGGACGCCGAGCACCGCGAAGACCGCGGCGAGCAGGATGCCGGCGCTGGTGATGACCCCTCCGGTGGCGGCCAGGGCGCGGAGCATGCCCGTGCGGCTCCCGTGGGAGCGCGCCTCCTCCGCGGCGCGCGTGACGAGGAAGATGTTGTAGTCCACGCCGAGGGCGACGAGGAAGACGAAGGCGAGCAGGGGGACGCCGTCGTCGAGTCGCTCGAAGCCGAGCACCTGCGTGAAGGCCAGCCACGACAGGCCGAGGCTCGCGAGGTAGGTTGCCACGACCGTCGCGACGAGGATGACCGGGGCCACGACCGATCGCAGCAGGCCGCCGAGCGCCAGGATGACCAGCCCGAGGACGATCGGGAAGATGACGAGGCGGTCGCGCGTGGAGGCGTCGGCGGTGTCGAGCGACTCGGCCTCGGTGCCACCGACGTAGGTGTCGGGGGTGCCGTCGAGGGCGGCGCGCATGGCCACCACGGTGTCCCGGGCGCCGCTGGATCCCGGCTCGGCGTCGATGACTGCGTCGACCTCGGCGACCCCGTCGCCGCTCGCCGCCACCCGCACGGCGCTCACCCCCTCGACCTGCTTCACGCTGGCGGCCACGGACTCGCCGTCCTGCCTCGTCACGACGATCGCGGGATCCGCGGCACCGGCCGGGAAGGACTCCGCGAGACGCTCACCCGCGGCGATCGCCTCGGGCTTCTTGAGGAACTGGTCCGCACCGGACAGTCCGGTCTGGATCTGCGAGATCCCGCTCGCCGCCAGGGCCAGGAGCAACACGGTGACCGTGACCACCCCTGCCGGGCGCTTGGCGACCGCGTCGCCCACCCGCCGCCAGAAGCTCTGGGAGTCGGCCAGACCGGCCTGACCCACCCGCGGGACCTGGGGCCAGAACACCCACCGGCCGAACACCACCAGGGCTGCCGGCAGCACCAGGAGGACGAACGTCGCAGCGACGACGACACCGACCGCGCAGGCCAGGCCGAGCCCACGGGTCGTCGGGAACACGGAGAGCAGCAGGGTGAGGAGGCCCAGGACCACCGTCGAGGCGCTCGAGAGCACCGCCTCTGCGGTGCGGCGCAGGGCGTGCGCCATCGCGTCTCGACGGTCCTCCGTGACCCGCAGCTCGTCGCGGTACCGAGAGATGAGTAGCAGCGCATAGTCGGTACCGGCACCGAAGACGAGCACCGACAGGATGCCCACCGTGGACTCGTCCCACAGCACGTCGAACGCGGCGAGCACCCTGGTCGCGACGACGGCCGCGACCTGGTCGGCCAGCCCGACGACGGTGAGCGGCACGAGCCACAGGACGGGGCTGCGGTACGTGACGATGAGCAGCACTGCGACGACCGACGCCGTCGCCGCCAGGAGACGGAAGTCCGCACCGTCGAAGACGGCCGCAAGGTCGGCCTGGATCGCGGCCGGGCCGGTGACCTGCGCCGTGAGCCCGTCCGGCAGGTCCGTGCGCACGGCCTCCCGAAGTGCGGCCACCGTATCGGCCGTCTCGACGGCCCCGGTGGAGGCGACCGGCACGAACACCGTTGCCGCGGTGCCGTCCTCGGACACGGCCGCCGGCGCCCCGGTGGCGCCGGGCAGGCTCTTGGCCTGCTCCTGGACGAACGCGACCTGGCTCTCGCTGAGCGGCTGGTCGCTGCTGTAGAGGACCACCGCAGCAGACCCCTCGTCCTCGGGAAGCTCCGCGCGCAGCTCGGCGGCAGCGAGGCTGTCGGACTTCAGCGGAAGGGCGGACGTCGAGCTCGGCGGCTGTTCCGCCTGGCCGACCACGCCGATGACGGCGCCGGCGCCGAGGATCGCGAACAGGGCGATGAGCCCCGCGACCCATCGGCGAGTGATGATGTCGGCAATCTGTCCCATCGAGATGGTCCCCTTGGTAAGGTCGTTCATCGGATGATTCACTTGGTAACTAAGTAGGTGAGCGATATTACGGAAAGCCTGCGGCCCACCGCAAGTCACGCTGCCCCGTCCACGGGTGCCACCGAGGACCGTCCGGAGGGTCCTCCCGGTGTGCGGGCGGTCGTTCCGGAGTACCAGTCGTCCTCGGCCCTCGATGCCCTCCAGGACCTCGTCGACCTGGCCGGACTGATGCCGCAGGAGGTCGCTCGCAAGAACGGCATGTCGACCTCGGAGCTGCACTCCCTGCGCCACCTGGTCGCCGCCCCGATGGGGCCGGTCGAGCTCGCCCGCACCCTGGGCGTGACGTCGGCGGCGGCATCCGGGGTCATCGACCGGCTGGTCGCCCACGGGCACGCCGAGCGCACGTCCCACCCCGATGACGGTCGGCGCCGACGGGTCGTCATCACGGACCGGGGCCGGCTCGAGGCGCTCACCATGCTCGCGCCGATGTTTCGGTCGCTCGCCGCGCTCGACGCGTCCCTCGACGACGACGAGCGCGCCGTGGTGGAGCGCTACCTGCGGGGCGCGACGGCCGCGATGCGGTCGCTGTTGTGAGCCCGGGCCCCGTCGGCGCATCCCGGGCCCTGGACACCGCCCTCGACCGCACCGTCGTGCCCGGCTTCACGGCTCTCGGGTATGCCGTGCGCCGTCGTCTGCCGTCGTGGCCGGCCGACCCGGCTCCCGGCTCGCTCACCGGACGGCGGATCGCGGTGACCGGCGCCTCGTCGGGGCTCGGTGAGCGCACGGCATCCGATCTGGTCTCCCTCGGCGCCGACGTGCTCATGGTGGTGCGCGACGCCGGCAAGGGCGAACGCGTCGCCGACCAGCTGCGCCGCCGGGTGGGCGACGCGGCGGGCTCGGGCACCCTGGAGGTGTGGTCCTGCGATGTGTCCGACCTGGACTCGGTGCGGGCCTTCACCGACGCCGTCCTCGCCTCGGGCGAGCCGCTGCACGGCATCGTCCACAACGCGGGCGCGCTGCCCCCCACGCGCACGGAGTCGTCGCAGGGGCACGAGCTGACCATGGCGCTGCACGTGCTCGGCCCGGTGCTGATGACCGAGCGGCTGCTCCCGGCGATGGACGGGCGCGACGCCCGGGTGGTGTTCGTGACCTCGGGGGGGATGTACACCCAGCCGTTGCCCTTTGACGACCCGGAGTTCCTCAGCGGGGACTACGACGGGGCCGTGGCCTACGCCCGCAGCAAGAGGGGGCAGGTCGAGCTGCTGCCGGTGCTCGCCCAGCGCTGGGGCGCCCACGGGGTCGCCGTGCACGCCATGCACCCGGGATGGGCCGCGACACCAGGCCTGACGTCGTCGCTCCCCCGGTTCGAGCGGGTGCTGAGACCCGTGCTGCGCTCGGACGGCGCCGGGGCCGACACGACGACGTGGCTGCTCGCCACCCAGCCGCCACCACCCTCCGGGCGCTTCTGGCACGACCGCCGGCCACGGCCCACGAGCTACCTCTCGCGGACCGAGCCGACCGCGAGCCAGCGCAACACCTTCTGGCAGTGGGTGCTCGGGTCGACCGGTCTGGTGTAGGTCACGCCTCGTCGCGACACACGTGGAAGCGCTCGAGGCTCGCGTCGCCGAAGGCGAGGTCGGCCCACCGGCCCGAGTAGTGCAGCACCGAGACGCCGCAGGTCGAGAAGCCGTCGGCCATGGCGCGGTGTCCCTCGACGCTGCCGTCGCCGTCGCACAGCTGCTCGGTGAGGGCGGGGATGCCCGGCGCGTGGCCCACGACCATGAGCACGTCGGCGTCCTCGTCCGCCTCGTGGATCACCTCGAGCAGCCGGTCGGGCGACGCGTTGTAGATGCGGCGGTCGAGGTGGACGTCGCTCTCGGGGCAGCCCCCGGACCAGACCCCCTCGGCGGTCTGCTGGGTGCGCTCGGAGGTCGAGCACAGCACCTCGTCGACCCCGATGCCGTGCTCGACCAGCCACCGCCCGGCGGCCGCGGCATCTCGCCGGCCCCGCTTGGTGAGCGATCGCTCGTGGTCGTTGTCGAACCCCTGTTGCTCCGCCTTGGCGTGACGGAGGAGGACGAGGGTGCGGTCCTGCGCTGCACGGGTCATGCCCCGATCATGCTCCTTTCCGCCGGGGTCGGCACGGGCACGGGAGCGGCCCCCGCTGACTCCTTGAGGATCCGACGACTCACCCCCGCAGGGCCCGCTCGACTCGCCTGTGCGCACGACCACGCAAGAAGCGTCCGACCCTCCCGAGCGCCATGAGCTTCATCCTGCTCAGCCAGCCGCGGTGGTCGTCGCTCGCCGTCACGCCCAAGAGGGCAGCCATCGCGGAGTTCGCGCCCAGCATCGGTCCCACGTTCGCGGCCGGAAGACCCACGACGAGATCGGCGATGGCGCGTCGCGCCTCGGACGTCATCTGCCCCTGAAGCTCACGGAGGAGCCCCGCAGAGTCGAGCGCATACAACCGGGCGGCGCCAGCCAGAACACCATCCCGCACCTCATCCCTCGACCGTCCCTTCGGTGCCTCGTCCTGGAGGATGGCGTCCGCCAAGGCCGCCTTGAGCCTGGCCCGGTCAGCGTCCGCGACTGGCGCGGGGCCACCGAGGATCATGTCGGCCAACGCGCTTGCCCCATCGAGGCGCCCCCACAGCCAGTCACTCTCGCGGCCGGACGACGAGGCGAAGGCTCCGAAGTGACCCCACCGCTCGCCGTAGAGCTTGCGCGACGGCCAGTTGCTGGCGAACGCTTCCGGGCTGACCGGGGGGTCCACTCCCTCGCAGACGGCTGAGAGGTCCAGCAGGCTGGGCGCGGCTGGCGTGACCTCGTGGTAGGAGAAGTCGCGCACGTCGAGCCCCCAGTTGTTGCCCCATCGCATCGAACACGCAACCACCTCGACAGCCAAGCTCACGTTGATGAGGCGTTCGGGGGTGAGCCGTGGCACGAGGGTTGGTGTGAGGGCTGGAGCGACGGTCCGTGCAGCGCCCTCCATCACCGGCCACAGCAGGCATGCCCGCTCGGCGGGAGGCATGCCCTCGATCCCGCCCACCCGTTCGAGCGCGTCTCCGACGTGTCTCATGGCAGATGCCGATGTGTCCGTGGGCGGCCCGGCGTTGAGCGCGCGGCTCCACCAGGTCAGGACGCGCTCGGCGGTACCGATGCCCCACATCCACTCGCCTGCACCGTTGAGCGGATCGAAGGCGGTGGGAACGGCCGGATCCACCGGGCTCGACGAGTGACGGTCGAAGTCCGGCTCACCACCCTTCCGCCACGACACGATCTTCGGGACGGCCCTGGCCTGCGATCGTGCCGGCTGATAGAGCCACATGAGGTTCCGCGCCGACGCGAGAAGCCTCCCGCGGTGTGTGTCGGAGGTGAGGCAGTGCAGGAGGACTCTGCTCGGGTCGCTGGCCGTGAACTGCATGACCTCGAACCTGTCCTCCAGCGCCTCGGCATCAGAGCGGGCGTCGGGCTCCCTGAATGCCGCGAGCAGTGGCGAGGGCATCCGGCGGAGATCGAGGGGGGAGGACTCGTCCGGTGCCGAGGGGGGTGGTTCAGAGGTCGGTTTGACGTAGAGCAGGCCTCGCTGGAACGGCGCGCGAGCGACCCGCTTGCTGAGCTCGTCGAGGACCGGTTCGAACGGGGCGTTGTCCAGCACGCCCCCATCCATGAGGTACTCACCGGGGCCTCCACGCTCGTCCGTCTCGCGTGCCGTCATGAACGGGGTGGCCTGCACCGGCTGGAACGCCCCAGGGAACGAGGCCGATGCCCTTCCGGCTCTGGCCAGGTCCTCGGTGTTCCCAGCCTCGAAATGGTCGGTGCCGATCGCCGATGGATCGCTCGGCCGGACTGCCGGCATCATCGGCCGTCTCCGCTCGAAGCGGAAGACTCGCCGAGAGTCGGCCGTCCTCACGGTGGCAACCCCCGTGCCTCGCGTCTCCATGTGCGGTCGGAGCGCTGTCGAGGTGATCAGCAGCGTGATGTCCTGCGCCGTGTGCGGAGATGGGCTGATCCCCCTCAGCACCTTGAGGAGCAGCCCCTCGAAGAACTCGCCATTCAGGAATGACCGACCTGGTAGCGGCGGTTCACGAAGCAGCTTCCCCACCTCGAGGGAAGCCTCCTCGACCCATAGGTCTCTCAGGGAGGGCAGGTGCGCCCCTCGTGCGATGGCTGTGGCCAACATGACCCCGTTGATGCCGCCGGCGCTCGTTCCGGCGACGACGTCCACGACAACCTTCGAATAACCTCCCGCCTGCAAGATGTCCGTCCAGGCCTGGGCCACTCCGGAGCGCGTGCTCGCCTCGGCCGTCCTCAGGTTGTCGAGCTCGGCCGTCACACCACCCATCCACACCGCCAGCGACACACCGCCGTTCATGACCACAGCCAGCCGCAGCTCGCGCTGCTGGGCGACGGGAGTGCTCACGGCAGGCTCGCCTTGATCCGTTTCGGGTCACGGCTGGCGATCGACGACGCCAGCTCTTGGTCGGGCGCGACCAGTGCGGCTTGTTCCCCCGCGAAGGCGAAAACCTTTGCCTGGTAGTGGGTCCCGAGCCACTTGCTCCCGCTGAGGCCAACACCGAGGGCAGCAAGACACGCCTTGATGGTGAAGGGAGGTTCCGTGCTGTCGATGAGCGAGGTCAGATCGAGGTCGCCCCGGGTGCCGACCAGCGCCCAGGCAATGGCCGCGGCGGCCCCGCCGGCAATGACCGTCGCGATGATCCCCGACTCCTTCGGCCCTTCCTCGAGCGTCACCCTTCGCCGAAGGCCTGTGGTGGTGAGGTACGACAGCCCGCCGCCCAGTCCACCGATCATTGCCATCCACGCCACGACCTGCCAGACCCTCATGACTGCCCCGATCCCTGAGCGAACAGCGTTGCTTCTCGCGGCGTCGGTGACGCCCGCGCGGCCCTGCGCATGCGCTGCAGTGTGACAGAGGTCATGTACTCGTGCGGCCGATTCGGAAATCGTCGCGGCGGCCGGGGTGCTCGTCACCGGCCTCCTCGAACCACCTACAGCCGGAGGGCTCCTGCGGCCCCGGCCGGGTCAGGACTGGCCGAGGCGCTCCAGGATGATCGCGCGGGCCGCGCTGGCGTCGGCCTGGCCCTTCATCTCGCGCATGACCTGGCCGATGAGCGCACCCACGGCCTGCACCTTGCCGTCGCGGATCTTGTCAGCGACGTCGGGGTTGGCCGCGATCACCGCGTCGACGGCGGCTTCGAGGGCACCGCTGTCCTGCACCAGCTCGAGCCCGCGTGCGTCGGCCACCGCGGTCGGCGCACCCTCACCGTCGAGCACCCCCTCCCACACCTGACGCGCCATCGAGTCGTTGAGCCGCCCCGAGGTCACCAACCCCTCCAGCTCGACCACGTGCTCGGCAACGACACCCAGCCCGGCGGCATACGTCGGCACGTCCTGGCCCTCGCCGTTGGCCCGGCGGGCGACCTCTCCGGACCACCACTTGCGAGCGGCTCCGGCTGACGCGCCGGCGGCCACCGTCTCCTCGACGAGCTCGACCAGCCCGGCGTTGAGCACGTCGCGCATCTCCAGGTCGGAGAAGCCCCACCCGGCCTGGAGGCGCTTGCGGCGCTCGGCCGGCGGCTCGGGCAGCGTCGCGCGCAGGGCCTCGACGGTCTCCCGCGAGGGGGCGACCGGCACGAGGTCGGGCTCGGGGAAGTACCGGTAGTCCTCGGCATCGGACTTCAGCCTCCCCGAGGTGGTCACCCCTGTGTCCTCGTGCCAGTGCCGGGTCTCCTGCACGACCGACCCGCCGGAGGCGAGCACCGCACCGTGGCGCCCCATCTCGTAGCGCACCGCTCGCTCCACCGACCGCAGCGAGTTGACGTTCTTGGTCTCGGAGCGGGTGCCGAGGGGCTCGGTTCCCTTGGGCATGAGGGAGAGGTTGACGTCGCAGCGCATCGACCCCTGCTCCATCTTCACGTCGGAGACATCCATCGCCTTGAGCAGGTCGCGCAGCGTCGCGACGTAGGCCCGCGCGATCTCCGGGGCCCGCTCCCCCGCGCCCCGCATCGGCTTGGTGACGATCTCGATGAGCGGGATGCCGGCGCGGTTGTAGTCGACGAGGCTGTGCGTCGCGCCATGGATGCGCCCGGTCGAGCCGCCGACGTGCAGCGACTTGCCGGTGTCCTCCTCCATGTGGGCCCGCTCGATCTCGACCCGGTAGGTCGAGCCGTCGTCGAGGTCGACGTCCAGGTGGCCCTCGAAGGCGATCGGCTCGTCGTACTGCGAGGTCTGGAAGTTCTTCGGCATGTCCGGGTAGAAGTAGTTCTTGCGTGCGAACCGGCACCACGACGCGATCTCGCAGCCCAGCGCGAGGCCGATCCGGATCGCCGACTCCACCGCCACCTCGTTGACCACCGGCAACGCCCCCGGAAGCCCGAGGCAGACCGGGCAGGTCTGCGTGTTGGGCTCGGCCCCGAACTCGGTCGGGCAGCCGCAGAACATCTTCGTGGCGGTGCCAAGCTCGACGTGCACCTCGAGCCCCATGACCGGGTCGTAGGCCGCGAGCACGTCCTCGAAGGACATCGTCGCCTCGGGGTGTACCTGGGTCGCCATGCTCAGGCCTCCTTCGTCGTTGCGTCCGGCAGGTTGTTCTCCCTGGGGTCGACCTGCCGGACGCTGTGAGCCAGGTCGGGGGCCTGGTCGAGGATCGTGCCGCCCCACGCGGTGGTGAGCCGCGCCTCCAGGGCCGCCCCCACGGCATACAGGCGGTGGTCCTGCATGGCGGGCGCCAGGATCTGGAAGCCCGCGGGCAGGCCGTCCTCGTCGGCGAGGCCGCTCGGCACCGACATGCCGGGGATGCCGGCGAGGTTGGCGGGGATCGTGGCAACGTCGTTGAGGTACATGGCCATCGGGTCGTCCATCTTGTCGCCGAAGCGGAACGCGGTGGTGGGCGCGGTCGGGCTGACCAGCACGTCGGCGCTCTCGAAGGCCGTGGTGAAGTCGTCGGCGATGAGCCGCCGGACCTTCTGGGCCGAGCCGTAGTAGGCCTCGTAGTAGCCGCTGGAGAGGGCGTAGGTGCCCAGGATGATCCGGCGCTTGACCTCGTCGCCGAAGCCCGCGTCGCGGGTCGCGGCCATGACCTGCTCGGCACTGGGGTCACCGACGCCGTCGGGCGCGACGCGCAGGCCGTAGCGCATCGCGTCGAACTTCGCGAGGTTGCTCGAGGCCTCGCTGGGCAGGATGAGGTAGTAGGCGGCGAGGGCGTAGGTGAAGCTCGGGCAGGACACCTCGACGACCTCGGCCCCGGCGTCGACGAGGTGGCGCACCGCCTCGTCGAAGCGGGCCTGGACACCCGCCTGGAAGCCCTCGCCGGTGAGCTCGCGGACGATACCGATGCGCATCCCCGAGACGTCGGCGCGACGGGCGGCCTCGACCACGGGCGGCACCGGGGCGTCGATCGAGGTGGAGTCCATCGGGTCGTGGCCGGCGATGACCTCGTGGAGCAGCGCAGCGTCGAGCACGGTGCGAGTGCACGGACCGGCCTGGTCGAGCGAGGAGGCGAGGGCCACCAGACCGTAGCGGGAGACCCCGCCGTAGGTCGGCTTGGTGCCGACGGTGCCGGTGACCGCGGCGGGCTGACGGATGGACCCGCCGGTGTCGGTGCCGATCGCCAGCGGCGCCTGGAAGGACGCGACCACCGAGGACGAGCCACCACCGGACCCCCCGGGGATGCGCTCGAGGTCCCACGGGTTGCGGCTCGGGCCGTACGCGCTGTGCTCGGTGGAGGAGCCCATCGCGAACTCGTCCATGTTGGTCTTGCCCAGGATCGGCAGGCCCGCCTCGCGCAGTCGCGTCACGAGGGTGGCGTCGTAGGGCGGCACCCACCCCTGAAGGATGCGCGACCCGCAGGTCGTCGGCAGCCCGCGCGTCGCCATCACGTCCTTGACCGCGATGGGCACCCCCGCGAGAGCGTGCAGCGGCTCCCCCGAGGAACGCTTCCGGTCGACGGCGTCGGCCTGGGCCAGGGCGCCCTCGGCATCGACGTGCAGGTAGGAGTGCACGTCGGTGTCGACGGCGCCGGTGCGATCCAGGTGGGCCTGCGTCACCTCACGCGAGGACACGCTCCCGGAGCTGAGGAGGTCGGCGAGGTCGGCGGCGGTGGCCCGGGTCAGGTCGGTGGTCACGAGGCGGCTTTCGGGTGCGGGGCGGGGTGGTCAGGGGCATCCGGATGCCGTCTCACGGCATCCGCTCACCCGTCACTCCTCGTCGAGGATGCGCGGGACGGAGAAGCGCTGCTGCTGGGACTCGGGAGCTCCGGAGAGAGCGTCCTGCGGGGACAGGCACGGGCGCACGACGTCGGGGCGGGTGACGTTGACGATCGGCATCGGGTGGCTCATCGGCTCGACGTCGGCGATCGGCGCCTGCTGCACGGTCGCCACCGCCTCGAGGATGACCCCGAGCTCGCCGACCATGCGGTCGAGCTCGGCGTCGGAGAGGTCGATGCGGGCGAGGCCGGCGAGGTGTGCCACGTCGTCGCGGGTGAGGTCGGACATGCGGAGCAGTCTATGGGCGCCGCTCGGCGGCGGTCACGCCGCGGGCCCGGTGCGAGGATGGGCCGGTGCTCACCGACACCACGACCTCACAGCTGGTCCTGGACGTCATCGGGGTCTTCGTGTTCGCGCTCTCGGGCGGGCTCCTCGGCGTGCGGCAGGGCTTCGACCTCTTCGGTGTGCTCGTCCTGGCCTGGGTCTCGGGCCTCGGAGGCGGCATCATCCGTGACCTCTTCCTCGGCATCACCCCGCCGGTCGGTGTCAGCGACTGGCGACTGCTCGCTGCTGCGGTGTTCGCCGGGGCCCTGGTGTTCCTCCTCCACGGGACGTACCAGGAGGTCTCCGTGCGCGCCCCGGACGTGCGCTGGAGGCGGGTGCCGTATGCCGTGCGCCTCCTCGATGCGGCCGGGCTCGCCGTCTTCGCGGTCAGCGGTGCGCTGGTGTCGATCTCCGCCGGGGCCGGTCCGTTGGCGTCGATCCTCATCGGTGGCATCACCGCGGTGGGGGGCGGGCTCCTGCGCGACGTCCTCGCGGGTCGGGTTCCCGAGGTCCTGCGGCGCGAGGTCTATGCGATCCCAGCCCTCATGGGGGCCGGCCTCGTCGTGCTCGCCGACCGGCTGGAGGTGACCTCGACCCTGACCGTGTGGGGCTCGGTCGCCCTGGTCTTCGCCATCCGGGTGCTCGCCGTGACCCTCGACCTCAACGCCCCGCGCGCGCTGCGGACCACCGAGTGACCGACCAGCGCCCACCTCGCGCCCACGTCATCCCCCTGGCTCTGAAGAGATCGCGGCGCTGAGGACGGAACGCGTTCCCGCAGGGGTCGCAGCGAGGGTCAGTCCGCCGAGCCGGTCTCCAGGAGACGGCGGAACCCGGCCTCGTCGAGGATCGTCAGGCCGAGCTCTCGCGCCTTGTCCTCCTTCGTCCCGGCGTTGGCCCCCACGACGACGTAGTCGGTCTTCTTCGACACCGATCCCGAGGCTTTCCCGCCCCGGATGAGGATCGCCTCCTTGGTCTCGTCGCGGGAGAAGCCGTCGAGCGACCCGGTGACCACGACGGTGAGCCCCTCCAGCGTCTTCTCGACCGACTCGTCCCGCTCGTCCTCCATCCGGACGCCGTCCGCGGCCCACTGGTCGACGATGCGCAGGTGCCAGTCGCTGCCGGCGCCGTCGAACCACTCGCGGACCGACTCCGCGATGACCGGGCCGACCCCCTCCACGGCGGCGAGCTCCTCGGTGCTCGCGGCCCGGATCGCGCTCATCGCGGCGAAGTGCTGGGTCAGCGCGCGGGCGGCCGTCGGTCCGACGTGACGGATCGAGAGGGCGACGAGCACGCGCCACAACGTCTGCTGCCGGGCGGATGCGAGGTTGTCCACCAGTCGCTGGCCGTTGGCCGAGAGGACCCGACCGTCACTGATGCCCTCCTCCGGGTCGGTCTTGCGGGCGGTGCGCGTGTAGAGCGGCACCCGGGCCACCGTCTCGGCGTCGAGGCGGAAGAGCATCGCCTCGCTCGGTCCGCCGAGCTCTGGGTCGTCGAGGACCCCGGAATCCAACAAGGCGGTGGACCCCTCCCAGCCCAGTGCCTCGATGTCGAAGCCGCCGCGCCCCGCGAGGCTGAACAGCCGCTCGCGCAGCTGGCTCGGGCAGGAGCGTGAGTTGGGGCAGCGGATGTCCTTGTCGCCATCCTTCTCGTAGGCGAGCGCCGTGCCGCAGGACGGGCAGTGCGTCGGCATCTCGAACGCCCGCTCGCTGCCGTCCCGCAGGTCGACGACCGGGCCGAGGATCTCGGGGATCACGTCGCCGGCCTTGCGCAGGACCACGGTGTCGCCGATGAGCACCCCCTTCCGCGTGACCTCGTGGGCGTTGTGCAGGGTGGCCATCGACACCGTGGACCCGGCGACGGTCACCGGCTCCATCACGCCGAAGGGCGTGACCCGCCCGGTGCGTCCCACGTTGACCTGGATGTCGAGGAGCCGGGTGTTGACCTCCTCGGGCGGGTACTTGAAGGCGATCGCCCACCGGGGCGCGCGCGAGGTCGAGCCGAGGCGCCGCTGCACGCCGATCTCGTCGACCTTGACGACCACGCCGTCGATCTCGTGCTCCACGCTGTGCCGGCGCTCACCGAAGTCCTCGACGAACTCCTGCACCTGCTCGACTGTGTCGAGCACCTGGAAGTGACGGCTGACCGGCATCCCCCACTGCCGCAGCAGGTCGTAGGCCTGGCTCTGCCGCACGATGTCGAACCCGCGACGCGCCCCGACGCCGTGGACGAGCATCTGGAGCGGCCGCGTCGAGGTGACGCGCGGGTCCTTCTGCCGCAGCGACCCTGCGGCGGCGTTGCGGGGGTTGGCGAACGGTGCTCTGCCCGCTTCGACGAGGGCGGCATTGAGGTCCGCGAAGGCCTCGATCGGGAAGAAAACCTCCCCCCGCACCTCCACCAGCTCCGGCAGGTCATCGCCGGCCAGCTCGGTGGGCACCCCGTCGATGGTCCGCACGTTGAGCGTGACGTCCTCGCCGGTGCGTCCGTCGCCGCGGGTCAGCGCCCGCGTGAGGCGGCCGGCCTCGTAGAGCAGGTTGATCGCGAGCCCGTCGATCTTCAGCTCGCACAGGAAGTGCACGTCCGCCCCACCGACGTCGCGCTCCACCCTGGCCGCCCACGCCGTCAGCTCCTCGGCGCTGAAGGCGTTGTCGAGGCTGAGCATCCGCTCCAGGTGGTCCACTGCTGTGAAGTCGGTGGAGAACACGGCTCCGCCGACCTGCTGGGTGGGACTGTCGGGGGTCCGGAGGGACGGGTGGCTCTCCTCGAGCGCGTTCAACCGGCGCATCAGGGCGTCGTAGTCACCGTCGCTGACGGTCGGCGCGTCCCGCACGTGGTAGGCGAACTGGTGGGCGCGCGCCTCCTCGGCGAGGGCGCCCCACTCGTGCCGGACGTCGTCGGGCACGGTGTCCGTCGTGGCCTGGGCGGCGGGATCGGTCGGGATGTCGCTCACGGGCCTCATCCTGCCGCAGCCCGGTGTCACGCCTCGATGGGGAGGACGACCTCGTTGTGCCGACGGAACCACGGGGTGTACGGAGGGTCGAACCTGGCGAAGGTCGGTGGGCCGGACGCCCGGAGGCCGGCCGCCGCGAGCGCGGTCCGGAGCTCGTGCAGGTGACCGGCGAAGGACTGCTCCGAGCCGCGACCGGAGAAACGCCGTGCGGCGGCGAGCTGGTCGGGCACGGCCCGGATGCGGACCTCGGGGTTGGTCGGCACCGGAGCGGTGGAGAGCGTCATCGCCTCTGGGAGCACGAAGGCGATGACGTACTCCCCCTCCTCCCCTTCGGCCTGCACCACCGGAGCGGTCATGGCGATCGTCTCCGAGCCGGGCTCCTGGGCCACCGGCGCCGTCATCTCCACCCGGCTCCGGTGCCGGTTCTGACCGCTGATGTAGCCGGCCAGGGCCCGGAAGGCGCGGCTGCCGGCCTCCTCGAAGGTGGCGGTGACGGTGACCTCGGCCACCATGTGGTCCGGGTACCTTCGCAGCTCGAACCCGTCGTGCTGCTCGACGACGTCGTACGGCTGGCGCTCGGTCACCCGAGTGACGGTACGCCGGGCCGGTCCGCAGGGAGAGGGCGAGGCGCGGTCACGGTGAGGAGGGCCACTGATTGTGCGAGGCTCTGGCGCCGTGGGCGGCATCCGGGTGAGGATGGGGGTCCGCCACCGATGCCGGACACCAGAGGAGCACCGATGACCAACCTTGCGACCAACCTGACCACCGCCGCGGCCGAGCATCCTGACCAGGACGCGCTGCGGGTCAATGGTCAGGGAGTCACGTACGCCCAGCTCCACGGCATGGCGGCGAAAGTGGCAGGGGCGTTGCGCGCCAACGGCATCGAGCCTGGCGACCGGGTCGCGATGATCCTGCCCAACGTCCCGAGCTTCCCGGTCGTCTACTGGGGCATCCTCCTGGCCGGTGGCATCGTCGTGCCGATGAACCCCCTGCTCAAGGCCGGGGAGATCGACTACTTCTTCAGCGACTCAGGCGCCAAGATGGCCTTCGTCTGGCCCGACTTCGCGGCCGAAGCCGTCAAGGGTGCGGAAAAGAGCGGCACCCGGATCATCCAGACCGGGGCCATGGGCCCCGAGGACTTCGAGGGTGGCGACCCGATCAGCGAGCCACACGAGCGGGCCGACGACGACACCGCCATCATCCTCTACACCTCGGGCACGACGGGTCGCCCGAAGGGTGCGGAGCTCATGCACTCCAACATCCACCTCAACGCGATGCGATCGGCCAAGGTGATCCAGAACATCACCCCCGACGACGTCATCATGGGCTGCCTCCCGCTCTTCCATGTGTTCGGGCTCGTCGTCGGCCTCAACGCCGCCACCATCGCCGGCGCCCCGCTGGCCCTCATCCCCCGCTTCGACCCGGCCGCGGCGATCGAGGTGATCGAGAAGGAGCGGGTGACGATCATGCAGGGCGTGCCCACGATGTATGCCGCGATCCTCAACCACCCGCAGTCCGACGGCATGGACGCCTCGTCGCTGCGGGTCTGCGCCTCTGGCGGCTCGGCCATGCCCCTGGAGGTCATGGCGTCCTTCGAGAAGAAGTTCGGCTGCGTGATCCTCGAGGGTTACGGGCTGTCCGAGACCTCTCCCGTGGCGTCGTTCAACCTGCCCGACCGCGAGCGCAAGCCCGGCACCATCGGCCTGCCGATCCCCGGCTGCGAGATGCGGTGCGTCGACCTGGACGGCAACGAGGTGCCCGTCGGTGAGGTCGGCGAGATCGCGATCCGGGGCGACAACATCATGAAGGGCTACTGGAACAACCCGGAGGCCACCGCGGAGGCGATCCCCGACGGCTGGTTCCGCAGCGGTGACCTCGCGACCATGGACGACGAGGGCTACTTCACCATCGTCGACCGCAAGAAGGACATGATCCTGCGCGGCGGGATGAACGTCTACCCGCGCGAGGTCGAGGAGGTCGTCTACACCCACCCCGACGTGCTAGAGGTGGCTGTGGTCGGCATGCCCGACGACCTGATGGGCGAGCAGGTCGGCGCTGCCGTCGCACTGCGCGAGGGGTCCACTGCGACACCGGAGGACATCATCGCGTTCACCAAGGAGCGCATCGCGGCCTACAAGTATCCCCGCACGGTGTGGGTGGTCGACGCGCTTCCCAAGGGCCCCACGGGCAAGATCCTGCGCCGCGAGGTGCACGCCCCGGCCGAGTGAGCGGGCGTCGTCGGAGCGAGACCGACCACCAGAGGGACCGCGAGATGGCCGAGCGCTGGCGCGCCGTCGGCCTGGGCACGAACATCGTCTGGGTGGTCGTGCTGCTGCTGGTCATCGCGTTCTGGGCCAACGTCACCTGGGCGGACCGGCCGGCCTACTCCGGACCCGGTTACCTCCCGGTGCTGCTGGCCCCGGTCGCGCTGCTGGCCGCGGTGCTCGCGGGGTGGGCGGTCCTCTCCGCGGTCCGGATCCTGCGTCGCAGCGGGGACGGCTGGGACGCCCCCATCGTCCTGGGGGTGATCGGCATCGCCGTGGCGGGCTTCTCCCTCGTCCCCTCCGAGACGATCGTGCGACCCCTCATCTGGGTGGGGGTCCTCGGCCTGGGCTCGCTCGTGGCCGGCCTCCTTGGTGAGCGTTCGTGGCGCCGAGCGGGCCGGTCCGCGCCGGAGGTCAGCGAGGCCTGACCGACTGCTCCCGCTGCCGCGCCGCGACCGCCTCCGGGGAGCGCGGCGTCCGATTGATGACGTAGGCCGCGCTGAGCACGATCGCGAACCCGACGAGCTGCGAGGTGCCGAGCCTCTCCCCCAGGACGAGCACTCCGAGGAGCACCGACACCACCGGGATGAGGTAGGTGATCGTCGAGCCGAGGACCGGACCGGCCCCGCGGACCACGTCGAACTGCAACATGTAGGCGAGCCCGGTTCCGACCATCCCCAAGACGAGCACGCAGACCAGCGGCAGCCAGTGCCACGTCCCGGCATCCGGTGTGGCGTAGGACCAGATCGAGGCCAGGCCCAGGGGCTGGAGCAGCCCCCAGACCAGGACCACGGGCACCATGAGGGCCAGCCCGGCGAGCAGCGTGGCCGTCGGCTGGGACAGCCCGCCGAGGTCGACGCCGCTGAGGAAGCGGCGGTTGTAGGTCCAGCCGAAGCCGTAGCTCGCTCCACCGGCCAGGGCCATCGAGAAGCCGACGAGGTCGGGCCGGTCGGTCGCGGTCCACGGTTGCATGATCGTCACGACCCCGACGAACCCCACCCCCACGGCGACCAGCCGGCGCCCGGTGGCGCGCTCCCCCGGGAGGATCGCCAGGGTGGCGAGCACGGTGGCGATCGGCGTCGCGGCATTGCCGATGCCCGCCAGCGCCGAGCTGACCCTCGTCTCGGAGAGCGCGAAGAGGGTGAAGGGCAGGGTCCCGAGGAAGAACCCGCAGACCACGAGGTGGGCCCAGACCCGCCCACCACTCGGGAGTCTTCCTCCCCCCGCCATGAGCAGGATGGCGAGCACGCCCACGCCACAGGCGATCCGGAGCCCGGAGATCTGCACCGGGGCCATCGACTCCAGGCCCACCTTCATGAGCAGGAAGCTGGACCCCCAGATGAGCACCAGCGCCAGGTACTTCGCCTGCCATGGCACCTTGGGCTCCGCTCTCACGACCCGACCTCCTCCGTCAACCGGCGAGCCGTGTCGCCCGCCGCACGGAGAACGTCGCGGGCCCCCCCGGGTGTGAGCCCGCCCAGGCCACAGGACGCGGTCACGACGAGGCCGCGCAGGTGCTGGGCCCCCAGGCCGGCCCGCTCGAAGCCGTCGACGACCAGGGTCCTAGCGGCCACGGCGGTGCCGGACCCGTCGGTGGGCAGGCACCCGGCATACAACCCCGTACCGGCGTCGAGGGTCGCCGCCACGGACTCCCAGCGAGCCGGAGTCGCGTCGGTGAGGTCGAGGGCGAGCGCACCGACGCCGGTCGCCCGGAGCAGCGGCAAGGGAGCCGAGGGGTGACAGCAGTGCACGACCGTTGGGCCGTCATGGGCGGCGAGCACCTGCTCGATGCCGCGCATCACGACGAGGGGGTCGACCGCGCGGATGCGGCCGTAGCCCGATGCGGTCGGGAGCGATCCTTCGAGCACGGATGGGAGAGAGGGCTCGTCGAGCTGCAGCACGACGTCGGCCCCGGGCACCTGGCGTCGCACGTCGGCGACCAGCCGGGCGAGTCCGTCGGTCAGGGACGCGATGAGGTCGGCGACCGCCCCGGGGTCGACCACCGCACGCTCACCTCGGCCCAGCTGCAGGGAGGCGCAGAGTGTCCACGGCCCGGCGATCTGCACCTTGAGCGGCCCCTCGTAGCCGTCGTAGGCCTCTGCGAGCTCATCGAGGTCCTCGCCGTGGAGCGAGGCGGTGCGGGAGGCGTCACGACCCGGCCGGTCCACCAGGCGCCAGCCACTGGGCTGGAGGTCGACCGGCAGGTCGGTCAGGAGGCCCGCGGCACGCCCGATGATGTCGGCGCCCGGGCCGCGCGCGGGGGTCTCGGGCAGGAACGGCAGGCCGAAGCCGTCACCGTCGACCAGGAGGTCACGCACGGTGCGGATCGCCTCCCGCGTCGACGTGCCCGGCCAGGAGCCGATACCGCTGGCGCGCACCGGTGCCGGCATCATGCTCGTCCCGCGACGAAGCTCGTGACCGAGGGCGGCACCGGTGCGTCGGAGGCGCGGGTCCACTCGGCGGCCTCGGGCCTCCCCGCCACCGTGCGCAGCGGCACCACACCGCACCAGGCGTCGGTGGCCTCCTCGGGCAGCGACGGCGGGCCCGAGCGCACCTTGAGCAGCCACTGCCCCGGGGTCAGGGGCAGGGCCATCGCGAGGGTGGCGGCCTCCTCTCGCCGGGTCATGGCCCGGACCTCTGCGGTGCGTCCGGGGAGGAGGCGCTCGGATATCCGGTTGAGTGCGCGCGAGCGGTCGGCGCCGATGAGCGGGGTCAGCTCACCCTGGATGACCGCCGAGCGGTAGTTGGCTGAGGAGTCGAAGGTGGAGTGCGCCACGACGAGGCCGTCCACGGACACCACGCAAAGCGCGGCGGGTGCGCCGGCCGCGACCTGGCGGAGGGCACCTGCTCCGGTGGACCCGTGGAGCAGCACCCGGTCCACGTCGCGTGCGAAGAGCATGGGGACCACCCAGGGGCGCCCGTCCACGACCGTGGAGAGGGTGCCGGCGAGCACGTCGTCGAGGAGGTCGTCCAGTGCCTCCCGCTCGGACACGGCACGCTCGGCGTGTCGACGCAGCCCCGCCGCGGGAGCCGGGCCACCGGCATACCCGCGACCGGGGCAGGTGGTGCCGTCGAGTGTCCGGGTGCTCGACGCGGGGTGGCGCCCGAGGGTCTTGCCGGTGCGCGTCGGTCGGGGCATGAGGGCGCCGCCGCAGTTCGGGCAGGTGCGCTCGAGGTGCTCGGCGCAGCCGGAGCAGTAGGTGCACTCCAAGGAGCAGACGACCGCTCCGACCTGGTCCGCCGGGAGGTCGGCGTCGCAACAGCCGCATCCCGGTCGCATCTCGAGCGCGCTCACGTCCGTGATCCTCCCACCCCCGCCGCGGACTCTCGCGCAGGGTCCACGAATCCCCCATGACGCCAGCGGCCCCCACACCCGGTGTGAGCCCGGGGTGCGGGGGTCGTGGACCTGGTAGTTCAGAGCACGTCGTGACCGGGGTGCGGCTCCGAGGGGATCGTGCCCAGGCGCCCGGCCTGGAAGTCCTCGAACGCCTGCACCAGCTCGGCGCGGGTGTTCATGACGAAGGGACCGTATGCCGCGACCGGCTCCCGGATCGGGCGCCCGCCCATGATGTAGAGGTCCATGCTGGGGCTGCGGCTCTCCTGGGAGTCGTCTGCGGTGAACTCGATGACGTCTCCGCCGCCGAGGACCGCGAGCTGCCCCATCGCGATCGGTCGGCGCTCACTGCCCACGGTCCCGCGCCCGTTCAGGGCGTAGACCAGGCCGTTGAACTCGGGGTTCCAGGGCAGCTGCACCCGGGCGCCGGGCGCGACCGTCGCGTGGACGATCGAGATCGGGGTGTGCGTGACACCCGGCCCCTGGAAGCCGTCGACCTCGCCGGCGATGACGCGCAGCAGCGCACCCCCGTCGGGACTGGAGAGCAACCCGACCTCTCCCCCGCGGATGTCTTGGTAGCGGGGGTCGGACATCTTCATCGAGGAGGGAAGGTTGACCCAGAGCTGGAGGCCGTGGAAGAGGCCGCCGCTGAGCACGAGGCTCTCGGGCGGGACCTCGATGTGCAGCAGGCCGGACCCGGCCGTCATCCACTGGGTGTCCCCGTCGGTGATGACACCGCCGCCGCCGTGCGAGTCCTGGTGCACGAACGTGCCGTCGATGATGTAGGTGACCGTCTCGAACCCGCGGTGGGGATGCCACGCGGTGCCCTTGGGCTCACCAGGGGCGTACTCGACCTGGCCCATCTGGTCCATGTGGATGAACGGGTCGAGGGCCGCGAGGTCCACGCCGGCGAAGGCGCGGCGCACGGGGAAGCCCTCGCCCTCGAAGCCGGAGGGGGCCGTCGTCACCGACCGCACCGGCCGCGAGACGGCCTGTGGCTGGGGGTCGGAGACGCGGGGCAGGGTCAGGATGTTGTCTGTCGTCACGGCTGGCATGTGATCACTCCTCGTGGTGCGTCCTCCGGTGTGGAGGTGACCGGTTCAACAGTAGTTTAGCATTCAACTATTCCCCCCGTCGAGCGAGTAGAACACGCCGTGTGGCTCGAGCGCGAGACGGCGCGTTCTGTTCACTCGACGGGTGGGGGCAGCGCCACGCTCACGCGCGGGATGCCGTGCTGATCGTGGCTGAGCCGAGCACCCGGGTGCCGTCGTAGAGGACCACCGACTGCCCCGGCGCCACACCGCGGACCCGCTCCGAGAGGGTGACCCTGACCCGCCCCTCGCGCGCTGGGGTCGGGGCCGGGAGCACCTCGGCGCTGGCCGCCACCTCTTCGCCGTGCGCACGCACCTGGGCACCGACCCGCACCACTCCGGACGGCGGGGGCCCGCACCAGCGCAGGTGGTCGCCCTCGACGAGGTCGACACCGAGGAGGTCGGCGGTGCCGATCACGACGCGGTTGCGTGGGGCGTCGACTTCGACGACGAAGCGCGGCGCACCGTCGAGCGCCGACCGGTCCAGGCCCAGGCCACGGCGCTGACCCACCGTGAAGCCGTGCGTGCCGCCGTGCGTGCCGACCACGGCGCCGCTCGTGGCGTCGACGAGGTCCCCCTCGCGCTTCCCCAGGCGGGCGTCGAGCCAGCCGCGGGTGTCACCGTCGGGGATGAAACAGATGTCGTGGCTGTCGGGCTTGGCGGCCACCGAGAAGCCGCGGGACCTCGCCTCCTCGCGCACCTCGGGCTTGGTCGAGTCGCCGAGGGGGAAGAAGGACCGGGCGAGCTGGGCCTCGTCGAGCACCCCGAGCACGTAGGACTGGTCCTTGGCCGCGTCGACCGCCCGGTGCAGCTCGCGGCCGGACGGGCCCTCGACGATGCGCGCGTAGTGCCCGGTCGCGACGGCGTCGAAGCCCAGGGCGACGGCCTTGTCCAGCAGCCCGGCGAACTTGATCCGCTCGTTGCAGCGCAGGCACGGGTTCGGGGTGCGACCCGCGGCGTACTCGGCCACGAAGTCCTCGACCACGTCGCGCTGGAACCGGTCCGCGAGGTCCCAGACGTAGAACGGGATGCCGAGCCGGTCGGCCACCCGGCGCGCGTCCCCGGCATCCTCGATGGTGCAGCAGCCCCGCGCGGACTCGCGCAGGGTGGCGGCCGAACGGGACAGGGCCAGGTGCACCCCGACGACCTCGTGGCCGGCGTCGATCATCCGTGACGCGGCGACCGCCGAGTCGACCCCGCCGGACATCGCCGCCACGACCCGCATCAGGCCCCCCCGCTGGCCCGTCGGGCCCGCTCGACGACGGCGGGCAGGGCCGCGAGGAACGCCTCGACGTCGGCGTCGGTCGAGGTGTGACCCAGCGACAGCCGCAGTGCCCCGCGAGCCTCGGTGTCGGAGTAGCCCATCGCGAGAAGGACGTGGCTGGGCTGGGGCACACCGGCCTGGCAGGCCGACCCGGTGCTGCACTCGATCCCGGCCGCGTCGAGCAGGTAGAGGAGCGAGTCGCCCTCGCACCCGGGCACGAGGAGGTGGGCGTTGCCCGGGAGGCGGGCGGCACCGTCGCCGGCCGCCCAGCAGCCGCTGACGGTGATGCCGAGCCCGAGGGACAGCGCGCCCTCGACGAGGTGGTCACGCAGGGCCAGCACCCGCTTGGCCTCGACGTCGCGCCGGCCCACGGTCTCCTCCAGGGCCACGGCGAAGGATCGGATGCCGGGGGCGTCCAGGGTGCCGCTGCGCACCTGCCGCTCCTGGCCACCACCGTGCGAGAGGGGCACGAGGGTCGCGTCGCGGCGGACGAGGAGCGCGCCGACGCCGAGCGGGCCCCCGACCTTGTGCGCGCTGACCGACATCAGGTCGGCGCCCGACTCGTCGAACCGCACCGGCAGGTGCCCCACCGCCTGGACGGCGTCTGTGTGGAACGGCACACCGGCCGCGCGGCAGGTCTCGGCGAGGCCGGCGACGGGCTGCACCGTGCCCACCTCGTTGTTGGCCCACATCACACTGACGAGGGCCACCTCGTCGCGGTGCTGCTCGAGCACCGAGGTGAGCAGGTCGACCGCCACGTGCCCGCACCGGTCGGGCTCGAGCCACGTCACGGCGGCCCCCTCGCCGGCGAGGAACTCCACGGTGTCCAGCACCGCGTGGTGCTCGGTGGCCCCGACGACCAGGCGGGTCCTTGCGGGGTCACCGGCCAGCCGCGCGGCATACGTGCCCTTGACGGCCAGGTTGTCGGCCTCGGTGCCACCAGAGGTGAAGACCACCTCGGAGGGTCGGGCCCCCAGGGCCGCGGCGATCCGCTCGCGCGACTCCTCGACGACCGCGCGGGCCGCACGTCCGGAGGTGTGCAGGGACGATGGGTTGCCGACCACGCCGGCCTGCTCGGTGAGCGCCTCGAGCGCGGACGCCAACATCGGGGTCGTCGCCGCGTGGTCGAGGTAGTGGGTCACGATCACGCAGTCTACGGTCGGGTCGGCCGGGGGACCGCGGGCGGTTCCAGTCGCCGACGCACTCTCGTCGCAGGGCCCAGGCTGCTCGCTCGCGCCCCTGGGTTTGGACACCATGGTGCTCAAACCCTGTGATGGCGTCGAGGTTTGGGCGCCATCACAAGGTTTGGCCACCATGGTGTCCAAACCGGATCCTGGCCGACCAAGAAAGCGGGGCCGGTGAGTCAGGGGAAGATGCCCCGCTGGACGCTCAGCCCTTGCGCTTGGTGACCGCGTCCGTGGCCTGGGGCAGCACGGCGAACAGGTCACCGACGACCCCGAAGTCGACGAGCTCGAAGATCGGGGCCTCCTCGTCCTTGTTCACCGCGATGATCGTCTTGGACGTCTGCATTCCGGCCCGGTGCTGGATCGCCCCGGAGATCCCGGCCGCGACGTAGAGCTGCGGCGAGACCTGCTTGCCCGTCTGCCCGACCTGGTTGCTGTGCGGGTACCAGCCGGCGTCCACGGCGGCCCGGCTGGCGCCCACCGCCGCGCCGAGGGAGTCGGCGAAGGCCTCGACGGGCCCGAAGTCGCCGGCGGTGCCACGCCCACCCGACACGACGATGGCGGCCTCGGTGAGCTCGGGGCGACCACTGGCCTTCTTGGGCTGGGAGTCGGTGATCCGCGCCGCCTTCGCGAGGTCGCTGAGGGTCACGTCGACCCGCTCGATCGTGCCGGCGGCCGGCGAGGCCTCGATGGTCGCGGAGTTGGGCTTGACCGCGATGATCGGGGTGCCGTGTGTGACGGTGGAGACAACGGAGAAGGACCCGGCGAAGACCGACTGCGTGGTCTGGATGCCGCCGTCGACCAGCTGCACGTCGACCGCGTCGGTGACCAGGCCGGAGTCGGTCTTGATGGCCAGGCGCGCGGCGACCTCCTTGCCGGAGGCGTTGCTCGGGATGAGCACCGCGGCGGGCGCGACCTTCTCCACGAGGCTGGCGAGGATCTCCGCCTGGGGGGCGACGAGGTATGCGTCGGCGTCGGCGTCGTCGATGACGTAGACCTTCTCCGCGCCGTACTTGGCCAGGGTCACCTGGGCCTTCTCGGCTCCGGGCCCGATGTGGACCGCGGAGGGCTCACCGATGCGGCGGGCGATCGTGAGCAGCTCTGCCGTCGCCTTGCGGAGGCGACCTCCGGCGTGGTCGACGAGGACGAGTACTTCAGCCATGGTGTCGTTTCCTGGGGTCGTGGTCTCGGGCGGGTCAGACGAACTTCTGGGCGGCGAGGAACTCGGCGAGCTTGGTGCCGCCGTCGCCCTCGTCGGTGACGAGCTGGCCCTGTTGGCGCGGGGGTCGCTGCGCGAAGGAGACGACCGAGGTCCAGGCGGCCTCCAGGCCGACGAGGGAGGGGTCGATGCCGAGGTCGGCGAGGCTCCACGTCTCGACCGGCTTCTTCTTCGCCGCCATGATCCCCTTGAACGAGGGGTAGCGCGGCTCGTTGATCTGGTCGGTCACCGAGACCAGCGCGGGCAGCATCGCCTCGATGGTCTCCGAGGCGGTGTCGCCGTCGCGGCGGATCGTCACCGAGCCGTCGCCGAGGGTGAGCTCCGAGGCGTAGGTGACCTGCGGGAGGCCGAGGCGCTCGGCGAGCATCGCGGGCACCACCCCCATGACACCGTCGGTCGAGGCCATGCCGGTGAGCACGAGCTCGGGTGACCCGCCGGTCGCCTTCTTGACGGCCTCGGCCAGGACGAGCGAGGTGGCCGCGGCATCCGATCCGTGGATGGCGTCGTCGAGGACGTGCACCCCGCTGTGGGCGCCCATCTGGAGGGACTTCTTCACCGCGTCGGCGGCGGCAGCGGGGCCGACGGTCAACACCGTCACCTCACCCTCACCGGCGGCCTCGACGATCTTGAGGGCCTCCTCCACCGCGTACTCGTCGAGCTCGGAGAGCAGCCCGTCGACGCCGGCTCGGTCGACGGTGCTGTCGGAGTCCTGGAACGTGCGCTCGGACTGGGCGTCCGGGACGTGCTTGACGCAGACCACGATCTTCATGCGTGCCTCGTCCTCTTCCTGGGGTGTCGGGTCGGTGGCCCTGCTCGGGCCGCCCACCATCATGTCAAGTGCTCGCGGTGCGGTCACCATTGTCGAAGCGTGACGCCCACCACCACCACGCGGCCGAGATGACAGGATCACCGCATGCCAGGACATGATGACGAGACCGGCCCGGGGTCGGTCCGGAGGACGGTCGGCCCCATCGGGGACCCCGAGACGGTCGGCTGGTGGGAGAAGCTCTGGACCCCCTTCTGGGCCCTCCCCTCCGTGCTCACCGTCGCGGCGGTGCTGCTCGGGCTCGTGCTGCCGCGCCTGGACGAGAGCTTCAGGGACGGTCTTCCCTACCTCTTCGACGGCGGCGCGGACTCCGCGCGAGGTCTGCTCAGCACCATCGCCACGGCGATGATCTCGGTGACCGGACTGGTCTTCTCGATCACCCTCGTGGTCATGCAGCTCGCGAGCAGCCAGTTCACGCCGCGGCTCATCGGGCAGTTCCTCAGCAGCCGGATCACCCAGGTGACCCTGGGGGTCTTCACGTCCTCCTTCGTCTTCGCACTCATCATCCTGCGCAAGGTGCGCGGTGGCGCGGAGCCGTTCGTCCCGCAGCTCTCGGTGACGCTGGCCTTCCTCCTCGTGCTCGCCAGCGTGGGCCTGTTCTTCGCGTTCATCCAGCACATCACCACGTCGATCCAGGTGGGTCAGGTCATCGACCGGATCGCCCTTCGCACGGTGGAGTCCCTCGAACGTGGGAAGGACAAGGAGTGGGACGACACCTCGGCCATGCCGCCGAGCTGGTCGCAGGCCGCCGGACCCAGAGTCGTCGTGACCACCGCGGACCGGCACGGCACGGTGCAGCGGGTGCGCTACTCCCACCTCGTCGAGAAGGCCAGCGCCGCAGGGGTCGTCGTCGAGCTCCTCGCTCGTCCGGGCGACGTCTGCCACCGCGGGCAGGACCTCGCGGTCGTGCACGGCGCCACAGCCGACGCGGACATCGTCGGACAGGTGCGCTCCTCCTTCGGGCTGGGGCGGGAGCGCACGATGCAGCAGGACCCGGAGTTCGGGGTGCGCCAGCTCGTCGACATCGCCGAGCGCGCCCTCTCCCCCGGCATCAACGACCCGACGACCGCGGCGCAGGTGCTCGACGAGCTGCACCGCATCCTGCGGCGCGCCGGCATCCGCCCCGACCGGTCGCCCTACCTCGTCGACGAGACCGGCGCCGTGCGGGTCATCGACTCACCCCCGACCTTCACCCGTCTGCTCGACCTCTCACTGGACGAGATCGCGCACTACGGCGCCGAGACCCTCCAGGTGCCGGCCCGCATCGACATGGTGCTGGACGACCTCGAGTCGATGGCGCGTGAAGAGCACGCGGCGAGCGTCATCGCCAAGCGCGCCGACCTCAGGGCCCGGCGCGATGCGCGCCCGGCCGAGTAGGCGACGCGGCACCCGAGAGCCACACCGGCCCAGGCCTGGCGCAGCGCCGCCCGGCAAAGGCCCGTTGGGATGACGCCCGCGGCTCGCTGGGCGTACGCTCGTGAGCCCGACGGGAGGAGTCTGGAGTGCCCATCTACATGGTCGAACGGCGTTTCGCCGAGCAGCTGGAGCCCAGTCTGGAGGCGGCCGCGGAGGTCAACCGCGTCAACGACGAGGAGAGCGTGCGCTGGCTCTACTCCTTCCTGTCCGCCGACAAGCGCAAGACCTACTGCCTCTACGAAGCCGACTCCCCCACCGCCATCCTGACCGCCGCCCTCCGGGCCGGCCTGCCGGCGGACGTCGTCGTCGAGCTCGGCTCCCGCATCACGGGCCAGGGTCGGCTCGCGCAGGTCGACCCCTGAGGGACGATCTCACCCCACCAGTCCGTGGTCGGTCGCATACCTGACCGCCTGCGTGCGGTTCTCACTGCCCGTCTTGGCCAGGATGCTGCGCACGTGGTTGGCCGCCGTGTTCTCGCTGATGGCCAGGCGCCCAGCCACCGCGCGGTTGCTGCACCCCTCCGCGAGCAGGCGGACGACCTGGAGCTCCCTCGGGGTCAGTCCCGCCGGCACAGACTGCGCCGAGCCGACGTCGAGCCGGGCGAGGACGCGCACAAGACCTGCGGGCTCCGCGATGCCCCGCGCACGCGCCGCCAGGTCGCCCGCCCGGGGGTCCCTCGGTCGCGTGCGTCGCACGTGACGTGACCACTCGGTGAGGGTGAGCGCCTCGTGCAACCTGGCTCCCATGCGGTGGTCTAGCTCGAGGGCTGCGGCGAACGTGGTGTCGGGGTCGCCCTGACCGAGCAGCGAGTCCAGCACGCCGAGGTATCGGTCTGCCGCCCCGAAGACTCCGATGAAGGGACCCATCACCAGGTTGCGTCCGGCGTGCTCGGAGAGCAGGTCGCGAGCCCGCTCCCGCGCCTGCCGGTCACCGTGGGCGGCCGCCGCCTCGCCCAGGAAGGCCAGCGTCCCCGGCCAGCGCGCGCTCGCCCGATGGCGTTCGCTGACGCCCCCCAGGACGTGCTCGATCATCCGGCGGGCCGGCCCGGCCATGCCGAGCTCGACGTACAGGACCATCAGGGCCGGTGCCCAGTGCTCGTCCAGAGGTTCGTGACCGTCGATCACCGCGCGGGCCGGCCCCAGACGTCCGGCCTCGCGGCGCACCATGAACGTCTGGACACCGTGGGCACCGTCGACCGCGTCGCCCCCGAACGTCGATCCGAGCTCGAGCAGCCCCTGCACGGTCCGGTCGGCCCCGGCGAGGTCGCCCGCCGCCAGGAGCTCGGCATAGTCGGCACACCCCGCCAACCACCTCCAGTAGCGCTGGCCCGAGGCGCGTGCCGTGCGGTGGAGGTCACGGCGTGCGAGCGCCAGGGCGGGGAGGTCGCCGGTCTGGTAGGCGATCACGGAGCGGTGGAACGCCGCGGGTCCGAGGTGCCGCCACTGTCGGGTGCGGACGGCGAGGTCGGTGAGCTCCTCGGCCCGGCGGAGGCGCACCTCCGACGACGCGGGCCCGTACCCGACCTGCACCGCACGAGACACGACGTCGGCCATCAGCTCGTCGTCGCTGCCTCGTCGAGCGAGGGCGAGCGCCCGTTGGGCCACCTCCTCCCCTTCGGTCGACCCGCCCACATAGGCGAGCGCCCGGGCCACCGATCCCAGACCGCGGACGTAGCCCGGGTCGAGCGGGTCGGGAGGAACGTCGGCCAACGCGTCGAGCAGCAGCTCGAGGGACTCCGGCCCCGCGGTCGCGGTGTACCACCCGGCATCCTCGAAGGCCGTGGCCGCGGCCAGCCGCAGGGCGGGGTCGGTGGACTGCGAGACCTCGGCACCGAGGTCCATGGCCCGGTCGAAGTCGCAGGCGAGCATCCGGCTGCGGGCCGCCCGGAGCAGGAGCCGCTCGCTCGTGCCCACGTCGTCGCCCAGCCGCGCCGCCCACTCGAAGCGCTGGGCCGCCTCCTGGTGCGCGAGGCGACGGTCCGCGAGCTCGCCCGCCGCCACCAGGTAGTCCACCGCGGTTTCCGCGTGGCGTCCGAGGACGGCGGCTTCGGCGAAGTGGTGGGCGAGCCGCTCGACCTGGTTGGGGTCATCGCCATCGCGCGCACGCAGGGTGAGGGCCAGCCGCTCGTGGTGCTGTGCCCGCACCGACGGGCCCAGGAGGTCGAGCACCGACTGGCGAGCCAGGGCGTGCACGAAGCGCACGCCGCCGGAACCGTGCGGCAGCTCCTCGAGCAGACCCATGTCGACGAGCCGGTCCACGACCTCGTGCACATCGGTGCCACCGGCGGCCTCCTGCACGAGCCCGACGTCGACGACCTCGCCCGAGACCGCCGCCAGCGACACGGCGTCGCGCTGCCCGTCCGTCAGCCCGGCGAGGCGCCGGTTGATGGTGTCGCGCACCATGTCCGGGGCCGGGGTCGTGTCGGCGCCGATGGCCGACGCCCCACCCCGGCCCGCGAGGTCTCGCCACACCTCTCGAAGGAAGAAGGGGTTTCCCCCGGTGCGGTCGCGCAGGATGACGGCGGCGGCACCGGCACGGTGGGCCGCCACACCACCCTCTCGTCTGAGGAACTCCGCGACCTCCTCGGTGTCGAGCGGGGGCAGGTCCAGGCGGCGCACGCCTTCGAGGCGGTACAGGTGGGCGATCTCCTGCAGGAGGGCCTCGGAGCCGTCCGGCGCCGTCGTGCGGTGGGCGGCGAGGACCAGGATCCTGGCGTCCCCGCAGTTCTCGACGAGGTAGCCAAGGAGCTGCAACGACGCGGTGCCCGCCCAGTGCAGGTCCTCGAGCACGAGCACCGTGGGGCGTTCCTCGCTCGCGGCCACGACGGCACCCACCAGGGCGTCGAAGACCTCCCGGCGCTCCTCCATCTCGGGAACCGCCTCCGAGCGGTCGACCCCGGCGAGCACCTGCAGCCGTCGGCGGACTTCGAGCGGCCAGGCAGCGTCACCGTGTGAGGGCCCGACCGCCTCGTCGCTGATCGACGGGAGAAGGGCCGAGGCGATGGCCCCGAACGGCTGGTACACCGGGCCCAGCTCCTGCGCGCAGGCCCCGAGCAGCACCGTCGCCCCGTTGCGGTGCACGATGCTGCACACCTCGGCCATCAGCCGTGACTTGCCGGCCCCCGGCTCGCCACCGACGAAGACCACCTGCCGCGACCCGTGCAGCACCGCGGCCCACACCTCGTCGAGCACCGCCAGCTCGTGGCGCCGACCGACGAAGGTCGGCCCGGCGCCGAGGGCCAGGCGTGAGGGCAGGCTCGGGGACGTCCACGGCATCCTCGGACGGTAGACCCACCGACCCCCTGCCTTCCATAGCCCATCGGGGTGCCCGCATGGTCAGAAATGACCATGCCCCGGGCCGAGAACGCGCCACCAGAACGGGTCAGGTGCACGGGGCGTGCGCTCCCTAGGCTCCGAGTCGTCCTCCCACCCCGACCCAAGGATCGTCGCCATGACACCTCGCCCTGGCCGCCGCCGCGCGGCCCTGCTCGCCCTGCCGGGCCTCATCGCCGCGTCCCTCCTCGCCCCGGCCGCGTCGACCGCCTCGGCCGACCCGTCGTCGGTCCACGGCACCTCGACACCCAGGTCCTCGGCCCCCAACGCCGCCGAGCGGTGGAACGACGTGGCCGGCCGGGTGGCCATCGCGGCGTGCCTCAGCCCCGGCAACGACCCGTTGCACGAGTCGCGGATGTACGCGATGACCTCGCTCGCCGCGCACGACGCGCTCAACGCCATCCACCGCCGTTACGACACCTACGCCTCGCGCCCCCACCCCGGTCGTGGGGCCGACCCGGGGGCCGCCGTCGCCGCCGCCTCGCGGGCGGCCCTGCTCGCGACGGTCACCGCCCTCCCCGAGGCCTTCGCGGACTGCCGGGCGCCGGCCGAGCAGATCATCGAGGACGCGTATGCCGCGGAGCTGGCGATGGTGCCCGACGGACGCTCCGAGGACCGCGGGGTCGCCCTCGGAACGGCCGCCGCCGAGGCCGTCATCGCCACGCGGGTCGGCGACGGGTCGGACACGCCGCTCTTCGTCGACGAGACCGGCTACGAACAGGGGACGGAGCCGGGCCAGTGGCGCTTCACCCCCGACCGCCCCTTCGCGTTCGCGCCGGGGTGGGTCGACGTGCGGCCGTTCGCGCTCCGCGGGACGTCGGCGTTACACGTCGAGCCCCCCTACCCGCTGAAGAGTCGCGCCTACGCCCGCGACCTGGCCGAGGTCAAGCGTCTCGGCGGGGATGGCGTGACCACGCCGTCCGGCCGCACGCCGGACCAGACCGAAGCGGCCCGGTTCTGGATCGAGAGCAGCCCGTTGCAGTGGAACCGGATCGCCCGGACCGTCGCCGTGAAGCGTGGACTGGACCTGTGGGACTCGGCCCGGATGTTCGCGCTGCTGGACATGGCCCTCGCCGACGGCTACGTCGCCTCGTGGACCGTGAAGTACGACCTGGCGTTCTGGCGGCCGGTCACGGCCATCCGCGAGGCCGATACGGACGGGAACAAGCGCACCTCCGCCGACCCGACGTGGACCCCCCTCGACACCACCCCGCCGATCCCCGACCACGACTCGGCGCACGGGGTGCAGGGCGGTGCCGCGGCCCAGGTGCTCGCCGGTGTGCTGGGACGGGATGCCGTGCGGTTCAGCACGTGCAGCCTGACCCTGCCCGAGGGTCAGCAGTGCGACGACGCGTCCCCCACCCTGCGCAGCTACGCGAGCTTCTCGCAGGCCGCGACCGAGAACGCGAACTCCCGGGTCTGGGTCGGGTACCACTTCCGGCACGCCTCGCTGGTCGGGCTCGCGCACGGCCGGCAGGTCGGCAGCCAGGTCCTGCGACAGATGCTGCGGCCGGCTTGCTGAGCCACCGGTCGAGAGCAGGGAGCACGCCGCGTCGACGAACCGACGCGGCGTGTTCTCTGCGCTCGATTGCCCGGCGCGTCAGGCGCCCTCGAAGGTCGCCTTTCCGGGGCCCTTCTCGACGAAGCTGCGCATACCCGTGGCCCGGTCCTCGGTCGCGAAGAGGGCCGAGAAGAGCATCCGCTCGATCTCCAGGCCGGTCCCGAGGTCGACCTCGAGACCGCGGTCGATGGCCTCCTTGGCCGCTCGCAGCGCGTATGCCGGTCCCCCGACGTAGCGGGCCACCCGGGCGCGCGCGGCGGCATACACCTCGGTCGCCGGGACGACCTCGTCGGCCAGCCCGATCGCGAGCGCCTCGTCGGCCGCGACGAAACGTCCGGAGAAGACGAGGTCCTTGGCCTTCGCGGGGCCCACGAGCCGGGCCAGGCGCTGGGTGCCACCGGCGCCGGGGATGATGCCGAGCAGGATCTCCGGCTGGCCGAGGCGCGCGTCGTCGGCGACGACGCGGAAGTCGCACGCCAGCGCCACCTCGCACCCGCCGCCGAGCGCGTAGCCGGTGATCGCGGCGACCGTCGGCTTGGGCAGGCCGGCGAGGGCGCGGGTGAAGTCCTGGAGGAGGGCGGAGTGGTCGACCATGTCGGTGTAGGACATCGTCTCCATCTCCTTGATGTCGGCCCCGGCGGCGAAGACCTTCTCGCCCCCGTAGACGATGATCGCGGCGACGTCCCTGCGCTCGGCCGCCTCGCGGCACGCGGCGATGAGCCCGTGCTGGATCTCCGCGTTGAGGGCGTTCATCGGCGGACGGTCGAGGCGGATCGTGCCGATCCCGCCCTCGACCTCCAGGCGCACGAGATCGGTCACTGGGGCTCCCCCTGCTGGTCGGCGGCCTCGGTCGGGTCGATGCCCAGGAGGCGCTGGTGCCACAGGTGGACCCCGGAGAGGATGACCTGGATCGACACCTGAACCAACGCGGACAGGTCGGCGCCGGGCGTCACCACGTGCTCCCCGGTGACGACGAGGGTGGTGCCGGCGATGCCGGTCTTGAGGTGGTTCATGTGCAGGTTGAGCTCGTTGCACGTCTCGTACATCTTCTGGGTGTCGCGCGTGAGCTCGTCCTGGATCTGCCACTGGCCGAAGACGCGCATGATCTCGACGTCGCCCTCGGTGCAGCGCACGAAGAGCTGCTGCTCGTTGACGGTGAAGGCGACGTCGCCGTCGTTGTCGAGGTTGGGGGCGAGCCCGAGGTCGACGACCACGTCGAGGACGCGCCCGCGCAGGGGGTGCTCGTTCGCCGGTGGGGGGAAGTTGGGCAGTGCCGTGGGATCAGTCATGTGACCACCGTAACCACTCACTAGGCTCCCCTCCATGTCGCCCCGGCCCCACGCCGCCATCTCCTCTGCACGCCCGTCCGCCCGTGACCTGCCACCCCGGCCAGGCATCACTCTGCGCGACGGAGGGGCCGATGTGGCCGTGTATGCCGGTCACGCCGAGGCCGTCGACCTGTGCCTGTTCGAGCCGGGAGACACGGCCGGTAACAGCGAGCGGGTGGTTCCGCTGGTGGAGCGGGCGCACGGCTGGTGGTTCGCCTTCGTGCCGGATCTGGGGCCCGGCCAGCGCTACGGCGTGCGGGTCGACGGGGCGTGGGACCCCGAGCGTGGGATGCGACACAACCGGGCCAAGCTGCTCCTGGACCCCTACGCACGGGCCGTCGAGGGCGGCGTCGCCTGGGGGCCCGAGGTCTACGGCCACGCCGTCGACGGCTCCTGGCATGGTGACGGGGAGTCACGCTCCGCCCTCGACAGCCGCGGCCACGTGCCCCGCTCGGTGGTCGTGGAGGACCGGTTCGACTGGGGCGACGACGCCCCACCCGCGCACTCGCGCAGCGAGTCGCTGGTCTACGAGGCGCACGTGCGCAACCAGACCATGCTGCATCCCGACGTCCCTCCGGAGCTGCGGGGCACGTACGCCGGGCTGGCGCACCCCGCGTCGCTCGCGCACCTCACCTCCCTCGGCGTCACCGCCGTCGAGCTGCTGCCGATCCACGCCTTCACCCACGAGCCCCACCTCGTGCGGCTCGGGCTGACCAACCACTGGGGCTACAACACCGTGGGCTTCTTCGCCCCGCACGCGGCCTACGCCGCGGCGAGCGACCCGCAGGGCGTCGTGGACGAGGTCAAGACCATGGTCAAGACCCTGCACGGCGCCGGGCTCGAGGTGATCCTCGACGTCGTCTACAACCACACCGCCGAGCAGGGCGGCACCGGGGCGACGCTCTCCTGGCGGGGTCTGGACCAGCGGGCCTACTACCGGCTCGACGAGCGCGGGCGGGACATCGACGTCACCGGGTGCGGCAACACCCTCGACCTGCGCCACCCCGTGGTCTGCCGGCTGGTGCTCGACTCGCTGCGGCACTGGGTGCAGGACTACCACGTCGACGGGTTCCGCTTCGACCTGGCCGTCGCCCTCGGCAGGGGTCGCGGGGACGACTTCGACCCCGACCACCCGTTCCTCGTCGCCTTGCGCACCGACCCGGTCCTCTCCCGGGTGACCCTCATCGCCGAGCCCTGGGACGTCGGCCTGCACGGCTGGCGCACAGGGCAGTTCCCGCCGCCCTTCATGGAGTGGAACGACCGCTACCGCGACGCCGTACGCCGGTTCTGGGTCGGGGACGCCCGGGCCATGGCCCAGGGGGGCGGCGGTCACGGCCTCCAGGACCTCGCGACGAGGCTGGCCGGGTCGCGCGACCTCTTCGGTCGGCGCGACCGCGGGCCCACCGCATCGGTGAACTTCGTGGCGGCGCACGACGGCTTCACCATCGCCGACCTCACGGCGTACGACCACAAGCACAACGAGGCCAACGGCGAGGGCAACGCCGACGGCAGCAACGGGAACGGCTCGTGGAACCACGGCGTGGAGGGGCCCACCGACGACCCCGGCGTGCTGGCCGCTCGGCAGCGCACGATGCGCAACCTCGTCGGCACCCTGCTGCTCTCCACCGGCGTCCCGATGCTCACGGCGGGTGACGAGATGGGGCGAACCCAGCACGGCAGCAACAACCCCTACTGCCAGGACAACGAGATGTCCTGGATCGACTGGGAGCTCGCGCCGTGGCAGGAGGACCTGCTCGCGACGACCCGGCACCTCGCCGCCGTGCGACGCGCCCTGCCCACGCTGCGCCAGCGCGTGTGGGCGCTCGGCCGCCAGGTGCACGAGGACGGCACGCTGGACATGGACTGGTACGCCGCCGACGGTGCGCCCGTGGGCGAGCGGTGGGGTGATCCAACCGGACGGGTGGTTCAGATGCACGTCGCCGGTGGGTGGATCGGGCTGGAGTCGGCCCTCGTGGTCGTCAACGGGTCGCTCCACGACGTGGAGGTGCGGCTTCCCGCGGTCGCCGACGTCACGGCATACCGGCTGATGTGGGACAGCGCGTGGGAGCGGCCGCGCGACGGTGGCGCAGCCTCGGTCCCCGGTGCCGTGACGGTGGCGGCGTCCAGCCTGCGCGTCTACGCCGGTGGCGCCTCCGTGACCGACTGAGGCTCCCGACCTAGACTTCTGGGCGAGGCGGATGCCGGCCACCAGGGTCGGCCCGCAGCGGGAGGGTGCGACCCGCACGTGTTGGCACCAGTAGGGAGCAGGACCAGATGACCGCGACCACGACAGCCCCCACGGGCTTCGAGCCGCTCGACCCGGCGATCCGGGAGCAGTACGACCGCGACGGGTTCGTCGTCATCCCGAACGCGCTGGCCGAGGACGACCGGGCCTACTTCGAGGATGCCGTCGACCGGATCTACTCCGAGGAGGAGACCGCCGGCGAGCTGCGTCCCGACCGGTCGATCCACGTCATGGGGTGGATGAACCGCGACCCGCGCTTCGTCGAGCTGCTCTCCTGGCCGACGACGTTCCCCTACATCTGGGGGACGATGGGCTGGAACATCTACACCCACCACAACCACATCGACGTCAACCCCCCGAAGGACGAGCCGCCGTTCTGGAACTGGCACCAGGACGGCTACCGGCAGAACTCCGACATCGACATGGACACCCGTCCGATGTTCATGACCAAGATCTGCTACGCCCTGACCGACCTCTCCGAGCCGGGCTACGGCAACACCAAGGTCATCCCCGGCAGCCACAAGAGCAACACCCTGCAGGGCCGCCCCGAGAAGCCCGGCGACCCGATCATCGAGCCCGAGGGAGCCGTCGAGGTCTGCATGAAGCCCGGCGACGCGTTCATCTTCGACCGCCGCCTGTGGCACTCGCGCTCGATGAACAAGAGCGAGCGCATCCGCAAGCTGATGTTCATCGGCTACACCTACCGCTGGATCCGCCCGCTCGACGAGGCGGTCGCCGACCAGTCCTCGGAGTGGTTCGCCGGGCTCACCCCGCTCCAGCAGCAGTTGCTCGGGCACGGCCCGGACCACGCCTCGTTCTGGGGCATCAAGCAGAGCGGCTGGATCGACGACGAGATCCCGCTGCGTGCCGAGCTCAAGGAGCGCGGCCTGCTCGACCGCGCGGTCCCCTTCCTGCGCTGACGCGCTCCCCCGGGGGATTCCGGGGTCACCCCGAAGTCCCAGGGGTCGCGCGTCCTCAGGCTGTCTTGGCGCCGGCCGGCTCGAGCCAGCCGGCCCGGTGCACGCGGTAGGTGAGCACGACGGTGAGGACGCCGATGATGATGAACGCGAGGAAGCCGATCGGGTAGAGCAGGCCCACCGGCGTGGCGTAGAGCCCGATACCCACCGCCATGAGGAGGCCCGCGACGGGGGCAGCGATGCGCAGCGCCGAGGCCCAGCGCACACCCTCCTGCTCACTCTCGGGCGCCGTGCGCAACAGCCCCGTACACAGCTGGTGGATCAGCACCGCCATCACGGCGGCCTCGAGCAGCAGGGCGACGAAGACGACCGCGTCGCGGTCGGCGAGCAGCGGGGTGGTCGTGACGACGGCGACGGGCACACCGACGGCGGCAGCCGCGCGCGCCCGGACGAACTCCGGTGCGACCGCCGCTCCTCCGGCCAGCCCGATGACCACCCAGACGTAGCCGACGAGGTCCGGGAGCACGTCCCACCCGGCCAGCGGCAGGTCGAGGACCACGACGAGCAGGCCCCACGCGGTCCACACGAATCGGGTCATGATGGTCACCCTAGAGCGAGAGATGGGACCTCCGTATGCCGCACCACGAGTTCGGACGCACCGCCCAGTCCGCGATCTACCGGGCCGGGTCGTTCGGCCGTCGCCCGAAGGTCCCCACCGACTCGGTGGCCCTGGAGGACGCTGCCCGCGAGGTGATGTCCTCGCGCGGCTTCGCCTACGTCGCGGGGTCCGCGGGCGGTGAGTCGACCGCTCGGGCCAACCGCGCGGCATTCGACCGCTGGCGGATCACACCCCGGCTCCTCGTCGACACCAGCGAGCGCGACACCGGCGTCGAGCTCTTCGGCCGGCGCCACCCGAGCCCCCTGCTCGTGGCCCCGGTCGGCGTGCTCTCGATGGCCCACCCCGACGCCGACCTCGCGGTGGCCCGCGGAGCCAGGGAGCAGGGCGTCACCCAGATCCTCAGCACCCAGGCGTCCGTGGCGATGGAGGAGGTCGCGGCCGAGCTGGGCGGGTCGGGCCACTGGTACCAGCTCTACTGGAGCTCCAACGACGACCTGGTCCGGAGCCTCGTCGAGCGCGCCCAGGCCTGCGGGAGCGAGGCCCTGGTCATCACCCTCGACACCGGCTACCTGGGCTGGCGACCGCGCGACCTCGACCTCGGTCACCTGCCCTTCGCCAGCGGCGCCGGCATCGCGCAGTACACCTCCGACCCCGTCTTCCGTCGCCTCGTCGCGGAGCGGGTCGCGGCCCGGACGAGCGCCGAGGCCGAGCCTCAGCCCCGGCCCACCCCCGCCGCCGTGCGGACTTTGGTGTCGATGAGCCGCAACCACCCCGGCAGAACCAGGGCCAACCTGTCGTCACCGGAGCCGCGGGTCGCCGTCGAGACCTTCCTCGACGTCTTCTCGCGACCCTCCCTCACCTGGGAGGACGTGCGCCGCGCCCGCGACCTCACGAGCCTGCCGATCGTGCTCAAGGGGATCCTCCACCCGGACGACGCTGCTCGGGCGGTGGAGGAGGGGGTTGACGGGATCTACGTCTCCAACCACGGTGGCAGACAGGTCGACCGGTCGGTCGCCGCGCTCGACGCCCTCCCGGGTGTGGTCGGCGCGGTGCGCGGGGCGGGCTCCGGCATCCCCGTCGTCTTCGACAGCGGGGTCCGCACCGGCGCGGACGCGTTCGTCGCGCTGGCCCTGGGGGCGGATGCCGTGGCCATCGGTCGACCGCACGTCTACGGCCTGGCGCTCGCCGGGGCCGACGGGGTCGCCGAGGTGCTCCGCGACATCCGGGCCGAGCTCGACCTCACGATGGCCCTCACCGGCTGTCGCAGCCTCGCGGACGTCACCGCCGATCGCCTCGTTCCCGCTCCCTCCGGTTGAGCGGAGGCGCCGGTGACTCAGCACAGGTTGGTGCTGGAACCACAGGGTGCTGCCTGTGGTGCGAGTCCTAACCTCTGCTAGCAGAGGTTAGGACGATGGTCCAGGGCGAGCCGTTCGAGTCCCCCGACCGGCCCGGTGTGCGTAATCTTGTCCCCCGCACCACACCCGCACCCGCACCACACCCGCACCGCACCTGGACCTGGACCTGCACCGCATCACCGTCGCTGCGTCCGCTCCCCGCCCTCGCCTCCGAAGGACGAGTCCCGATGACCGAATCCGTGCTGCCCGGCCCGACCGCCTCTCCCGTGTCCGACGAGTCCCCCTCGACGGACGTCCGACGCATCGGGCCGACCCACCGCACGAGCCACCCCCTCGCCTCCGGCCCCGTCGTCCAGCCGACGGCCACGGTCGACGGGTTCGTCGAGGTGTTCCTCGCGGAGCTCAACTACGGCCAGGGCGTGCTGCTCTCCCAGTCGACTGTCAACGACCAGTACCTCGCCATGGCTCGCACGGTTCGCCGTTACCTCATGGCCGACTGGCTCGAGACCGGGTCGCGCCGCCGGCAGTCGCCGCAGAAGACGATCGGCTACCTGTCGGCGGAGTATCTCCTCGGCCGCCAGCTCGGGAACAACCTGCTGGCCACCAACCTCCAGGACATCGCCGACATGGCGATGGAGCAGTGCGGCATCGACATCGCGTCCCTTCGCGCGCAGGAGGTCGAGCCCGGCCTCGGCAACGGCGGCCTCGGCCGACTGGCGGCCTGCTTCGTGGACTCCTTGGCGACGATGGACGTGCCCTGCATCGGCTACGGCATCCGCTACGAGTACGGCATCTTCCGGCAGACCTTCGAGGACGACCGCCAGGTCGAGGTGCCCGACTCGTGGCTCTCGCTCGGCAGCCCCTGGGAGTTCCCCCACCCGGAGCGGCAGGTGCTCGTGCGCTTCGGCGGGCGCACCGAGACCGACACCGACGACGACGGCCGCGAGCGGACACGTTGGGTCCCGGACTGGGACGTCCTGGGCATGCCGTACCACTACATGGTGCCGGGCCATCGCAACGGCGTCGTCAACACGCTCCGGTTGTGGAGCGCCCGCGCGACCGATGCCTTCGACCTACAGATCTTCAACTCCGGCGACTACGCCGAGGCCGTGCGCGCCCAGACCTTCGCCGAGAACATCTCCAAGGTGCTCTACCCCGAGGACTCCACCCCCCAGGGCAAGGAGCTGCGCCTGCAGCAGCAGTACTTCTTCGTCGCCTGCTCCCTGCACGACTACATCGAGAACACCCTGCCCGCGGGCTTCGACATGCACGAGCTCCCCGAGCGCGTCATCTTCCAGCTCAACGACACCCACCCCGTCATCGCGATCCCCGAGCTGATGCGGATCCTCGTCGACGTCAAGGGGATGGAGTGGGACGACGCCTGGGGCATCACCCGGAAGTGCTTCGCCTACACCTGCCACACCCTGTTGCCCGAGGCCCTCGAGGTCTGGTCCGTCGAGCTGCTGGGCCGGCTGCTGCCCCGGCACCTCGAGATCATCTACCGCATCAACGACGAGTTCCTCGAGCAGGTGACCGAGGCCTTCCCCGGTGACGAGATGCGCGCCCGGCGGATGTCCATCGTCTCCGAGCACCCCGGGCGCTCGGTGCGGATGGCCTACCTCGCGACCGTCGCCGGGGCCAAGGTCAACGGCGTCGCCGAGCTGCACAGCCAGCTGCTGCGCGACAAGGTGCTCCCGGACTTCTCCGCGCTGTGGCCCTCGAAGTTCACCAACGTCACCAACGGGGTCACCCCGCGCCGCTTCGTGAGGCTCGCGAACCGGCGCCTGTCCGACCTCATCACCGAGACGATCGGCGAGGGGTGGGTCACCGACCTCGACCGGCTCCGCGAGCTCGAGCCACTGGCCGAGGATGCCGGGTTCCGCGCCGAGTTCCGAGCGGTCAAGCAGGGCAACAAGGACCGCCTCTACTCCCTGCTGCGGGTGCGCGACGGTCTCGAGCTGCCGCAGGACGCGATGCTCGACGTCATGGTCAAGCGGCTGCACGAGTACAAGCGGCAGACGCTCAAGCTGCTGCACATCGTCTCGCTCTACGACGACGTCGTGTCCGGCCGCGTGCCCGCCGAGGACGTGACCCGACGGACCTTCGTGTTCGGGGCCAAGGCGGCGCCCGGCTACCACCTGGCGAAGGAGATCATCTTCCTCGTCAACTCCGTCGCCAGGGTCGTCAACGCCGACCCCCGGGTCGCCGGGCGGCTCTGCGTGGCCTTCCCCGCCAACTACAACGTGACCCTCGCCGAGAAGCTGATCCCGGCGGCCGACCTCTCCGAGCAGATCTCGCTCGCGGGCAAGGAGGCCTCCGGCACGGGCAACATGAAGTTCGCCCTGAACGGTGCGCTGACGATCGGCACCGACGACGGCGCCAACGTCGAGATCCGGCGGCTCGTCGGCGACGACAACTTCTTCCTCTTCGGGATGACCGAGCCCGAGGTCGAGCAGGCGCTAGCCCGCGGCTACACCCCGTCGTCGTACTACGAGTCGAACTCGCGGCTACGGAGCACCATCGACCTCCTCGCGAGCGGCCACTTCACCGGTGGCGACCGCCAGGCCGTCGCCCCGGTCATCGACAACCTGCTGCACCAGGACTCGTTCATGGCGCTGGCCGACTTCGAGTCCTACATCGAGGCGCAGTCGCGGGTCGACGAGGCCTACGCTGACGTCGAGGGGTGGTCGCGGTCGGCGATCCTCAACGTCGCTCGATCGGGCTACTTCTCCTCGGACCGCTCCATGCGCGACTACCTGAGGCGGATCTGGCACGCCTGAACGCCCGGGCCGCGCGCCCGGACGTGCTCGTCACCGGCGCTCGCACGGCCGTCCCGCGGTCACTTCGCCCCACGGGCCCGCCACCCGGTAGGTTGGCACGGGTGACTGCAGCCCCGCGAACCCATGCCCCGCAGCAGCCCATCGGGCGGATCCCCGTCCTGGATGTGCAGCCCACCGTCGACCAGGGCGCGAGACCGTCCAAGGCCGTCGTCGACGAGGAGTTCACCGTCAGCGCAACCGTGTTCCGTGAGGGACACGACGCGGTGAACGCCTCAGTGGTCCTCACCGACCCCGATGGTGACGAGCACGTCGTGGCGATGACCTGCACCAACCCCGGCCTGAACACCTGGGCGGCGACGGTGCGAGCCGATCGCACGGGGTCGTGGTCCTTCCGGGTCGAGGGGTGGTCGGACCCCTACGGCACGTGGGAGCACGACGCCGTGATCAAGGTGCAGGCCGACGTCGACACCGAGCTGATGCTCGAGGAGGGCGCCCTGGTGCTGGAGCGGGCCCTCGCCGAGGGCACGCGGACCCCGGACCAGCGAGCCGTTCTCGAGGACGCCGTGGCCGGCCTGCGCGACGACGCTCGTCCCCCCGCCGTGCGGCTCAGGGCGGGTACCGCAGCCTCGGTCGAGGACGAGCTGGCCGAGCGGCCCCTGCGTGAGTACGTGAGCCCGTCTGCGCCGGTGCCGCTGCTGGTCGAGCGCGAGCGAGCCCTCGTCGGCGCGTGGTACGAGCTGTTCCCCCGCAGTGAGGGCGCGACCTACGACGAGGCCGAGCACCGCTGGAGCACCGGCACCCTGCGCACCGCGGCGCTCCGCCTCCCGGCCGTGGCCGACATGGGCTTCGACGTCGTCTACCTCACCCCCATCCACCCCATCGGTCAGGCCGCGAAGAAGGGTCCCAACAACACCCTCGACGCCCGCCCCGAGGACCCCGGCAGCCCCTACGCCATCGGGTCGGCCGACGGTGGCCACGACGCCATCCACCCCGACCTCGGCACCTTCGAGGACTTCGACGCCTTCGTCGAGACGGCGAGGGACCTGGGACTCGAGGTGGCCATGGACCTCGCCCTCCAGTGCTCCCCGGACCACCCGTGGGTGGAGTCCCATCCCGAGTGGTTCACGACCCGCGCTGACGGCACGATCGCCTACGCGGAGAACCCCCCGAAGAAGTACCAGGACATCTACCCCGTCAACTTCGACAACGACCCGGCCGGAATCTACGCCGAGGTCCGGCGCGTGGTCCAGGTGTGGATCGACCACGGCGTCGAGATCTTCCGGGTCGACAACCCCCACACCAAGCCGGTGGAGTTCTGGCAGTGGCTGATCGCCGACGTCGCCAAGGACCACCCCGACGTCATCTGGCTCGCCGAGGCCTTCACCCAGCCGGCCATGATGCACACCCTGGGCAAGGTGGGCTTCCAGCAGAGCTACACCTACTTCACCTGGCGCAGCACCGCGGCCGACCTCCGGAAGTACGTCACGGAGCTCTCCGGTGAGGCCGCCTCCTACATGCGACCGTCCTTCTGGCCGACCACGCACGACATCCTCACCCCGTACATGCAGTTCGGTGGGCCGGCGGCGTGGAAGGTGCGGGCGGTGCTGGCGGCGACGCTCGTGCCGACCTACGGCATCTATGCCGGGTACGAGCTGATGGAGCACGTGGCCCGGCCGGGCGCCGAGGAGCAGATCGACAACGAGAAGTACGAGTTCAGGAACCGCCACTGGGAGGACTACGAGGAGGGCGGCCCCAAGGAGGGCCAGTCCCTCTCGGGCTTCCTCACCAAGATCAACGCGATCCGGCACGAGCACCCGGCCCTGCTCCGCCTGCGGGACATCACCTTCCACCACGTCGACGACGAGAACTTCATCGCCTTCTCCAAGCGGCGTCGGCTGGCCGACGGGAGCCACGACGTCGTGCTCGTCGTGGCCAACCTCGACCCCCACTCCACGCGCGCCACCACGCTGCGCCTGGACATGGGCGGGCTGGGGATGGAGCCCGGTCAGAGCATCGACGCCCACGACCTGCTGACCGACGAGCACTGGGTCTGGCAGCGCGACGTCTACGTGCGCCTGGGCCCAGAGGTCGAACCCGTGCACATCGTCTCGCTCGGGGGTCTGTCATGACCGCGATCCACGGCATGGGCCACTCCACCCCGGGTCTGGGCGCCAACCAGCCGGGTCTGCGCCACGACCCCGAGTGGTTCCGCACGGCGGTCTTCTATGAGGTCCTGGTGCGGGCCTTCGGCGACAGCAAGGGCTCCGGTGAGGGCGACTTCGCCGGGGTCATCAACCGGCTCGACTACCTCCAGTGGCTGGGCGTGGACTGCCTGTGGATCCCGCCCTTCTACGCCAGCCCGTTGCGCGACGGCGGCTACGACATCTCCGACTACACCCAGGTCCTCCCGGACTTCGGGACCCTCCCGGACTTCCGCGAGCTGATCACCCAGGCCCACGCGCGCGGCATCCGGATCATCACCGACTTCGTGATGAACCACACCAGTGACCAACACCCGTGGTTCCAGGCCTCGCGCAGCGACCCCGAAGGTCCCTACGGCGACTTCTACGTGTGGTCCGACACCGACGACCGCTACACCGACGCGCGGATCATCTTCGTCGACACCGAGACCTCCAACTGGAGCTTCGACCCGATCCGGCGACAGTTCTTCTGGCACCGGTTCTTCAGCCACCAGCCCGACCTCAACTTCGAGAACCCCGCGGTCCACGAGGCGATGTTCGAGGTCGTGCGGTTCTGGATGGACATGGGCATCGACGGCTTCCGGTTGGATGCCGTGCCCTACCTCTACGAGGAGGAGGGGCACAACGGTGAGAACCACCCGAAGACCCACGAGTTCCTCGCGACGCTGCGGGCCATGGTCGAGGAGGAGTACCCGGGTCGGATCCTGCTCGCGGAGGCCAACCAGCCCCCCAAGGACGTCGTCGACTACTTCGGCACGCCGGAGGCGCCGGAGTGCCAGATGTGCTTCCACTTCCCGGTGATGCCGATGCTCTACTACGCGCTGCGCGAGGAGCGGGCCGCGCCGATCATCGACGTGCTCGCCGACACCCCCGCGATCCCCAACGGTGCCCAGTGGGGCACCTTCCTGCGCAACCACGACGAGCTCACCCTCGAGATGGTCACCCCGGAGCAGCGCGCCGCGATGTACGGCTGGTACGCCCCAGACCCACGGATGCGCGCCAACGTCGGCATCCGGCGCCGGCTCGCCCCGCTGCTGGACAACTCCCGCCCCGAGATCGAGCTGATCCACGCCCTGGTGCTCTCGCTCCTCGGCTCGCCCTGCCTCTACTACGGCGACGAGATCGGGATGGGGGACAACATCTGGCTGGGTGACCGCGACGCGGTGCGCACCCCGATGCAGTGGACGCCCGACCGCAACGCCGGCTTCTCCACCGCCGACCCCGGCAAGCTCTACCTACCGGTGGTCCAGTCACTGGTCAACCACTACAGCCACGTCAACGTCGAGGCCCAGATGGCGTCGGGATCCTCGTTGCTGCACTGGGTCCGGGGCATGCTCTCGGTGCGCCGCGAACACCCCGTCTTCGGGATCGGCGACCTCGTGCTCTGCGACTCGTCGCACGACCGGGTGCTGGCCTACGTGCGGGTCGACCGTCGGGACCGTGACGTCGAGGACCGGTCCGCGAGGGTGGTGCTCTGCGTCAACAACCTGTCCTCGCGCCCGCAGGCCACCACGATCACCGTGCCGGAGGAGTTCCGGAAGTACCAGACCCGGGACCTGTTCGGCGGCACCGGCTTCCCCGACGTCGGTGACGAGGGCGCGGTCACGGTGACGCTCGGTTCACGGGACTTCTTCTGGCTGGCCCTCGACCCGCCGCGGGGTGAGGTTCGTGGCTGAGGTCATGACCGTCGCCTCCCTCACCCCCTCCAAGCTCGATCTGGTCTCGGACTGGATGGGGCACCAGCGGTGGTACGCCGCCAAGGGCCGCCAGCCGCGGCTGCGGCAGCTGTCCGCGTGGCGCCTGGACGACCCCGACGGCGAGGTGGGGGTGGAGACGCTCGTCCTGGCCGACGAGTCCGGCCCCGACCCGGTCGTCTACCAGGTGCCGCTCACCTACCGCGGCGAGCCCCTCGGCAGCGCCGACCACGCGCTCGTCGGCACGATGGAGCACAGTGTCCTCGGCCGGCGCTGGGTCTACGACGCGCCGCACGACCCGGTCTACGCAGCCCAGCTCGTCGAGCTGCTCCAGGGCCGGGTCAGCGCGCAGTCGTCCGCGACGTCGGATGCCGTGGAGGACGCGGTCAGTGGTGTGCCGCAGGGCAGCTGGGGCCACCAGGTGCGGGTGCGCGCCTCACGCGTGTTGTCGGGCGAGCAGTCGAACACCTCCGTGATCCTCGACGCGGACCTCGACGACGGCACCCACGTGCCCCTGATCATCAAGGTGTTCCGGATGCTCTCCCCCGGGGACAACCCGGACGTGGTGCTCCAGGGCGCCCTCGTCGACGCGGGGTCGCGACGCGTTCCCGCCGTGGTGGGAGCCGTGACGGCGAGCTGGACCCACCCGAGCCCACGAGGTGACGAGCCGGCCTCTGGGCACCTCGCCTTCGCCCAGGAGTTCCTCCCCGGCGTCGAGGACGCCTGGCGGGTCGCGCTGCGCGCCGTGGAGTCCGACGAGGACTTCTCCGCGCCGGCCCGCGACCTGGGCGACGCGACCGCGGAGGTGCACGCCCTGCTGTCCGAGTCCCTCGGCAGCGAGCCGACCGACCACCAGCACGCCCGCGAGATCGTGGGACAGATGCGCGAGCGGTTCGAGGCTGCGGTCCTGGAGGCACCGCAGCTCGAGGACCTGCGCGGCGGGGTCGAGCAGGTGCTCGCCGCGGCCGCGGCCGCGCCCTGGCCCGAGGCACAGCGCATCCACGGCGACTACCACCTCGGGCAGGTGCTGCACTCCGCCGACCGCGGCTGGATCCTGCTGGACTTCGAGGGCGAGCCGCTGCGCCCCCTCGCCGAGCGTTCCCTTCCCGACCAGCGGCTGCGGGACGTCGCCGGCATGCTGCGCAGCTTCGACTACGCCGGCGGGACGTGGGAACAGGTCCACGGCGCGTCGGCCCGCGAGTGGGTCACCGCCGCCCAGCAGTCCTTCCTCGACGGATATGCCGTGCGCGCCGGCGAGGACCCCCGCTCCCAACCGGCCCTGCTCGCGGCCTTCGAGCTGGACAAGGCGATGTACGAGGTCGTCTACGAATCGAGAAACCGCCCGGCCTGGCTGGGCATCCCCCTCGGCGCCGTCCACCGGCTCACCGAACACCTCGCCACCGCACCGACCATCCAAGGAGATCCCTCGTGACCCCCACCCCCAGCCCCGAGGTCGGCGGCGCCATCACCGCGCTGGTCCAGGGCCGCCACCAACAGCCGCACGACCTCCTCGGACAGCACCTCGAGAGTGGGGGTCTGCGGGTGCGCGTCCTCAAGCCGCTCGCGACCTCGGTCGGCGTGCGCTTCGCCGACGGCGAGGAGCTGGAGCTCGAGCACGAGGCCGAGGGCGTGTGGACGGCCGTGCGGGCCGGTGCGACCACGACGATGGACTACCGCCTGGTGGTGGCGTGGGCCGACGGCATCGCGCACGTCCAGGACGACCCGTACCGCTTCGCGCCCACCCTGGGCGACATCGACCTGCACCTCGTCGGCGAGGGCAGGCACGAGCAGCTGTGGACCGTGCTCGGGGCCCGCATCCACGACTACACCGGGCCCATGGGCGCCGTGCGCGGGGTGTCCTTCGCCGTCTGGGCGCCGCGCGCCAAGGCCGTGCGGGTCATCGGGGACTTCAACGGCTGGGACGGCAGGGTGCACCCGATGCGCCTCATCGGCTCCTCGGGTGTCTGGGAGCTCTTCGTCCCCGACGTCGGTGTGGGGGCGATCTACAAGTTCGAGATCCGCGGGGCCGACGACGTCGTGCGCACCAAGGCCGACCCGATGGCCCGGCGCACCGAGTGTCCCCCGGCCACCGGGTCGGTCGTCGACGAGGCCACCCACGAGTGGGAGGACGAGGGCTGGATGACGGCGCGCGCCGAGCGCGACCCCCATCGGGGCCCGATGAGCGTCTACGAGGTGCACCTCGGATCGTGGCGGCAGGGCATGACCTACCGCGAGATGGCCGAGCACCTCGTCAACTACGTCAGCGACCTCGGGTTCACCCACGTGGAGCTGATGCCCGTCATGGAGCACCCCTACGGTCCGTCATGGGGCTACCAGGTCACCGGCTACTACGCACCGACCGCGCGCTTCGGCACCCCTGACGACTTCAAGTTCCTCGTCGATGCGCTCCACCGGGCGGGTGTCGGGGTGATCCTGGACTGGGTGCCCGGGCACTTCCCGCGCGACGCCTTCGCACTGGCCCGGTTCGACGGGCTCGCGCTCTACGAGCACCCGGACCCCCGCCGCGGCGACCAGCCCGACTGGGGCACGCACGTGTTCGACTTCGGCCGGCTCGAGGTGCGGAACTTCCTCGTGGCCAACGCCATCTACTGGCTCGAGGAGTTCCACATCGACGGGCTCCGGGTAGACGCGGTCGCCTCGATGCTCTACCTCGACTACTCGCGCAAGGACGGGGAGTGGATCCCGAACGTCCACGGTGGCCGCGAGCACCTCGAGGCCATCGGGCTGCTCCAGGAGGCCAACGCCACCGTCTACAAGCGACTTCCCGGCATCGTCACCATCGCCGAGGAGTCGACCTCCTGGCCGGGGGTCACCAAGGAGACCGCGAGCGGCGGCCTGGGCTTCGGCCTGAAGTGGAACATGGGCTGGATGAACGACACCCTGCGCTACCTGCAGGAGCAGCCGATCAACCGGCAGTACCACCACAACCTGCTGACCTTCTCCCTGATGTACGCGTTCAGCGAGAACTACCTCCTGCCGATCAGTCACGACGAGGTCGTGCACGGCAAGGGCTCCCTGGTGAACAAGATCCCCGGCGACCGTCCGGAGCAGCTCGCCACGCTGCGGGCCTTCTTCGCCTACATGTGGTCCCACCCCGGGAAACAGCTGCTCTTCATGGGCTCGGAGTTCGCGCAGCCCGGCGAGTGGGCCGACGGCCGGTCCCTCGACTGGTGGCTGCTCGACCACGCGGCCCACTACCGGGTGCACGCCCTGGTGAAGGAGCTCAACCGCCTCTACCAGGACCACCCCGCCATGTGGGCCCAGGACTCGGTCTCGGCCGGCTTCCGCTGGCTCGACGCCGACGACAACACGGGAAACGTGCTCTCCTACCTCCGCCTGTCCGAGGTGGACCCGTTGAAGGGCGACGTCCTCGTGACGGTCGTCAACTACGGAGGGGCGGACCGCGAGGGCCTGCGCATCGGGGTGCCCCGTCCGGGGCGTTGGGAGGTCGTGCTGGACACCAGCGGCTTCGACGAGCACAGCAGCCCGAGCCAGGCCGGAATCGTCCTGGAGGCCGAGGCGGTGCCGTGGCAGGAGCAGCAGTGGTCGGTGCCGGTCCGCCTCGCGGGCCTCTCGACCCTCTACCTCGTGCCACGCGGTGAGGTGCTCGAGACGGTCTCGGACACCCGGGTCGACGAGACAGCCGCCAGTGGTGACACGCCGATGGCAGGAGACAAGTCATGAACGACCCCCGTGCGGGACAGCTCGCCCAGCCCTCCGACCTCGTCGACGTCGCAGCCCTCGTCACGGCCTACTACACGCGGGAGCCGGACCCGGAGAACATCGACGAGCAGGTCGCCTTCGGCACCTCGGGGCACCGCGGGTCCAGCCTGCGCACGTCGTTCAACCAGGCGCACATCCTCGCGACGACCCAGGCGATCTGCGACTACCGGCGCGAGCAGGGCTTCGACGGCCCGCTGTTCATCGGCCGTGACACCCACGGGTTGTCCGAGCCGGCGTGGGCGAGCGCCCTCGAGGTGCTCGCCGCCAACGACGTCACCGTGCTCGTCGACTCCTCGGACCGCTACACCCCCACCCCGGCGGTCTCGCACGCCATTCTCACGGCCAACCGGGGCAAGATCCGCGGGGTCGACTCGATGGCTGCGCACGCCGGGCTGGCGGACGGCATCGTCGTCACCCCGTCGCACAACCCTCCGGCCGACGGCGGGTTCAAGTACAACCCGCCCCACGGCGGTCCGGCTGACAGCGACGCCACGAAGGTCATCGCGGCTGCCGCGAACGCCTACATCCGAGTCGGCCTCGATGGCGTGTTGCGGATGCCGTTCGCCCGGGCCCGCGCCGCCGCGGGGTCCTACGACTTCCTGGGCACCTACGTCGACCACCTTCCCCAGGTGCTCGACCTCGACGCGATCCGTGAGGCCGGGGTGCACATCGGCGCCGACCCGCTCGGCGGGGCGGCGGTCGACTACTGGGGCGCCATCGCCGAGCGCCACCGCCTCGACCTGACCGTGGTCAACCCGCTGGTGGACGCGACCTGGCGCTTCATGACGCTGGACTGGGACGGCAAGATCCGGATGGACTGCTCCTCCCCGTCGGCGATGGCCAGCCTGATCGCCCAGCGCGACAGCTACGACATCGCCACCGGCAACGACGCGGACTCCGACCGGCACGGCATCGTCACGCCGGACGCCGGGCTGATGAACCCCAACCACTATCTCGCGGTCGCGATCCAGTACCTCTACGGCGGCGCCCGACCCGAGTGGCGCGACGACGGTTTCATCGGCAAGACCCTCGTGTCGAGCTCGATGATCGACCGGGTCGCGGGCGACCTCGGCCGCCGGCTGGTGGAGGTGCCGGTCGGCTTCAAGTGGTTCGTGCCAGGGCTGCTCGACGGCTCCGGGCCCTTCGGCGGCGAGGAGTCCGCTGGTGCCTCGTTCCTGCGGCGGGACGGCGGTGTGTGGACCACGGACAAGGACGGCATCATCCTGGCCCTGCTCGCCTCCGAGATCCTGGCCACGACGGGCAAGACCCCCAGCCGGCTCTACACCGAGCTCACCGAGCGGCACGGTTCACCGGCCTACGCCCGGATCGACGCTCCGGCGAACCGCCAGCAGAAGGCGAAGCTCGGCGCGCTCTCCCCCGCCGACGTGGCCGCGGAGTCACTGGCCGGCGAGCCCATCACCGCCAAGCTCACCGAGGCACCGGGCAACGGCGCGGCGATCGGGGGCCTGAAGGTCGTCACGGAGTCCGCGTGGTTCGCGGCGCGCCCGAGTGGCACCGAGGACGTCTACAAGATCTACGCCGAGTCCTTCCGTGGGGCCGAGCACCTGGAACAGGTGCAGGCCGAGGCGCGTGACGTGGTGTCGGCCGCCCTCGGGAGCTGAGCGGCTGCCGGTGCTGGCGTGGAGACCACGCCAGCACCGGCACACCGTTCCCGGGCTCCTCAGCCCAGGTCCGCCAGGGACGCGAAGGTGCCGCCGTCCCCGTCCGACCACCCGAGGAGCACCTGGCCCTTTCCGGCCAGCGGCCAGGTCACGGGCAGCTTCACGACGAGCGGACCCGCGTGCGTCACGACCAGGTCCTGGACCTGGGCGATGACCACGCCGTCCGAGTCGACCACGAACAGGTGGGCGGTGCCACTGTCACGAACACGGAGACGGACGTTCAGGCTGCCCCTCGTGGGCGACGCCCGGTCGATCCACGCGAACTTCCGGGCACCAGAGGTCGGCATCCCGGCGAGGGCCACGTTGGTCCTCACGGCCTGGGCGATGGACTGCGGCGAGTTCACCGAGGCGAGGGCCTCGGTCGGGATGACCGGGTCGGCCGGGGTGGTCGACCGGTCAGCCGGCGGCTGGTAGCCGTCGAGCGAGACCTGACCCCAACGGTAGGGGTCACCCTGCACGCCGCCCCATACCGACCAGCCGAGACGGGTCTGGCCCGTCTTGTCCTGGGTGTCGGAGTCGTAGGGCAGGATGTTCAACCCCATGTGCTCGGGGTCGATCGCGCTGGGCAGGAGGGCCATCGGGATGGCCGTCTCCACGGTGTAGCCCGTGTAGGGCTCGGTCACCGTCGAGGCCACGGTCATGCCCGGCGCCGTGTCGGCTCCGTCGCCCTGGTGGGCGTCGGCGTCGCGCAGGTAGCAAGGTGCACCCTCAGCGGTCCACGGCAGGATCGCTGCCTTGAAGGTCGTCGAGGTGTTCTCCGAGGTGCCCCGGGGGTCGATGGCGATCTCGACCGAGTCGGTGCGCCAGTGCCGCTTGCAGTCCGACGCGGCCAAGGGGGTGCCCTTGATGTCATCGACCACGGTCACGGCCACGTACAGGGTGTCATCGCGCCAGGCCACGTGCGCCGTCGCCGAGCAGTCCGCAGCAGACTCGCAATCCACGCCCTCCCAGCGCCGGGAGACGTCGATCGCCTCGCCCGGGTACTCACCGTCGCCCACGACCCCGTCGACGGTCGGCGTGGCAGGTGCCTCGCCGACGACGGCCGTCGGCACCAGCTCGAGGGCCTGGTCGGTGTGACCGGTGCCCGATGCGCTCGTGGTGTCGATGCCGTAGAGGTAGTCACCGGACTCCCCACCCTCGACCGAGGTCAGAAGGGTGGTGTCGGTGTTCGTGGCGGTGAAGCTCACGGTGGCGGTCTTTCCTGCCGCGAGCGGTCCGTAGGCCTGCGAGGACGGGCTCATCGCGAACCCGGCCGGCGGGGTCGGGGTCACGGTGCCCGACTGCTCCGTCGCGCTGTGGTTGGTCACGACGACGTCGACGGTGCGGCTCCCACCCGACGGGAGGGTGAGCACCGGGCGCACGATGTCGGCCAGTGCGTCAGCACCGACCTCGTCGGTCCATCCACGGAACTGGGCGACCCGCGTCAGGAGCTGCTGCGTCGCGGTGACGGCGGGACTCACCAACACGGGCTCGTCCTGGTAGCCGACTCCGGCGTAGGACGAGACTCTCGCCTGCACCCGGACCCGGGCCCCGACCTCCGAGGTGGGGGCGGGGGTGACCGTGAAGGTCGCGTCGGCGTCACCACCCCTGGGGATGCGACCCAGGGAGCCGGAACCCTCGACGGTCCAGCCCTCCGGCACGTCCAAGGACGCCGTCGCACGACCGAGAGCCCGTTTGGCCGGTGCTGAGGCCCCCACGGTCACCTCGAAGGGTTGACCGGGGAGTACCCGGAAACGATCGGTGTCGACCGTCATCCCCGTGCCGAGCGGCAGGCCACCGTCCACGGCGACCAGGGACCCCTGCAGGGGCGCGGTGGCCGAGGACGCGGCGGCACTGCCCCACTCGGGCAGCGGGGTGCGGGAGTCGACCAGGGTGAGGTAGTCACACCCGAGGGCGGCGGGATCGGTCGGGACGTCGGGGAAGCCCGCCCAGCCCTGCGAGGCGTAGAGCCGCTGGGCGTCACGCTCCACCGCGGCCCAGCTGCGACCGTCGGGAGCGGGCGTGCCTCCCCAGACGCCGTACACGGTCTGGCTCGGGTCCGCGGGCACGAAGTCCGCCGCGCACGTGGGACCGTTCGCGCTGGTGCCGTTGGCGGTGCGCATGAGCACCCGGTCGGGGGCGAAGGGCTTGAGCCCCTCCTCGCTGATCTGCTCGGGGAAGCGGGTCGGGTCGCCGGCGGCCTCGTAGGCCTCGATCGCGATGCGCGCCGCTTCCTGGTGGTTGCCGTGCTGGCCCGGCGACGGTGCCGGGTTCATCGTCACGATGACCTCCGGCCGGGTCTGCCTCAGGATCCGGACCGCCTTGCCGAGTGTCTGCTCGTGGTCCCACACCTGCGCGGTGAGGGGTTCGGAGACGGTGTAGTAGAAGTCGACCTCATCGAGGTTGTAGATGTCGGTGACACCGGCCTTGCCCACCGCGGAGCGCTCCTCGCGCTCGCGGATCAGGCCCAGAGGCGGACCCTCCTCGGGTCCGACGGCGTTCCCGCCGCCCTCGCCCCGGGTGATGGTGATGACGCCCGTGCGCACGTCGTGGTCGGCATCCCACTGACCGAACGTCGACAGGGTCGACGCCTCGTCGTCGGGGTGTGCGCCGATGAACATCACGTCGAGGTCGGCCGGTGTCCCGGCGGACGTCGTCGCATCCGGTGGCATCGGCCACTTCGCTCCTGGCGGTGAAGCGCTCGCCACGGCGGCCGGTGCGGTCAGAACCAGCGCGAGCACCGCGGTGGTGGCCATGGTGGTGCGGGTGATGAGGCGTGACATGAACAGCTCCCATTGATTCGTGCGCCCGTCGACCTGCCGTGCTGCCACCGACCGCGCGGACGCGATCACGGACGGTGGATGATCAGTCCTTGATGGCTCCCTCGAGCATTCCGGAGATGAAGTGACGCTGGAGGAAGAGGTAGACGACCACCACGGGCAGCGCGACGATGCATGCGCCCGCGGCCAGGAGCGCGGTCCCCTGGGTGTACTGGCCGGAGAAGAACCCGAGCCCGAGCGGCGCGGTGCGCAGCGCCTCGTTCGTCGGCACCATGACCAGCGGGATGAGGAACTCGTTCCACGTCCACATGAAGGTCAGCACGAGCAGGGTGACCACGGCCGGTCGCGCCACGGGCACGAGGATCGACCACAGGATCCGCCAGGTGCTCGCGCCGTCGAGCCGGGCGGCCTCGACGAGGGACCGGGACTGCGCTCGGAACGCGGCCCGGAGCCAGAAGGTGCCGAAGGCCACCGACTGCGCCACCTGCGGCAGGGCGATCGCCCAGAACGTGTCGGTGAGTCCCAGGGCCCGCAGGTCGAAGAACAGCGGCACGATGATCGCCTCGGCGGGCATCATGATCCCGATGAGCATGGTGTAGAAGATCGCGTCGGCGCCACGGAAGCGCATCGTCCCCAGCGCGAAGCCCGCGAGGATCGAGAGCACGGCGCTCACGCTCACGACGAACGTCGACACCATGACGCTGTTGCGCAGGTAGGTACCGAAGCGCCCGATCTCCCACGCCTGCGCGATGTTGCCCAGTCCGCCCGGTGCCTCGGTGCCCTCGGGGCTCAGCCCCGCGAAGACGATCCCGATGATGGGGTAGAGGGCGAAGACCGCGAAGGCCAGGAGGATGAGGTAGTTGAGGTTCCGCTCGGTGCTCGAGACGCGCATCAGTCGGTCACCCGATCCCCGACCCGGGTGATCACGACGCTGATGGCGAAGATGATCACGGTGAGGCAGACCCCGATGGTGCAGGCCAGGCCGACCTGCCCCAGCTCGAACGCCTGACGGTAGACCTCATAGCTCGGCACCGTGGTCTGGTGCCCCGGGCCGCCGGCCGTGGTGAGGTAGATCAGGTCGAAGGTCTTCAGCGAGGCGATGACGGTGAGGGTGAGGGCCACCGCGATCTCGCCGCGCACCGAGGGGAGGGTCACTGCGAAGAACTCGCGCACCGCCCCCGCCCCGTCGAGACGGGCGGCCTCGTAGAGGTCCTTGGAGATCCGTCCCATGCCCGCGAGGAGCAGCACGGTGACCAGGCCGGTCTCGAACCACGTGCCGATGAGCCCCACCGCGGGCAGCGCGAACGCGTACTCCCCCAGCCAGCCCCTCGTCCACGACTCGAGCCCCACCGACGTGAGCAGCTGGTTGATGGTTCCGCCGGGCGCGTAGATCCGCCGCCACGCGACGGCGATGACGACCATGGCGATGACCTGCGGCAGGAAGACCACGGTCCGGAAGAACGACAGCCCTCGGACCTTGGCCCGGTGCAGGACCGAGGCCAGGACCAGGCCGACGGCGAGCGGCAGGGCCGCGAAGAACACCATGAGGACCAGCGCGTGTCCGAAGGCCGAGCGCAGCCGCTCATCGGCGAGCACCTCCGCGTAGTTGTCCAGCCCCACCCACGTGCCGAGGCTCAGGCCGTCCCACTCGAACAGGGAGAGGTAGGCGGCCTTCAGCAGCGGGTAGAGGGCGAAAGCGGCATACACGAGGAACCCGGGCAGCACGTAGAGGTAGCCGACCCGTCTGGGCTCCCCCGGTGGCCCAGCCGGCCGGGCGACGCGCCCCATCACTGTGCGGTGAAGTCGCCGTAGTCCTTCTGGAGGGCCTCGAGCGCCTCCTGGGGTGTCGCCTTCTTGGCGAGGAGGTCCTGGAGGGTGGCACCGAGCGTGTCACCCATGGTGGGGGTGGCCCAGTCGAGGTAGGGCACCAGGCCGTTGTCGGAGGAGACCGTGCCGAATGCCGTGAACACGTCGGTGGCGAGGGCGTCGGGCGCCTTCTGCTCGGTGGTCTCGACGACGGGCAGGTTGCCGTTCTCGGCGAGCACCTTCATGGCGTCCGGGCTGGTGATGAAGTTGAGGTAGGCGGCCGCCGCGTCCTTGTTCTTGGCGGTGTTGGTGATCGCGAAGGGGAGGCCCGTGCCGCCCGTGGTCACCGCGGTACCGCCGGCCTCGGACGGCGGTGGGAGCATGAACTTCACGTCGCTGCCCATCGCGGACTCGAGGTCCGCCTGCAGCCACGACCCGGCGATGAGGAAGAGGCCGTCGCCCTTGCCGAAGGACTGCCAGGCGGGGTCGTAGTCCAGGCCGTTGAAGCCCTTGCTGAAGTAGCCCTTGTCGACCCAGTCCACGAGGGTCTGGGCAGCCTGGAGGTTCTCGGGGGTGGTCCAGGACCCGCCGGGCTGGCCGAAGCCGAGGGTCCGGATCTCGTCGGCCTTGACGTAGCGACCCTGGACGACCCCCATGACGTGCCCTGCGGGCCACTTCTCCAGGTTCCCCAGGACCAGCGGGAGCTCGCCCTTGCCCTTCGCGGTGGCCAGGGCGGCGTCGAAGTCGGCCCAGGTCTGGGGCGGGTTGATGCCCAGGCTCTTGAGCTTGGCGTCGTTGTAGAAGATCCCGACGACCTCACCCACCTGCGGCATGCCGAACAAGGACCCCGACCCGAAGGTCGCGCCGTCCGGGGAGTAGGACGCGACCGCGCGCACCGACTCCGGGTATCGCGTGTCCCAGCCGTAGGCCTTCGCGTAGGGGTCGAGGTTGACGAGCTGGCCGGCCTTGACGAACTCCCCCATCTGGGAGCGGGTGTTGTTGGCCTGGACGACATCGGGTGCGTCGGCACCGCTGAGGGCCAGGCGCAACGTCTTGACCAGGTCGTCGAACGAGCGCGAGACGCGCTTGATCTTGATGTTCGGGTACTTCTCCTGGAACTGCTGGTTGAGCGTGGACATCTGCTGTTCCTGACCGCCACGCACCTCCTGGTCCCACACGGTGAGGGTGACGTCGCCCAGGGATGCGGCGTCGGTCTTGACGGCGGAGGGCTCCGCGGGGGCGGACGAGGTCTCGGAGTCGGAGCCGCCCGGGGCGCACGCGCCCAGGGCGAGGCCGGCTCCGACGACCGCGGAGGTCAGGACGAGGCGGGTGCGGGACATGTGGTGGGTCTCCTTGGTCGGGGTCAGGGTCGAGGTAGAGGCGGGCGGACTCGTGAGTCAGTGCTCTGCTACACGTCCGCCAGCTTGGCGATCGTGGCAGCGGCGCGGCGGACCGCTCCGGGTGGGACGTCGGCGACGAGGTCGTCGAGGAAGGCGAACCGCCGCTGCACCGAGCGGGCCGCTGCGTTGGTGCTCGGGCGGGCGCGCACCCGGTGCCACCAGTCGGCGATGTCACCCCAGCCGGGTGCGGCGAGGGACCCACCGAACTCCTGCACGGCGAGGCTCGAGCACAGGGTCGCGAAGTTCAGTCGCTGGAGGAGGGGCCAGCCCGCGAGGGTTCCGACGAGGACCCCGGAGTCGAAGACGTCACCGGCACCCGTCGGGTCGATCGCGTCGACTCGCAGGGACGGGACGGACGCCTCCTCCCCCGTGCACGAGTCGATGGCCAGGGCCCCGTCCCGCCCGTTGGTCACCACCGCGAGCGGCACCAGGTCGGCGAGGGCGTAGAGGGCGTCGTGTGGGGAGTCGGTCCTGGTGTAGGCCATGGCCTCCACCGCGTTGGGGAGGAAGCCGTGGCAGTAGCTCAGCTGGTCCAGGACGCTGCTCGACCACGTCCCCGTGGGGTCCCATCCCACATCCGCGAACAGCAGCGACCCGGACGCGTGGGAGGCCTCCACCCAGGCCCGCTCGGGGTGCTCGCTGCCGAGTGGCCGGTGGTCGTCGAGGTCCAGGAGCACCGCCCTCGACCGAGGTGGCACGGCGCCCAGGGCCGCCGGGTCCTCGGGCGCGTCGTGGCCGTGGGTGATCATGCTCCGGTCCCCGTCGACCGAGACCGAGACCGTGACCGGCGTGTGCCAGCCCGCGTGTCGCCGCGACATGCTGAGGTCGATCGACTCCTGCTCCTCGAGCACCCTCCAGCAGAACTCGCCGTAGTCGTCATCGCCGAAGGCGGCGCCGAGCGAGGTGCGCAGGCCCAGCCGCGAGGCGGCGACGGCGAGGTTGGCGATCCCCCCCGGGGCCGACCCCATGCCGTCGGCCCAGACCTCGGTGCCGGCGCGGGGCATCTCCCGGAGGCCCGTGAAGACGATGTCGAGGAACACCATGCCCTGCACGAAGACGTCGATGTCAGGGTCCCCGGCGCACCGGACGGGCGCGAGCGGGTCGAAGGTCTGGCTGGGCGGCACCCCGTCATCGTTCACCCCTCCGCGCAGGTTCGCAAGACTAAACTGCGCGATTCTGCTCATTGAGTGACGTTTTCTGCATTCTCCCCTCGATTTGATGGCTGGTTCTGCACGGTGTTGGTAGCGTTGGCCCCGTGAAGGTGCAGAGGCACACCCAGATCGTCGACCGGGTGCGAGCGGATGGGACCGTGTCGGTGACCGACCTGTCCAGTGCCCTGGAAGTCAGTCCCTCGACCATCAGGCGCGACCTCCTCGACCTCGACCGAGCCGGCGTCCTCACCCGGGTGCACGGCGGCGCGTCGCTCACCACGACCCTCCTGAGCGACCCCGACGCCACCCGACCCTTCGCCGACGTCGCCCTGGCCCACGCACCCCACAAGGCCGCGGTCGCCGCGGCGGCCGCGAGGCTCGTGCTCGACGGCGAGGTCGTGGCCCTGGACATCGGCACCACGACGGCCCTGCTGGCCCGAGCCCTGCGCGGCCGCTCCATCACCGTGGTCACGAACAGCCTCGCGGTCCTCGACGAGCTCCGGCAGGACGAGGCGGTCGAGCTGATCCTGCTCGGCGGCCTGGTGCGCCGGTCCTACCACTCCCTCGTCGGGGTCCTCACCGAGGACGCCGTGAGCCAGATCGGTGTCGACCGGGCCTTCATCGGCACGAGTGGGATCTCCGCGGCGGGTGACGTCATGGACACCACCTTCGTCGAGGTCCCGGTCAAGCGGGCGCTGGTGTCGGCCGCGCGTCAGGTGGTCGTGGTGGCCGACGGTCACAAGATCCCGGGGTCGGGCACCATGCGAGTCTGTTCGGGCGAGAGTGTTCACGTGCTCGTGACGACGACCGAGGCCGACCCGGCCATCCTGGGGCAGTGTCGCGACCACGGTATGGAGGTGGTGATCGGATGAGGCTGACGATCCTCGGCGGCGGGGGGTTCCGGGTGCCGCTGGTCTACGGCGCGCTCCTGCGTGACGACTCCCCCGGGCGGATCACCGAGGTGGTCCTCCACGACCTGGACGAGGCGCGGCTCTCGGCCATCACCCGGGTGCTGGCGCAGCTCGGCTCCGAGCACCCCGACCCGCCAACGGTCCGGCCGACACGCGACCTCGACGAGGCGCTGCGGGGAGCCGACTTCGTGTTCTCGGCGATTCGGGTCGGTGGGCTGGTCGGTCGCACGCGGGACGAGCGGGTCGCCCTCGACCTCGGGATCCTGGGTCAGGAGACCACCGGACCGGGAGGGCTCGCCTACGCACTGCGCACGGTGCCCGTGGCCCTGGACATCGCCGAGCGCACCCGCCGCCTGGCGCCGGATGCGTGGTTCATCAACTTCACCAACCCGGCCGGCATCATCACCGAGGCCATGCAGTCGGTGCTCGGCGACCGCGTCATCGGGATCTGCGACTCACCGATCGCCTTGGCGCGTAGGGCGATCGACGCCCTCGAGCTGGATCCGAGCACCGTTGAGATCGACTACGTCGGCCTCAACCACCTCGGCTGGCTGCGGGCGCTGCGGGTCGACGGGGTGGACCACCTCCCCCGGCTCCTCGGTGACCCCGAACGGCTGCAGCGCCTGGAGGAGGGGCGTCTGTTCGGACCGGCGTGGTTGCGTGCCCTCGGCGCCCTGCCCAACGAGTACCTCTACTACTACTACTTCACCCGCGAGGCGCTCGCCTCCATCCTCGGGGCCCCCCAGACCCGGGGTGAGTTCCTGCTCGACCAGCAGTCGGCCTTCTACGAGACGGTCGCGGCCGACCCGGCCGGTGCCGCCGCGGAGTGGCGACGGGTCCGCGAGGCGCGCGACGCCACCTACATGCGCGAGGCCCGGGCCGAGGGCGAGGAGCGCGATGACGCCGACGTCGCCGGAGGGGGCTACGAGGGGGTAGCCCTGGCGATCATGGCCGCGATCAGCGGCGGCGAACCGTCCCAGATGATCCTCAACGTCCGCAACGGGGATGCCGTGCCGGGCTTCCCGGCGGACGCGGTCGTCGAGGTGCCGTGCACCGTGGACCGTGACGGGCCCCACGCGATGGCCCTGCCCCCCACGACCGGTCACATGTTGGGTCTCATGCAGCAGGTCAAGACGGTGGAGCGGTGCGTCATCGAGGCCGTCCTCACCGGCTCGGAGGACGCGGCCCTCCGTGCGTTCGCCTTCCACCCCCTGGTCGACTCGGTCGGGACCGCCAGGGCGCTGCTCGCGGCGTACCGCGCAGCCGTCCCGCAGGTCGACGCACTTCTCTCCTGACGGCGACGGCCCGGAGCGGTCTTCGGGCGGGGTCGGTCAGACCCCGGCGAGGAGCACGCCGCCGAGCGCGATCGAGAGCACCGTCGCCGTGGACAGGGCCCCGAGGGCGAGGGTCGACCCACCGACGGCCCTCAGCGCCTTCACCCGCACACCGAGCCCCAGGGCGAACATCGCGGTGGCCAGGAGCAGGGTCCCGGTCTCGGTGGCCGCGTCCAGCAGGCCGGGCGGCAGGTCCAGGAACGACCTGATCAGTACGGCACCGACGAAGGAGGCGACGAAGAGCGGCACCAGCGCACCCTGCGGGCCACCCGAGGCTCGGGCCCCGCGCCGCTGCCAGATGCCGATGCCGACGAGCACCGGGGCCAGCATGAGCACCCGGGCGAGCTTGACGACGACGGCGGCCGCGAGGGCACCCGGACCGATGATCCCCGCCGCGGCGACCACCTGGGCGACCTCGTGGATCGAGGCGCCCGCGAGCACCGCCCGCCCTGCGTCGTCGAGGCCGACCAGGGCACCGACCGCAGGGGCGATCGGGATCATCAGCGTCCCGAAGAGCACGACGAGGGCGATGCCGGTCGCGACGTCCTCCTCCTCGGCATCCACGACACCGGCCACGCCGGCGACCGCCGCAGCGCCGCAGATCGAGAACCCGCCGGCGATGAGCAGCCTGCGGGTGAACGGGACCCCGAGGAGGGCGCCCCAGCCCATGGTGGCGGCCAGTCCACCCGCGACCACCGCCACGACGATCGCGACGACGGCCGGACCGAGCCCGGCGACGTCCGCGAGCGAGAGCTGGAGACCGAGGAGCACGATGCCGATGCGCAGGACCCGCCGACCGGCGACCTCCACCCCGTCCTGGAGCAGTGCGGGCACGCCGGCCGTGTTGGCGACGACCACGCCCAGGACGATCGCGACGAGGAGCGCACTGACCTGGGTGAGCACGCCGTGGACCGCCACGGAGACCAGTCCGGCGACGAGGCACACGAGCACCCCGGGCAGCTGCTCGCGTCGCATGGCTCCCATCTGGTGGTTGGCCTCCTCTGTCATCTGCGGGCGGATCCACGAGGGTCCACCTCGCGAACGGCACTCTACGTGCGTGTCGCGCACGTGCTGACGGGCGCCATCCCTGCCAACGAACTGGTGGCCGGGCGCGCCGGTCAGGTACCGTCGGGGGTGCCCGGGAGTGGCCTCCAGTATGAAGCAATTACGCTGTGAGGCACAGTAGTTGGCCCTACCTAACTATTGCCGACGTCCCGCCTCCCGGGTACACTCGACCTCAGGGGAGGGGGTGCGCAATGGTGGTCGGGTCGGGGTCGGGGGTCGTCGTGGAGGGTGCGAGGCGTGCTCTGGACGGGCTGGATGCGTGTGTCTCCGCAGCGACCTCGAGCGCCACCGCGTCGGGTGGGTCGCGGGAGGACTGGGCGGGGGTGGTGGGTGACCGGCAGCGGGTGATCGATGTGGCGGCGGCGGCGCAGGATGCGGCGATCGTGCGCCTGGCGTGCATCGAGGCGGAGTTCTGCGAGGACGGCACCGTGGTGGAGTCGCACCGGGCTGCGGGTCACGTGGCTCTGGATGCTCCGGCGATCATCAGCGGGGTGTTGAACGTGTCGTCGGTGCAAGCGGAGCGTCGGGTGCGTTCCGCGGTGTGGTTGGCCGCCGGCGGTCCGGGTGCCGCGCGGGAGAGCGGTCTGGGTGGGTTGCACGCGGCGATGGCCGCGGGGCGATTGGATTCCTACCGGGCGTCGGTGGTGGCGAGGAGCTGGAGGAGACGCCCGCGGAGGTCGCGGCGAGCGTGGTCGCTGCGCTCGACCCGTTCTTCGACCGAGAGGACGCACCCCGGCTGCGACGCCGGTGCCGCCGGGTGCTGGCCAGGGTGAGCCCGGACCTGTTGCGTCAGCGGGCGGCGCGGGCCCGGTCTGAGTCGGGGTTGCGGCGGTGGGTGGAGGAGCCGGGGATGGACCGGTGGGAGGGCACGGTCCCCTCCGAGGACGCGGCGCAGGCGTGGGCGGCCATCGACGCCCTGGCCCAGCGCTACGTCCGTGACGGGGTGTGCGAGCGGATCGACCGGGCCCGCGCGAAAGCCCTCACGGACCTGGTCGAGGGCCACGCCACCATCAAGACCGTCGTCACCCTCACCGTCCCCGCCGAGGCCCTGCTGTCAGCTGACGTGGACGGGAGCGATCTCGTCGAGGTGGGCGGGCTGGCGCCGGGCGAGCCGGTGCTGGTGGAGCGAGCCTGGCTCGAGCAGGCAATCACGCGCACTCGTGCGGTCGGGCGGGACGGGCGGGTACGCCTCCAGGCCTGCGACCGAGCCACCGGCGCGGGCGTGGGCCCGGTCGGTGAGCTGTCCACCGGCGCCTACCGTCCCGGCACCGCCCTGGCCGCGCTGGTCAAGGCCCGCGACGGGCGGTGCCGCTTCCCCGGCTGCCACGTCGCCGCCCGGTTCTGCGACCTCGACCACGTCACCCCCTAGTCGATCGGCCCGACCGAAGCGACCAACCTCATCTGCCTCTGCCGGCGACACCACCGCGTCAAGCAACGTCCCGGATGGGCCGTCACCCTCGACGGCGACGCCACCGTGACCTGGACCGACCCGACCAGGCGCACCAGGGTGAGCGACCCGGTCGACGCCCTCCATACAGTGGTCCGTCACCCCGCCACCTCCCGATCCGGAGGCCGACTCCGCGACCCCGTCGGGGCTCCACCCCACGAGCAGGCCACGCACCGTCCTACCCGACGGACCCCACACGCCACTGGAGTTCACCCTCGACCACCACCTCGGCCCACGCTGGCGACCACCGCCGGCGACCATCGACGCCCTTGACCTCACCGCCCGGCACATCCCCCTCGCGCCCGGCATCCCACGACGGTGCCGGCGCCGACGAACTCGTACGGCCGCGTCCGACCCGCCACCCTTCTGAAGCGGCCGTGCATGCAGCCGTCGGCGGAGGTGCGGTTTCCCCATGAGCCGGCGCCCGTGCAGAGGACAAGAGATGTCGCCAGTGCACAACCCGGCTCGGCCGTCGAGCAGAGGATTGGTGGCCTCGCAGCAATGTCCGCGTGCGATCCTGTCTCCTGCGTGCTCACGCTGGCGGATCCGGGAGTGGCTGCCGTGTGCCGAATGGGCGCGCTCCGCCGCGACGTCGGCAAGACCGGAGAGAGCGTGATGAGGTTCTCCGGCAACCTCGAGCACGTCTGGGCGTCACTGGCGCCCATGGGGGGGTCGTGCTCGCGCTCATCGGCCTGGTACGGATGATCATCGCCCTGCGGCGCAGCCGCCGCGACGGAGAGACCTTCCTCCCGCTGATCCCCCGGCTGCCCTCCTGACCCCGCCGGGCGGAGCCGTCCGGATGCCGCCGACGAGGTCCGCCCCGAAAGGAGTCGTCGTCCACGCGCATGATCCACGTGGTGGATGCCAGCTCGTCCGGGGTCAGCGCCGGGATGGACGGCGCGGTCTCCAGCCCGTCCGACCCTCAGGGGTGAGGTCGAGCGCTCCCCACAGCGCCCACAGCTGATCCAGGTGACGGTCGTCCTGTCCGTCGGCACTGGGTGGTTTCTGTGATGTGTAGAAGTGGCGGACCTGGCCATCGCGTCGGGAGAAGACCGTCATCAACGAGCTCAGCTCCCCGTCAGAGGTGATGCCACCGCTGTCGCGCGAGTAGAGGCCGCCAGGATCCGAGAGCAGGCGAACGTTGCGCCAGCCGCGGCTGCGGCCGTAGCTGCGCAGAGCCGCCAGGGGTGCAGGCGCAACCACGGCGAACCCCACCCGGTCCTCGAGATCGGCGGCTGCACCGTCGTATCCGTCGATGAGGGACGTGCACATCGGGCACGGCTGGTCAGTGCTGCCGTCGAACATGAAGTTGTAGAGCATCAACGTGGGGTGCTCGCCGAACAGGGAGTCCATCCGAACCGGCGTCGGCCGGTCCCCCGCGAGGACGTCGCGCGGACCCTCGAGGAACTCGTAGTCGCGCACGAGGGCACCAGCGGGCAGCGACCGACGTTGGGCCGCAAGGGCTTCCACAGCCCGACTCACGTCGTGCTCGGCCTCGACGAGGGCATCTCGGGCTCTCGCGTACCGGGTGTCGACCACCGGCCACCGGGTGGTGCCATCGTCCACGACGTCGCCTCCGAGTCCGAGTTCCTGCCGGCGCCGTCAGCCGGTGGTGGGCCGCACGTGGGACTGGTCGGAGACCCACATCCCCAGGAGCCCACGGAAGTGGGCCTCGAAGCGGTCCCACTCGTGCGGCGGGTAGGTCTGCTGGATCGTGGAGGTGAGCATCGCCGAGAAGTCCGGGCCGTCGATCCACTCCAGGACCATCTCGTCCACGTGGGACAGCGAGGACTCGCAGAAGTCGCGGTAGCGCTCGGCCTCGAAGTAGTCGTCAGCGAGAGCTTGGTACCCCTCGAGCTTGCCGTGGTAGTCCAGGCCCTGGTCGTCGGCCACCGCGAACCACGGCCCGGTGTCCACCTGGGTCCGGGGGGAGCGTCCGGTCGCGGTGCAGTACGCCGTCCAGCGGAGCAGGGCCGCCATGGCCCACGGGAAGTAGTAGTGCAAGGACGTCACGGCCACGTCGGGGCACGCGTTCGCGTAGTCGATCGGGTGGACCAGACCGTCCTTGATGAGCATCTCGCAGGAGTTGAACTCCCAGCGGAAGAACGCGTTCACGGTCTGGGAGATCGTCACCACCTCGCGACCGACGTCCTCGGAGAGGAAGCCGTGGCTCACGGCATACCGCCGGTGCATCGGCTCGTCGGGACGGAAGTCCATGACCATCGTCTCCGGCCCGATGGTCAGGCTCCGGGCGAAGTGCTCGAAGTCCGGCACCGAGGCCTGGAGGTGCATGAGCATCTCGCCGGACTCGTCGTACGAGCGGTGCAGCTCGGCCTGGTCACGGACCATCGAGACCCCGCGCCAGCCGCCACCGTCGAAGGGCTTCATGAAGAGGGGGTAGCCGAGGCTGTCGGCCACCTCGTCGAGGTCGAAGCCGCGGTTGTACTTCGAGGACGTGTAGGCCCACCGGGCGTTGTCCACGGGGTTCTTGTAGGGCACGAGGACGGTCTCGGGCACCCGCATCCCCAGGCGCATCAGGGCGCAGTACGCCGAGTGCTTCTCCATGGACTGGAACGTGAAGGGGCTGTTGAGCAGGTAGACGTCGTCCATCAGGGCGACCTTCTTCAGCCACTCCCGCGGGTGGTAGTACCAGTGCGCGAGCCGGTCGATGACGAGGTCGTGGCGCACCTCGTCGCGCAGGTTGAAGGGCTCGATGGTCAGCCGCTCGGTGGTCAGCGAGTGCGACCGACCGTCCGGTGCGCGGAAGACCCCGAGCCGTCGAGCCAGGGCCTCGAAGGCTGTCGGCCAGTCCTCCTCGGCGCCGAGCAGCAGTCCGACGAGGTGGTCACTGGTCTGGGGCATCGAGGTCTCCTGGGCAAGGGGTGGACGGGGGGGGTCAGACGAAGCGGGGAAGGTGGTGCTCGAGCTGGCGGTGCCACCAGGGCCAGTCGTGGGCGCTGTCATGGCCCCAGACGTCGAGCTCGTGGCGGATCCCCTTGCGCGAGAGCAGCTCCGCGAACTCCTGGGTCGCCGGAAGCGAGCGGGTCGGCGAGACCTCGAAGGGGCCCTGGCCGACGACGAGGACGATCGAGACCCTCGAGCGGATCCACTCGAGGTGGTCGCCCTCCATGCCCGCGACGTATGCCGCGGGGTTGGCGAAGTAGGTGGCCTCACCCACCTCGCCCCAGCCGTTCCAGGTCGTGGGGTCGTAGTTGCCGGACAACCCGATGGCGACCGGCGCGACGTCGGCGCGTTGCAGCGTGAAGTGGACCGCGTGGTAGGCCCCGAGGGAGACTCCCGCCGTGACGATCTCCTGTGGGCCGCCGCACTGCTCGAACACCCACGGCACCACGGCGTCGGAGAGCCATGCCGTGTAGGTCCCCGCGCGAGCGGCGCGCTCCTCGGTGGAGATCGACCCGTCCGACCAGCTCCACCCGTCGAGGGAGTCGACGCAGAACAGGCTCATCCTCCCGGCGTCCACCAGTGGGCGCACGGCATCGAGCATGCCGTTGCCGTCGGCGTCCCACGCGGAGCCCCCCTCGGACGGGAAGAGGAGCACCGGGCGACCCCACTCCCCGTGGCGCACCACCTCGAGGTCGACGTCGTGACCGGGCACCGGCAACCGGGCGCTGGTGGTCTGCATGGCCCCACCCTGCCGTGGGGGTCAGTCCATCGCAAGCACCGGTCGCCACACGGCCTGCAGGACCGTGGTGAGACCGGGGTCGAGGGCGTCGCGCCACGCGGTGTAGTTGTGCAGGTCCGCGACCTCGTGGAGGTCGACCTCGTGTCCGGCGCGACCGAGGGCGGCCGCCATGTCGCGGTTGTTGGCCACGTTCTCCTCGAGTGCACCGCAGGTCATTCCCACCGTCAGCGGGTACTCGGCGTGCCGGGTGTCCAGCACGGCCTGCACGAGCCTGGAGATCCGACCGAAGTAGCGGTAGTCGCTCTCGGCCCCGTCGTGGCGGACCTGGAAGAACGACCCCGACTGGGAGAAGACGCCTCCGACCCGGGGCGAGCCGAGCAGCCCGAGGAGCAGGGCGGTCAGACCGCCCAGGCTCGCCCCCATGACGACGACCGGGTCACGCAGGGCGTATCGATCGGCGATCCTGTCCAGCCCGGCGTCGGCGATCGTCCTCAGGTAGCGCGGCGACCCCGAGTACCAGGCGTCACGGACCACGGGGTGCACCAGGGCGACCCGGTGCACCGGGAGCCGGCCGTCCTCCACGAGGGCACCGGCGTACGTCGTGATGCCGGCCAGCAGGTCGTACTCCGGCCCGTCGTGCACGACCAGCAGGGGGGCGGCCTCGTCGTCGGCCAGCCCGTCGGGGCACCACATCGTGAGCGGCACCTCGTCGTCGGTCTCCCCCGCGAGGGCCATCGCGACCAGCCGTCCCTCACGACGCGGTGCGCTCAGCCAGTCGGGTGGGTCGTAACCGGGGAGCTCGAGCACGGAGCGGTCCCCGAATGCCGTGGACACCGTCGTGGGGTTGTCCGGGTCCAGCACCACCGCGACGTCCTCACCGGTGGTCACAGAGAAGCGGTACTCGATGCGGGCCAGCGGTGGACGGGGCAGGTCGAGGACCCACGACTCTCCCTCGCGGCGGAAGCCCCGGGCGCCGGGGACCACACCGTCGCAGTCGAGGGCGACCGCGGAGACCGCCGGGTCCTCGGAGTGGAACCGGAACCGGACGTGATGCTCGACGAGCTTCGCTGGGGACACCGTCAGAAGAGGGCGCTCATCAGGGCGGTACGTCCCTTGCGCACCCGCTCGTCGTGGGCGCCGACCACGGCGAAGAGGTCCAGCAGGTGGGCACGAGCCCGGTCGCGGGTGCCCTCCTCACCACTGCGCACGAGGTCGAGCAGCCGGGTGAAGGCATCATCGACGTGACCACCGAGGACGTCGAGGTCGGCGACGAGTGACGCCGCCTCCACGTCGGTCGGGTCCGCGGCCGCCGCGGCACGGGCGGCAGCGAGGTCGACCCCCTGGGTGCGCTGCATCAGCGCGACCTGGGCCAGGCCCAGCTCGGCATCGTGGTCCTTGGGGTTCTGCGCGAGCGCCTGCCCGAAGGCCGTGGCGGCGGCGTCGAGGTCCCCGGCCTCGATGGCGTCGTACGCGGCCTGGTGGAGCGGTGGGACCTCCTCCTCTGCCTCGTCCGGCTGCTGCTCCAGCTCGACCCGGCCGGTCACGCCGTTCTGCACCGCGGCCTGGAGCAGCTGGTCGATCACGGTCCGCACCTCGGACTCGGGCTGGATGCCGGGGAACAGCGGGACGGGCTGCCCCTGGAGGAGGCCGAAGGTGGCCGGGACCGACGGCTGGCCGAAGGCCTGCACGAGCAGGGGCTGGAACGCCTGGAGCAGCTCGGGCGACGCGGTGAGGTCTGCGGTGAGCACGAGCACCCGGCCCTCGAGGGAGGCCGCGACCCGGGTGACGGTGTCGACCAGCTCGCGCGTCTGGGGGTGGGCCGAGGACCACAGGACCAGCACACCGGCCACCTGCACCGTGCGGCTCAGGGCCTGCTGAAGGTTCGTCGCGTCGACCTCCACGACGAGCCCGTCCGGGACGGGGACCGCAGGAGGCGCGGCGCCGCCGAGGCCGGACGGACGCGGCGGCGACGCCGGGGACGCGGGGGCGGGAGGTCTGGACGCCGGCGCCGCGGACGCGACGGAGGACAGGTCGACGGCGCCGCGGATCCCGGCGGGAGGGGTGGTCTCGCTCATGGGTCGATTGTGTCAAATCCCTCGAGGGGCCGCGGTCAGCGGCCCTTGCCCAGCACCAGCAGGTCGCTGGCTGCGATGGCCTCGGACGCCCCGGAGGTCGGAGGGATCACCATGGCGACGGGCTCGAGGCTCTCGAACTGCGCGCTGGAGGTGACCTTCTTCTTTCCGGCCAGAGCCGCGAGGCCTGCGGGCAGGGTGAGCTCCTTGGCCTTGGCGGACGCCTTGTAGGTGTCGGTGCGCTGCACGAGGGCGAAGACCACCGCGCCGCCGTCGGCGAGCCGAAACGACACGGCGCCCTTGAGCAAGGGGGTGTGGACCTCGGTGAGGGTGCCGAGCCTGCCCAGCGCCTTGCTCTGGGCCGTGGCCGAGGTCTTCAGGGCCACGGCGAACGGGTCCTTGGTGCTCACCAGGTCTGACGCCTTGGGCTTGGGGTGGGCCAGGGCCGCGGCGTAGGCCGTGACGACGGCCTTGGGCGAGGCCGGGAGCCCGTCGTCCTCCTTGAGGGGGAGCATGGGAGCGCCTTGTGCGGCCTGGGCCAGGGCGGGCAGCTCGGAGCCCGGCAGCATCGACACCTGGGAGACGATCCGGAACGGCTCGGCGGGGGCGGTCGACACCATGACGTGCAGGTACTGCGTGCTGGTGGCCTCATCCAGCGTCGTCGCGAGGATCGCCCGCGGCCACTCGCGACCCTGGGACTGACCGATGACGGTGGGGTCGGGCACCACGTCCAGGTTCCCAGGGGGCGCGGCGGCCAGCCCATGGGCGGAGGCGGCGTTCGCGACGCTCAGCGCGTCCCCGGTCAGCACCTCGGCGCGCGCCGCGTTCCCGGCCTTGCCCTTCTGGGCCGCCACGTCGGCGGCCTGGGTGACCAGACGGGTCGCGACGGCCCCGGCTCCCTCGGCGTCCAACGGTGCGGAGGTCGACGCCTCGGGCGGGGCGGCGTGCAACCCCACGAGGGCGTCCGGCGCGCCGCACCCACCGAGCACGAGGGCGCTGGCGAGAGCTGCGCCGAGGGTCAGGGCGGTCCGGGCCGCGGGTCGTCGGCAGCTCATCGCGCCACCTCCTCGGCGGTCGTGTCGTCGTCGGCTGGATCGCCCCGGTCGGCGGTACCGTCGTCGGACGGCGCGGAGTCAGCCTGTCCTGCGTCCTCCCCCGGCGGCACGGCATCGGTCCCCCGTCGGTCGCGTCGACCCTGCGGCCAGAGGAGGATCGCGCCGCCGGCGAGGAGGAACAACCCGACGAGAGCGAGCACCACGGCCTCGACGAACCACGACTTGTCGGTGACCGTCATCGTCACGGACTCCAGCGGCGCGCCGTCCGCCGCGATCACCAGGGTCTCGGGGGCTTCGGACTGGACCACCGTGAGGCTCACCGGACCGTCGGCGCTGTCCTGCTGTCGCCACAGGTCCGCGTCGCCCAGGGCCGGGGCCTCACCCGACCCTCGGGCCGTGGTGAACAGGGCACCGTCGCGTACCCCGACACCGGTCACCTCCAGGTGCCGTGACCCTCCGAGCACTGCACTGGCGTCGGAGGGGTTGGCCAGGGCCATCCAGACCGAGCCGCCGTCGCCGGGGGTCGCGGTGACCACCAGGTCGGCATCCACCCGGTTCAGGATGTCGGGTCGGACGAGCACGGGGGTCTCGGTGTCGGGCTGCGCACTGAACTCGGCGGTGCCCGAGGTCCCCAGCTCGGTGGCGAACCACACCCCGACGATGACGAGACCGAGCCCGACGAGGGACAGGACCGCGCCGAGGACGCGCTTGACGATGGTGACCATGGGGTCGGTTTCCTTCAGGACGTGTGGTTGCCCGGACGGTGCTCCGGGGACGGGCCGAGCTCCACGATGACAAACGCGCACGCGCTGCGACAAATCCCCGCCACCGCGAACGTGACCCAGCCCACGGCGCCCGATCCGCCGCGCGCCGTCGCGGACGTCACCCGTCCGGTGGCTCACCCTCGAAGTCACGGGCCCCCACGCGCACCGCCCGCAGCAGGCCGAAGAGGGCCCCGTGCCCCTCCTCGTCGAGCATTCCCAGGCCGAAGTCGACCTCCTCGAGGTCCGCCGTCACGGCCTCCATCGCGGCCCGGCCCGTGGGGGTGATCACGGCGAAGGCCCCCCGGCGGTCCCGGGGGTTCGGCACGCGTTCGACGAGACCCTGCGCCACCAGGCGCTGCACGATGTTGGTCGCGCTCGTCGGGTGGACCATCAGCCGCTCGCCGATCCGGGACATCGACAACCTGCCCTCCCGGCTGAAGGTCAGGAGCACCAGGGCCTCGTAGCGGGCGAAGGTCAGCCCTCGACGACCGGCGATGGCGTCGAACTGCCCGATGAGCAGCTGTTGCACGCGCATGACCGATGTGGCCGTGGCCATCGAGACCGACCGGGAGTCATCGCCCCAGCGCTCGCGCCACAGCTCACCGGCCCGGGCGATCGGGTCGAACGGGAGGCGCACTGGCTCGGTCACACCCAGCACGCTAGTTGAGGCCGCGGTGCGCGAGCCGCACCGTTCGTGGCACCAGACTGTCGAAGGTCCCAGCGCCGGCCGCCCCGGTCCACTATTTTCGAAGCCGTGACCGGCTCGAGCAGTGTGGCCTGGAGCGGCGTCGACGCCGTCCTCTTCGACCTCGACGGCGTGCTGACCCCCACCGCAGAGGTGCACATGCGCGCGTGGGCGGAGATGTTCTCCGCCTTCCTCGCCACCCGTCACGACGCCGCGGAGGACACCTCCCCCTACACCGACGCCGACTACTTCGCGCACGTCGACGGCAAGCCGCGATACGACGGAGTGCGCGACTTCCTCGCCGCTCGGCGCATCACCCTGCCCGAAGGAGCACCCGGCGACCGAGCGACCGCGGACACCGTGTGCGGGCTGGGCAACCGCAAGAACGAGTCGTTCAACGCCGTCCTCGATCGCGACGGCGTCATCCCCTACCCCGGTTCGGTGGCCCTGCTCGACGCCTTGCGGGAGCTCGGCACGCCCCTGGCGGTGGTCTCGTCCTCGGCCAACGCACCGAGCGTCCTCGCGGCTGCCGGTCTCTCCGACCGCTTCCTCACCGTCGTCGACGGCCGGGTGGCCGCCTCCTTGGGGATGGCCGGAAAGCCCGCCCCCGACACCTTCCTGCACGCTGCTCGTGCGTGCGGGACCGCACCGTCGCGAGCCGTCGTCGTGGAGGATGCCGTCTCCGGGGTGCGTGCCGGGGCGGCAGGTGGCTTCGGCCTCGTCATCGGCGTCGACCGGGGAGCCGGTGAGGCGACCCTGCGGGATGCCGGGGCCGACCTGGTCGTCGCCGACCTGGGGGACCTGGCGTGATCGGACTGCACACCAGCGAGGACCCCCTGGACCGAAGCCGCTTCCCGATCGACCCGTGGCGGCTGGTGGAGCGCGACTTCAACCGCTCGGACCTCGGGGTGACCGAGACGCTGTTCACCGTCGCCAACGGCTACATCGGGATGCGCGGCAACCCCGAGGAGGGGCGCCACGCCGTCCAGCACGGCACCTACGTCAACGGGTTCCACGAGACCTGGCCCATCAGGCACGCCGAGGCGGCCTACGGCTTCGCCACCACCGGCCAGACGATCGTCGACGTGCCCGATGCCAAGCTGATGAAGCTCTACGTCGACGACGAACCCCTGGTGCTCGGCACGGCTGACCTCGAGCACTACGAGCGCGCCCTGGACTTCCGCGACGGAGTGCTGCGGCGCTCGCTGGTGTGGCGCACCCCGTCCGGCAAGCGGGTCAGGGTGGAGTCGACCCGGATGGTCTCGATGACCCAGCGTCACCTCGCGGTGCTCACCCTCGAGGTGACCATGCTCTTCGGTGACGCACCCGTCCTCGTCTCCTCGCAGCTCCTCAACCGCCAGGACGGCGAGGACGAGTACCACGAGCCGGCGATGGCCAAGGGCGCTGCGACCGACCCGCGCAAGGCCGGCACCTTCCCGGCCCGGGTGCTCGAACCGAAACTCCACCTCGCGAACGAGGAGAGGATGATGCTGGGCTACCGCTGCGCCAACTCGGGGATGACGGTGGCGGTCGCGGCCGACCACACGCTCGTCACCGACGACCGGCACGAGGTGGTCCTGCGCGGCGACGAGGACCAGACGAAGATGGTCTTCAGGGTCGACGCCCGCGAGGGCCACACGGTCCGGATCGAGAAGACGGTGGCCTACCACACCTCACGGGGTCTGCCGGTGCGTGAGCTCGCCGACCGGTGTGACCGCACCCTGGACCGAGCCGGCCAGTTCGACGTGGAGCACTACCTGTACGAGCAGCGCCAGTGGTTCGACCGCTTCTGGGCCGCGAGCGACGTCGAGATCACCTCCTCGCGACCAGCGGCCGACGCGGTCCAGCAGGCGGTGCGCTTCAACCTGTTCACCCTGGCCCAGGCGAGCGCCCGGTCAGACCAGCAAGGGGTCCCGGCGAAGGGGGTCACCGGGTCGGGATACGAGGGTCACTACTTCTGGGACAGCGAGATCTACGTCGCACCCTTCCTCACCTACACGAGCCCGGAGCTGGCACGGAACCTCCTGCACTTCCGCAGCCGGATGCTGCCGGCGGCCCGGGAGCGCGCGCACGAGATGGCTCAACGCGGCGCCCTCTTCCCGTGGCGGACGATCAACGGCGAGGAGGCATCGGCGTACTACGCGGCCGGCACCGCCCAGGTCCACATCGACGCCGACATCGCCCATGCCCTCGTCCAGTACGTCAACGCCACCGACGACGTCGGCTTCCTCGTCCGCGACGGGCTGGCCATGCTCGTCGAGACGGCCCGGCTGTACGCCGACCTGGGGTTCTGGCGCAGCAACGGGGGCGAGTCCTTCCACATCCACGGGGTCACCGGGCCCGACGAGTACACGACGGTGGTCAACAACAACCTCTTCACCAACGTCATGGCGCGCTTCAACCTGGAGCAGGCGGCGGCCGCCGTCACCCGGATCCGCGCCGAGCACCCGGAGGACTACGACCGCCTCGCGGAGCGGCTCCACCTCACCGACGACGAGGTGGAGGAGTGGGCCCGGTGCGGGGCCAAGATGCACATCCCCTTCGACGAGGGGCTGGAGATCCACCCGCAGGACGACTTCTTCCTCGACCGCGAGGTCTGGGACCTCAGCCGCACCCCCGCCCACCTGCGGCCCCTCATGCTGCACTACCACCCGCTCGTCATCTACCGCTTCCAGGTGCTCAAGCAGGCCGACGTCGTGCTGGCCCTCTTCCTCCAGGGCGACCGGTTCACGGCCGAGGAGAAGCGCATGGACTTCGAGTACTACGACCCGATCACCACCGGCGACTCGACACTGTCGGCCGTGGTCCAGTCCATCATCGCGGCCGAGGTCGGCTACCACGAGGACGCGTTCCGCTACTTCATCGACGCCCTCTACGTCGACCTCGCCGACCTGCACGCCAACACGGTCGACGGCCTGCACGTCGCCTCGACCGGCGGCGTCTGGGCCGCCCTGGTGAGCGGGTTCGGCGGGATGCGCGACCACGGGGGGCGGCTGTCCTTCGACCCCCGTCTCCCCGACGACTGGAGCGACCTGACCTTCCGGCTGACCTGGCGGGGCACCCGGATCCGGATCACCGTGGAGGAGGACCGGCTCACCGTCGTCGTCGAGGCCGGCGAGGGTGAGGTCGCCTTCGACGTCCGCGGGAGCGCCCACGTCGTGCACCCGGGCGAGCCACTGGTCGTGGCCCTGGACGGTCAGGGCCCACGGGTCGACGGCACCCTCGGCGACGCACCGCAGACCGGGGGAACCCGCGCCGACGGGAGCAGGATCACCTCGGGGGTGCCCGACCCCATGCCGGTCGAGGCGTTCGTCCACGAGGTCGGGCCTTCGGGTGACCCCCCGGTCCTCGTCCGCACCTGACCCGAGTCCTCAGCGCGCCTCGAGAACTCCCTCCTCGAGGTGGAGCACCCGGTCGGCGGCCTGCGCCGCCTCGAGGTCGTGGGTCGTCATGATGACCACGGCCCCGCCCTCGGCACACGAGCGCAGCAGGGCGAGCACCACCTCCCGGCCGGTGTGGTCCAGGTCTGAGGTGGGTTCGTCCGCGCACAGGACCCGACTGCTCGCGGCGATCCCGCGGGCCACGGCGACCCGCTGCTGCTGCCCGCCGGAGAGCTCCTCCACCAGGTGACCGCCGTGGTCGCCCAGACCGAGCGACGCGAGGGCCCGATCAGCCCGCGCCAGGGCCCGGTCCGGAGGTTCGCCCCGAGCCAGCAGCGAGACCACGAGGTTCTCCCGCGCGGTGAGGGCGGCCGCCAGGCCGTTCCCCTGGGGAATGAGGTGGATCCCGGCGGCGAGGGCGTCGGCCAGGCTGCCGATGTCGGCCCGACCGAGGACCACCCGCCCGGCATCCGGGACGACGACTCCCGCCAGGACCGACAGCAGGGTGGACTTCCCCGCACCGGAGTGACCCACGACGGCCACGAACTCACCGGCCGACACGGCCAGGTCGACGTCGGCCAGGGCGGTGACGGCACCGAACCGGACCCGAACCCCCTCGCAAAGCAGCGCACCCTCACTCATCGGTGTCGTCCTCCCCCACGAGCACCCACTGGCCGTCGACCGGGTGTACCCGGACCAGGGACCCCGGGGGCAGGGCGGCCAGCGCGTGCGGTGGAAGGGGCACCGAGCCGTCGGCCGACACGACCGCGAACTCCTCGCCCGATCGGCCCTCGGCACCCACGCGACCGTCACGGATGGTGATGGTGCGCGGCATCCGGGCCGCGACCTCCGGGTCATGGGTCACGAGCACCACCGTGGTGCCCCACGTCGCGTTGACGTGCTCGAGCGCGCCGAGCACCACGTCACGAGCGGTGTGGTCGAGCTGGCTGGTGGGCTCGTCGACGAGGAGCAGGCCGGGCCGGCTGCTCACGGCGACCGCGACCGCGGCGAGCTGGAGGTCACCGGGGGTGAGCCCCTCGAGCGGCACGTCTCGACGGTCACCGCGCAGGCCCACGAGGGAGAGGACCTCATCGGGGGCGGGCATGTCGCGGTCGGCCCGGCGCCCCGGCACCTGGGCGAACTCCACGTTGCGCAGGGCGCTGAGGTAGGGCATCAGGTTGCGGGAGGCTCCCTGGAGGACCATCCCGATCTCGGTGCCGCGCAGGGTGTCGAGGGCGGGCTCGTCCATCGACCCCAGGTCGTGGTCCCCCACGTGGATCCGGCCCGCGCTGGGCCGCAGCAGGCCCCCGAAGAGGGTGAGCAGGGTCGACTTCCCGGCGCCGGACGGGCCGAGCAGCGCGACGACCTCCCCCGGGGCGACGACCAGGTCGATGCCGGACAGGGCGGCGACGTCGTGGCCCTCCGCGCGGTAGATGTGCACGAGGCCCCGCGTCAGCACCCGCAGCCCGCCACTCACGCGGGCTCCCGGAGCCGGGAGGGCACCGCGCGCGCCAGCACGCCGCGCCCCGCGAGGAGGGCACCGGCACCGACGACGAGCAACGAGGCCAGCCCCGCCGCCACGATCGCACCCCAGGCGGGGGCGAGCTGGGGAGCGGGCACGGTCGAGGGCTGGTCGAAGAGGGGGATCAACCCGATGGCCAGGAAGGATCCGAGAATCCCGCACGCGGCCCCCAGGAGCACGCCGACCACCACCATGAACACCTGTTCGCGGCGCACGGCGGAGCGCAGGTCGCGCAGCGGGACGCCGGCCACCCGGAGGCCGGCGAGGTCCCGCGCCACACCGCGCCAGGACGTGACCGCCACGACGACCACGACGAGGGCCGACACGAGGAGGGCCATGACCCCGGTGAAGACCCCCAGGAGCAGGCCCCAGCCCGTGGCGGAGCGCTCGTACGCGGCACGCCGCTCGCTCAGCGTGGTGGTCGACGCGACCGGCACCCCCGCGGACCCCACACCGCGCGAGACCGCGGCGAGGACGTCGGGGTCCTCCGTGGCCACCCAGACCTCGAGGGAGGAGCCGACCGGTGCGGGCCCACCCTGGCGCAGCGCGGCGTCCAGGTCGGACAGGGCCCCACGCCCGCCCACGCCCGGCAGCGCGGCGACCTCCTGCACCGCGCGGGCCGGGACCGGTCGACCGCCCAGGCCGGTGAGGGTGAAGTCGTCGCCGACGGCGTCCGCCGGCGGTCGACCGGCCAGCGCCACCGGCGAGGGCACGGGCACGTCCCGGCGGGTCGCTGTGAGGCGCCGGTCGGTGGCGTCGACGTCGAGCACGAGGTCGGCTCCGGACCCGGTCACCGACAGGCTGCCGGCCGCCGCCGTCGGTCGTGGGTCGAGCCACCCCTGCGGGTCACCGATGAGCAGTGGCGCGCCGTCCAGGGCCAGGCCCGAGAGCGTGATCCGCCCCTTGACGTGCTCCGACGACGGGTCGGTGCCCTTCAGCCACAGCGCGGCCAGTCGGCACGTCTGGGGACACAGCACCGGTGCGCGCAGATCCGTGGCACCGGAGGCGGTCTGCGCGACGAATGCGAGGTCGCGGTCGAACGACTTCCCGTCCGGTGTGGTCACCGTGATCCCGATCCGCAGGGGACCCGGAGCGGCCCGCAGGTCACCCCCTGGGATTCCGCTCGGGCTGTTCGGTCGGACCCCGATGATCTCGCCCTCGTCCCGGATGTCGGTCAACGCCCAGGAGAGGGCGCCGGTGATGATGGCGCCGTCGAGGGTGACCGTGGGCACCGTGGGAGGAGTCAGCGCGGCGACGTCCAGGGCGACTCCCGCGGCGAGGAAGCCGACCGACTCGAGGTCCCCGGGACGGGCGAGGAGCGTGGGCACCGCCCCGGGGTCGCGTGGGCGCACGACGACGACGGGTGTGGTCAGCTCGGCCAGGGGCGGGTCCAGGCCGTCCACCGCCGCCGCGAGCGCCGTCGGGGAGGAGGCCTCGGTCTGGAGGACCGCCGGGGCCCCCAGCTCGGTCTCCGCGCGTGCGGTGCGGTTGCGCTCCCCCACCACGACCGCGTTCGCGGCGAAGGTCACGAGGGCGGTCGCCGTCGTCACCACGACGAGCACGTGGCGCAGCGAGGGTCGTCTGGCCACGGAGAGCCACGCGAGCCCCGCGGCGAGCCGACCCGAGGCGAGCGCCCTGGCCCCTGCGCGATCGGCCACGGCTCGGACCAGCACGCTCCCGAGCAGCCCGACGGCGAGGGCGAGCACCACGGGCACGAGGAGGGCTGTGGGTCCGCTCACGTCTCCGGTCACCAGTCCGACGACGGCCACCACCGCGACCGCGACGACGACCGAGTCGAGCACCCCGAGCCCGCGATGCGTGGAGGGGGGCACGCGCCGTAGCAGGGACGCCACGGGCTCCTGCAGGACGGGGCGCACCACCGATGCGACGACGACGAGGGATGCCGCGACGGCCAGGGCCGCGGCCGCCGGCACCGCCCAGCCCATCTCGAAGGGCACACCGGGTGGGACGACGACCCGACGGAGGACCTCGTTCGCCAGCACGGCCAGACCGACACCGAGCGGAACCCCGATGAGGAGGGTCAGGGTCAGCTCGCCCATGACGAGGCGACGACTGTCGGCGCGGCTCCGGCCGCGCAGCCGGGCCAAGGCGATCTCGGGCCGGCGCTGTCCCACTGCCGCGTGCGCCACGAGCACGAGCACGGTCAGGGCGAGCAGCGCGAGCTGCACGGCCAGCAGGGGCACGATCGACCTGACCAGCAGTCGACCCGACGACACCGAGGCCACCAGATCCGGCACCGGGCTGTACACGGACACGTCCTCGGCCGACGAGCCCGGCTCCCCCAACGCGGTGCTCACGCGCTTCAGGTTGTCGAGGGTGATCTCGGAGACCCGGAGCGGAAACGCGACCGAGGCGGTCGCCGTGCGCCATCCCTCGTCGAACGTCGTCTGGGGGGTGATCAGGTCGTCCACGGCCGGGACGATGTTCAGCCCCACGCTGATCGGGAAGCCGGACTTGCCGTCGACCTCGGTGCGCAGCCAGTAGGCGGGGTCGTCCTCCGCCTCGTAGACCCCGGTGACGGCGAGCTGGACCCGCGCGTCCTTCCCAGTGGGGTCGCCGGCGTCCATGGCCGACGGATCCATCACGCTGAGCTCCGTCCCTTCGGTCCACCCCCACCTGGCGGAGTCCGCGGCCGAGACGAGCACCTCGTTCGGGGCCGTGGGACAGCGGCCGACGTTGAGCGTCACGTGCTCGCAGACCCCGTCCCGCGCCACCAGCCGCACCGGGGAGCTCTGCTTCCCCGGGGCAGGGACGATGTCGGTGTCAGCCGTCGTCATCCCGATGCCGGGCTCGAACCACCGGCGAGCCTCGGGCGAGAGCACCGGGACCAGGGTGGAGGGCGCGACCCCGGGGCGCTCCGCGGTGCGGGTGGCCCGCAGCACCGCGGCGGTGTCGGCCGGGTCCCGTTGGACGATGCCGGCGCGCAACAGCCCCTGCTCGAGGGTCCGGACGAACAACGGGGCGAAGACAGCGCACGCCGTCACGAGAGCCGAGACGAGGACCAGCGCGATGGACTGGCTCCTCCGGTGTCGCACCGCGGACCACACCGCCGGGGCGGGCGTCCCACGTCGGGTCCTCACCGGCCACCGCCGGGCTTCGATCGCCAGCTGTCCGTGGAGATCCGGGCCAACCCGAACGACTCCGGTCCGTGCGTGCTCATGGCCGCAGTGACCCCCCGCGGACGAGCCGGACGAGGGCGTCGGCGGCCGAGTAGGGATCGGTGCGGCGAGAGGCCACGTCGTCGGCGAGCGCCTCGAGGGGCCCGCCGGTCACCCCGGTCATCGTCGACCGGAGGGACGCCAGCGCGAGCGCTTCGATCTCGCGGGCCGCCCGGAGGCCGCGCCTGCGCCGCAGGCCCTCCTCGCCGAGCCGGTCACGGTGCTCGCGGATCGCCTCCACGATCGCGTCGATCCCGACACCCGTGCTCGCCACGGTCGACAGGACCGGGGGGGTCCACCCTCCTCCCGCGTCGGTCATCGCCACCATGGACCGCAGGTCGCTCGCGGTCCTTGCCGCGCCGTCGCGGTCCGCCTTGTTGACGACGAGGACGTCGGCGACCTCGAGGATCCCCGCCTTGGCCGCCTGGATGCCGTCACCCATGCCGGGTGCGAGGACCACGACCGTGGTGTCGGCCGTCCCAGCGACCTCGACCTCCGACTGGCCGACGCCGACGGTCTCGAGCAGGACCACGTCGCACCCTGCGGCGTCGAGGACCCGGATGGCCTGGGTCGTCGCACGCGACAGCCCGCCGAGGTGTCCCCGCGCGGCCATCGACCGGATGAACACCTCGGGGTCGGCCGTGTGCTCACCCATTCGGATCCGGTCGCCGAGGAGGGCGCCGCCGGAGAACGGTGAGGACGGGTCCACCGCCAGCACCCCCACCCGCAGACCGAGAGAGCGGTAGACCGACACGAGGGCGCCGGTCGCCGTTGACTTCCCGACGCCGGGTGCGCCCGTGACACCGACCACGTGGGCCCGACCGGCATCCGACACCAACGCCGCCATCACCTCGCGCAACGCCGGGTGACCGTCCTCGACGAGCGAGATCAGTCGGGCCACCGCACGCGGACGCCCCTCCCTCGTCGCCGTGACGAGGGAGGGGACGTCGACCGCGCGGGGACTGCTCAGGGTCACTCCCGCACAGGGACCTTCACGATGAGGGCATCGCCCTGACCGCCGCCGCCGCACAGGGCCGCGGCACCCACCCCGCCGCCTCGGCGCGCGAGCTCCAGGGCAAGGTGCAGGGTGATCCGGGCGCCGGACATGCCGATGGGGTGACCGAGGGCGATCGCGCCGCCGTTGACGTTGACCTTCTCGGCATCGAGTCCGAGCTCCTTGGTCGAGGCCAGACCGACGGCCGCGAACGCCTCGTTGATCTCGACCAGGTCGAGGTCCGAGGGCGAGATACCTTCTCGGGCACAGGCCTTGGCGATCGCACTCGCGGGCTGGCTCTGCAGCGTGGAGTCGGGCCCGGCCACGACTCCGTGGGCACCGATCTCGGCCAGCCAGGTGAGCCCGAGCTCCTCGGCGCGCGACCTGCGCATCACGACGACGGCACAGGCCCCGTCGGAGATCTGCGAGGCCGAGCCCGCGGTGATGGTGCCGTCCTTGTCGAAGGCCGGTCGCAGTCGGGAGAGCGACTCGGTGGTCGTGTCGGCGCGGATCCCCTCGTCGGTGCGGAACTCCAGCGGGTCGCCCTTGCGCTGCGGGATGGTGACGGTGACGACCTCGTCGTCGAAGTACCCGTCCTTCCACGCGCGGGCCGCGAGCTGGTGGCTGCGGGCCGCGAAGGCGTCCTGCTCCTCGCGGGTGAAGGCCGAGTCGCCGGTGTTGGCACCCTCGGTGAGCAGACCCATCGCCTGGTCGGTGAACGCGTCCCACAGGCCGTCCTGGGCCAGGTGGTCGTGCATCGTCACGTCGCCGTACTTGAAGCCGTCGCGGCTCTTCTCCAGCAGGTGGGGGGCGTTGGTCATCGACTCCTGGCCACCCGCGACCACGACGTCGAACTCCCCGGCACGCACCAGCTGGTCGGCCAGGGCGATCGCGTCGACCCCGGAGAGGCACACCTTGTTGATCGTCAGGGCGGGGACGGACATCGGGATGCCGGCCTTCACGGCCGCCTGCCGGGCCGGGATCTGCCCCTCGCCCGCGGTGAGGACCTGCCCCATGATCACGTAGTCGACATCGGTCGGCGCGACTCCGGACTTCTCCAGCGCTCCCCGGATCGCGAACCCGCCGAGGTCCGAGCCGCTGAAGCCCTTTAGAGAGCCGCTCATCCGACCCATCGGGGTGCGTGCTCCGGCGACGATGACGGTGGGGTCGGTGGACATGGTGCCTCCAGGTTCGGTTCCGCGGATCGCATCGACTCTAGTCATCCGCGGCAACCGTGCCATCCCCGCCACCCGGTGATGCTCACCACGGATCCGGTCCCTCCCCCTCGACGGCTCCTAGCCTTGGCGCATGACCTCCGGCCCACCCTCCGAGCTGTTCAGCGCCATCGACCACGTGGGGCTCGCCGTGCCCGACCTCGACGAGGCGATCGCCTTCCACGAGCGAGTCTTCGGCATGCGTCTGGTGCACGAAGAGCGCAACGAGGAGCAGGGGGTGCGGGAGGCGATGATGGCCGTCGGTGACTCGGGGTCGTGCATCCAGCTCCTCGCCCCGTTGTCGCCGGACTCGACCATCGCGACGTTCCTCAGCCGCAGCGGCCCCGGCATCCAGCAGCTCGCCTACCGGGTCACCGATCTCGACGCGGTCTGCGCGACGCTGCGCCGGCGTGGTCTGCGGCTGCTGTACGACACCCCGAAGCGGGGCACGAGCGACTCACGCGTCAACTTCATCCATCCCAAGGACGCGGGTGGGGTCCTCGTCGAGCTCGTCGAGCCGGCCGCCGCGCACTGAGGCACCCCGGTCGGCAGCGAGCAGCGGCAGGAGGACCAACGCGGCGAACGCCGGGATGACCAGGCCGGAGTCGTTGACGGCGAATCCCACGAGGGCCAGCACCGCGGACCCGCGCAGCACCAGGGACCCGGCGGTGGACGGGCGCCAGCCGGAGCGCCACGCGAGGACGGCCAGCACACCGGCGGCGACGGTGAGCGTGAGCAGCGGAGGTGAGGTCAGGTTGGTGAGGTTCTGGCTCACCTTGCGCCCGAGCACGTCCCCGAGGTCGCCGTCGACGACGGTCTGCACGAACTCCCCGAGGTGGGTCCTCGCGGCGGGCGGTCGGCGCCAGTCCAGCACCGCGCCCACCGCCGTGACTGCGGCGACACCGACGACGGCAAGAGCGATCCGGCTCACGGTGAGGCGGAGCCCCGACGCACCGGCCAGGACGACGAGCCCGCCCAGCAGGAGTCCGGGCGGGCCCCCGAAGTCCGCACCGAGCGAGGGCAGCCCCTCGACGGCGGCGGCGGCGACCAGGACGACGGACGAGAAGGCCAATCGCTCCCACGCTCTGCGCCATGGTGCAGTGGCGAGGATGGCCACCACCGCGAGCACCGCCACGCCGTAGAGCGCGTAGCTCGTGTTGCCCACGCCGTAGAACCTGCCTCCGACCGTGGGGTTCTGGCCGAAGACCGACGCGAGCTGGAGCCCGGACCCCGTGAGCACGTCACCCCCGATCACCAGCAGGGTGGCGAGCGAGACGACGAGCAGCCCGCCGAGGGGCCAGCGGCGACCCGCCAGGAGCGCGAGAGCCGTGACCATCGCGATTACGACGGCCAGCACGACCACGAACGTGATCGCCGCCGGTCCGGTTCGCCACCACGGCACGAGGTTCGCGGCGAAGGTGGAGACGGGCACCGTGGCCACGGCGACCCCGGCCGCGACGACCCGCCCGCCCAGCCCTCCCCGTCGCCAGAGGGACAGGCCAGCGACGGCGCACCAGAGGGCGAACGACGCAGCGAGCCACCCGGTGACCTGGGGGCTGACCGCGCGCAGGGTGGCCGCGCGGACCTCGAAGCCCTGTAGACCCTCGATGCGCTCCGCGGCGGGGGTGCTGTCGGGCTCGACCGTGACCGGGCGACCGGTGGCCCCGGCATCCTGCGCTCCCGCCCAGTCGAGCAGGGAGGCGCTGACGTCCTGGAGCTGGACGAGGCCGGGCTGGCGGGTCGAGGGCGAGGTGAGCAGGCCGGCCCCGAGGCCACTGACGATGACGGCCCGCGGACGCACCGGCGAGAGTCCGTCGCCCATCCCCGCCACCACGACGCGGGAGTCCGGGCCGACGTCGGCCACGACTCCCCCGACCACGTCGTCCAGGCTCCGCAGTGCGGCCGCCCGGGAGCCCGGGTCGACGGGGAGGGTGCCGCCGTCGACCATCGTGACCCGGCACGAGCCCTCGGACGCGATGGCTCTCACCCGGCCGGACTCGTCGGCGGCGCCGATCGCTGCTCCAGGACCGAACGCCCCGATGCACTGGTCAGCCTCGCCGACTGCCGACCCCAGCGCTCCCGGACGGGCGCCGTAGGAGTCGGCCCCCGCGGCGGCGAGGTAGTCCTCCCAGTGCGGCACGACACCGGAGGACCCGACCTCCTCCGGGTCTCGGCACGGGCCCGGGAGGTCGGCGGCCCGGCGTCCGGCGGACAGGGTGAGCCACCCGTCGACCGCGCACGAACGGGACCTCACGGCTCGCACCGTGAGCGCTGCCACCCCGCCGGTGAGCGCGAGGTCGTACAGGGCCGGGGTGCCGGCCTCGTCGACGTCGGACCACGACAGTCCCGGCGCGCCCACGACGACGACCCGCTCCACCGGCTCGTCGGCACCCGCCCGTGGGGCCACCCCGATGACCACGAGCAGCCCGGCGACGACACCGAGCAGCGCGTGGAGGGTCCTCACTGGAGGGTCAGCTCGTGGAGCGCGATGACGACGAGGGACGCGGTCCACGCGAGAGGAGCCACCGCCGCGGGGCGGCCGTCGTGGAGCACCTTCTCGGGGAAGGAGCCCGCGGCGGTTCGGTGCTCACCGAGCCAGGTGAGGAGGGACTCCGCCTTGGACCGGTGGCCGTTGGCGGCCCAGGCCGAGGCGAAGAGGGCCGTCTCGGGGGTCCAGCTGATGCCGTCGTCCTTCCAGGACTCGCCGGGCGCCACGCCACCGGCCGGCCGCGACATCGCGGTCTGGGCCCGGTCCACGGCGCTGAGCACCTCCAGGTCCGGCTCGGTCCCACCGATCGGGGCCACGAGGAAGGTGACCGCGGCATCGGCCGCCGAGCCACCGAGCAGCCTCGGATAGCCCGCCGGCCCGAAGTGCGTGCGGACCTGCGCACCGAGGGTGTCCGATGCCGCTCGAGTGCGGTCCGTGAGCGCCATCTCCCCAACCAGGGGCAGGATCTCGGTCGCGCAGCGCAGTCCCGCGAGGACCGCCGCGGCGGTGCCCAGGGTGAGGCGGTTCTCGGCCAGCTCCCAGTAGTCCGATGACGGGATCGGGAGTGACGTCGTGGCGTCGATCGACGCCAGCAGCCGCCGAGAGGCCAGGACGAACATCGGCCGCAGTGGGGCGAGCAGCTCCACGGCTCGGTCCGGAGCGGCCCGCGCGAGCTCGCTGCCTCCCCACAGCACCCACCCGCACCCGTCGAGCTGGGCCGCCCGGTCGTCCGGCGAGGCGTGGGTCGCGATGTCGTACCGTGCCTCGAACCACCCGTCCGGCCGCTGCACCGCCTTGAGGTAGGCCAGCTGCGAGGCGGCCTGGTCGGGGTGGCCCGTGCGGGCGAGGGCGGCGGCCACGAACGAGACGTCCCGCGGCCAGGCGTAGCGCCAGCGGTCGGTCCAGCCGGCCACCGAGACGGGGAGCCCGGCGCTCAGGGCTCGCAGGTCCAGCAGGCCCGAGCGCAGCAGCCCGTGCGGGTCCTCGGACCGGCGCACCCAGCGCGCGCTGGACTCCAACCACTGCGCCTCCTCCTCGAGGAGCATCCCGCTGAAGGGCCGCGCGGCGAGGACCCGGCTGTCCGGCACCACCTCCTCGACCCGGCCCACCGGCACGATCTCGCGCTCCCCCGGCGCGGCGAAGGCCACCGTCTCGCCGTAGAGCGGCACCTCGGCCCGGCGGCTCCGCCGGAGCGAGGTCACCCCCATGGCTCCCCCCGTCGCGACCAGCGCACCACCCCCCAGCAGCGCCGAGCGCCGGGAGACGGGGATCGGTGCCATCCCGGAACTGTATGCCGCCCTCCGCCCGGCGGTGCCTGGCTCTCGTGAGGTGGATCACCTCGTGACCGGTGTCTCAGGCCGAGACGGGTCCCCGAACCCGCCAGTAGGTTCTCGGGGACACCGACGCCCAGAAGGAGCACGATCCGTCATGGAGCAGATCCGCGAGGCCATCCTCTCCGGCGACCGCACCCCCGAGACGTACGCCGGGCTGACCATCCCGCAGAGCTACCGGGCGACGACGGTCCACCAGGACGAGGTGGAGATGTTCTCGGGCGTCGCGACCCGTGAGAAGGACCCTCGTCGGTCCCTGCACCTCGACGACGTGCCGGTGCCGGAGCTGGCTCCCGGCGAGGCGCTGGTGGCCGTGATGGCCAGCGCGATCAACTACAACACGGTGTGGACCTCGATCTTCGAGCCGGTCTCGACCTTCGGGTTCCTGCAGCGCTACGGCCGGACCTCCGAGTACGCCAAGCGGCACGACCTGCCCTACCACGTGGTCGGCTCCGACCTCGCGGGCGTCGTGCTCCGCGTCGGCCCCGGGGTGACGAAGTGGAAGCCCGGCACCGAGGTCGTCGCCCACTGCCTCTCGGTCGAGCTGGAGGACGCCGCCGGGCACGACGACACGATGATGGACCCGCAGCAGCGGATCTGGGGCTTCGAGACCAACTTCGGGGGCTTGGCCGAGATCGCCGTCGTCAAGGCCAACCAGCTCATGCCCAAGCCGGGGCACCTCACGTGGGAGGAGGCGGCCGCGCCCGGCCTGGTGAACTCCACGGCATACCGGCAGCTGATCTCCCGCAACGGCGCCCACATGAAGCTCGGTGACCGGGTGCTCATCTGGGGAGCCTCCGGCGGGCTGGGCTCCTACGCCACGCAGATGGCGCTGGCCGGGGGCGCCACGCCGGTCTGCGTCGTCTCCTCGCCGGAGAAGGCGGCGATCTGCCGGGCGATGGGCGCGGAGCTGATCATCGACCGGAACGCCGAGGGATACCGCTTCTGGAACGAGGAGGGGACGGCGCAGGACCCCAAGGAGTGGCAGCGCCTCGGCAGGCGGATCCGCGAGCTCACCGGCGGGTACGACGTCGACATCGTCTTCGAGCACCCGGGGCGGGAGACGTTCGGCGCGAGTGTCTACGTCGCGCGCAAGGGCGGCACCATCGTCACCTGCGCGTCGACGTCGGGATACATGCACGAGTACGACAACCGCTACCTGTGGATGAACCTCAAGCGGATCGTCTCCAGCCATTTCGCGAACTACCGCGAGGCCTGGGAGGCCAACGAGCTCGTCGACCGAGGCCTGATCCACCCGACGCTCTCGCGCACCTACCGCATGGAGGACGTCGGGCAGGCCGCACTCGACGTGCACCACAACCTCCACCAGGGCAAGGTCGGCGTGCTCACCCTCGCCCCCGAGGAGGGCCTCGGAGTGAGCGACCCGGACAAGCGCAGCCGCTTCGAGGCGGCCATCAACAGGTTCCGCGACGCCTGAGCCCGAGGCCCGTCGGGCCGCGGCTAGGGTGAGCCGCGGAGGTGTGGAGTGAGGCTGTCGAGTGTGTGGTCACCGGTCAGGCGGTGGGGGGACTTCCGGCGACGTCAGGTGGCCGCTCTGGAACAGAGCAACCGGATCGCCCAGGAGCACCTGACGGCCTCCGGAGAGCTCGACGTCCCGGCCGAGGTGTTGGCCGAGACCGGGTCGAGCACAGCCGACGCCGCTCCCCCGGTCAGCCCGGCGGTGGCCTCTGGCCCACCCACCGGTGAGCACGCGGGCAGCGTCCCGGTGGGGATCCCGCAGCCGTTCGGAGCCGCCGGGAAGCCACTGAACCGCCACTCCCCGTTCTACCTCGGGTTCTTCGGCGCGACCGGTGCCCTCCTCGCGGTCGGCCTGTGGGGGCTGGTGGGCCGCCTCACCACCACGTTCACGATCATCGTCATCGCGTTCTTCCTCACCCTCACCCTCGCCCCCATGGTCGACCTCCTCGTCGGGCGCGGGATGCGCCGCAGCCTTGCCGTTCTGACCGTGTTCCTGGGCCTGCTCGTCGTCTTCGGGGTCATCGGGGCGCTGGTCGTGCCACCGGTCGTGCTCCAGGGCTCGCAGCTGGCGTCACAGGCCCCCAGCTACGTGCAGGACATCCTCGACAGCCGCTGGTTGAACCGGATCGACGAGAACTACGACGTCCTGGACAAGGTGCGAGCCGAGGCGATGGACCGAATCTCCGACCAGCAGTTCATCGAGGGCGTGCTCGGCGGCCTCCTCGGCGCGGGTCGTCTCCTGGTGAGCGGTGTCTTCCAGTTCTTCACGGTGCTGGTCCTCACGCTGTACTTCCTCTCCTCGCTCCCGCGGATCAAGCAGGCCGCGTACGCCGCGGTCCCGGCCACCCGCAGACCCCGGGTCATCTCGCTCTCGGAGGAGATGATGCGTCGGGTCGGCTCGTACGCCATCGGCCAGGTCGCCATCGCGAGCCTCAACGCCGGGCTGTCCTACGTGCTGATGACCGTCGTCGGGATCCCCTATGCCGCGGTGCTCGCCGTCACCGTCGGCCTCCTCGGGCTCATCCCGATGATCGGCGCGACCCTCGGCGCGGCCGTCGTCACCCTGGTGGCCTTCTTTGACGAGCCGCGCAACGCGCTCATCGCGATCATCTACTACGTCGTCTATCAGCAGCTCGAGAACTACATCGTGGCTCCGCGGGTCATGATGCGCACCGTGTCCGTGCCTGGGCCGGTGACGATCGTCGCCGCGCTGGCCGGGGGCGCCCTGCTCGGGGTGCTCGGGGCCCTGCTCGCGATCCCGGTGGCCGCCGGCCTGATCCTGCTCTACGAGGAGGTCCTGGTCCCCCGTCAGCGCGCCCACTGAGCCCCGACTGCCCACCGACCACCAGGTCGTCCCGGGGCCTCGCTCAGGGGTGTGCGGCGTGCCGACCGGACCAGCACCGCGTGTGCCAGTGCCGACGCTCGTCGATCCCGCCGACACCCTCGGCCGGCCAGGCGACGAGGTGGGCCGTCCCGGGCGCGATGCCCTGGTGGCAGCCGGGGCAGCGGTAGTCCCGCGTGGCCGAGGCCCCGGTCAGCCGTCGCACGTTCCAAGGGCGGCCGTGGAAGGTCTCGCTCGCCACCTCGCCCGACCCCGACATCGGCCGGGACTCGAGGTCACGACGACGTCGGTTGGCGCGGGGCATGCACACCATCGTCCCAGACGCATCGCGCACCGGGGCCACGCCTCAACCGGTGACGCGCGCGCTGGTGGGGTCGTAGAGCGGACGGAGGGAGACGCTGGCCGGGTGCCGGGTGCCCGCGACGTCGACCTCCCACCTGCCGTCGGCGAGCCACTGCGGGGTGACCGGGCCGTCACCGCCGACGAAGGCGAGCCCGACCGCGCCACCGAGCGTCCAGCCGTAGGACGCCGAGCGCACCTCGCCCACGACGACGCCGTCACGCAGCACGGGCTCGGCGTGGAACAGCAGCGGGTCGGGGTCGGTGAGGAGCACCTGCACGAGCCGGTGGTGCGGGGTGCCGCGCCCCTTGGCGGCCAGCACGGCCTCGCGACCCGTGAAGCCGCCCGGCTTGTGCAGCGCCGCGGCGAAACCGAGGCCGACACCGACGACGTCGTCTGTGTTGTCGATGTCGTGTCCGTAGTCGCGGTAGGCCTTCTCCATGCGCAGGCTCGACAGGGCGCGGAGCCCCACGGGCCGGATGCCGTGACCCGCCCCCGCCTCCAGCACGGCATCCCACACGTCGACGGCCCGGTCGACCGGCACGTACAGCTCCCAGCCGAGCTCGCCGAGGTAGGTGATCCGGATCGCGAGCACCTCCGCTCCCGCGATCTCGACGTGCCGCGCCGCCCGGAACGGGATCGCCTCGTTCGACCAGTCCGTGGCCGGTGCCGCTGCGGCCAGGGTGGCGCGCGACGCCGGGCCCTGGACGGTCATCAGGGCGCGCTGGGTGCTCACGTCCTCGACGGTGGCGTCGGCGTCACCGACGGCCCGCCGGAGCCACGCGAGTGCGGGGCCGTGGGACGTGTCGGAGGCGACGACGAGGAAGTCGTCGGCGGCCAGGCGGGTCACGGTGAGGTCCGCGCGGATCCCACCCTGCTCGTCGAGCCACTGCGTGTAGGTGATGACTCCGTCGCGCTCGTTGACCGGGCCCGTGCTGAGCCGGTCGAGCAGGGCGCCGGCACCGGGCCCGCGCACCGCGAACTTCGACATGAACGACATGTCCATCAGCCCGACCGCCTCGCGCACGGCCCGGTGCTCGGCCTCCCAGTGGGTGAACCACGGCTGGTGCCCCCAGCCCGGCTCGGCGCTCGGCACCTGCCCGCGACCGGCATACCAGGCGGCCGACTCCCAGCCGCTGACGTCGCGCATCCGTGCGCCCTCGCCGACCAGGCGGTCGTGCAGCGGTGACCTGAACACCCCTCGCCCCGTGCGGAGCTCGACGCCAGGGGTGTGTGCGGCGTACACCGTGCCGAGGATCTCGACGGTGCGCTCGGCGCGGTGTCGAGGGTCGAGCTGCCAGTCCCGGAAGCGGGCGACGTCGATGCCGGTGACGTCGACGTCGGGGCGGCCCTCGGCCATCCACTGCGCGACGACGCGCCCGAGCCCGCCGGCCGAGAGGATGCCCACGGAGTTGAGGCCCGCGCAGACGAAGTAGCCGTGGATGCCGGGAGCCTCACCGACGGCCGGTGAGAGGTCGGGCGTGAAGGACTCCGGACCGCAGAAGAAGGTGCGGATGCCCACCGTCTCGACGATCGGCACCCGGGCGATGGCGCGCTCGACGTAGGGGCCCATGCGGTCCCAGTCGGGTGTGATGGTGCCGAAGGAGAAGTCCGCCGGGATGCCCTCGACGCTCCAGGCCGCGGCCCGTGGCTCGAAGAAGCCGACCATCATGCCGCCGCCCTCCTCGCGGTAGTAGCCGTAGGCGGCCGGGTCCTCGAACACCGGCGCCTCGGGGCTCATGCCGTCGATCGGCTCGGTCACGAGGTAGTAGTGCTCGGCGGCCTGGTTGGGCACGACCACCCGGTTGCGCTCACCGAGCTCGCGAGCCCACATCCCGGCGCAGTTCACGACCAGCTCGCACTCGACGTCGCCGGCATCCGTGCGGACCCCGGTGACCTCCTCGACCAGGCCGCGAGGGCGGGTGGTCACCTGCTCGACGCGCACCCCCTCAATGACCCGGACCCCGAGGTCGCGCGCCCCCCGGGCGAGGCTCATGGTGAGGTCCACGGGGTTCACCCGGCCGTCGCCCGGCACGTGGAAGCCGGCGAGGAGGTCGTCGGTGCGGGCCAGCGGGAAGAGGTCGGCCATCTCCCGCGGCCCGATCTCCTCGACCTCGAGGCCGTGCAGGCGCTGGAAGGCGGCCACCCGCCGGTACTCCTCCAGGCGGTCGGCATCGGCGGCGGCCTCGATGAGCCCCACGGGCCGGAACCCGGTCGCGACGCCGGTCTCGGCCTCCAGCCGGGCGTAGAGGTCGCGGGAGTACAGCCGCAGGCGGGTGCTCGTCTCGCTCGTGGAGCCGAAGCAGGTCATCAGCCCGGCGGCGTGCCAGGTCGTGCCCGAGGTGAGCCGGTCGCGCTCGAGCACCAGCACGTCGGTGACCCCGAGGTGGGCCAGGTGGTAGGCGATCGAGGTGCCGATGACCCCCCCGCCGATGACGACGACCCTCGCGCGGGCGGGCAGTGACGGGGTGCGGCTCACCCGGCGACCCTACTCACCCGTCGAGTGAACAGAACACGCCGTCTGAGCGCGCGCGCAGACGGCGTGTTCTGTTCGCTCGACGAGGATGCCGGGCCGGTCAGGCGTGGGTGCGGAAGCCTCGCCCGGTCTTGCGGCCGAGGTAGCCCGCCGTGACGAGGTGCTCCAGCAGCGGCGCCGGCGCGAACCCCGGCTCGCGGAACTCGAGGTACAGCTCCCGCTGGATGGCCAGCGACACGTCGAGCCCCACGACGTCGAGCAGCTCGAAGGGCCCCATCGGCAGCCCGCAGCCGGTCTTCATCGCGGTGTCGATGTCGTCGGCCGTGGCGTAGTTCGCCGACAGCATCTTCACGGCGTCGTTGAGGTAGGGGAAGAGCAGCGCGTTGACGATGAACCCCGACCGGTCGCCGCAGGTGACGGCGACCTTGCCGACCTTCGCGCAGAGGTCCTGCACCGTCGCGACGACGTCGGGGCCCGTGGCCACGGTGTGCACCACCTCGACGAGCTTCATGACCTGGGCGGGGTTGAAGAAGTGCATCCCGACGACGTCCTCGGGGCGCGACGTGACCTTGGCGCAGTCGATGATCGGCAGGGACGAGGTCGTCGTGGCCAGCACCGCACCCGGCCTGCAGATGCGGTCGAGGTCCCGGAAGAGGTCCTGCTTGACCTCCAGGTCCTCGGCGACCGCCTCGACCACGAGGTCCACCTGGGACAGGGCCTCCCGCGAGGTCGAGCCGGTGAGCCGCCCGACCGTGGCCTCGGCCTCCTGCGCGGTGAGCCGGCCCTTGTCGACCGCACGGGCCAGGCTGCGGTCGATCCCCGCCCGCACGCCCGCGACCCGCTCGTCGGTACGGGCGACATAGGTCACCGCGTAGCCCGCCGCAGCGAAGACCTCCACGATCCCCGTCGCCATGGTGCCCGAGCCCACCACGCCGACGCTCGTCACCTCGCGCAGGGCCACGCCGGCGGGCGGGCCCTCGGTCGGCGTGTTGGCGTCGGCGACCACCTCGGGTGAGCCGGGGGCGGCATACGTGTAGAAGCCACGACCGGACTTGCGGCCCAGGAGACCGGCGCTCACCATCTGCTTGATGATCGGGCTGGGGGCGTGCAGGCGGTCGCGCCCCTGCTTGTACATCGTGTCGAGGATCTCGTAGGCCGTGTCGAGCCCGATGAGGTCGAGCAGCTGCAGCGGACCCATCGGATAGCCACAGCCGAAGCGCATCGAGGCATCGAGGTCCTCGCGCGTGGCGTAGCGGCTCTCGAACATCGACACGGCGTGGTTGAGGTAGCCGAAGAGGAGGGCGTTGGCGATGAACCCCGCCTTGTCGCCGACGATCACCGGCTTCTTGCCGATCCGGTCGGCGAGCGCCTTGACGTCCTCGAAGACGTCGTCGGCGGTGATCACGGTGCGGATGACCTCGACGAACTGCTGCACCGGCGCGGGGTTGAAGAAGTGCATGCCCACGACGCGCTTGGGGTTGGAGGTCGCGACGGCGATCTCGGTCACCGGAAGGGACGAGGTGTTGGTCGCGAGCACCGCGTCGGGCGTGACGATGCCGTCCAGGGTGCTGAGCAGCGACTTCTTCAGCTCGAGCTGCTCGGGCACCGCCTCGACGACGAGCTGGCACTCCGCCAGGACGGTGAGGTCGGTGGAGTAGGTCACCCGCGCGTGGATCGCGTCGTGCTGCTCCTGGGTGATCTTCCCGCGCCCCAGGGCGCGACCGGTGCTGCCGGTCAGCACGGCCCGCCCGTGCTCCACCCCCGCCTCGTTGACGTCGACCGCGAACACGTCGATCGCGTTGCGGGCGAAGACCTCGACGATCCCCGCGCCCATCGTCCCGAGTCCGATCACACCCACACTGGTGAAGTCACGTGCCATGGGCCAGATCCTCGCAGAGGCCCCGCGTGCTCACGACACCCCGGCGGCGTGACGCTCCTTACCCCGGGCGGTCTCCGGCAGGCTCACCAGTCGAGGCCGCTGGAGACCAGCCCCGTCTCGAGCTCCAGGCGATGGCGTGCGGACAGAGGCGGCAGGCCCGAGGCCGTCGGTAGGTCGGCGGTCTCGCAGAGCTGGAGGAGGACCCGGTCGTAGGCCGCGAGGGCCGCCTGGCGGCGGGCCGCCGCGTGCGGCTCCCTCCCCTCCTCGACCCGCCGGACCTCCGCTGCCAGTCGTCGCAGCTCCAGGGCCAGGAGGATGTCGGGGAGCGGCTCTTCGATGTGCGGGCCCCAGCCGAGCTCGCGGCGCACGCCGCGGACCCAGCGCACCAGGGGCCGCAGGGACTGCGGCGTCTCCCCGCTCGACACGAACCTGAGGGCCTCGCACTGGGCGACGAAACAGATTCCGGGCACGACGATGAAGCACACCAGGAGCAGGGCTGCCCTCATCGGCCTCACCTCTCCCCCAGTGTGCGCCCGCGAGCACCGGTCGGCAACACGTTCGACCCGACCGATCGCTAGGGTGGCTCCTCGTGCGGATGGTCATCGCGACGTGCAGCGTCGACTACGACGGGCGCCTGAGCGCCCACCTGCCCCTGGCCACCCGGCTCCTGCTCGTCAAGGCCGACGGATCGGTCCTCGTGCACTCCGACGGTGGGTCCTACAAGCCGCTGAACTGGATGTCCCCCCCGTGCGCCATGGCGGAGGTGGAGCCGGACGAGACCGAGGCGACCGAGGGGGTGACCTCGGTGTGGGTCGTCCAGCACGCGAAGTCCGAGGACCGGCTGAGGGTGCGCCTGCACGAGGTGCACCACGACTCGGTCCACGCGCTGGGGGTGGACCCCGGTCTCGTGAAGGACGGGGTCGAGGCCCACCTCCAGCGACTCCTGGCGGAGCACATCACCACGCTCGGGGAGGGCTTCACCCTGGGACGACGGGAGCACATGACCGCGATCGGCCCCGTGGACATCCTGTGCAAGGACGCGGCCGGGCGCTCGGTCGCCGTCGAGATCAAGCGTCGTGGGGAGATCGACGGGGTGGAGCAGCTCACCCGCTACCTCGAGCTGATGAACCGCGACCCGCACCTCGCACCCGTCACCGGGGTCTTCGCCGCGCAGGTCATCAAGCCGCAGGCGCGCACGCTGGCGGAGGACCGCGGCATCCGGTGCGTCGTGCTCGACTACGACGAGCTCAAGGGGATCGACACCAGCGAGCACCGCCTCTTCTGACGCCGGAACGCCCGATGCCGGCGCGGGGCCACGCCCTCACGTCACCCGCAGTGCCCAGGCGGCGACCGCCCCGGCGGCCGCCACGTTCAGCGAGTCGACCGCACCGGACATGGGGATCCGCACGGCCAGGTCGACCTCGCCGATGGTCCGGCGGGAGAGCCCGTCGCCCTCGGTACCGAGCACGAGCGCGAGCCGGTCATGGGGGTCCGCGGCGAGCTCGGCGAGCGAGACCGCGTCATCAGCGAGCGCGAGCGCGGCGACGGTGAAGCCTGCGTGGCGCAGCACCCCGACCCCACCGGGCCACGGGTCGATCCGGGCCCACGGCACCTGGAAGACCGTGCCCATGGAGACCCGGATGGAACGCCGGTAGAGCGGGTCCGCACACCGGGGCGTGACCAGCACGGCGTCGACGCCGAGGGCCGCAGCGGAGCGGAAGACGGCGCCGACGTTGGTGTGGTCGACGATGTCCTCCAGCACCAGGACGCGCCGGGCGCCCTCGAGGACCTCCTCCACCGACCGTGTTCGGGGTCGTTGCATCGCAGCCAGCGCCCCCCGGTGGAGGGTGTAGCCGATGAGGCCCCGGATCACGTCGGCATCACCGACGAAGACCGGCACGCCATCGGCATCCGCGGTCTCGACCAGGTCGGCCAGGTCGGTGAGCCAGCGCTCCCCCATGAGGTAGGAACGCGGTCGGTGGCCCGCAGCCAGTGCCCGACGGATCACCTTCTCCGACTCCGCGATGTAGAGCCCACCCGCGGGCTCCAGCCGTCGGCGCAGGGCCACGTCGGTGAGCGCCACGTAGTCGGCCAGGCGCGGGTCGTCCGGGCTGGTGATGCGCTGGACGCTCACGGGAACAGGACGAGCTTGATGAGCGCCACGACGCCGATGACGACGATCAGCCCGCGCAGCACGGGCGGCTTGAGCCGGCGCCCGAACGTCGACCCGACGACCCCGCCGATCAGCGAGCCGATCGCGATCAGCCCCACCACGGCCCAGTCGATCCGGTCCCGGGCGACCACGACGAAGACGAGTGCCGCCACCCCGTTGACGACGGTGGCCAGCACGTTCTTGTAGCCGTTGAGGCGCTGCAGCGGCTCGCTGGACAGCGCGCCCATGATGCCCATGAGGAGCACGCCCTGGGCTGCGCCGAAGTAGCCCCCGTAGACCCCCGTGCCGAACACTCCGGCCTGCATGAGGGCGGCGTGCCGAGCATCGGATGCCGTGCCCTCCGCCCGCCGTCGGAGCGTCCACGCGCTCAGGCGGGGACCGAGCACGACGAGGACCACACCGATGAGGATGAGCACCGGGACGATCGCGCGGAACAGGGCCGGGTCCAGGACGAGCAGCAGGAGGGCTCCGACCACCCCACCGACGAAGGACGCCGGCACCAGACGCCTCAGAGCCGGTGCGGCGCCGACCAGCTCTGCGCGGTAGCCCAGGCTGCCGGCCACGCCGCCGGGGAGCAGCCCGATGGTGTTGGACACGTTGGCCGTGACCGGTGGCACCCCGAGCAGGAGGAGGGTGGGGAAGGTGATGAGGGTCCCGGAGCCGACGATGGTGTTGATCGTGCCGGCGCCGACGCCCGCGAGGACCACGAGCAGGGCTTCGGACAGGGACACCCGGACACCCTAGTGCGGCGTCCGGGTGTCCAGGATCGGTGTCCGGGGACTGTGGTGGCCCTAGCTCCGGGGCTCGTCGTCCGACCCCTGCGGAGGCGCAGGCGGGGCCGGGGGCACGGGTGGCACCGGGGCGGCCGGGTCTGCGGGGGGCGCCGGCGGGGCTGCAGGGGCTGCGTCGGCCGGGAGTGCCGGCGGACGGGGCGGCACGGCATCCGCACCCGGTCGGACCGGGGGCTGCACCCGGGAGGCCGGGGAGGCGTGCTCCTCCGCCTCGCGGCTGGCGAGTCCGGCCTGGCCGCGCGCGGCGGCCAGGGCCTTGGCGGGGTCCTCGAGCGTGGTCTCGGCGAAGGCGTTGCCGATGTCGTCGCCCGGGTCGACCCACTCGTCCTCGGCACCGCCGTCGAAGCCGCCGCCACCCTCCCCACGTCCGAGCATGCCGCCGATGCCCTTGAGGGCGTCGGTGAGCTCGGTGGGGATGATCCACATCTTGTTGGAGTCGCCCCGGGCGATCTGGGGCAGCACCTGGAGGTACTGGTAGGCGAGCAGCTTCTGGGTCGGCTTGCCGCGGTGGATGGCGTCGAAGACCTGCTGGATGGCGCGGGCCTGACCCTGCGCCTCCAGGATGCGGGCCTGGGCCGAGCCCTCGGCCCGCAGGATCGAGCTCTGCTTCTCGCCCTCGGCGGTGAGGATCTGGCTGGCCTTGGACCCCTCCGCGGTGAGGATGATGGCGCGGCGCTCGCGCTCGGCCTTCATCTGCTTCTCCATCGACTCCTGGATGGAGGTCGGCGGGTCGATCGCCTTGAGCTCGACGCGGTTGACCCGGATGCCCCACTTGCCGGTGGCCTCGTCCAGGACCCCCCGGAGCTGGCCGTTGATCTGGTCGCGGCTGGTGAGCGTCTGCTCGAGGTCGAGCGAGCCGATGACGTTACGGAGCGTGGTGACGGTGAGCTGCTCGATGCCCTGGATGAAGTTGGCGATCTCGTAGACCGCCGACTTGGGCTCGATGACCTGGTAGTAGATGACCGTGTCGATGCTCACCACGAGGTTGTCGCTGGTGATCACCGGCTGCGGCGGGAAGGAGACCACCTGCTCGCGCAGGTCGATGTTGGCCCGCACGAGGTCGACGAACGGCACGAGGATGTGCAGACCTCCCTCGAGGGTGCGCGAGTAGCGACCCAGCCGCTCGATGATCAGTGCGGTCTGCTGCGGGACGACGCGCACCGTGCGCACCAGCACGATGATGACGAAGGCCGCGAGCAGCAGGATGACGATGATGGACAGGAGTCCGTCGGGCATGACGATCCCTTTCGGTGGATTCCGGGTCAGGCGTGGGGTTCGGGGGCGGGCACGGGAGGAGCGAAGGGTGTGGCGATCGCCGGGCCGACGATCGCCGTCGCGCCGTGGATGGCGATGACCCGGACGTCCTCCCCCGGGCCGATGGTGGGGCTGCCGTCGGGGACCCGGGCGGACCACGTCTCCCCGGCCAGCTTGATCCTTCCGTCACTGTCGGTGACCGCCTGCAGCACGCGAGCGTCGCGGCCCACGAGGCTGGCGGCACCGATCCGGTGGTCGGTCTCCTCGTCGAGGAGCTGTCGCCGGATGATGGGCCGCACGACGACGAGCAGGAGGATGGCCGCGGCCACGGCGAGGACCATCTGCAGCGGGAACGACGCCCCGGCGCCCGAGGCGATCGCCCCGACCACGGCACCGCCGGCGAACATGACGAAGACGAAGTCGACCGTGGCCGCCTCGATAGCGGCGAGGAGGATGGCGAGGCCGATCCAGCCGAGCCAGAAGTTGTCCGTCAGCCAGTCCATGGACCGACCTCCTTGTCATGGGGCGTCAGCGGATTGACGCACGCCGCGGGCGTCTGGTTCCGGATGTGCTCAGCGGGCCCGCGCGGCATAGCGCTCACCCCTGACCTCCAGCTCGAGGGGCAGCCCGAAGGTGGCCTCGAGGTTGTCGGCGGTCAACGTGATCTCGATCGGGCCCTGGGCCACGATGCGCCCGTCGCGCACGAGCAGCACGTCGGTGAAGTTGGGGGGCACCTCCTCGACGTGGTGGGTCACCAGGACCATGGCCGGCGCGGCGAGGTCGGCCGCCAGGTCCCCGAGACGGCGCACCAGGTCCTCGCGGCCGCCGAGGTCCAGCCCTGCGGCGGGCTCGTCGAGCAGCATCAGCTCGGGGTCGGTCATCAGGGCTCGGGAGATCTGCACCCGCTTGCGCTCGCCCTCGGACAGCGTGCCGAAGCGGCGGTCCGCGAGGTGGCTGGCGCCCAGGGCCTCGAGCAGCTCGTCGGCACGGCCCTCGTCGAGGTGGTCGTAGCTCTCGCGCCAGCGACCGACCACGCCGTAGGACGCAGTGACGACGACGTCGCGGACCTTCTCGCGGGACGGGATCCGCTCCGCCAGGGCGGCGGAGGCCAGACCGATCCGGGGTCGGAGCTCGAAGACGTCCACGGCTCCCAGCACCTCACCGAGGATCCCGACGACACCGGTGGTCGGGTGGATCCGTGCCGCGGCGAGCTGCAGGAGCGTGGTCTTGCCGGCACCGTTGGGGCCCAGGATCACCCAGCGCTGACCCTCCTCGACCTCCCACGAGACGTCGTCGAGGATCGTGGTGTCTCCCCGGACGACACTCACGCCAGCCATGGCCAGGACATCACTCATGTCCCGAACCCTACAGAGCGTCAGGATCGGGCCGAACGCCCCTGCAGCACCTCGTCGTAGACCTCGAAGGTCTGGTCGCCGATGCTGCTCCAGGAGAACGAGTCGACCGCGCGTTGGCGCCCCGCTCGTCCCATCCGGCGCGCCCGGTCTGCGTCGCTCACGGCATCGGTGAGCGCGGCCGCGAGGTCAGCCACGAAACGGTCCGGGTCGACCGGCGCGCCGGTGCCGTCCTGCACCTGCTCGATGGGCACCAGCCAGCCGGTCTCGCCGTCGACGACGACCTCGGGGATGCCCCCGGTCGCCGTGGCGACCACCGGCACCTCACAGGCCATCGCCTCGAGGTTGACGATGCCCAGGGGCTCGTAGACCGAGGGGCAGACGAACACGGTGGCGGAGCTGAGCAGGGCCACGACCTCGGCGCGCGGGAGCATCTCGGGGATCCACACGACGCCGTCCCGCGTCTCGCGCAACCCGTCGATGAGGTGTTCCACCTCGGCCTTGATCTCCGGGGTGTCGGGGGCACCGGCGAGCAGCACCAGCTGCACCTCCGGGGGGAGCTCCGCGGCGGCCTGCAACAGGTGGGGGAGCCCCTTCTGGCGGGTGATCCGGCCCACGAAGATGACGCTCGGTCGGTCCGGGTCGACCCCGTGGCGGCGCACCGTGTCGTCGTCGCGCTGGCGCGCCCACAGCTCGGAGTCGATCCCGTTGTGCACGACCTTGACCTTGTCCGGGTCGATCGACGGGTAGGAGCGCAGGATGTCCGCGCGCATGCCGTGGCTCACCGCGATGACGGCATCGGCACCCTCGTAGGCCGTGCGTTCGACCCAAGAGGAGAGACGGTAGCCACCTCCCAGCTGCTCGGCCTTCCAGGGCCGCATCGGCTCCAGGCTGTGCGCGCTGAGGACGTGGGGGATACCGCCGAGGATGCCGCCCACGTGCCCCGCGAAGTTGGCGTACCAGGTGTGCGAGTGCAACAGGTCCGACCCCTCGGTGGCGGCCGCGATGGTGAGGTCGACCCCGAGAGTGGTCAGCGCGGCATTCGCACCGCTCAGCTCGGGCAGGTCGGGATGGCCGGTCGTGCCCTCCTCGTCACGCGGCTCCCCGAAGGCCTGCACCCGCACGTCGAGATCACCCCTCGAGCGCAGGGCCCGGACGAGCTCGGCCACGTGGACCCCTGCTCCCCCATAGATGGCCGGCGGGTACTCCTTGCTGAGGATGTCGATGCGCACGGTTTCCACCCTAGTGAGAGACAGACCTCCCGGCGAGGGGGCGGACCCCATAGGTTGGTGGCATGGCGTACCGCAGCGGAGGTCCGAAGGTCCTGGTCATCGTCCTGGCGGGTGGGGAGGGAAAGCGGCTGATGCCGCTCACCGCCGACCGCGCCAAGCCAGCGGTCCCCTTCGGGGGGATCTACCGGCTCATCGACTTCGCGCTCTCCAACGTCGTCAACTCCGGCTACCTCAAGGTCGTCGTCCTCACCCAGTACAAGTCGCACAGCCTGGACCGGCACGTGACGAAGACGTGGCGGATGTCGACCCTGTTGGGCAACTACGTCGCCCCGATCCCCGCCCAGCAGCGCATCGACAAGTCGTGGTTCCAGGGCAGCGCTGATGCGATCTACCAGAGCATGAACGTCATCACCGAGGAGAAGCCGGACATCGTCGTCGTGGTGGGCGCCGACCACGTCTACCGGATGGACTTCTCGCAGATGGTCGACCAGCACGTGGAGTCCGGGGCCGGGGTCACGGTGGCGGCGATCCGCCAGCCGATCGCCACCTCGGACCAGTTCGGGGTCATCGAGGTCGCCCAGGACGACCACACCCGCATCAAGGCGTTCCTCGAGAAGCCCACGGACCCCGACGGCCTCCCGGACTCCCCCGGCGAGATCCTCGCCAGCATGGGCAACTACGTCTTCGACACCAAGGTGCTCATGGATGCGGTCACCGAGGACAGCTCCCGCGAGGGCAGCAAGCACGACATGGGCGGCGACATCGTGCCGGCCCTCGTCGAGCAGGGTGCCGCCTACACCTACGACTTCAAGAAGAACGTCATGCCCGGTGGCACCGAGCGGGACATGGGCTACTGGCGCGACGTCGGCACCATGGACTCCTACTACGACGCGCACATGGACATCGTCTCGATCCACCCCATCTTCAACCTCTACAACTACGACTGGCCGATCTACACCTCGCACGGCCCCTACCCCCCGGCCAAGTTCGTCCACGGTGACCAGGGGCGCTTCGGTGAGGCGCTGAACTCGGTCGTGTCCAACGGGGTCGTCATCTCCGGTGCCCGGGTCGACGGCTCGGTGATCTCGCCGGACGTGCACGTCCACAGCTACAGCGAGGTCAGCTCCAGCGTCATCCTCGAGGGCGTGCAGATCGGGCGGAACTGCCGCATCTCCCGCACCATCATCGACAAGAACGTCGTCGTGCCCGAGGGCAGCACGATCGGCCACGACCGCGAGCACGACATCGCTCGCGGGTTCTCGGTCACCGAGTCCGGCATCACGGTGGTGGGCAAGGGGCAGGAGGTCACTCCTTGAGCGATGGAGCCGGGCACCCCATCCGGATCGGTGCCCAGCTCCAACCGCAGCACGCGACCTACGCGCAGATCCGACGGGCCTGCGCCGACCTCGAAGAGGCCGGGGTCGACGTGCTGTTCAACTGGGACCACTTCTTCCCGCTCTCCGGCGATGCCGACGGGGCGCACTTCGAGTGCTGGACGATGTTGGCCGCGTGGGCCGAGGCCACCCAGCGCGTCGAGATCGGCGCCCTCGTCACGTGCAACAGCTACCGCAACCCCCAGCTCCTCGCCGACATGTCGCGCACCGTCGACCACATCAGCGACGGGCGGCTCATCCTCGGGATCGGGTCGGGGTGGTTCGAACGCGACTACACCGAGTACGGCTACGACTTCGGCACCGCCGGTGGTCGGCTCGACGCCCTCGACCGGACCCTGCCGCTGGTCAAGGAGCGGTGGCGCCACCTCAACCCGGCACCCACGCGCGACATCCCGGTGCTCATCGGGGGTGGTGGTGAGCGCAAGACGCTGCGCATCGTAGCCGAGCACGCCGACATCTGGCACGGCTTCGGCGACCCGGAGACCATCGCGCACAAGCACGCCGTGCTCGACGAGTGGTGCGTGGAGGTCGGCCGCGACCCCGCGGAGATCGAACGCTCGTCCGGGGTGGCCCCCACACCCGGCCGCCTCCCCGAGGACGTCGAGGACTACGCCGCGTCGGCCGAGGACCTGTATGCCGTGGGCACGCGCCTGTTCACGGTGGGGCTGTCCGGCCCGGACTACGACCCTGGTCCGGTGCGCGACCTGATCGCCTGGCGCGACGCCCACGGGTGACGGCGGCGGACGAGGTCCCCGGCCCACCGGCTCGGTTCGTCGGTCATCAACCGCCCGGTAGGTGACGATCGGGAGTAACGTGAGCGGCGCACGGCTGCCCAGGACCCTGGTGGCGATTCTCCTCCACCGATGGGTCCGTCATGGAAGTTGTCGAAGCGTCACGCACGGAGACGACCCGCTCGTGGGCGACACTGCAGGTTGCGCATGTGAACGACCACGGACACTGGGTGTTCACGATGTCCGGGGAGGCCGACCTCGACACAGAGCGCTTTCTGACGCGTGAGCTGGCAGCGGCCGCCCGCATGGGCGGGGACTGCCTGGTGGTCGACGTGAGCGAGCTTCACTTCTGCGATGTCCGTTCTGCACAGATGATCCTCACGGCCTGCCGACCGACGCCGATCACGCTCATTGGCCCGGCCGGGTCGGTGAAGCGCATCTTTGACCTGTTGGAATGCTTCCAGCGAGGGCCTGGGCTCCGTGCGATACGTCAAGGGTCCGTTGCCGCAGCGCGGTGAGCACCGGCTGAGGCGCGAGTAGGGCCGGGTGGTCGACCTCAGAGCCGTCCCGGGTTCGCGTCAGGTCGAGGTGGTGAGCTCTGGGTGACGACCGGGTTCGGTGACCACTGCTCGCGCGACATCGCTGAGTCGGTGGTGGTTGCGGCGGGCGTAGTCGCGCATGAGCTCGAACGCGACATCGACCGAGAGGTGGTGGGTTCTGGCGAGGACGCCCTTGGCCTGCTCGATGGTGACCCGGCTGTTCAGGGCGCTCTGGAGCTGTTCGGTGAGGATCTCGGCGGTGTGGATCGTGCGTTCCTGGAGGACCCCGATGGTGGCGATGTCGGCCAGGCACTGGATGATGCGGATGTCGGCCGGCTCGAGGCGACCGACGTCGCTGCCGAACAGGTTCAGGGCTCCGATCACCCGCCGACGGTGACGGAGGGGGAAGGCGTGGACGGACTGGAAGCCGGCCTCGACCGCCCGGGGGGCGAACAGGGGCCACCGGTCTGCGGCCTGGTGCAGGTCAGTGTTGACCACGGCTGTGCCAGTGAGGTAGCAGTCCAGGCACGGACCCTCGCGGTACTGCAGCTGGAAGAGCTCCAGCAGCTTGACCGACTCCTGCGAAGAGGCCATGTACTGGAGCTGGCCGTGCGGATCCGCAAGCAGCAGGCCTGCGGAAGAAGCGGCGCTGATCTTCGCGGTGTGACCGGTCAGCGCCTCCAGGAACTCGATGATGTCGAAGTCGTCGACGAGGGTGTCCGCCACCTCGACGAAGACCGCTGCCAGGTGATCTGCGGCGATCATGCTGCTCGGCCTCCCGTTCGTGGGTCGCGCGAGTGCGTCGCTACTGGTTGCTTCATCGCGTGTCTCGGTCCAGTCGAAGTTTACCCCCAACAATGTCCCTGGCGACATCACTGATGTACCGCCCGTGTGCGTAGGCGTGCCCCCGCAACCGGGCCATCGCCTCGTCAATGCCCACGCCGAGGTCCACCATCACCATCCCCTGCGCCTGATAGACCTCCAAGCGGTAGGCCAGCACGTCATCCAGGTCTGGGCCGTTCCAGCTGCCGTCGGCGCCCTGCTGTCCATCCACCAACAGGCCCATGGCCACCTCGGCAAACGTGAAGGCCTGGGCGAGGGCCCCTGCGCTCAGCGAACCGGGGGAGTCGCGGTAGATGTCCAGCGCTCCGGCTCGCGCCGCCCCGACCTGCAGGGGAAACGCGAAGACCGCTTTGACGCCGTGCTGTTGGGCCGCCGGGGCATAGCCGGGCCAGCGACGGATGCCGTGCGTGCTGAGGTCGGGCTCCAGGACCGGCCGGCGCGAGCTGTAGGCGTCGATGCAGGGCCCTTCACCAAGAGTGAACTGCAGTTCCTCGAGCGCTTTGCTCGCCGCATCGGAAGCGGCGACCGTCCCCCCGCCGTAGGTGTCTTCGGTGAGCAGGCTGAGCCCGGTGCCGGTCGCCGGAAGGGCGCGAGCCAGAGCAGAGCACAGCTGTTCGAGACGACCGGTGGTTCCCGAGCCGCTCTCAGCGGTGCGTGGCTCGTGGTCGATGAGCCGGTTGGCGTCAGCCATTCGTGCCGGGGCGTCATCCATCGAGATCACATGGCTCGCTGGCCGTCGGCCTGCGGCGGACGACACCCTTGATGTCGGCCCGTTGCACGAACGCCGGACGGTGCGTACAGAACCGCCTTCGGAGGCCGGTCCCCCGTCTTGCTCGCCCGGTCAGGGCCTTGGCACAAGCAGGCACACCTCGCACAACGCACCCTTCCGTACCTGTGACACAGAGCTCGGAGTCACCAAGGTCCGGGGCGACCAACTGTTAGGGCGACCATACCGCCAGTCCCCCGGCCCCGACCGAGTGGAGGCATTCGGTGTGGATGTGCACGTCCCTCCGGCGGCCTCGTGGGCCGCCGGAGGGGGCACCCCTCGGTTCGCCGCTGGGAGGGGTCAGCGACGGGGGTTCATGTCGACGCCCTTGGTGTCGAACCACTCCTTCGTTCCGGCACGTCGTCGAGGAGGAGCTTCCTCACAGGCCCGGGTCTGCTGGGGCACCGTGGTGGCTCCCACCGGTGGCGGGGACACCACGCCACCGGTGGGGCGTCTTGTCTGCGCTGCTGTTCGGACAAGGCGGGGGGCACGGCGTTGTGTGTCGATGCCAACATCACGAAGCCCCGTCCCGTCGCATGTGTCGATGCGTCGCCGGGTCCGGGGCAACACCACAGAGAAGTGGTTGAGAGTTCAGCAAACCACGGGGCGAACTCCTGGTCAACCTCGAGCGGGCAACCTCCTGCGATTCCTCCGACGGGCACGCGGCTGCGACCCGATCACCCGACGGGGTCTCACAGATCGTGACCCGAGCCTCCGTTCAGAGCGCGCGCCGCTGGGCCACCAGGGGGCACACGAAGGGATCGGCTCCGGCCAGACCGACCGTGTTGAGGTGACCGACAACCTGTCGGTATGCCGCCCAGAGGCTGGTCAGGGTGTACGGCACCCCCTCGGTCACGCAGTGCGCCTGCACGAGCGGCTGGACCAGGCGCAGGTGCGGGCGGGGCATGGAGGGGAACAGGTGGTGTTCGATCTGGTAGTTCAGGCCGCCCATCGCGAAGGAGACCACTCGCCCGCCGCTGATGTTGCGACTCATCAGCACCTGACGGCGCAGGAAGTCGAGCTTGAGGCTCGCCGAGACCAGCGGCATACCGATGTGGTTCGGCGCGAACGACGACCCCAGGTACAACCCGAAGAGGCTGAGCTGCAGCGCCAGGCCCGCAAGGGCCTTCGACGGTGGCAACACCACGAAGAACAACGCCGGAAGCGACACGAGGCGAAAGGTGAGGAAGGTCAGCTCGACCCAGCGGCGCTCCACGGCGCGGCGCGAGGTCACCCGACGCACCCCATCCCAGTGCAGGGAGACTCCCTCCAGCAGGGTCATCGGGAAGAAGAACCAGCCTTGATGCGCGACGAACCAGGACGCGAAGCGACCGGTGGAGCGGATCGCGGCCGCCGGCGTGAACGCCAACGCCCCCGACGAGATGTCCGGGTCGTGTCCCTCCCGGTTCGGGTTGGCGTGGTGGCGAGCGTGCTTGCCGCGCCACCAACCGTAGCTGACCCCCACCAGGAGGTCGGCCACCACGAGGCTGACCCAGTCGTTCCAGCGGCCCGACGAGAACATCTGACGGTGGGCCGCGTCGTGGCCCAGGAAGGCGATCTGAGTCAGGAGCACCGACAGGACCGCGGCCCAGGCCAGCTGCCACCAGCTGTCCCCGATCCACACGAACGCAGCCACCCACGCCACCAGCAGAACCACGGCTCCGATCAAGTGGGTCCAGTAGTAGCCCGGGCGTCGGCGCATCAGCCCGAGCTCGTTCACCTCCTTGGCCAGGGCCGTGAACGAGCTGCCTGCCCCTCGAAGGGGGGCCGCGTCGCCGAGTTCCGGGCGTCGCCCTGACGCCAGCTGTTCAGATGGATGCATCGGTGCTGTCTCCTCCGGAGGTCTTCGATCGCGTGTGTCACGACGAGACCGGGTCCGGGGCAGCGCCTGCCCTCCATATATACCCGCCACCCAGCACCGTGGCAACGGCCACGGCCGGGCTCGGTGCCGTTGCGGTCGTCGGCAGTGTCGTAGCGCGTGCAGGAGCCAGGCTCCGGGCTGACCGACCCACGACAACGGCGCCGCTAACCCACGCGACGACGGTTCTGGTCCTCTCGCTAGCCTGCGGGGGTGTCCTTCCTGCCGCCCGAGCCTGATGCGGCTCCCCCACAACCCGCCGCGGACGCGCGCACCCTGTTGGTGACCTTCGACGGTGCGGACCGACCGGGTGTCACCAAGGCGGTCTTCGAGGCCGCGGCCACGGTGGGGGCCGAGGTGCTCGACCTCGAGCAGGTCGTGGTCCGCGGCCACCTCGCGCTCTCGGTGCTCCTCTCCCCCCAGCACGACGAGAACGTGCTCGTCGACCGGCTCACCCGAGCCGCGACCACGCTGGGTCTACGGGTCGGCATCCTCGAAGGTCGCGGCGACAACGCCCCCCGGCGCACCGGCCGCGCCGCCGTCGTCGTCATGGGCGCGCCGCTCCAGGCCCGTCACGTCGCCGCCGTCGCCGCGGCGATCGCCGTGCACGGGGCCAACATCGACCGCATCCGGCGGCTGTCCCGTTGGCCGGTGACGACGATCGAGCTGGACGTGTCGGGTGCCGAGGTGATCGGCCTGCGCCAGTCCCTCTCCCTGCTGTCCGCGCAGGTCGGGGTCGACATCTCCGTGGCCCAGGCCGGACTGGCGCGACGTGGGGGGCGCCTGGTCGTGATGGACGTGGACTCCACCCTGATCCAGGACGAGGTCATCGAGCTCCTCGCGCGGCACGCCGGGCGCGCGGAGGAGGTGGCCGCCGTCACCGAGGCCGCCATGCGGGGAGAGCTCGACTTCGCGCAGAGCCTGCACGCCAGGGTCGCGACCCTGGCGGGTCTGCCGACCTCGGTCCTGGACGAGGTTCGATACTCGGTGCGGCTCACATCGGGCGCGCGCACCCTCGTGCGCACCCTGAAGCGACTGGGCTTCACCGTGGCCCTGGTGTCCGGGGGCTTCGCGGAGGTGGTCGAGCCGATCGGCCGGGACCTCGGCGTCGACCACGTGCGCGCCAACCGTCTCGAGGTGCGGGACGGGCACCTCACCGGCCGCGTCGTGGGGGCCGTGGTCGACCGAGCCGGAAAGGCGCAGGCGCTGCGCGAGTTCGCCGCGCTGGAGGGGCTCCCCCTGGCCCGCACCGTCGCCATCGGTGACGGCGCCAACGACCTGGACATGCTGGCGATCGCTGGGCTCGGCGTGGCGTTCAACGCCAAGCCCCTGGTGCGCGAGCAGGCCGACACCTCGCTCAACGTGCCGTACCTCGACGCCGTGCTCTTCCTGTTGGGGATCTCGCGCGAGGAGGTCGAGGAGGCCGACGACGACGCCCCTCCCCACTAGGCTGGCGCCCGTGCCTCGAGCGACCCGGACCACCCCCACCCTCTTCGTCATCGGCGGCGCCGAGGACAGGGTCGGGCGTGCCTCCCTGCTGCGACAGTTCGTCAAGCTCTCCGGTGGGCGTCGTTCACGCATCGTCGTCATCCCCACCGCGTCCTCGATCCGCGCCGAGGTGGGAGCCGCCTACACCGACGTCTTCACCCGACTGGGCTGCCCCCGGGTCGACGTGGTGGACCCGGAGTCGCGCGAGGAGGCCCATGACCCCGCCTCGGTCGACCTCGTCGACGGGGCCACCGGTGTGTTCATGTCCGGTGGGAGCCAGCTGCGGCTCTCGCAGTTCCTCCCCGGCACCCCGCTCGGCGCGGCGCTGCACCGGGCCCACGACCGGGGGTGTGTCGTCGGCGGCACGTCGGCAGGCGCCTCGATCATGTCGGACTTCATGATCTCCCTGGGCGACGAGGGCATCACGCCACGACAGCGCACCAGCCAGCTCAGTGCCGGACTCGGGCTGCTGCACGGGGTCATCGTCGACCAGCACTTCGACCAGCGCGCCCGCTACGGTCGCCTGATGTCCGTCATCGCCCCGTCACCGCACCTCCTGGGCATCGGCATCGACGAGGACACCGCGATCGTCGTGCGTGACGGGAGCGAGTTCAGCGTCCATGGCAGCGGGTCGGTCTTCGTCCTGGACTGTCGAGGGGCCCGCACCGACGCCCACGACGCCAGGGCCGGTGCCCCGATCCTCGTCTCCGGGGCCACCGTCCACACCCTTCCTTCCGGGGCCGTCTTCGACCTCACGGAGGGCCGCCTCGTCGACTTCGTCGAGCAGCATCCCGACACCCTCGTCTCCCTCGCCTCCGCGAAGGCCTGAACCTCCCCCCGACCGACCGAGGAGCACCCCTGATGGACCGTCCCACCCCCACCGGTCCGGCCGCGCCGGAGCTGGAGATCCTCGAGTCACGGGTCTACCGCGGCGGCAACATCTGGTCCTACGACCCGTCGGTCCACCTCGTCGTCGACCTTGGCGTGCTCGAGGCCTACCCGACCGACACGCTGCCGGGGTTCACCGACCAGCTCGTCGAGCTCCTCCCCCGACTGGAGAACCACACCTGCTCCACGGGGGTCAAGGGCGGCTTCATCTCCAGGATGCGGGACGGCACGTGGCTCGGGCACGTCGCCGAGCACGTGGCCCTCCAGCTCCAGCAGGAGGCCGGGCACGACATGCGGCGCGGGAAGACCCGGATGGTCAAGGGGCGGCCCGGGGTCTACAACGTCGTCTACGGCTACGTCGACGAGGGGGTGGGCCTGGCCGCGGGTCGGTTGGCGGTGCGGCTGGTGAACCACCTCGTGTCGGCCGAGGACGACTTCGACTTCGACGACGAGCTCGAGAGGTTCCTCACCCGGGCCGAGCGCACGGCATTCGGTCCGTCCACCGCCGCGATCCTCGAGGAGGCCGTGAGCCGGGACATCCCCTACATCCGCCTCAACAGCGGCAGCCTGGTGCAGCTCGGGCAGGGAGTGCACCAGCAGCGCATCCGGGCCACCATGACGTCTCGCACCAGTGCCCTCGCCGTCGACATCGCCGGTGACAAGGACATGACGACCAGGCTGCTGGCGTCGGCCGGGCTCCCGGTGCCCAAGCAGGAGTCGGTGCGATCCGCCGACGGCGCCGTGGCCGCGGCGCGTCGAATCGGGTTCCCCGTCGTCGTGAAGCCGTTGGACGGCAACCACGGTCGCGGGGTCTGCCTGGACCTGCAGAGTGACGAGGAGGTGCGCGAGGCCTTCGAGGTCGCCGAGGGGGAGTCGCGCCGCGGCTACGTCATCGTCGAGTCCCTCGTGCTCGGTCGTGACTACCGGTGCCTCATCGTCGGGGGCCGCATGCAGGCCATCGCCGAGCGCGTGCCGGCCCACGTGACCGGCGACGGCACCTCAACCGTCCGCGAGCTGGTGGACCTCACCAACGCCGACCCTCGCCGCGGCGTGGGTCACGAGAAGGTCCTGACCAAGATCAAGGTCGACGCCGCGGCCGAGGAGCTGGTGCGCGAGCAGGGGTTCGGCATGGACGACGTCCCCGCCGCAGAGGTCATGGTCAAGCTGGCGCTGACCGGCAACATGTCCACCGGTGGGATCAGCATCGACCGCACCCTGGACGCCCACCCCGACAACATCGAGATCGCCGAGGAGGCCGCTCGCCTGATCGGTCTGGACGTGGCCGGCATCGACTTCATCTGCCCCGACATCGCCTCCCCCGTGCGCGAGACGGGTGGCGCGATCTGCGAGGTCAACGCGGCACCGGGCTTCCGGATGCACACCCACCCGACGGTCGGTGAGCCGCAGTACATCGCCAAGCCGGTCGTCGACCTGCTCTTCCCGCCCGGCGCCCCCTCGCGAGTGCCGATCATCGCGGTGACCGGCACGAACGGCAAGACGACGACCTCCAGGATGATCGCGCACATCATGAAGGGACTGGGCCGCCAGGTCGGCATGACCTCGACCGACGGCATCGTCATCGACGAGCGCCTCGTGGTGAAGGCGGACGCCTCCGGCCCCCGCTCGGCCCGGATGGTGCTGCAGAACCCGAGGGTGGACCTGGCGGTGATGGAGGTCGCGCGCGGCGGCATCCTGCGCGAAGGGCTCGGCTACGACCGCAACGACGTCGCGGTGGTGACCAACGTCGCACCCGACCACCTGGGCCTGCGCGGCATCGAGACCCTGGAGCAGCTCGCCGACGTCAAGGCCGTGATCGTCGAGGCGGTGCCCCGCGACGGTTTCGCCGTGCTGAACGCCGACGACGCCCTCGTGCGGCGGATGCGCCGTCGCTGCTCGGGGTCGGTGATCTGGTTCAGCCTGGCCGAGCCCGGGTCGAAGGTCCGAGACCTCATCGACGACCACTGCCGCCGGGGCGGGCGGGCGGTGGTGCTCGACCAGACCGAGCGTGGCGACATGATCGTCATCCGCCACGGCCGCCGCTCGATGCAGCTGGCCTGGACCCACCTGCTGCCCTCGACCTTCGGGGGCACGGCCCTGTTCAACGTCGCGAACGCGATGGCGGCGGCCGGGGCGGCCTTCGCGACCGGCGCCGGGCTGCACGAGATCCGACAGGGCCTGCGCACGTTCACCACCTCGTACTACCTCTCCCCCGGCCGGATGAACCAGATCAACGTGCACAACATCGACGTCATCGTCGACTACTGCCACAACGCCCCGGCCATGCGGGTGCTCGGCGAGTTCATCGAGCGCTATGCCGAGTCGCGGTCCGGAGCCTCCGACCTGGGCAAGATCTCCCGGATCGGCCTTGTCGCCACCGCGGGTGACCGGCGCGAGGACGACATGCGCGAGCTCGGCGCCGTGGCGGCCGACCACTTCGACGTCGTGGTGGTGCGCGAGGACGTGAGGCTGCGAGGTCGTGAGCGCGGCTTCACCGCCGAGCGCGTCGCCGAGGGGGTCCGGGCCCGGATGGCCGAGGGCGGGGTGCGGTGTCGCCAGGTGGAGATCGTGCTCGACGAGACCGACGCGGTGCGTCACGTGATGGCTCGCGCCAACCCGGGAGACATCGTCGTGCTCACCGTCGACCAGCACGCCGACGTGATGAGCGAGCTCGAGGCGATGACCCAACAGGCCCAGCCGGGCACGCACACCCGGGACGGCGTCGGTGACCCCGACCTCGACCCCGAGTCGCTGCATGCCCAGGCCACCGAGGACGGTGCCACCGCGGCCCGCGACATCGACTCCGGCGAGGACCGGAGCTGACCGACCGGAGGCGCGGGGCCCACCGGCCGGCGGGGCTCACGTGGAATCCGGATCACGGTCGCGGTCCGGCATTCTCGTCCTCAACGTGTCGCCGTCCGGGCTGTTCGTCCTGGGGCGGACGTTGGCCTGGCGGCTGGAACGATCGTCGCGCCGGCCCACCCCGGGAAACCCCGGCTGACGCGGAGAAGCCTTGTCCGGCACTGCCGGGGATTATCGGGTCACCCGAGAAACCGGGAGGGGTGCAGACGTGCAGCAGCGCGCCACGGGAGCAAGGACCCGAGGAGGAGAATGCAGCGAGCGCGTCAGCGGCCCAGCTGCTCCCCGTAGGCCGTGAGCGAGCGCCGGTAGCGCGCCACGTCGGCGTCGCTGCTCGTCGCGGCGACAGCCCTGAGGAGCAGGCGCAGCGCGCCGGTCGGGTCACCCGCGTCGTGGTGGACCAACGCACCGAACGCGGCGGCCCCCAGGCTCTCGGGATGCCGTGTCGTCACGTCGTCGACGAGCAGCACGGCCTCGTCCAGGCGGCCGAGGTTGCGCAGCGTCGATGCGAGCTGGAGCTGGGCCCGGTGGCGGAACGGCTCGCGCAAGCCCAGCCGGATCGCCTCGTGGTAGAGCGGAACTGCCTCCTCGGCCTGACCCGCGCTGTCGTGGGTGCCGGCGTACTCGTAGGTGAGCCGTGCGTCCTCCGGCCGTTGCTCGTGCAGGCGGCGGGCCATCTCTACCTGCTGGAGGGGGTCCTCCAGGGCCCACACGGCGGTGATCTCGTCCTCGAGGTCGTGCTCACCCCGGGCCCGCACGACCTTGCGCCGGATGGCTGCCGCGTCGTCCGGGGTGGCGCCGTGCGCACCGAGCCAGGCACCGATCTCACTGCGCTCGGCATGGCACATCACCGCCACGACGTCGCCGTCGCCGGCGGACTCCAGACAGGCCAGGAGCCCGTCGAGCTCGGTCGGGTGCGAGCTCGCCTCCACCACGCCGGCGTGTCCGAGCCCCACGCGCAGCTGCTCCTCGAGGTCCTCGGTGGTGCGGCCGCGCAGGTAGCGCTCCTTGTGGGCCAGGACCACGTGGTCGGCTCGGAGTCCCGCGATCTCGCCGAGGGACTGGAGGATCTCGTCGGTGCGGTCCCCGGCCGTGCCCAGCGCGAGGTGCACCCGGCTGCCGGCCTCGGTCAGGCCCCGAGCCACGTCGAGCAGGGCCTCGAGCCCGGCCTCGTTGTGGGCCAGGTCGATGACGACGGAGGCCTCCCCGTCAGCCACGGGCACCGTGTAGGTGTTCATCCGGCCTGGGTTGAGCGAGTCGTCGGGCAGGAAGGTCCGCAGCCCCCGGACCACCGCCGCTCGGTCGATGCCGAGGGCCAGGGCCGCCCCGGCTCCGGCCAGCGCGTTGAGCACGTTGTGCCGGGACAGCCCCGAGAGCGTCATCGGGACGTCGACGACCCGCACCAACCGGTCGGGTGAGTCGTTCCCGGACAACACGCTGATCTCGCCGTCGAGGACGGTCACGGCGCGCCCGCCGGCGCCCAGCGCCTCGCGGACCGCGGGCGAGGCCTCGTCGGCGCTGAAGACCCAGGCCGGGGCCTTCAGCCCGCTGCGCATGGCCCACACCCGCGGGTCGTCGCCGTTGAGCACCACGGCACCTCCGGGGCGGGTCACCCGGGTCACGATGGCCTTGACCTCCGCCAGCTGGTCGACGGTGTCGATGCCCTGGAGCCCGAGGTGGTCGGCCGAGACGTTGGTGACGACCGAGACGTCGTTGTGGCTGACCCCCATGCCGCGCAGCAGCATCCCGCCGCGGGCCGTCTCGAGGATGCCGATCTGCACCCCCGGGGCCTCCAGGACCGCGCGGGCTCCCGCCGGGCCCGAGTAGTCCCCCGGCTCGATCATCTCGCCCTGAACGACCACCCCGTCGGTGGAGCTCCAGCCGGTGCGCAGCCCCGCGGTCATGCAGATGTGGGCGAGCAGCCGGGTCGTCGTGGTCTTTCCGTTGGTGCCGGTGACTGACGCCACCGGGATCCGGGGGGCGAGCACGCGGGGTGGTTCACCCGCGGGCGCGGCGGTGACGGTCGCGGCATACCGCTCCACCGCCGCCTCCACGGGCTCTCCGTCGAACAGGTCGGCCAGGAACGGGCCCACGGCAGCACCGAGGGCCTCCGCGCGGCCCCGGTGCCGCCACACGAAGGCCAGCACGACCGTGTCGGTGGGGTGTGCCACCCGGGTGCGCACGCCCAGGCGGCGGGTGCCACCCGCTCGTGCCACGACGCGCGCGGCGCGCTCGACGAGGCGCAGCAGTGAGCGTTGACGCTGCATCGACCCGGGAGCCCCGGGCTGCACCCGCGTCAGGCCCAGGGCGGCGCCCACGGCCCGGACCCGTGCGGAGTCCGCCGAGAGGTAGCCGGGGAGGGAGACGGTCACCTTGACGGCCGGACGGGGGAAGTAGAGGTTGGGCCCCTCGAGCAGTCGGACCTCGACGGTCTCGACGCTGGGTCGGGGTGGGGCTGCTGGCTCGGGGTGCTGGCTGCTCACGTCGGGAGCCTAGTGCCGCACCGAGGTCAGACGCCCATCGCGTGGAAGCCTCCGTCGACGTGCACCATCTCGCCGGTGGTGGCGGGGAACCAGTCCGAGAGGAGGGCGACGCAGGCCCGGGCGGCGGGCTCGGCGTCGTTGACGTCCCAGCCCAGCGGTGCCCGCGCTCCCCACTCCTCCTCGAAGCGCTCGAAGCCGGGGATCGACTTGGCCGCCGTCGTGCGGATCGGGCCCGCCGCGACGATGTTGCACCGCATGCCCTTGGGACCGAGGTCGCGCGCCAGGTAGCGGTTGGTGGACTCGAAGGCCGCCTTGGCCACCCCCATCCAGTCGTAGACCGGCCAGGCGAACCGCGCGTCGAAGGTCAGGCCGACGACGCTGCCACCTTCGCCCATGAGCGGGAGAGAGGCCTTGGTCAGCGAGGCGAGGCTGTAGGCCGAGACCTGGAGGGCCGTGGCCACGTCCTCCCACCCGGCACCCATGAAGTCGAAGGCCGCCTTGGGCGCGAAGCCGATGGAGTGCACGACGCCGTCGAGGTGGGGCACGTGCTCACGCACCCGGTCGGCCAGGGCGGCGAGGTCGTCCTCACTCGTCACGTCGAGCTCGACGACCGGCGGGGTCGTGGGGAGGCGCCTTGCGATGGCGCTCGTGATCTTCATCGTCCGCCCGAAGGAGGTCAGGACGACCTCTGCGCCCTGCTCCTGGGCCAGCCGCGCGACGTGGAACGCGATCGAGGAGTCCATGAGGACTCCCGTGACGAGCAGCTTCTTGCCCTCGAGCAACATGGGTGGTGCCTTTCGTCAGGGGGTGGTGGTCAGTGGCCCATGCCCAGGCCGCCGTCGACCGGGATGACGGCGCCGGAGATGTATGCCGCGTCGTCACCGGCGAGGAAGCGCACGGTGGCGGCGACCTCCTCCGGGGTGGCGAACCGGCCGGCCGGGATGGACTTCAGGTAGGTCGCCCGGGTGTCCTCGGGCAGGGCGGCGGTCATGTCGGTGTCGATGAACCCCGGCGCGACGACGTTGGCCGTGATGCCGCGGCCCCCGAGCTCGCGGGTCACCGACCTCGCCAGCCCCACGAGCCCCGCCTTGCTGGCGGCGTAGTTGGCCTGGCCCGGGCCACCGAAGAGGCCCACGACGCTCGAGACGAGGATGATCCGACCGCGGCGCAGCCGGATCATGCCCTTGCTGGCCCGGCGGACGCACCGGAAGGCCCCGGCGAGGTTGGTGTCGATGACCGCGTCCCAGTCGTCGTCGCTCATCCGCATGATCAGCCCGTCGCGGGTGATGCCGGCGTTGGCGACGAGGACCTCGATCGGCCCTCCCAGCTTTTCCTCCGCCTCGGTGAACGCGGTATCCACGGACGCGGTGTCGGTGACCTCGCAGCGGACCCCCACCAGACCCTCCGGAGGCTCTCCGGATCGGTGGGTGATCGCGACACGGTCCCCTGCCTCGGCGAAGCCCCGGGCGATGGCCAGACCGATGCCCCGGTTGCCGCCGGTGACCAGGACGGTGCGTGGCTCACTCATGCTGTCGAACCTACTGGACTACCGCTGGGTAGCCGGATCGCGGCGACGTACAGTGAAACGGTGTCCGCGACCAGCCACCACCCCACCCGCGCCCAGTCGGTGACGAGTGTGCCCGAGTCCCGTCAGGTGGACCAGTCGCGCCGGCTGCGCAACTACCTCGTGACCATGGGCATCCGCACGGTGTGCTTCGTCCTCATGGTGGTCGTCGACGGGTGGCTCCGATGGGTGTTCGCTGCGGGGGCGATCTTCCTCCCGTTCTTCGCCGTCGTGGCGGTCAACGCGGTGCGGCCGCGCGTCTCCGGCCGCGTCGCGCCCGTCCTCCCCCACGTCGACGAGACCCGGCTGCTGACCCGTCACCCCGCCCCCGACGACGAGGAACACCCCGCGGGCTCAGCCGCCGATCGCTGACATCGGGCGCGCCGGCTGCTCGAAGTCGGGCCGGTCGATGCCGTGACCCGAGGCCTTGCGCCACATCTCCGCGATGACGAGGTCGGAGAGCTCCTCGTCGGACGCCCCGGCGCGCAGTGGCGCCCTGAGGTCGACCTCGCGCTTGGCGAAGAGGCAGTTGCGCAGCTGACCGTCGGCCGTGAGGCGCACCCGGTCGCAGGCCGCGCAGAAGGGCGCCGTGACGCTCGCGATGACGCCGACCGTCTGGGGCCCCCCGTCGACGTGGAAGAGCTCGGCGGGCGCGCTCCCACGCTCCTGCACCGGCGTCAGGTGGAAGCGCTCGCCGAGGCGCTCGAGGATCTCCGCCTGCGAGACCATCATCGAGCGGTCCCAGGCGTGTTGGGCGTCGAGCGGCATCTGCTCGATGAAGCGCAGCTCGTAGCCGCGGTCGAGGCACCAGCGCAGGAGGTCTGCGACGTCGACGTCGTTGAGACCGCGCATGGCCACCGCGTTGACCTTCACCGGGGTCAACCCGGCATCCGCAGCGGCCTTCAGACCCGCCTCGACGTCCTTGAACCGGTCACGCCGGGTGAGCTTCGCGAAGCTCTCCGGGTCGATGGTGTCGAGGCTCACGTTGACCCGGTCGAGGCCGGCGGCGGCCAGCGGGGCGGCAAGACGGTCGAGCCCGATGCCGTTGCTGGTCATCGCGATCCGGGGCCGGGGCTCGAGGGCCGCGATCCCCTGAACCACCGACACCAGGCTGCGCCGCAGGAGCGGCTCACCGCCGGTCAGCCGCACGTTGGTCACCCCGAGCCCGACCATGATCCGCACCAGGCGGACCAGCTCGTCGTCGGTGAGCATCTCCGGTTTGGCCATCCAGTCCAGGCCCTCGGCAGGCATGCAGTAGGTGCACCGCAGGTTGCACCGATCGGTCACGGAGACACGAAGATCCCGCCCGATCCGTCCGAAGCGGTCGAGCAGTTGCGGGGTGGGGAGGTCGGCCATAGGACTCCAGAGTACGACGGGTAGCGTGACGACGTGTTCAGGCGGCTCGTGACACCTCGTTGGCTGGGTGCCGTTGCCTTGGCCGTGTTGTTCGCGGTGGCGTGCTACCACCTGGGATGGTGGCAGTACCACCGGCACGAGGCCAAGTCCCAGCGCAACGAACGCCTCGACGCGCACTACCAGTCCGAGCCCGTCCCGCTGGCGTCGGTCCTCACTCCCGCGGGCCTCGACCCGGACGACGAGTGGACCCGGGTCACGGTGACCGGCGACTACGGTGCCGGCCCGGTCCTGGTCCGCAACCGCACGCTGGACGGGGATGCCGGCTACGAGGCGCTCTGGGCGCTGGACCCGTCAGGGGGTGGGCCGTCCGTCGTCGTCGACCGCGGGTGGGTGGCCCGCTCGGAGGCGGGGGCCGCGGTGTTGCCCGAGGTCGACCCGGCTCCCACGGGCGAGGTGACCGTGGTCGGATGGGTGCGGCCCGGTGAGCGGGCCAGGGGCACGGTCGGTGCCCGCGGCGAGCTGGCCAGCCTGAACCTCACCGCGGCGGCGGGCGAGCTCTCGCGCACCGTGCTGCCGGCCTACGTCCTCCTCGACAGCGAGGCGTTGCCCGACGGGAGTATTCCGCCGCGCCCCGAGCCGCTCGGGACACCAGACCGGAGCCTGGGACCCCACCTCGCCTACGCCTACCAGTGGTGGATGACGATGGCTCTGGGGGTCGTGCTCATCTGGTTCGGGATCCGCCGCGAGCTGCGGATCGAGGACCCGGAGAAGTATCCGCGCAAGCAGAAGAAGACCCGGATCTGGGATGAGGAGGACGGCTGAGCCGGCGGGTAGGCTCGAGGTGCACACAAGGGACCCGGCCCGGCATCGACCGGCCGGTCAGGAGCTGACACCGCTGGAGGTCGTTGACGCCATGCCCACCACCCGAGACTCGGAGTCGGCCCCGATCCGGTTCGAGTCGGTGCTGTCCACCATCGACGACACCGGCCTCGTGCGGTTGCCGGAGACGGCGAGCAAGGGGCTGCCGTCGCGTGGCCAGGTCGCGGTGCGGGCGACGATCGACGGCCACCCGTTCGAGACCGTCGTGGAGCCGGACGGTCGGCGCGGCCACTGGGTCCGTGTGGACGACCAGCTCCAGCAGGCCGCGGGGCTCGGCCCGGGCGACCCCGCCACGCTGACCCTCGAGGTGGCGCCCGAGTGGCCGGAGCCCGAGGTGCCCGACGACCTCGCCGCCGCGTTGGCCGCGGCCCCTGACACCATCCGCGACATCTGGGACGACATCACTCCGATGGCCCGGTGGGAGTGGGTCCGCTGGGTCGGTGCGACGGCCAACCCCGCGACGCGGGAGCGACGGGTCGAGGTGAGCATCTCGAAGATCGACGGCGGCAAGCGCCGACCCTGCTGCTTCGACCTGTCCTCCTGCACGGACCCGGAGCTCGCCAGGAGCGGCAAGCTGCGCGAGCCGCCCTAGGCCCTCCCCCCGCCTCCGCCCACGAACAGCACCGGCGCCACACGCGGACCCGGTGCCAAGGGCAGCATCGACGTCAGACGCTGAGGTCGGCGACCTGCTCGGCGAACTGGGTGCGGTAGAGGTCTGCGTACAGGCCACCGCCCGAGACGAGCTCGGTGTGGGTGCCCCGCTCGACGATGCGTCCCTCGTCCACGACGAGGATGAGGTCTGCGTGGCGCACCGTGGAGAGCCGGTGGGCGATCACGAGCGCCGTACGGTCGGCCAGGGCCACGTCAAGGGCCTGCTGGAGGGCCGCTTCGGACTCGCTGTCCAGGTGGGCCGTCGCCTCGTCGAGCACGATGAGTCCGGGTCCCTTGAGGAGCAATCGTGCGATCGCCAGTCGCTGCTTCTCGCCCCCGGAGAGTCGGTGACCGCGGTCGCCCACCACCGTGTCCAGGCCGGACGGGAGGGCCTCGACCAGGGGAAGCACCTGAGCCGCGCGCAGGGCCGCGAGCATCTGGGCCTCGGTGGCCTCCGGGGCCGCGTAGGCCAGGTTGGTGCGGATCGTGTCGTGGAACAGGTGCGCCTCCTGGGTGACCACCCCGATCGTGTCGTGCACGGACTCCAGGCTCGCCTCGCGCAGGTCGGTGCCGTTGACCAGCACCGCTCCCGACGTGGGGTCGTAGAGGCGCGACACCAGTGCCGTGAGGGTCGTCTTGCCGGCCCCGCTCGGGCCGACCAGCGCGACGAGCTGACCGGGCTCGACGGAGAAGCTGATGTCGTGGAGCACCGGCCCACCACCCAGGCGGTCCCCGGATGCCGTCGCCTCCAACGAGGCCAACGAGACCTCGTCGGCACTGGGGTAGGAGAAGGAGACCCCGTCGACGTCGACCCGGACGGGCCCGCCGGGGAGCGGCGTCGCGTCCGCGCGCTCGGCCACCAGCGGCTCGAGGTCGAGCACCTCGAAGACGCGCTCGAAGGAGACCAGGGCGGTCATGATGTCGACCCGCACGTTGGAGATCGCGGTGAGCGGCCCGTAGAGGCGCGCCAGGAGCGCGGTGAGGGCGAGCAGGGTGCCGACGCTCAGGCTGTCGTTGACGGCCATGACGCCGCCGAAGCCGTAGATCATGGCCGTGGCGAGGGCGGCAACCGTCGTGAGCGCCACGAGGAACACCGACCGGTTGAGCGCGATGCGCACACCGAGGTCCCGGACCCGGCCGGCCCGCACGGCATACTCCTGGTCCTCGGTGGCGGGGCGCCCGAAGATCTTGACCAGCAGTGCGCCCGCGACGTTGAAGCGCTCGCTCATCCGCGTGGTGAGGTCGGCGTTCTGGTTCATCTGTTCGTGCGCGAGGCTCGCCAGGCGGCGGCCCATGAAGCGCGCCGGCAGCAGGAAGAACGGCACGAGCGCCAGCGCCGCGAGGGTCAGCTGCCACGACAGCGATGCCATCGCCGCGATGATCAGCACGAGAGAGATCGCGTTGCTCACCACACTGCTCAGCACCGAGGTGAACGCCTGTTGGGCGCCGATCACGTCGTTGCCGAGCCGACTGACCAGCGCGCCGGTCTGGGCCCGGGTGAAGAAGGCGACCGGCTGGCGCAGCACGTGGCCGAAGACCTCCGTGCGCAGGTCGTAGATCAGGCCCTCGCCGATGCGGGAGGAGAACCACCGCTGCACGAGGGTGAGCCCGCCGCTGAGGACGGCGATCCCCGCCACCAGCAGGGAGATCCGGACCACGACCGAGGACTCCTTCGGGATGATCCCGTCGTCGATGAGGCTCTTGAGCAGCAAGGGCGTCGCCACGATGAGCAGGGCGTCGACCACCACCAGCGCGAGGAACACGGCGATCTGCCGACGGAACGGCGCGGCATACCCCATGACCCGCCGCGTGGTTCCCGGGGCGAGGCGGCGTTCCTTCACGCTCGAGTCCTTGGTCAGGCTGTGCATCGCCTGCCATCCCTGCATGCTCAAGGAGATCTCCCCTGTCGTCGGTGTCGGAGGCTTTCAACCACTGTGGGCCGGCCCCTGTTCCATGGACCGGGGAGCCGCCCCCTTGTGGAGGGTCGTCGTGCTCCCGGAGGATGGGCCTGCCTGCCGCCACCGTCGGCCGACACCCGAGGGAAAGGGATGCCGTTGCCCGCACCACTGCGCCACAAGGTCCTGCTCGACGAGGACGAGATGCCGACCCGCTGGTACAACATCCTGCACGACCTGCCGACCCCTCCCCCGCCGCCGTTGCACCCCGGCACGGGCGCGCCGATCGGCCCCGACGACCTCGCTGCGATCTTCCCGATGGACCTCATCGCCCAGGAGGTCTCCACGGAGCAGTACATCGACATCCCGCCGGAGGTTCAGGACGTCTACCGCCTGTGGAGGCCCTCCCCGTTGTTCCGCGCGCACCGGCTCGAGAAGGCCCTGGGGACCCCGGCCCGAATTTATTACAAGTACGAAGGCGTGTCGCCCGCTGGGTCGCACAAGCCCAACACCGCTGTGCCGCAGGCGTACTACAACGCCAAGGCCGGCATCCGCAAGCTCACGACCGAGACCGGTGCCGGGCAGTGGGGGGCCGCGTTGGCCTTCGCCTGCGCCCAGTTCGACCTCGAGTGCGAGATCTGGCAGGTGCGCGCCAGCTACGACTCCAAGCCCTACCGGCGGATCATGATGGAGACCTTCGGGGGCACGGTGCACCCGAGCCCGTCGGACCTCACCGAGGCCGGCCGCGCCATGCTGGCGTCGCACCCCGACACTCCGGGCTCCCTCGGGCTGGCCATCAGCGAGGCGGTCGAGATGGCGGCCCAGGACCCCGCCGCGAACTACGCGCTCGGCTCGGTGCTCAACCACGTGCTGCTGCACCAGACCGTCATCGGCGAGGAGGCGTTGTTGCAGCTGGCCAAGATCGAGGAGACCGTCGACCTCCTGGTCGGGTGCACCGGCGGTGGCTCGAACTTCGGCGGCCTGAGCTTCCCCTTCCTACGCCAGAAGTTCGCCTCCGGGTCGGGGCCGGTCATCCGCGCCGTGGAGCCGGCATCCTGCCCGTCCCTCACGCAGGGCACCTACGCCTACGATTTCGGCGACGTGGCCGGGTTGACGCCGATGATGAAGATGCACACGCTCGGGCACGACTTCATCCCCGACCCCATCCACGCCGGTGGGCTGCGCTACCACGGGATGAGCCCGCTCATCAGCCACCTCTACGCGGAGGGGCACATCGAGGCGGTCGCCAAGACCCAGAAGGACTGCTTCGCCGCCGGGGTGCTGTTCGCCCGCACGGAGGGGATCGTGCCGGCGCCGGAGCCGACCCACGCCCTCGCGGCCGCCGTGGACGAGGCGATCGCGTGCATCGAGACCGGTGAGGAGAAGGTCATCCTCACGGCGCTGTGCGGCCACGGCCACCTCGACCTGCCGGCCTATGACGCCTACCTGCGCGGCACGCTGGTCGACCACACGTGGGACGACACCGAGCTGCAGCAGTCGGTGGCCGAGGCGCTCACCCGCCTGCCGGCGATCCCCGTCTGAGGGCCGCTGCCGGTTTAGGACGTTGGGCGCGGTCAGGGCAGGTCGTCGAACAGCTCCTCGTAGTGGCCCGACATCGTCTCGTAGTCCGCCCACCTGACCGTGGACGCGTCGCCTCCCGACTCCGCGGCGACGAGCCGGTCCAGGTAGTACTCCCAGCCCGGCCCGACGTCACGGCCGGTGGCTCGGTCGGGCACGTGCTGGGCGAAGGTCAGTGTCGTGGACCCATCGTGCTCGACCAGGCCGATCTCGACGTGCCACGTCCATCCGCCGGGCGCCTCCGAGGCCCACTGGAGCTCGAGCCGCCGTGGTGGGTCGCAGTCCAGGATGGTCGCCGACTCCGCGGCGACGTCGTCCCCCTCAGCGGTCATGAGGAACTGGACGCTGCCGGATGCCGGGTCACCCGTCCAGGTGCCGATCCACCGCGCGAGGCGCTCGGGCTCGGTCACGGCTGCCCAGACGTCCTCGATCGGGGCTCGGAAGCTGCGCTCGAGCACCACGCTGGGACGGCCGGCTCGCTCCTCGCGGCGCCCGAAGGGTTGGAGGGCTCTTGTGGTGTCCTCGGGGGACGAGGTCTCGGGGGTGGTCACTAGGGCACCATCCTTTCTGCGGGTACCTGATGGGTGTTCGTGGAAGGGACTCGGCGGGGGCCGAGGTGACTGCTCGTGGTGGTCGCCCTTCGAGGGCCTGCATGACACCGCAGCCCTCGGTCCTCCCGAGGT